>NZ_JAEMNX010000013.1 GCF_016463975.1 Marinomonas transparens | reverse complement strand
TAAAGTATCTCAATGTGGTTTTTTTTAAACCCGATAAATAAAAGCCTTTTATGATTTGAAAGTACTATTAGCACTATTTAATGACAGTGTAAAAATGCAAGGTGTTATTAATGATGTGAGTTGAGATATTTGAGATATTTGAGATTTTTAAGATGATTGATAAGTCTTTTTGTGTGTTGTTGTTTTTTATTTTAAAACAAAAAAATAAAAATAAGTCGTTTGAAATTCATATTTTGATATATTAAGCTTTTGATTTTAAATGATTATTTGTTTTTCTAAAATACTGGGCATAATTCAACAATTAAAATTTTCATTTACCATTTTTTCATT
>NZ_JAEMNX010000012.1 GCF_016463975.1 Marinomonas transparens | reverse complement strand
TTCGCTTTTGCAAAACCGCCGGCACCATCACTTACCCATGTAGTTGTAGCTGCACTTCCACCATTATTATAAACTTCGGTAATGTCCATTAGGCCATCACCATTAACATCCATGGTCAGGTATTGTCTACCGTTTCCCCACCCTCCGATATGATTAGCACTTTTCGCTTTTGCAAAACCGCCGGCACCATCACTTATCCATGTCGTGGTTCCTGCCATTCCACTTGCATAACTATAAATTTCCGCAATGTCCATTAGGCCATCACCATTAACATCCATGGTCAGGTATTGTCTGCCGTTTCCCCACCCTCCAATATGATTAGCACTTTTCGCTTTTGCAAAACCGCCGGCACCATCACTTACCCATGTAGTTGTAGCTGCACTTCCACCATTATTATAAACTTCGGTAATGTCCATTAGGCCATCACCATTAACATCCATGGTCAGGTATTGTCTACCGTTTCCCCACCCTCCGATATGATTAGCACTTTTCGCTTTTGCGAAACCGCCGGCACCATCACTTATCCATGTCGTGGTTCCTGCCATTCCACTTGCATAATTATAAATTTCCGCAATGTCCATTAGGCCATCACCATTAACATCCATGGTCAGGTATTGTCTACCGTTTCCCCACCCTCCGATATGATTAGCACTTTTCGCTTTTGTAAAACCAGAAACATCCGCCAAATCCTGTGAATTATAATCAAATACTGTTTTTGGGTAACACTCTGTATCACTGCAATAAGTTATCCCCAACAACATAGAAGTATTAGTAAAGTTGTCATCCTGATAATCAAAATCATAACTTGTAGTATTAATTGCAATACTACTTAAGCGCTGAGTAATTTTAGAAACAGAGCCCGCTTCATAACTGGTAGAAACATCACTGCGACCTTCATAGGCCATGTCCACACGATAAGCGTTATAGCTAATGCTGCTGACACTTAAGCCACCATTGGCCTGATCATTGATATAGGAATAATTGACTTGGTTGTTCGAGCTATCTTGAATGCTGCCTAAGCCCCATTTCACCGTCTTGCCTGCATAAGTGCCATTGGCTAAAAGCTTACTGTTGCTCGAATCCCCATAGGTGAAAACATGACCATTAAGCTGAATAACTTGCCACGAACCTGGATTGCCCGAAACGCCGTCAAAAGTGAATATTTTTACTTGTGGATTGGTTTCGGTTCGGTATTCCGCACCAACCGCACCATAACTGCCTGAAACGACTTTTAGCTTTTCGCCATCCAGACAAAATCTATCGTTAGTAAAATCCACCGCTTTTATAAAACCGTCTTGGGCTTGGTTCGCTGCACAGCGAGTGATCTCGGACAATCCCGTCAGTTGCCAGCCAAGGCCCAATAAACCATTGCCTTGCTGACTGTTATAACGCAGCGCTAGATTAGGTTGTAAACCATTAATGCCCGGTGGCACGTCGATGGGAATTTGATAGGTCGCCGCGCCACTGGAAGACACACCCGCTTCGCCGGAAAGGCTACCGACCAAGGTTTCGGCGTGGGAGACATTGATAAAACCAAGCAAACAAACGAAGACATACAACGGGATTGTCTTAAACACAGCTAATTCCTTTTATAGTTTTCTACAGGATTATTTCTCAAAGGCAAAATGGTGATCAGCGACACAGCATTATGTAAAGCAAGGTCAAGAAAAGTAATCGAAATTCTGTGTAATTGGAAGAAAAGTGCAAAAAAATCATCGTTTATCTACAGCGAACTTTATGAACGGCATTTTGAACACTGAGACAGACTCGAACCGAGTGGCGTTTCACCGAGGTAGGCGATAGTTTCGAGGGGAAGGCCACTTGGTTCGACAAGCTCAACACACCTTATTAAGCGCTGAACTAAGTGACGTTTCACTGAGGTAGGCGATAGTTTCGAGGGAAACGTCACTTGGTTCGACAACCCTGCGGCTAACTGTCTGACTTATTGAGTACCCAACTAGATTAGAACCGAGTGACGTTTCACTGAGGTAGGCGGTAGTTTCGAGGAGAACGCCACTTGGTTCGACAGCTCAGCGGCGAACTGTCGTTACCCTCCAATCTATTAAGCGCTAAGCTAAACTCAAACCGAGTGGCGTTTCATCGAGGTAGGCGGCAGTTTCGAGGGAAACGCCACTTGGTTTGATAGAGCCATACAGCTTCTACCTACCTAAACGAGACGTCTCTATTTAAATCGGTAGCTCAGCGCTTGGTCGCCATTCAATTTGAAGATGCTCGTAGTTTGGGT
Organism: Marinomonas transparens; assembly: GCF_016463975.1. Lineage (GTDB taxonomy): Bacteria > Pseudomonadota > Gammaproteobacteria > Pseudomonadales > Marinomonadaceae > Marinomonas > Marinomonas transparens. The sequence continues at coordinate 152,359 of NZ_JAEMNX010000012.1, read as the reverse complement.
GACGCCAAAGCGTCCCTATGGCAATCAACTCATCCCCAAGAAACACATAAGGTAAATGCTCTCGCCACCAATTAGGAGTTTGCTGATCGTTAAGCCATTTCTTCAACTTGCGAGTCTTGCCGCTGGGCATAAGTAGCGTTGCGCCTTGGGGACGCTCTTTGAGTTCGCAGTCATCACTGCCATGAAGACAAATTTCATCAAAGGATCGCTTTAGCACTTCCCCTGACACCAAGGGAGCCAAGATAACAGCTTGCTCTGCCGGCAATAGATAAAGGGCGTTTTGGTGACGCATGATGCGCCCAGTCGCAAAAACGAACTCGGGTTGCCTGTCTTCCCCACCAGCAAACATTTCTACAATGCTTTCTAACTGGACATGGGGTAATGAAATGCCTTTGCCTTGCAAAAAGTATCGCAACCAAAAAAGACGTTCATCCAAGGCTTTATCCGCGATACAAGCCAAGTCTAAACCACCCGATGCATTCGTCCATTCCGCTAATTGTTGACTAGCAAATGTAAATAACATGGCGTAGTCAGTGGCGATGCGCTGAGCGCTGGAAGCGATATTTTGCTCCATTTTAGGAAAACGCGGTTTGAGTATCGGTACGACACTTTGGCGCAAAAAATTGCGGGTAAAGCGTTCGTCACTATTGGATTCGTCTTGTATCCAGTCAAGCTGTTGCTGACGAGCGTAATCCTCTATTTGCTGTTTTGATACGTCCAACAGGGGGCGAATCAAGCGAGCGCCATCCTCCCCTAACAACCTTTGTTGTGGCATGCCAGCCAGTCCTTTCCCGCCCGTGCCTCGTAGTAATCGAAACAAGACGGTTTCCGCTTGATCACCCGCGTGATGAGCCAGCAATATCACATCCTGATCTCCCATGGCATTTTGGAAAGCTTGATAGCGCGCATTACGGGCAGCGTCTTCTACAGAGGCTTGGGACTCTAGCTGTACTCGCTCGGCAACGAAGCGCACATCAAGGCTTTGACAAGTTGCTTCACAGTGTTTTAGCCAGCCATCGGCGTTGGCACTTAGGCCATGGTGGATATGAATCGCAGCGAGTTTTTGCTTTTGCTCAGGGGAAAGCTGTTGCACTAAGGCATACAGCAAAACATGGGAATCAACACCGCCACTAAAGCCGACCCACACAGTATTTACCTGCGTAAATACTTGGCTCAGCCACTCAGGGTTAAAACTGAGTGGCGATAAGGAAATCAGTGGTTTTAGGGTTAAATGGCGCATAGTCGTCTCAAACAAAAAAGCCTCCTAAATAGGAGGCTTTTGAGTGTAGCAAAAAAATTATAAACCGTAAGACATCAAACGATTATAGCGACGAGCCATTAGCTCTTCTGTCGTTAAAGCTTCCATACGATCCAATGCCGCGAGAACATTTTCTTTTAGGCTGTGAGCCGCTTGCTCATGGGCAATATGCGCGCCACCCATTGGTTCTTGGATAATGGTGTCTACTAGGCCAAGCTCTTTAAGACGCTGTGCAGTAATGCCCATGGCTTTCGCCGCGTCAGACGCTTTTTCTGCGCTCTTCCAGAGGATCGAAGCACAACCTTCTGGAGAAATAACGGAATAGGTACCGTATTGCATCATCATTAGCTCGTCACACACGCCAATGGCTAAGGCACCACCAGAACCCCCTTCACCGATAACGGTAGAAATGATCGGCGTTTTTAAGCGTGACATGGCCGCTAGATTAAAGGCGATCGCTTCACTTTGACCACGTTCTTCCGCACCAATACCAGGATAAGCCCCAGGAGTGTCGATAAGGGTCACGATTGGCATGTTGAAACGTTCTGCAGTTTCCATCAAACGCAAGGCTTTACGGTAGCCTTCAGGACGAGGCATACCAAAGTTGCGCAGGACTTTTTCTTTTACTTCGCGACCTTTTTGATGACCAATGACCATCACTGGGCGGCCATCTAAGCGCGCAATACCACCAACAATGGCACGATCATCAGCGTAGTGACGGTCACCATGCATTTCTTCAAAATCAGTAAAAATATGTTGAATGTAATCTAGGGTATAAGGACGTTTTGGATGACGGGCTAATTGGGAAACTTCCCATGCTCCCAAATTGCTAAATAGGCTTTGGGTAAGCGCGACTTTTTTATCTTCAAGTCGGCTGATCTCATCACTGATATTCAACTCATTGTCGTTGCCTACTAGGCGTAATTCTTCAATTTTTTGTTCAAGCTCAGCAATCGGCTGCTCAAAAGGTAGATAATCTAGATTCATGTTTAATTACACTGCTGTTTTGGTTGTCATCAAATACAAAAGCCAAAGGCTATCCGCCTTATGCTCTATTGGCGCATTGCTACGCCACATTCCATTGTACGCATTGTACGAAATCGTTAAATGAGGCTAAGTATACACTAACTGAACATTTTGTTTACCGTAATGTTTCTGAAGTTGGTGAATTAATTCGTCATCTGGGCGAATTTTCCACCCTGTTCCTAAGCGAATATCCCCATGGGCTTGTGGTGTATCAAAACCAATCACCACATCACAGCCATCGCCTCGGTAGGCCTCCATATGATTCGCAAGGGTTTGAATTTCCGTTGGCGTTACCGACTCTGATGTCCATGTAATGCGCAAGGCTTCCACATAGCGAATGCGAGCTTGGGCAATGTCCAAGATATTACGTGCAATGACTTTTTGCCCACCACGGAATTCATCTACCGTGATTTCACCTTCAACCACCACTACTTCATCTTTCACAATGACGTTTTTGAAGTCTTCGTAACTATCTGGGAAAACCGTTACTTCAATACGCGCCGAGCGATCATCCAAGGTAACGAAGGCAATGTTGCCGCCTCTCTTGCTCTTGGTAATGCGTAGGTCAACGATCAGACCAGCCATCACCTGAGTGTCACCACGCTTGGGTTGCAGATCGACGATTTTAGAACGCACAAAACGACGAATTTCTTTTTCGTATTCGTCAATCGGGTGGCCTGTTACATACAGGCCTAGGGTATCTTTCTCGCCATCTAGACGCTGACGAGGCGGCCATTCATGTTGAACCCCCACTTCTTTATAAGCGTCTTCTGTACTTTCTTCTACCGTGATGCCGAACAAATCCATCATGCCAGCATCTTGGCTTTTGGCATCCTGAGCCGCCCGTTTCAGAGCATCATCAATGCAAGCAAACAAGGTGGCTCGATTTGGTCCTATGGTATCGAACGCACCAGAACGCACCAAGGCTTCCATGACACGCTTGTTTACCTTGCGACCAACACGCTGACAGAAGTCAAAGATGTGTTCAAAGGGCCCATCTTTACGCGCTTCCACAATGGCTTCAATCGGGCCTTCACCAACGCCCTTGATGGCACCTAAGCCATACACAATGGCACCGTCACGGTTCACGGTAAATTTGAACACCGACTCATTCACGTTCGGCAGTTCTAACGCCAGTTTCATCGAACGACATTCTTCAATGAAGATCACTATCTTATCGGTATTCTGCATATCGGCAGATAACACCGCGGCCATGAAAGGTGCAGGATAATGGTTCTTCAACCAAGCCGTTTGATAAGACACCAAGGCGTAGGCCGCAGAGTGGGATTTGTTAAAACCATAGCCAGCAAACTTCTCCATCAGGTCAAAAATATTACCCGATAACTCACCATCGATATTATTCTTTAACGCACCCTCCATGAAGATTAGGCGCTGTTCGGCCATGACTTCGGCTTTCTTCTTACCCATGGCTCGACGTAATAAGTCAGCACCACCAAGAGAAAATTTAGCCAGTACCTGAGCAATCTGCATAACTTGCTCTTGGTACAGGATGATGCCGTAAGTCGGTTCTAAAACGGGAATTAGGTCATTGTGTTGATAGTCGGTATGGGGAAAGGCCAATTCTGCACGGCCATGCTTACGGTTGATAAAGTCGTCCACCATGCCGGAACCAAGCGGCCCCGGGCGGTATAAGGCCACCAAGGCGATGATATCTTCAAAACGGGAGGGCAAGAGTTTTTTAATTAACTCTTTCATACCACGGGATTCCAGCTGGAATACCGCTGTGGTCTCTGCACGTTTTAGTAGGTCGTAGGTAGATTTGTCTTCCAGATCAATGAGCGAAATATCTAGGGGCGGCTTCCCCTCTAGGGCATTGATGGTATCAATGTTTTTGACCGCCCAATCAACCACGGTAAGCGTTTTTAGACCAAGGAAGTCAAACTTTACTAGGCCGGCTTCTTCCACATCGTTTTTATCGTATTGGGTCACCAGACCCGAACCGTCTTCTTCACAATACAGCGGCGCGAAATCCGTTAGCTTAGTCGGCGCGATAACCACACCACCGGCGTGTTTACCAAAGTTACGCACCACGCCTTCTAGTGAAATCGCCATTTCCATGACTTCTGCCGCATCTTCATCGCCAGCCAAAAATTCAGGCAAGGCAGGCTCTTCTTCCAATGCTTTTTTCAGGGTCATGCCGATTTCAAAGGGAATCAGTTTGGATAACTTATCACCTAAACTATAGGGTTTACCCTGTACCCGAGCAACGTCTCGCACCACGGCTTTTGCCGCCATGGCACCAAAGGTAATGATCTGAGAAACCGCATCGCGGCCATAGGTTCGTGATACGTAATCAATCACTCGGTCACGATTATCCATACAGAAATCAATGTCAAAATCTGGCATGGAAACCCGCTCTGGATTCAAGAATCGCTCAAACAGAAGGTCGTATTCCAGTGGGTCAAGGTCGGTGATTTTAAGTGCATAGGCCACAAGAGAGCCGGCACCCGAGCCTCGTCCAGGGCCAACAGGTATGCCGTTGTCTTTGGCCCATTGGATAAAGTCCATGACGATTAAAAAGTAACCGGGGAAACCCATTTGGTTAATAATGGTTAATTCAAAATCCAAACGGTCCCAATATTCTTGGCGGCGTTTTTCTATGCGCTCGCCATATTTTTTGGTGAGAAAATCAAAACGCTCTTTCAATCCATCAAAGGAGAGTTTGCTGAAAAATTCTTCCATCGTCATACCCTCTGGTACCGGATAATCTGGTAGGAAGTATTCGCCAAGCAATACATCGACATTACAACGCTTGGCGATTTCTACTGTGTTCTCAAGGGCTTCTGGAATGTCTTCAAACAGTGCAGCCATTTCTTCTGGCGTCTTGAAATACTGCTCTTCAGAATAGCGCCGCTGGCGCCTAGGATCGTCTAGCGTCACACCATCGTGGATGCATACTCGCGCTTCATGGGCTTCAAAGTTTTCACGTTTTAAAAAACGTACATCATTGGTCGCCACAACAGGACAAGCGAGTTCTGTCGCAAGCGGCACCACCCCGTGAATAAAGTCTTCCTCTCCTGGACGGCTGGTTCTTTGCAATTCCACATAAAAACGATTAGGAAATACCGACATCCAATGGGATAAACGCTGACGGGCTTCTGCTGTTTTGTTCTTTGCTAATAGAACCCCCACGTCGCCATACTGGGCACCCGATAAGGCAATCACGTCTTGGCTACAGTCTTCTATCCATTCACGCTGCACAATCGGACGACCTTCCACCTGACCAAGTTGATAGCCTCTGGAAATGACTTCTATGATGTTTTTGTAGCCTTGATTGGACATGGCAAGCAAGGTCAGACGATAGCGAGATTCTGTTTCCTCATCTTCCGCAACCACCACATCCGCACCACAAATAGGCTTGATGCCTTTATCCATCGCGCCTTTATAAAAACGCACGAAACCACATAGGTTATTTTCGTCCGTTATGGCAACAGCAGGCATGGACATGAGCTCGGTCGTACCAAGTAAGCCTTTAATCTTTACTATGCCGTCAACCAAAGAGAATTCGGTATGAACACGTAAATGTACAAACGGTGTGGACAAGGTATTATCCTTCTACAATCTTTTTAACTGGACCAAAGCTACGCCGATGAATGGGCGTAATCCCATAAAGGCGGATCGCCTCTAGATGGGCGGCCGTTGGGTAACCTTTGTGCTTTTCAAAGCCATATTCTGGGTATATTTCTGCGCTCTTTATAATGTCTCTATCACGAGTCACCTTGGCCAAAATAGACGCAGCAGAAATCGCTGCTTGCCGAGCATCTCCTTTCACCACAGCCTCTGCAGGACAAGGAAGATTGGGTGGCAGACGATTACCATCAATCAACACATGTTCAGGCTTAATCGGCAATAACTCAACCGCTCTAGACATGGCTAACATGCTGGCATGAAGAATGTTTATTTGATCAATTTCTTCAATGCTTGCACTGGCAATGCCATAGGCTAGTGCTTTTTCTTTTATTTCATCAAACAGTAATTCACGTTTCTTTTCACTGAGCTTTTTGGAGTCTGCAAGACCTGCAATAGGTCGCTTAGGGTCTAAAATAACCGCAGCAGCCACCACTTCACCCGCCAATGGCCCTCTACCCGCTTCATCAACACCAGCAAGTAGGTCGCCAAAATAATGTTCGCTAACAAAAGGCGTCATCATTCTGCTTTCTCTTTCGTGTTTTTATTCTCGAGCATGGAAACAATGGCTTGAGCAGCTTGCTGTCCTGCATTTTTACGCAGCATCTCATGCAAATCGATGTACTTTTTCTGAATGCTTTTATCCCCGACAAAAGACTGCCAAGTCTGTAAAAAACGCCTAGCTAAATTGTCTGGCGTGGCCTCATCCTGTATCAATTCAGGAACAAGCTCTTCATTGGCGAGTAAATTAGGTAGCGAAAGGTGGGGAACCTTTACCATTCTTTTCATGATGGCATGGGTTACTTTATTCACTCGATAAGATACGACCATGGGGCGTTTTACTAACATGGCCTCTAACGCTGCCGTCCCTGACGCTAATAAAATGGCATCGGATGCGGCCATGACAGTACGAGATTGACCATCGATCAGAATCGCTTCAGCATTGGCTTCATGTAGCGCGGCCTCAATTTGTGCCTTACGCTCGGCATTTGCTGCCGGCATCAAAAAGATGGCATTTGGCTCTTGCTGTTTAATAAGTTTCATCGCTTCAATGAAAAGCGGTGCTAAACGACTTACTTCGCCGCCTCTAGAACCGGGTAAAATACCAAAAACAGGGCCATTCACTGGGCCTAAATTAAGTGTTTGACGAGCTTCTTCAGCGTCACTTTCTAAGGGGATTTCATCAGCAAGGGTATGACCAACACAAACAATAGGAATATCATGCTGATGGTAAATAGGCAGTTCAAACGGAAACAGCGCCAACATCAGATCAACCGATTTCTTGATATTAAAAATACGCTTTTGACGCCACGCCCAAACAGAAGGACTGACGTAATGAACAGTAGGAATGCCCGCTTGTTTCAGTTTTCTTTCGAGGGGGACATTAAAATCTGGAGAGTCGATTCCAATAAAAGCGGTTGGAGGGTTATCTAAGCAAGCTTGATATAAACGTTTTCGAATACCCAGCAGTTCACGCAGGCGCCCCAATACTTCAACCAAGCCCATCACAGATAATCTGTCCATAGGAACCATACTGCGGAAACCTTGCGCTTCCATTAACGGACCACCAATACCTTCAAATATGGCTTCTGGTTGAAGCTTTTTTAAATGGGCAATTAGGTTGGCACCTAAAATATCACCCGAGGCCTCACCAGCTACTAAAACATACCGTGTCACCGACCTTGCTTCCATTTATTCCGTCTCTAATACGTAATCTTTGATAAAAAAGAAAACCCCGAACATATCCGGGGTTTTCTTTATAAAATATGTCGTCTAACGAACAATACCGCGCTCGGAACGCCGAATTGATAAGACAAACTCAACCACTTCTGGAATATGGAAAATATCATCTTGCTCAAGTTCTTGCAGCGCTAATTCCAGTGTGAGTCCTTTCAGGTAAACAATTTTATAGGCTTTTCTAAGGCTTTTAATAATATCGCTAGGCACACCTCGACGGCGCATACCTTCAAAGTTCATGCCATGGGCTTTAGCTGGGTAGCCAGAAACCATGACGAACCTAGGGATATCTTTAGATACCATGGAGCCCATGCCGCACATGCTATAAGAGTTCACCTGACAAAACTGATGAACGCCAGTATAGCCGCCGAGAATAGCATGATCGCCTACAATAACGTGGCCAGCCAAGGCGACATAATTGGCGAATATATTGTGATCACCCACAATGCAATCATGCCCTACATGGGTACTGGCCATGAATAGATTATGATTGCCAATTTGAGTCACTTCTTTATCTTGAATCGTACCGCGATGAATCGTGGCATTTTCACGGATCACATTGTCATCGCCAATAATGAGTCTAGTCGGCTCGCCTTTGTATTTTTTATCCTGATTTGCTTCCCCAACAGAAGCAAATTGATAAATTTCATTACGACATCCTATCTTTGTGTGACCATTAATCACCACATGGGATTTAATCACGCTACCTGCGCCAATAATCACATCTGGTCCAATTACGCTAAAAGGGCCAATTTCTACACTGGCATCAATTTGCGCTTTGGAATCAACTAACGCTGTTGGGTGTATCGCCACTATAATTATACCTTCCTATCTGCACACATAATGGTTGCTGAACAAGCCAGTTCGCCGTCAACCGTTGCCTTACATTCAAACTTCCAAATACCACGTTTCTCAGTGACAATTTTTGCTTCTAATTGCAAACGATCGCCAGGCACCACAGGACGCTTAAAGCGTGCTTTATCTGTACCAACAAAATAATAGATAGAACCGTCTTCAGGGGTCTTATCCATGGTTTTAAAGCCTAGCACACCAGCCGCTTGTGCCATCGCTTCAATAATTAGCACTCCGGGCATCACTGGATGATGAGGAAAATGCCCATTAAAAAATGGTTCATTGATTGTGACATTTTTGTAGGCAACAATAGAATCGCCTAAATTCAGTTCAACAACGCGATCTACTAATAAAAACGGGTATCTGTGAGGTAGATAACGACGAATTTCATTTACGTCCATCATGTAAGTATTAACCTTTTTCTGAAAACTTATTAAGTATTTTTTCCAATTTGGAGATTTTCTTTGCCATATTATCGAGCTGTCTAATTCTTGCCACTGAACGTCGCCACTTAGATGTAGACTCCATTCCCGAACCTGAAGAATATGACCCTGCCCGCAAAATAGATTTGCTGATCATACTCATTGCCGTGACATGCACATGATCCACTATTTCTATATGCCCTGCGATGCCAACACCACCAGAGATAGTACATGCAGAACCAATCGATACGCTTCCTGCAATCGCGGTACATGCGGCAATCGCGGTATTATCACCAATTACCACGTTATGGGCAATTTGAACTTGGTTATCTATTTTAACACCATGCCCAATGCAGGTGTTTTCTATGGCACCACGGTCAATGGTTGTATTAGCACCCACTTCAACATTGTTACCTATCACGACAGAACCGAGCTGATCAATTTTTTCCCAACCATAAGAGGCAGGTGCAAAACCAAAACCATCCGCACCGATAACAACACCGCTATGAAAAATACATTTTTCACCAATAATCACATCATGATAAAGAGTGACATTAGCATACAAACGACTACCTTGAGCTATTTGAGCGCCTCGCCCTATCACACACCCAGCGCCAATCACACAGCCCTCCGCAATAACAACATCATCATCAATCACAACATTTGGACCAACAAGAACATCATCACCAAGTTGAGCATTAGAGGAAATAACGGCACTTTGATGCACCCCAGACCAAGACTCAGTCAAGGGAACAAATAGGTGGGATAATTGTGCAAAGGCTAAATAAGGGTTAGACACCACAATGGCATTGTCAACCAGCTGTGCCAGCTCATCATTTTTTACAATAACAGCACCAGCAGACGTCGACTCCAACTGATTTTGGTATTTAGGGTTCGCCAAAAAACTTAATGCGTGAACATCTGCTTTTTCAAGCGTCCCTATGCCATCTATCATAAGTTCAGCGTTGCCTTTAACGGTACCCTGAACCTTGTCTGCTAACTCAGCTAATGTATAGCTCATCCTTATTATTTATCCTTATTAATACGTGCTACCAATTCATTGGTTAAATCGGACTTTTCATTAGCATATAAGCTTAGCTGACGATTTAATACTAGATCTAATTTACGTTCTTCAATTAAGGATTTTAATGCGGCCTCACCTTTAGGTGTTAAAGATTGAATCAGGTTTTGCTCAAGTTCTTTTGCTTGACGTTGCATAGCAGCGGCCATGCTACGTACTTTGTTATCGTTTTCGGCCAATGCTTGACGACGCTTTTGAAACTCATCAGGTGATAGGGTTAACTCATCGCGCTTAAGGTCTTGAGCCATTTGATTAAGCGCTTCTTGCTCTTTTTTCAGACGCGCATCCATAGCAGCAATTTGCTGCTTGGGCTCTTTCGCCGCTTCTTGACCCGCATCACTTTGTAATAGGGCAGCTCTGAAATCAACAACCGCCATTTCTGTTGCTTGCACACTGCTCATTACGCATAAAGCAAAAAGCGTCGCTATTATTTTTTTCATTTTCTATACCTTTCACAATATTACTGGTTAAAAGTTACTGATTAAAAAGTGGTACCCAACTGAAATTGGAAGAAGTCTGTTTTATCGCCCTCTTTCGAATTTAGTGGTCTAGAAAGATTAAATGATAAAGGCGCAATAGGTGTAATCCAGGTCCAGCTCAAGCCAGCCGTATAACGAATTTCAGCAAAGTCGATGCCTTCATTACATTCGGTATTACCAGCAAAACAGCTATCGGTAAACACACTGCCGCCATCAACAAAGAAAGCGGTTCTTACTGATTTATGGTCTTCAACCATAGGCAGAGGGAAAATAAACTCCGCGGTTCCCGTCACTAAGATATTTCCTCCCAACGCCGAGCTAGTATTACTGGAGGTGCTCGGGTATGAGTTCTTAGGCCCTAATGACGACGCTTTATAGCCTCGAACAGAGTAGGCACCACCAGCAAAGTAGTTTTCAAAGAAAGGAAAATTCTCTGTATCGCCATAACCTGCACCGTATCCTAAACGACCTTTCAATCGGAACAACCACAGGTTAGAGCCCCCCATATTCCAGTATCTCTGAGAGGTCAGGCCAAGCTTAGCGTATTCTTGGTCGCCTGCTGGAGTAGCAACTTCTAATGTCGCTCTAGTGGAATAACCATTGGTCGGCAACACGCCACCAATCAGATCACTATCACTCCAAGTCAAGCTCGCAATGATATCATCATAATTGTCACCATAAGTCGTGACATAATCATTGGTTTCATTCGATGGATCATAACCCAACTTAACGCTCGTTTCTTTGATCGTTATGCCAAAGTTTAAGCGCTGGGTGTCTGAAATTGGATAACCGTAATTTACGCCGACACCAATTTTATCAAGATCGTAGTCTTCCACGTCATCATCGGCATGATCACTGGTTTGATAAAATAACTGAAAGCCACGACTTACACCGTCAACAGTAAAATAAGGGTTATCGTAGGAGAGTGTATAGTCCTGTCTTTGGTTAGTACGTGAGGCATTAAAAGAAAGCTTGTTACCCGTCCCCATAAAGTTACGCTTAGAAATACCAAAACCAAGCACAGTGCCATCAGCTTCAGAGTAACCAATACTCGCTTGGATGCTTCCTGATGGCTGCTCTAATACCACCACATCCAGATCAACCTGATCTGTTGTTCCAGGCACAGGACGTGTTTTTAAATCAACACTGCCAAAGAAGCCAAGACGCTCAATACGACGCTTGGAAGATTGTATTTTTGAATGGGTCGCCAAAGCCCCCTCAAACTGAGTCATTTCACGACGCAGTACTTCATCCTGAGTTTCACTATTGCCGCTGAAAACAATTCGGCGTACGTAAACTTTTGGACCAGGGGCAATTTGGTAACTAAGGTTAACAGTATGGTCATCAAGCTTTTCTGGGATCACATTCACATTAGTGAATAAGTAGCCATCATCGCCCAATTCAGTAGATATATCCTCTATAATCTTGGTAACCTGACTACGAGAAAAGACGTCGCCTTCTTGCTGATCAATATGTTTCCAGATTCTGTCTTCAGGAATAGGCAAGCTGCCACTTAGAGCCACTTGGTTAACACTGTAAGACTTACCTTCGTTGACATTGATGACTATGTAGACATCTTTTTTATCCGCCGACAGACTGACCTGACTGGAAACCACATCAAAGTCTAAATAACCATTATCAAGGTAATAGCTTTTCAGTTTGTTGATGTCGCCTTGAATTTTCGCTTTTCCGTATTCATCAGCAGAGCTGAAGGGGTTCCAATAACCCGTTTCGCGGGATTCGAAATCCTTAGTGAGCGTTTCTTCATCATAAGCCTCATTGCCCACTATATTGATGTGAACAATTTTAGCCGTATCGCCTTCGTCGATATTGATCGCAATAGCAACACGGTTACGCGGCATTTCATCAACAAGGATATCCACCTTGGCACTATAACGCCCCAATGCATAATATTGGCGCTGTAATTCTTGTACTATTTGATTAAGTGTTTCGGGCTCATAAATTTCGCCAATTTCTAGACCCGATAAGGTTAAGCCGCGCTGCAAATCTTCCGTTTTAATTAGGTTATTTCCCTCTATGGTTAAATTACCAATAGAAGGACGCTCTGCTACATCGAAAATCAACACATCGTTTTCTTCATAAACATCTATGTCGCTAAAGTAACCCGTGTTAAAAAGTGAGTTGATCGCTTGATAAACTTTACCTGAGTCATAGGCTTCATTTTGATCAAAGCCAATAACGTCGAAAGCCCTATCTGATGGCATTTGAACCAAACCATCGATCCGTACATCTTCTATATTTTTAGCAACGCTCTGCACGCTTATTAACGCCAACAATACTGCGGAAACGACCTTCACATATACCTCTCTACAAGCGGGCAAAATCATTAAAAATGGCAACAGCCATTAGAGCAAACAATAGAGAAGCGCCCAGTCGATAAGCTAAGCCCTGAATTTTCTCAGAAACTGGCTTACGACGAATCGCTTCAATGCCGAAAAATAATAAGTGCCCACCATCCAACATTGGAATAGGCAATAAATTAAGCACTCCTAAACTAACGCTTAGGTAGGCCATAAACTTTAAAAACGACTGCAATCCAGAATCTGCCGATGCACTCGCTACTTTGGCAATGGTAATAGGGCCAGACAAGTTATCTAAAGAAATCAGTCCCTGCAACATTTTACCAATCGATGAAACCGTTAAAGAGACCATCCTCCATGTTTGAGCCATGCCATACGACAAAGACTCAAGTGGTCCATAATGACGCTCTCTTACCAGACTTTCATCCCATTTAGGTGGCACAACAGCAAGCCCTGCATAACCTAAATAAGCCCCATCACGTTCTATCGAGTTAGGAAATAAAACAAGCTCATTTACACTATCCTGACGCTTAACTTTTACCCTTAACGAATCATTTGGGTTGGCTTGCACAAGTGCGACGACCTGCTGCCAATTAGTAATAACTTGAGCATCGATCTGTAAAATCAAATCCCCGACTAGAAACCCAGCTTGAGCGGCGGCTCCACCTTCAACCACTTGAGCGATCACTGGCGTTACTTCAGGCTGCCAAGGCTGCAACCCAAAAGAGCGGATCAGATTAGTTGGCTTTTCATCCACCAACCATCGAGTTAGTTTGACCTCATCTTCTTGCGGGGAACTCACACCATCAATTTGGTAACGAACACTAATGCTTCCACTTTTCCCAATCAGGTCTGCCAAGACGAGATTCACATCTTCCCATGAACTAACCGAGACCCCATCAATAGCGATAAGTTCGTCTCCAGCACGTAATTCTGTCTGGGCAATGGGGGTATTCGCTTCAATCTCACCCACCTTGGGTGCTAAAGATTGAATGCCCATTAAAGCGACTAGAGCGTAAATAGCAATGGCTAAAATGAAATTGGCTATCGGGCCAGCCGCTACTATCGAAATGCGTTGCCACACATTTTTACTATTAAAAGCTTGCGACCTTAACTCGGCAGGCACATTTCCTTCACGCTCATCCAGCATGCGAACATAGCCACCAAGTGGAATCATCGCCAAGGTAAATTCGGTGCCCGTTTTCCCTATAAAGCGATAAATTGGCTTACCAAAGCCGACTGAAAAACGTAATACTTTAACACCACACAGACGAGCAATATAAAAATGACCAAACTCATGAAAGGTGATCAGCACACCAAGCGAAACCACAATGGCTAAAATATTCTGTATCATAAAAAATGACCATGAGAGATAACATCTCGAGCTAAATTTCGGGAATAAAGATCAGCATCAAATACTGTCTCTAAAGAATCAACAGCGACAACCTCAGCACTGGTTAGTACTTTTTCATTCACCTGCGCAATATCAAGAAAACCAATCTGTTTATTCAAAAAAGCGGCAACGGCTACTTCATTAGCCGCATTTAATACCGCCATAGCCGTACCGCCCATGTACCACGCATCCGATGCGAGTCGTAAATTAGGGAAACGTTGTAAATCAGGCTGTTCAAAATTCAATTGAGCAATCTCAAATAAGTTTAAATCCGCTACCTGAGTCGAAATACGCTCAGGCCAAGTCAAGCCATAAGCGATGGGAATCTTCATATCAGGGTTGCCCATTTGAGAAATGACCGAGCCATCACAATAGGCCACCATAGAATGAATAATACTTTCTGGATGAACCACCACACTGACATCTGCCGGGCTCATATTGAACAACCAACAAGCTTCGATCAACTCAAGCCCTTTGTTCATCAAGGTAGCAGAATCAATGGAGATCTTTTGCCCCATAGACCAGTTGGGGTGTTTACAGGCCTGCTCTGGTGTCACATTTTGCATATCACCCACAGACCAGGTGCGAAAAGGGCCACCAGACGCTGTTAGCAAGAGTTTGCGAACATCTTGCGTATGAGCACCATCTAAATTCTGCGGCAAACTCTGAAAAATCGCATTATGCTCACTGTCAATCGGCAATAAAGTGACATTGTATTTGGCCACCTCATCCATAAATAACTTACCGGCAGTAACGAGCGACTCTTTGTTAGCTAGTAATATGCGCTTTTGCGCCCTGATACCCGCTAGGGTAGGTTTTAAGCCTGCAAACCCCATGATGGCTGCCATCACCTGATCCACATTAGAGTCCGCTGCTATACTCTCTAGTGCCGCCTCTCCCCATTCGAAGGAAATAGCCAGATCAGAACACAGCACAGCCAATTGATCACGAGTCTTTTCAGACCCCATCACCACTCGTCGAGGTGTAAAACGACGGCAAATATCCGCCATTTTTTCCACACTAGAGTGAGCTGAAGCGCATTCTAAAGAAAATTTGTTCGGGTGCTGAGCAATAATATCAAGCGTGCTTTGACCAATAGAACCTGTCGCACCCAGTAAACAAATTTTCTGCATTACAACCATCCGCTCAAGCTTAACATCAACACATAAATCGGTGCCGCAGCGACCAAACTATCAAGCCGATCCATCACGCCCCCATGACCAGGAATAAGATGACTAGAATCTTTTAGCGCCTCATGGCGTTTAAATAGACTTTCCGTCAAATCCCCCAGCACGGAAACAGAAGAAGTAATAAGGGCAACAACAGCTAAAACAAGCCATTGCATCACAGTGAAATCACTAAATATTGAAAAAACAACCACCCCTAACTGGGTTAGCAATAAACCACCAACCACACCTTCCCAAGATTTTCCGGGACTAACAAAGCGGGCAAGCTTTCGCTTACCAAACGCCCTACCAGCAAAATAAGCCCCTGTGTCAGCGCCCCAGATTAAGCCCATCAAGAGCAACACCCAGACAACAAAACCATCAGACTGCTTTAAAACCACCAAGGCAGACCAAGTCGTCACCAAAACACAGCAACCAAATAACAAGCGACTCAGTGTATGTCGCCAAACTAATTCATCTGGATAACGAATTACCCAATATAAAGCTAGGCCCCATAAAATAGGGCTAACATACAACACTCGATATTGGTAATGAGCCTGTAATACAGTAAAACAGATCCCCCCCACCAAGAGAGCAAACAACAAACGCCCTACCTGATGAGTCACACCAGATAAACGCGCCCACTCCCAACCTGCCAATAATACAACTCCAGCCATGGCCAATATGAAACTTGAGGCTGGCAATACAAAAACGGCAAGGATAAATAACACGGCCATGACAATGGCGCTGAGAATACGAGGAAGTAGCATGGTTTATCGACCACCGTAACGACGTTGACGATTTTGATAAATCTGCAAAGATTCATCAAAATGTTGTTGATCAAAGTCCGGCCATAAAACCGGGAGGAAGACAAACTCAGAATAGGCTGTTTGCCATAGTAGAAAATTACTAATGCGCTCTTCTCCTGACGTTCTTATGAGCAAATCAGGAGGTGGTAAATCGGCTAGCTGAATATTCGCATCGAATCGTTCTTCATCAATGTCATCAACAGACAAATCCCCAGCGGCGACTTTTTCAGCCAATGCTTTAGCGGCCTGAACAATGTCCCAACGGCCACCGTAATTCGCTGCGACCACTAACACCATACCATCATTGTTTGCCGTAAAGGCTTCAACACTGGCAATTTGCTTCTGCAAGCCATCACTAAAGCCTGACACATCCCCCATCACTCGAAGTTGGATATTATTTTGCATAAGACGCTTTTGCTCCTTTTTTAAGGAACGCATAAAAAGCGACATCAAGCCATCCACTTCGAGTTTCGGGCGTTTCCAGTTTTCACTAGAAAAAGCAAACAAGGTCAGCACTTTAATTCCCGCCCTTGCGGCGCACTCCACAGTGCGACGCACAGCAGCAGCACCCGCTGTATGGCCAGCAATACTGGGCAAATGTTTCTTCTTGGCCCAACGGTTATTACCATCCATAATGATAGCAATGTGAGAAGGAAGCATTGCTAACGAGGCCTCAGCCGATTCAGACATATCTTTACCTTAGTCAATAAAAATGGCGGACTATAAAGCCCACCATTTAAATTAGATTTCCATCAAGTCTTTTTCTTTTGCTGCAAGACGCTCTTCAACTAAGGCAACATACTTATCCGTAAGCTTTTGCACTTGATCCTGACCACGACGTTCGTCATCTTCAGAGATCTCTTTTTCTTTCACTAAATCTTTCAAACCACCATTGGCATCGCGGCGGATGTTACGAATGGAAATACGACCATTCTCTGCTTCACTTTTTGCCTGTTTAAAATAATTACGGCGCGTTTCTTCTGTCAAAGCCGGCATTGGAATACGAATCAAGCTGCCATTCGTTGATGGATTAAAACCTAGATCCGACTTTAAAATCGCTTTTTCTATTTCTGGTACCAAGTTACTTTCCCAAGGGGAGATACCTAGCGTACGCGCATCTTCAACGGTTACGTTGGCAACTTGATTCAACGGCGTATCTGTACCGTAATAGTTCACTTTAATAGAATCTAGCAAGCTGGGATGCGCGCGACCTGTACGGATTTTTTTGAACGCAGATTCAACCGAAGAAACCGCCTTACCCATACGCTCTTCCGCGTCTTTTAAAATTTCGTTAATCATAACTTCCTCACTTAATCAGTGTACCTTCACTGCCACCTACCATGATATTAACCAAGGCACCTGGCTTGTTCATGTTAAATACGCGTACTGGCATGCCGTGATCACGGGTCAAGCAAATAGCGGTTAAGTCCATGACACCTAATTGTTTTTCAAGAACTTCATCGTAGCCTAATGTATCATATTTCACGGCTTCAGGATCTTTCATTGGGTCGGCAGAATACACCCCATCAACTTTTGTCGCTTTCAATACCACGTCAGCATCAATCTCAATACCGCGTAAACAAGCAGCAGAGTCTGTGGTAAAGAAAGGGTTACCCGTACCAGCAGAGAAAATCAGCACATCTCCTTCTTTCATCAAGCGCATTGCTCGACGACGATCATAAGGTTCAACAATACCTGTCATTGTAATCGCGGACATGACACGGGTTGCAATATTGGCACGTTCTAAAGCATCACGCATCGCCAAAGCATTCATTACCGTCGCTAGCATCCCCATGTGGTCGCCAGTAACACGATCCATTCCAGCTTGACTCAAGGTCTCCCCACGGAACAAGTTACCACCACCAATCACAATACCAACCTCGACACCAATACCGCGTAGTTGACCGACTTCAAGCGCTATACGGTTTAATACTTTAGGGTCGATGCCAAAGGCCTCATCGCCCATCAAGGCTTCGCCACTTAGCTTAAGCAAAATCCGTTTGTAATTTGAGTTTTTTTCTTTTGGCATAGCAACCTCCAGCAATCTTGTTAACTATTGGAATATATATAAGACAAATACGCAGCCCCATAGTATTCATTTCTCATAAAAAGGGGCAGTTAGACTGCCCCTTTTATGCAAGACATTACAACTAGGAGTTAACCTTTAAGTTGTGCTGCCACTTCTGCTGCGAAGTCAACTTCAGCCACTTCAATACCTTCACCCACTTCAAGGCGGATAAATGAAGTAACAGAGGCGCCAGCATCTTTAACAAGCTGACCCACTTTCACTTCTGGATTCTTAACAAAAGGCTGCTCAACCAAGCTATTTTCGGCTAAGAATTTCTTCATGCGACCAACAATCATTTTATCAACGATTTCAGCTGGCTTACCGGCCATATCCGGCTGAGCACGAATAATTTCTTCTTCTTTAGCCAAAACATCAGCAGGCATATCATCGCCTTTTACAACACGAGGAGATACTGCTGCAACGTGCATAGAAACGTCTTTAGCTAATTCAACGTCACCGCCTTCCAGCTGAGTCAATACCGCAATCTGGCCGTTGCCGTGAAGATAACCACCAACCAAACCGCCTTCAATCAATACAGCGCGACGAGGTGTAATGTTTTCACCGATTTTCTGTACCAAAGCTTCACGAGCTTGACCAATTTCACCAGCAAGCAAGACAGCCATATCCGTTTCTTTCGTTGCAAAAACAACATCAGCCACTTTATTGGCGAAAGAAATAAAGCCTTCATCACGAGACGCGAAGTCGGTTTCAGAGTTAATTTCAACCAAAACACCGTAAGACGCATCATCAGCAACGCGCAGAATAAGCGTTCCTTCAGCGGCAGTACGACCGGCTTTTTTAGCCGCTTTCATACCACTTGATTTACGTAACTCTTCAATTGCTACTTCAACATCAGCATTAGCAGCGACAAGTGCTTTTTTACACTCCATCATGCCTAGGCCTGTACGTTCACGTAGCTCTTTTACCAATGCTGCAGATACTGCGGCCATGTTAAATCCTCTTTTACTAATTCAAATTTAAAAAAGGAGGCAAAGGCCTCCTTTTAGAAACCAGAACAAACTAGAAAGTTTGCTTACGCTTCAGTTTTTGTTTCAGCTGCGGCTTCGCTTACTTCAACGAACTCATCAGCGTTACCAGCTGTTACAGAGCGACCTTCTAGAACCGCATCCGCAAAAGCACCAACGTACAACTGAACCGCACGAATAGCATCGTCGTTTGCAGGAATGATGTAATCAATACCATCTGGATCACTGTTAGTATCAACGATACCGATAACAGGAATACCTAATTTGTTTGCTTCTTTGATAGCGATACGTTCGTGATCAACATCAACAACAAACAATACATCAGGAAGGCCGCCCATATCTTTAATACCACCCATAGAAAGCTCAAGTTTTTCAAGCTCACGAGTACGCATCAAAGCTTCTTTTTTAGTCAGCTTTTCGAAAGTACCATCGGACATCTGATTTTCAAGCTCACGAAGGCGCTTGATAGAGGCACGAATTGTTTTGTAGTTAGTCAACATACCACCCAACCAACGGTGGTTTACGTATGGCATACCAGAACGAGCAGCTTGCTCTTTGATCGTTTTCGATGCAGCGCGCTTAGTACCAACAAACAAAACCTTGTTTTTGTTCTCAGCCATTTTCTTAACTAACTCAAGCGCTTCGTTAAGAGCAGGAACAGTGTGCTCAAGGTTAATGATATGGATCTTGTTACGAGCACCGAAAATGAAAGGCTTCATTTTTGGGTTCCAGTAACGAGTTTGGTGACCAAAGTGTGAACCAACCTGTAATAGGTCGCGCATAGATACTGTAGGCATTTTACTATCCTTTATATTTGGGTTATTTATGCTTACCAGCTAAAAGCATCAGTCAAACAAGGTTTAAGGCAACCAATGACACCCCAGACACTCTTATTTATTGCGGCAAGATCGTTAGTTTTAAGTTTTTCTCCACTTATTCTGAACCTAAGTCCGATAAGCGGGCGTTTTATACCATATTCAGCCCAAAACCAAAAGTCTTGCTTATACTTTTTACACATATAAACAGGTGACTTTTTTACCCTAGATAGGGGGATTCTGTCCTATAAGTCATGTAGAATAGCCGGCATCTAGATAGCAAGCAGTTAAGACACGTTAATTATGAGCAATGAAATCCTACAAAAAGTTGAACAACTCACTAAAAATGGACGCCTAGAGGTACCGAGCTGGACACCTCGCCCAGCCGCCACCAGGTTCACTGACATTAGTGATATTGAAGGCATGCGAGTGGCTGGGAAATTGGCTTCAGATGTACTCGTCATGCTGGAAGAATTCGTGATTCCTGGCATTTCTACAGAACAAATAGACATCATCGCGCACAACTACATTGTGGGACAACAAGGTGCTATTCCTGCACCGCTAAACTACCATGGTTTTCCTAAATCTTGCTGCACCTCCGTCAATGATGTCATTTGCCATGGCATACCAAACGATAAGGCCTTAAAAAAAGGCGATGCCATTAATATCGACATTACTATTATTAAAGATGGCTACTATGGCGACACCAGCAAAATGTTTTTTGCTGGTCCAGCTCTGCCCCATGCTGAAAGACTTGCCAAAGTAACCCAAGAGGCGCTTTACCTCGCCATTGATATGGTAAAGCCTGGAGCCCGACTAGGTGATATTGGCGCGGCTATCTCTGCGTATGCCCACAAACATCATTACTCGGTTGTAGAAGAATATTGCGGCCACGGCGTAGGGACCACCTTCCATGGCGAACCTCAGGTGGCCCACTACGGCACTCCCGGCACAGGCGTTACCTTAGAAGAAGGCATGACACTCACTATAGAACCCATGATTAATGCTGGCAAAAAACAGGTTAAGCATACAGGTCTGGATAATTGGATTGCAAAAACCAAAGATGGCCGTTTATCCGCCCAATATGAACACACCTTATTGGTAACCTCTGATGGCGTTGAAGTACTTACCCGCCGAGAAGAAGAAACGCGCTTCTCTTGAAGCGCACCCAAGCAAACTTATTGTCATTAGCAATAAAAACAGGCTTAACAACTCAACCTATAATATAAAACCACCTAATCTTCGAGGCTCTTGTATGGACTTCCCTGCTTTTCCAGACGCTCCGCCACTACTGACTCAGGAAGAAAAACAAGAGTTAGCGGCCACCACTTGCTCGGTGGCACGCTATAAAGCCATTCTTGAAGACAAAACAACCGCCTATAACGATCTATTTCATTCTTTATACCCAATAGAAAAACTCGTTAAAGGCCTATCTTCTGTCTATGACGAAGCACTGCAAGCGGCTTGGACAGCGAAACAACTTGATACGGAAAAAAGTATCAGCTTAATCGCCGTCGGCGGTTATGGGCGTGGTGAGTTACACCCTAAATCAGACATAGACCTACTCATCCTAATCGACGATAAAGCCTCTGCACCAAAGACCAAGATTGAAGCCTTTATTACCTTCCTGTGGGATATGAATCTCGATGTTGGCCACAGCGTAAGAACCATTAGTGAATGCACAGACATGGCCGCCAGTGACATAACGGTCATCACCAACCTAATTGAATCCAGAATCTTATGTGGGCCTGCTGACCTATTAGCAACATTAAACCTACACACAGATACATCACAAATGTGGGATGGCCATACCTTTTACCAAGCCAAAGTTGAAGAACAAAAAAAGCGCCATGCCAAATACCAAAATACAGCCTACAACCTTGAACCAAACCTAAAAGAATGCCCTGGTGGCTTGCGCGATATGCAAGTCATAGATTGGGTGGCAAAGCGACACCTACACACCCACAGACTCAGTGCACTGATTGACAAGTCTTTCCTATCGGAAGATGAATACATGCAAATTAAAGGTGCCGTCGGCCATTTATGGCGCATTCGCTGGGCACTTCACATGGAGTCGGGACGTAAAGAAGACAGGCTGCTCTTTGACCACCAACGAACCTTAGCAAAACTGTTTGGTTTTGACGATGACGACCTCAAGCGTAATGTCGAACGTTTCATGCAGGGCTACTACCAAAGTGTTGCTGCGATTCAACAACTCAATGACCTTTTACTTCAACACTTTGAAGAGTCCTTTTTAAGCAAGGATGACATAGACAACATAGCAATCATCAACGAACGCTTCCAAACAACCAATGGTCAAATTGAAGCTCGCTCTCCGAGCCTATTTCAAGATATCCCATCCAGCATGTTGGAGGTTTATGCACTACAGGGCAGTCATGAACATATTCGCGGCATGCGTGCAAACACCATGCGACAATTACGCGACAACCTAGACCTTGTTGATGACGAGTTCAGGAACAATGCTGAAAATAAAGATTTATTTTTAGATATTATCTCCAGCCGCCATCACCTATCCAGCCTCTTAAGATCAATGAAACACTTAGGGCTACTAGGCCGCTATCTACCAGAGTTTGGTGCCATTATCGGCCAGATGCAACACGACCTTTTTCACATCTATACAGTCGATGCCCATACCTTGCAATTAGTAGAAAACCTACGACGCCTATGGAAACCAGAATTTAAACAAAAATTCCCCATTTCTTCCCAAGCCATCCGCCACGTACCAAAAGTGGAGCTTTTATATATTGCCGGTCTTTACCATGACATCGCCAAGGGCCGAGGTGGTGACCATTCGGAACTGGGCTGCGTGGATGCCCAAGCCTTTTGCGAAAGACATGGCTTATCAAAGCAAGATACTGCATTGGTGGTTTGGCTGGTCAGAAACCACCTTTTCATGTCTGTTACAGCCCAGCGTAAAGACATCTCAGACCCTGATGTGATTTGGGAATTTGCCAGCTATGTGAAAGATCAAGAGCACCTTGACTACTTATTCATCCTTACCGTTGCAGATATCAATGCCACCAACCCAACCATGTGGAATAGCTGGCGCGCTTCTTTAATGCGTCAACTTTATTTAGAAACCAAGCGCGCCCTACGTCGTGGTCTCGACTCGCCTATTGAGGCAGAAATGCTCATCGACGAGCATAAGCAAAGAGCATTGGAGATTATTATCGAACGAAATGTCGATATTACTGAAGCCGAAAACCTTTGGGCCGCCATAGAAGATGAGTACTTTATTCGCTCCAACGGCGAAGAAATCGCTTGGAATACAGAAGCTATTTTACAACACAGACCCAGTGAAAAACCTCTTATTGCAATCACCCCTCTAGGTGGCCGAAACTTTTCCGGTGCCAGCAAAGTTTTTATTTATACCCCCATCAGTAAACATCTATTTGCCGTTACCACAGCCATTTTCGAACAACTAGGTTTTACTATCCTAGACGCAAAAATGAGCCACACCTCTGATCATTACACGTTAGATACTTTTGTGGTGATGGACAGCAATGACAACGAGACAAACCTTTATTTAGATAAAAATCGCATAGAATCCATCCGTGAAACACTAATAGAACAATTGGACAGCCCTTCTCTTTATGAAAGCTTGGTACAGCGACACACGCCAAGAATCCTAAAAATATTCAATTCACCGGCAACAGCGCACTTTGTTAGTCAACCAGAAGAAGTATGGTCAACCCTTGAAATAACCGCACCAGATCGTCCTGGCCTACTGGCCCTTGTGGGGCAGTTCTTCATGAATAACAATCTCATGCTACACAAGGCTAAAATTGCCACACTAGGTGAAAGAGTAGAAGATACTTTCTATATCACAGACGAAAACGGCGAACTGATCACCGACACTCAAAAAATGAACCAGATTTGCACACTTTTAAAAGAGAAAATAGACCGTTTTTCTCAAGCCATGGACTAAAATAACGATGAACCCCTTTATACATTCTTTGCACCCATATCCGTTCCAAAAGCTTGCAGAGCTTCTAGAAGGACTATCTCCGAACCCAGACAAGCCGCTCATTAAACTGACCATTGGCGAACCCCAACACGAAGCGCCCGCCATTGTTCTGGAAACATTAGCAAACAGCCTATCCGGTGTAAGCAAATACCCAAGCACCAAAGGCGAACTTCCTTTAAGGAGCGCCATTGCTGAATGGACTAAACGCCGTTTCAAACTTGATCAACTCAACCCAGACACCCAAGTTTTACCCGTTACAGGCACCAGAGAAGCTTTATTTGCCATCACCCAAACCCTAGTGGGCGAAAAAGACCAAGGCCTCGTTGTTAGCCCAAACCCCTTCTATCAAATTTATGAAGGAGCCGGCATTCTTGCTGGAGCAAAACTACACTTTTTACCCTGCGGCCCTGAAACCAACTATAAAATTGATTACCAAAGCATTAGCGACGACATATGGCGAGACTGTGAAGTCTTGTTTGTCTGCTCACCAAACAACCCTAGCGGCACCATTACGACACTAGAGGACTACGCCTATCTAATCGAAAAAGCGAAGGCCTTTAATTTCACTATCGCGGCAGACGAATGCTACTCAGAAATATATTTTGCTGACGACGCCCCAATAGGACTACTAGAAGCCTGCCAGCAACTGGGCAATCTAGATTATAAACACTGCCTGATTTTCCAGTCACTTTCAAAGCGATCAAACCTCCCCGGCCTTCGCTCAGGCTTCGTTGCTGGAGACGCGAGTCTACTTAAGCCATTTTTGCTATATAGAACCTATCAAGGTTGCGCCATGCCTATTCATCATCAAGAAGCCTCTATCACGGCTTGGAATGATGAAGAACACGTGATAAAAAATCGCGAAATCTACACGAGAAAGTTTAATCACGTATTAGAAATACTTGCTCCTGTCATGAAGGTCTGCAAACCCGAAGCAGGCTTCTATTTATGGCCTGAATTAGAAATGGAAGATGAAGATTTTTGCACTGCACTCTACCAAGAAGAATCGGTATTAGTCTTACCAGGCAGTTATTTAGGCCGTGACGTAGATAACCTAAACCCGGGTAGCAAACATGTCCGTATGGCATTAGTAGCAGAAGAAACAGAATGTGTTGAGGCGGCAAAAAGAATTCACGCCTTTCTTAACCGCAATCGCCTCAAATAAAAATACCCCTTGAAATTCAAAGTTTAATTGGAGAAAAATACATGAGTAATACAATCTTCGCGTTTGGCCTTGGCATAGGCACAAAAAATCAACAGGATGACTGGCTAGAAGTATTCTATCCATCCCCTAGCCTTGCTGCCGAAAAAGCGGTTCTAGATACGATCTTAGAAAGCACCAACTACAAAGGCGGCAATAGCACATTAGTTCTCGATGAAGGTGACTTAAATCGCCTACATCTAAACCTTTTAAAAGTCGGTAACATTGAACAAGCTGAATTGGCTTCACGCCTAAAAGCTTCGACTCAACCTATCGTTTTATGCGTATTAGCAACGGATGAAGCCCCTAGCAATCCAGCAGAAGTTTATTTAAAACTACAGCTTATTTCTCATCGTTTAGTGCAACCTCACAATACCGTTCTAGATGGTATGTTTGGCCTACTCATTAACACCGCCTGGACCAGTGAAGGACCTATCGATGTTCGCGAACTAGCAGATCGTCAACTTGGCGCCCGCATGGAAGGCCGAACGATTGAAGTATTCAGTGTCGACAAATTCCCTAAAATGCTCAACTTTGTTGTTCCTACTGGTATTCGCGTTGGTGACGGAGCGCGCATTCGTCTAGGCGCTCACCTGGGTGAAGGCACAACCGTAATGCACGAAGGCTTCGTCAACTTTAATGCAGGCACACTAGGCACAGGTATGATTGAAGGCCGTATTTCTGCAGGCGTCGTGGTTGGTAACGGCTCTGATTTAGGTGGTGGCTGTTCAACTATGGGCACCCTGTCAGGCGGCGGTAACATTGTGATTGGCGTTGGCGAACAATGCCTAATTGGCGCCAATGCTGGTATTGGTATCGGCTTGGGTGATCGCTGTATTGTCGAATCAGGCCTATACATCACCGCGGGCTCTAAAGTGGCCTTGCTAGATGAAGACAACAAGCTAGTTTCAACCGTGAAAGCTCGCGAACTATCTGGTCAATCCGACCTATTGTTCCGCAGAAACTCCGAAACCGGCACAATTGAATGCAAAACCAACAAAACGGCTATTGCACTAAATGAAGCCCTACACGCTCATAACTAATTAACTGTTAAGTGCCATTCTAGCGAGTTGGAATGGCACTTTTAACAAGCTTCTTAAGAGAGAAAAATGATTAAAATTTACGGCATCAAAAACTGTGACACGATGAAAAAAGCGTTTCGCTGGTTAGATGACAATAAGATTGAATACGTCTTCCATGACTACAAAAAAGACGGCCTTGACGAAAGCAAAGCGAAAGCTTGGATTGAGCAACTTGGCTGGGAAACTGTTATCAATAAGCGCGGCACGACTTGGCGAAAACTAGAAGATGACGTAAAAATCAGCATGGACAATGAAAAGGCAGTAGCCACTATTGTTAACCAGACTTCCATGATCAAGCGGCCATTAATAGAAGTCAGCGATCAGCTCATATTAGGCTTTAATACGGAAGACTACAGTAAACACCTTATCTGACAATCCATTTCAACGCAAAACCGGTGTATAAATGCGCGGTGCTGGAGGTTCTTTTCTTTGCTGCATTGGAGTCACCGTTGGTGTGTAACCAGCAGAAGAAGAATCAGAGCGGATGACAGGAACAAAATAAGACTCCTGCACCATTGGCGGAGGCGGTAAAAATAAAGAACAACCCGTAGAAATCAAACCAAGAAGAAAAACGACAGCAAATTTCATAACCCCACCTTTTGTAGACACTCCTGCTATAGTAGCAGAATCTCTCATAAGGTAGCGAAAACAAACACAAAGGTAAAGAATGACCGACTTGTCACCGACCCTAGAACTTGCCATTGACCTTATCTCTCGCCCTTCAGTGACACCAGAAGATGCGGGCTGTCAGGACGTCATGATCGAACGTCTAAAGCGCATTGGCTTTAACATTGAATACATGCCATTTGGTGAGGTGAAAAACTTCTATGCCAAACGCGGTACCACTGGCCCTAATCTGTGTTTTGCAGGCCATACCGACGTGGTCCCAACTGGCCCAGAAAAAGACTGGAAAGTCTCACCTTTTGAGCCAAAAATTATTGATGGCATGTTATATGGTCGTGGCGCAGCCGATATGAAAGGTAGCCTAGCGGCCATGGTAACGGCGGTTGAAAGCTTTATTCAACAGCACCCAGATCATGAAGGGCAAATCTCTTTCTTAATTACCAGTGATGAAGAAGGTCCTTTTGTTGATGGCACAACTCGTGTTGTAGATGCCTTGATGGCTAGAAACGAAACCGTAGATTGGTGCATTGTCGGTGAGCCCTCTAGCACCCATACCCTTGGCGATATTATCAAGAATGGCCGGCGCGGTTCATTTAGTGGCGATCTCACCATTTATGGGAAACAGGGTCATGTTGCTTATCCACATCTAGCACAGAACCCAATTCACCTAGCCGCTCCAGCCATTGTTGAGCTATCGACCACCCATTGGGATGATGGCAATGACTTCTTCCCCCCAACCAGCTTTCAAGTTTCGAATCTGAATTCAGGCACTGGGGCAACCAATGTCGTACCAGGCACACTAAACGCCTTATTCAATTTTCGCTTCTCATCAGAGCTTGACTTTGACACTTTAAAATCTCGTGTCATTGATATTTTAGACAAACATCAACTTAGCTATGATGTTGAGTGGACCTATAATGGACTCCCCTTCCTAACTCGCCCAGGTGAATTGGTTGATGCTATCGTTGACGCTGTACAAAAGACCGTCAACATCACCCCCGAGCTCTCCACTTCGGGCGGCACATCTGATGGTCGATTTATCGCAAAAATGGGCACTCAAGTGGTTGAACTTGGTCCAATAAACGATACTATCCACCAAATAAATGAATGCGTCGATGCCGACAGCTTAAACCAGCTATCAACAATTTATCAGCGCATACTTGTTAACCTATTCGCTAATAAATCCTGATCATGAACATTAAAAATGCCTTGCATCATTTCTTTATGAAATTGGGTAACAACCCAAGGCTTGCGCTAGCCAGAATGATACAAGGCGGGTTACTTTTTGCCTTCGGCGTTTTAATGGTAATGGTCTCCGACCAAGTATTAATTACCTCCACATCCCAAGAAATCATCGCCCTCATTGGTCTAGCTATTGCTGCATGCGGAGTACTATGGACTGTGGTCGGCTACTTATCTATGAGCGTCTTCAGGATTTACAACATGATTAAAAAGAAGGACTAGCAAGATGCAACCCGACATAGAAATATATGTATTATCCTGTCCAACCGATAAAATCATTGCCTGGCTTGAAGAGGAATTCACTCTTATCAGTAAAGGCATATCATCGCCCTGTTCAAAAGTAATCATTCGCTCAAACGATGATGACATTGAAGTCACCATCTTAGAACAGGCAGCGGGTAAGCGCTTCACTTCTATTTGGTTTGATTCAGACAAAACCCCTTGGGAAGATGACATTAGCTGTGCAAAGCGCGCATTTGAGGTTCTTAACTGTGAAGTACGCTGTAACTTTCAAGGGTGGGAAGAAGAAAGCGAACAGGACCCAGACCAATGGTGGCAAATTAATAGCTATGGTGAAGGCCCTTTTATTTGGAATTGACCTTCCAGCACTTCATCAAAAATATCCCATTTTAGACACAAGAACAGAGACTACATAAATGCAAATAACACTACTTAAAGGCAAACTCCACATGGCGAGCGTTACTCAAGCGGAGCTTTGGTACGATGGATCCTGCGCCATAGACAAAGACCTAGTCGAGCTAGCTGGCCTTAGAGAATTTGAAAAAATTGATATCTATAACGTTGATAACGGTGAACGTTTCCACACCTATGTCATTCTTGCAGAAGCAGGCTCAAGGACGATATCCATGAATGGCGCAGCAGCGAGAAGAGTTCAAGTTGGTGACAGAGTCATCATTGCCGCCTACGGACAAATGGGTGAAGCTGAAGCCGATAGTTTCAAACCTAAGTTGGTTTATCTCAATCAAGATAATAGTGTTGAACGCTCGACCAATACAATACCCATGC
Source organism: Marinomonas transparens (assembly GCF_016463975.1). Lineage (GTDB taxonomy): Bacteria > Pseudomonadota > Gammaproteobacteria > Pseudomonadales > Marinomonadaceae > Marinomonas > Marinomonas transparens. The sequence continues at coordinate 123,135 of NZ_JAEMNX010000012.1, read as the reverse complement.
AAAAAAACTAATTGGAACCTTTGCACGACTGTTGTGCGCGCGACTTCGTGAAAAGGTATCTAAATCACACTAGAATACAAAAGCCCGTTTTCTATTTATAGAAAACGGGCTTTTTAATACCTGCCTAAAGCTTAAGCTAGAACAGCTAGCGCCGCTTCGTAATTAGGCTCATCGGCTGTTTCAGCCACTTGCTCTGTGTAGATGACTTTACCGCTTTCATCCAGCACCACAACAGCACGAGACAAAAGCCCCGTTAATGGCCCAGTAGTAAAAGCAAGGCCATAATCGTCACCAAAAGTCGAACGGAAGCTTGATACAGCATCAACATTATCAATGCCTTCAGCACCGCAAAAACGCGCCGCCGCAAAAGGTAAGTCTGCAGAAACACAAACCACATTAACCCCTTTTAAGGCCGCAGCAGATTCATTGAATTTACGAACAGATGTTGCACAGGTAGGCGTATCTACCGATGGAAAAATATTTAATACTAATTTAGCACCTTGGAAATCCGCCAAAGTCGCAACAGACAAATCGGTTTTTACCAACTCAAATGCAGGAGCCGCCGTACCTACAGCAGGAAGCGAACCAATTGTCTCAAAAGGATTACCTTTTAATGTTACCGTTGCCATAATAAAAGCCTCAAAAATTCAATGTTAAAAATTAGCCACGAACAATTGAAACGTTCTCAGCTTGTTTGCCTTTTTCACCTTCAGTGACATAAAAACGCACCAATTGACCTTCTACTAGAAAACGACGGCCACGGCCACGGATAGCCCGGTAATGAACAAAGACATCATCACCATTCTCCATTGTTAAAAAGCCAAAGCCTTTTGACGAGTTAAACCATTTAACCATTCCTTGCTCACGGTCATCGTCTTCATCTTCCTCAGAATCTGCATCATAACCAGAAGACTTAATCTGACTTACCATGGTACCGACATAAACAGATACCAAAAGAAAAGCAAAATATACTAGGTAATTTGTCGCTATTTCCTCTTTCAAAACCCCAGCCATTAGCAAAGGTAAGATTAAAGCGATAATTAGGCTGACAATAAAAGCACGTAACGAAAACAAACTTGAACCAACAGAAGATCCATTATTACGTGTAACATTTTCCTGATGATCATTCATAACTGTATCTCTTATAAAATTAAATATTATTGTGAAGCAAGGCCCTTCTAAATAGAGAATGGGCCCCGTTATTAGTACAAAAAGTGAATAAATAGATATTTTCACCATGCTCTTTTCAAAATCGCCATGTGAAGCTAAAGAAGATAGTAGTAAAATAACTAACTTCTTTCAAAGAGCAATTTCCAAGCCACTCTTCCACTGCCCATGATCAGTACTTGCATCATAAATCGTATAGAAAGGCTCAAAAAATAAGAGCTTAGCTCAATAAGATTAACACACAGAAGGTATCCATGAACACCTCAGAAACCAACCAACGCATAGATGAATTAGAGTTTAAGCTGCAATATCAAGAAGATGTGATCGAGAGCTTGAATCAAGCTCTCGTGACCCAACAAAAGGACATGCTATTGGTGAAAGAAAAACTCGCCGCCTTAGGTAAACAATTAGACACTTATCGCCAACAACAAACGATTCATGAGGGCGAACGCCCACCCCATTACTAGTACACTAGGTAACAGGCAAGTCTAAGGACTTCAGGACATAAATATCGAAGCGTCCGGACTTTCCTTCTAATTGATAGGTGGGTTCCATTGCATTCAAAAAAGGCGCCCCTTTAGGACGCTTCACCACAACTCGGTATTCAGCTAATGCGATGGCATCGGGCAGTAAATCATCTGCATCAGCATCCTTACCGATCAAGTCGCGGAAAAAAGCCATTTCTTTTTTCGCGGCGGCGGAAGATTTTTCTGTATGGGGATACATGGGATCCAAATACACCACATCAAACTTTTGCTCTGAACCTATTTGCCTAATATCACCTTCTAACAAAGTCATTTTGCTAACAATCTCTGCCACTTCATAATGCAAAGAACCGCGATAAAGGCCATCTTTCAGCATGGTCCGAACAAAACCCACTCGCTCACATAAAGATAACTCACACCCCAAACACGCTAAGACAAAGGCATCTCGACCTAAACCCGCCGTTGCGTCCAAGACGGTTAAATCCGCTCTTTTATTCAACCCCACCGCTTTCGCAATATCTTGTCCCTTTCCTCCACCAAAGCGGCGGCGATGATCTACAGCCCCCGAAGTAAAGTCCACATAAACAGGTTTAGGAGCGCCCTTTCCGGTTTTGGCAATGGCAATACCCTCTAAGGTATTAAGAAGTAAGTAGTCATAATCCACAACAAACTTAATAGAACTTTTAAGGAGGATAAATGGAAGAGATAAAGACTCAGCTAATAGACGGGATTCAGAGTTAAGAGAGACATCCGTGGTTGCTACCGCAAGAGAGTTAAGCAAAAACATCCACCCCAGTTAAAGCATGTCTGGGATTATTACTCGCCAAGGATTCAGTCGCTTGATAAGTTTCTAACGCCGCTCTAGTATTAGCGCCAAAGTCACCATAGCGACTAAAACGAGATTCCGTTTGTGCAGAAACCCCTTCAAACTGTGCCCCAGGGCTAGGTTGAGAATAAGGAGCAACACTTGTCTTCGCCCCTTGAACCTGAACAGGAAATGCACTTCTCGAGCCGGAAGCATTTGGTACAACAGGAAATTGAGCACCGATTTGCATTTACATTAACCCCTGAGCAACGTATTCATTTATTAGCCATGCTTATCTTAAGTATAAGCAATCACAAGAAGCACTGCTCCCAAAATTAACCGATAAATAAGAAATGGTAAAAAGCCAATCACATTCAGCCATTTTAAAAACAAATAAATACAAAGATAAGCACTGATTGTGGATAACACCACGCCGATCGAGATACTCAACCAATCAACCGGTATATTCGAAGACAAAAGCTCAAGAAGCTTTAAACTGCCGGCAGCAAAAATAAGCGGAATGGATAAAAGGAATGAAAAACGTGCAGAGCTTACGCGATTAAAACCCAAGAAACGAGCTGCAGTCATGGTAATACCAGAGCGCGATGTGCCAGGAATCAAAGCCAGTGCTTGAGCAAGGCCAATATAAAGAACACTTTTAAAACCCAAATTTTGCTCTGTTTTATAAGCCAAGCCATAGCGATCAGATAACCAAAGTAAAACACCAAAACCTATAGTCGCATACGCAATGACTTCAATAGAGCGCAAGTTAGTGCTAATAAAGTCATTAAACACAAAGCCAGCAATACAAGCAGGAATCGTTGCTAAGCAAATCCACCAGGCAAGCCGACTGTCTGCAGTCGATTTTTTATCTTTTAGAGACACCGCCCAAGCCACAACAATCTGAATAATGTCTTTTCGAAAATAGCCTACGATGGCAATTAAAGTACCCAGATGAACAGCCACATCGAACGCTAGCCCTTGATCCGGCCAATTAAACAACTGTGCAGGAAGGATAAGGTGCGCGGAGCTTGATACTGGCAAAAACTCAGTAAGGCCTTGAATTAGAGCCAGAAAAACAATGTGATACCAGAGCATATTATTAACGCTTTCCTATTCGAGGAGCCTGTTTTTCCCAGCTAATTTCATCACGTAAATAGATAGGCATGGCATCATAACAAGACACCACCTCTCCCTTATTAAATTGCAATAAAGCCAATTCAGCAATACAGGCAGCACGAGGTGCTAAATCCACTAAAACATGCTCAGGAGATTCGGGAAGTAACGGGGTTAATAGCTTTTCGTAACACCAGCCAGACCCAACCCCTTGGAAACTTTGAGTAAACCCAGACAAAGAATCAGGCTTAATCACACACTCTTCTATCAGTACATCAATGTCATATTGACCATTGGCTTTATTAACACGAAAACCGCCCAAATAGACTTCTCCCATTCGAGCGTCTAACGCGGATAACCAATAATTCGCGCCAGTCTTTTGAAACCCTTCTAAAGACAAGGCCGCCAAGGTAGAAACAGGAATAACAGGTAAGTCAGCACCGTAGGAAAGCCCTTGCACAATGCCAGCACTGATACGTAAGCCGGTAAAAGAACCAGGACCACGCCCAAATGCAATTGCATCAAGGTCAGTTAAAACAAGCCCTGCCTGACTTAAAATTTGATCTACCATGGGCAGAATCAAATCATTATGCATACGTGGTGCCATACGGAAATCTTCCAGCACCACGCCATCAATATTCAACGCCACGGAACAGGCTGGCGTTGAAGTATCTAAAGCTAAAATAGCAGTCATTGAAAAATTAAGCCTTTAGTGATGCCAGTAAACCTTGCTTAATGTCATTCAAATCACCAACACCGTTCACTTTCACAAACTTAGGGGCATTCGCTGCATCGGCTTGCAACCAATCTTGGTAATAACCAATAAGCGGTGCCGTTTGATCATGATAAACACCAAGACGTTTACGAACAGTCTCTTCTGTATCATCCGCACGTTGAATGAGCTCTTCACCCGTATCATCGTCTTTACCAGCCACTTTTGGTGGGTTATAAACAACATGATAAATACGGCCAGACCCTTCATGAACTCGACGACCACTCATACGTTTAACAATTTCTTCATCGGCCACATCAATTTCAACTACATAGTCGATCTCAACACCGGCTTCTTTCAACGCATCCGCTTGCGGGATAGTACGAGGAAAGCCATCAAACAAAGCGCCATTAACACAATCATCTTGTGTCAAACGCTCTTTGACCAAGCCAATAATAATATCATCAGATACAAGCTCTCCGGCATCCATTACCGCTTTGGCTTTTAAGCCCATTTCGCTGCCTGCTTTTACCGCAGCACGCAACATATCTCCAGTAGAGATTTGTGGAATACCAAACTCTTCGGTAATGAACTGGGCCTGAGTACCTTTGCCAGCGCCTGGCGCACCTAATAGAATTACTCGCATAAAAAAGTCTCCAAAGTCAGCTAAAACGGATTAGCAAGGATGACTGCCAAAATAAACGTAAACACACTAAAGGCGCGAAAACACAGCGTACAGGCAGACCACTTGCATACTAAAAAATTTAATGGCCGCCAAGCATACCGAAGCAAGGCTTACAGATGCAAATATACTGACGTATTTTCTACATTCTCATGCCTATTGTGAGTATTTCTTATACATATTGTTGCATTAGCCCGTATTTTGCATACCGCTAGCAATGCCAGCCATAGTAATCATCAAGGCTTTGTTTACTTCTGCGTTATCTTCATCTTTACGACTACGGTTTAATAACTCAGCCTGTAGGTAATGCAATGGGTCAATATAAGGGTTCCTCACATCAATAGACTGACGTATGGTTTTGTTGTCTTCAATCAGCCTTTCCTGCTGTTTAAGCTCTTTGACCAATTCACTGACTTGACTTAACTTACTTCTTAATAAGCGTCCTAACCCCTGCAAGTTCTCATTCACTAGGCGCTTTTCGTAATACTCTGCGATTTCTGGCTCGGCCTTAGCCAATACCATATCCAACATATCAAGATAAGCACCAAAAAAAGGCCATTTACTATGCATTTCTCGCAGCTTTTCTAAATTACCAGAATCAATAGCTTGCTGTAATGCACTCTCAGCGCCTAACCAAGCAGGCAGCATTAAGCGAATTTGCATCCAAGCAAAGATCCAAGGAATCGCCCTTAAGCTTTCAACACCACCATCAGAACGACGACGAGCAGGCCGAGAACCTAAAGGCAACTTAGCCAACTCCTGTTCAGGCGTTGTCGCCCTAAAATACGGCACAAAGTCTTCATGACCACGTACAATGGAACGATATTGGTTCATCCCCACTTCGGCCATTTCATCCATAATGGCACGCCACTCTTCTTTTGGTGCTTGCGCTGGTATTAATGAAGCCTCCATCACCGCAGAACAATACAACTCTAAGGAGCGAACAGCGATATCAGGAATACCAAATTTAAAACGAATCATTTCGCCCTGTTCAGTCACACGAATTGCACCATTAACAGAACCGGGTGGCTGGGAAAGAATGGCGACATGAGCCGGACCGCCACCACGACCAACAGTACCGCCACGACCATGAAAAAGTGTCAGATGAATATCGTGTTTTTTACACAACCGAGTGAGCGCTTCCTGCGCACGATATTGCCCCCAAGTTGCCGCAATCTGACCTGCATCCTTCGCTGAATCAGAATAGCCAATCATGACCTCCTGACGACCATTAATATAGGCTTTGTACCAAGGTAAGGAGAACAATTGCTCAATGATGGGCTCTGCATTATCTAAATCCGCTAACGTTTCAAACAATGGTACAATGCGCATTGGAAAGCTAACGCCAGACTCTTTTAACATCAGGGCAACCGCCAAAACATCTGAAGGTGCGCTCGCCATAGAAATAACATAAGAGCCAAAGGAATTAGCCTGCCCTTTCGCTATCATCGCGAAGGTATCTAATACTTCTTTAACCTCATCGGTTGGCGACCATTCCATCGGCAACAAGGGACGCTTCGAATTCAACTCAGTCAACAAGAAGGCTTGGCGGGAAGCTTCATCCCATTCAGCATAATCGCCAAGACCATAAAAACGCGTAATCGCCGACAAGGCATCAATATGGCGGGAAGCATCTTGACGCACATCCAAACGCACCAAGGTAACACCAAAAGTAGCGGTACAACGGATCAAATCCAATAAAGAGCCATTAGCAATGACCTTCATGCCACTGTCTAATAGGGATTGATAACATAACACCAAATCATCAAACAACTCTTGGCTATCAAGGAAAATATCCTCATTAGCAACTGGCTCGCCATCCAAGCAAGACTTAGCCCAGTTTTTGGTGGCAATCATTTTATTTTCTAGATGCCTTAACACTTCGCGGTAAGGCTGAGCGCTGTCACCTACTCGGTCACGTAACGCACTATTGCATTGCGTCATAGAAAACTCAGAACGCAGCAAATTTAAATCTTTAATATATAAATCCGCCGCCATCCAACGGGCCAACAAAGTAACTTCCCTCGTCACTTTATGGGTAACGTTCGGGTTTCCATCTCGATCCCCACCCATCCAGGTAGCAAAGTTAATTGGGGCTAAATCGAGCGGTAAATGCTCATCCTGAGAAAACTTGCTAAATTGCTCGTCCAACTGACGAAAAAAGCGTGGCACGGCCTGCCACAAAGATTGTTCAATAACAGCAAAGCCCCATTTGGCTTCATCAACAGGTGTTGGACGATCTTCACGAATTTCATCGGTATGCCAAGCTTGGGTAATAATTTCTTTCAAGCGTCTAATATGCTTGGTTTCTTCTAGGGGGAGAATATTGTCTTTATCTAGTGCTTCCAGTTCACTCGAAATGTTATCGTATTTTCGAATCAAAGAACGACGTACCACTTCGGTCGGATGAGCGGTTAACACCAATTCAATCGATTGTGATTTTAACGACTCAAGCATTTGATCTGCGGTGAAGTTTTGCTGGGTAAGACGCTCTAATAAATCACCAATGGGATTATGATAAACGCCCAAGCTTTCGTTGGTACGACGACGATGCACTCGATGATACTGCTCAGCAATATTCGATAAGTTTAAAAATTGGTTAAAGGCTCGGGCAACAGGAACAATGTCTTCTTCGTCTAATGCCTCTAGCGCTTCAATCAATGCTGCTGAGTCACCAGATTGGCGACCATCTTTAGAAAGCTGACGGATATTTTCAACCGTATCCAAAAAGTCTTCGCCCAAATGATTGCTCATGCTTTCACCAAGGCAATCCCCTAGCAATCTCACATTTTCTCGTAATGACGCCTGACGATCACTCACCTTAACCCTCCTAATATCGCCTAACGAAGCTCTCTAAATAAGCACGAACTTCTTGTCGATTAGCTGATAACTAACCCTATAAACCTTCTCGTTTAGCTTGTTCCCAATAACTGTCTAATTCCTCTAAAGAAGAGCCAGCTAATGTTTTACCCTGTGCCGATACTAACGCCTCGATTCGACTAAAGCGACGACGAAACTTAACATTCGTTTTATTTAATGCCACATCTGGAGACACTTTGAGGTGACGAGCTAGGTTAGTCATCGCAAACAATACGTCGCCCATTTCTTCTTCTATATGAGGCTGTTGTTGATCTTTAATCGCCTCTTCCAACTCATCTAATTCTTCTCTTATCTTAGCAAAGACAGGGGTCACATCATGCCAATCAAAGCCGACCTTGGCAACTTTGCTCTGTATCTTAACCGCTTGCATCATGGCAGGCATTGAAACAGGCACCTCATCCAATAGGCTAGCCCCCTGAGCAGGCATCTTTTTATTGGCTTTTTCTTGAGCTTTAATTCGCTCCCATTGACCTTTTAATTCATCTTCCGATAAGCCAACAGGTTCACTAAAGCTATCCAATTCACCACTAGGGAAGACATGAGGATGGCGGCGCAGCATCTTTTCAACAAGGCCTGCGGCAATATCATTAAAGTCAAAGCGATGCTCCTCGCTGGCCATTTGCCCATAAAAAACCACCTGGAAAAGCAAGTCGCCTAGCTCTTCCTTCAGGTGGTCAAAATCTTCTCGTTCGATGGCATCCAATACTTCATAGGTTTCTTCAAGGGTATAAGGGGCGATGGTTTTATACGTTTGTTTTTTGTCCCAAGGGCACCCATGTTGCTCATCCCTCAAGCACCTCATAAGGGTTAACAAGTGTTGAATCGAATCACTCAAAAGTCTTTTTCCCTAAATACACTCAGCACGTTAGGTAATTGATTTATTCGATGTAACAGCTTACTAAGCGCCCCCAATTCACCCACTTCAATCGTAAAACGGATAGAAGCAGTATGGTCTTCTTTTGCCGATAAGGTATTCATCGACAACAGGTTAACCTTTTCATTGGCTAACAAACCGGTAATATCATTTAACAAGCCCGTTCTGTCATAAGCCTGCACTTGGATATTGACTGGGTATAAGTTATCTAGCTCTTCTCCCCAGCTGACATCAACCACCCGTTCTGGCTCATCTAAACTTAACTGAGCCATATTAATGCAGTCTTGTTTATGGACAGAGACACCCCGGCCTTGGGTGATATAACCGACAATGTCATCCCCCGGTATCGGCGTACAACACTTGGCCATCTGAGTCAGCAATTTACCGACCCCAAGAATATGAATGTCATTATCGGATGACTTATGACGGCTCTTTTTAACTCGAATGGGGCGTAAAGGAGCGACATCACCATCCAAGCTATACATGTCATCAATCACTCGAAGCACTTTAGCCAGCTGGATATCACCCGCTCCCAGTGCCACATAAACCTCATCCGCATAGGAGAAATTAAAGCGAGAAGAAACTTTTTGCATATCAATGCGGTTATCTTCAATCCCTAAACGCTTAAGTTGCTTATCTAACAACAACTTACCAGCCTCGGCATTCTTTTCCCTATCTTCTTTTCGAAACCAGTTTTGGATCTTAGCTCGTGCTCGGTTAGTTTGCACATAACCTAACGTAGGATGTAACCAGTCGCGACTTGGTCTGCCTTCTTTGGTGGTTAGAATCTCTACTTTATCGCCGGTTTTCAGATGTGTAACAAGGGAAATGATTTTGCCATTCACCTTAGCGCCACGGCAGCGATGACCAATTTCTGTATGCACACGGTAGGCAAAATCCACCGCCGTGGCATTCATCGGCAAATCCACCACATGCCCGTCTGGAGTAAACACATAGATACGGTCTTGCTCGATATCACTGCGCACTTGTTCTGAAAGCGACTCCAGATCACTTTGCACTTCATGGAAGTCCAAAATCGTTCTAAGCCATTGAAGCTTTTCTTCGTAACTGGTGCTGTTCGAGCTTAAATCTGTGCCCTTGTATTTCCAATGAGCACAAACACCTAATTCAGCATCTTCATGCATCTTTTTCGTACGTATTTGGATTTCAAAAACTCGGCCTTGAGGGCCAACAACTGCCGTATGCAAAGATTGATAGCCATTGCTTTTAGGGTTACTAATATAATCATCAAATTCTTGAGGAATCGGCTTCCACAAGTTATGAACTACTCCTAAAACGGTATAACACTCCATTGGCTCATTCACCAAAATACGCACAGCTCGAACATCATAGACTTCATCAAAGCCAATATTTTTACGCTTCATTTTGCGCCAAATACTGTAAATGTGCTTTGCACGCCCCATTAAGTCTGCATGGATGTTAATGTTCTCCAAGCGCTCTTCTAATAGGCCAATAACATCATCAATATAACGCTGACGGTCGAGACGTTTTTCATCCAGCCACTTGGCAATTCGCTTGTATTCAGAAGGGAAAAGATAACGGAAAGATAGGTCTTCTAATTCCCACTTGATATAACCTATGCCTAAACGATGGGCCAAAGGAGCATAGACACTTTGCACTTCAAGAGCGACAGCCACACGACGCTCCTCACCTTGATGCTTAGCCTCTTTAATCGCACAGGCACGTTCTGCCAATTTAATCAGTACCACCCGCACATCATCAATAATGGAAACCAACATTTTCCGTAGCGATTCCAGCTGATTCTCACTGCTACCAAGCACTTCAGCAGCCGAATCCGCGGTCAGATTCTTGGACACCTCACCCATGCGAATCACGCCCTCAATGAGAGAAGCGACTTTTCGGCCAAACATATCGACGACACGCGTAATAGGCAATTGATCTTCGCGCACGACACGATATAAGGCAGCGGCGACCAAAGAGTCTTGATCCGCGCGAAAGTCCGCCAATATTTCAACCATTTCTAGACCGGCTCGAAAAGTGCTCGCCTGAGGTCCCCAATAGGAAGGTCGCGGAGACTTAAGCTCTGCTTGACGAGCAAGCTCACAAGCCATTCGTAAAGGAACTCGAGTATTATCATCCACTTTATCTGCGAACTGAGACATCCATGCATCAATATTGACGCTACCATCATCAGAAATAGGATGATCTTTTCTTACTGTTACCATCGACTAACCCTTCGAAATTACTTCTTTTTTTGTAGCAACATCATGGTCTCTACATGTGACGTTTGAGGAAACATATCCATCAAACCAACACGAGACACCTGATATCCCTTTGCGACTAAATATTCAGCATCCCTTGCTAAGGTAGAAGCGTTGCAAGAAACATACAATATTTGCTTAGGTTTAATTTTAATTAGGGTATCTAGAAACTCAAACGCTCCAGCTCTAGGGGGATCAAGTAAGACTTTTGTTATTTTCTTTTTAACAAAAGTCGCCGCAATTGGCTTGGTTAAATCCGCAGCTAAAAAGGATAAATTACTTAAATTATTATGTTGGGCGTTTAATGCCGCCGCTTCGACCATGCTATCTTGTACTTCCACACCAATAACTTGCTGGGCTCTTTTCGCTAACGGAATAGAAAAATTACCAACGCCACAGAATAGATCCAGAACCACATCCTCATTATCTGGCTTTAACCACTCTAGCGCTTGCGTCACCATTTTCTCATTCATCACCTCATTGACCTGAATAAAGTCTTGAGGGTGATAAGCTAATCTCTGACCATCGAGATCATAATAACGCATATCTTCTGCTAAAACCGATGCCTTGCTCGCTTTTGGTGCTTGCCAATACAGCGCTATATTTTCCCCTTGCGCCCATCTAATCCACTCTTCTTCAAGGGTTTCTTTTATAGGAGAAGTTAAACGAAATAGAACCGATACACCTTTAGTGTCTTCAAGCAATTCAATATGACCTAACTTATTCGCCAACTCACTGCCTAATAGCACCTGTCTTAATGAAGAAAATACTTTTTGCAATGCCTCAGTCAGCACAATACAAGTATCAATAGAAACAATATCCTTTGACGCTTTGCTACGAAATCCCAGTAATAATTGATTGTTTTTTACTTGCACAGCGATACGTGCTCGACGACGATATTGGGTTGTCGAATCGGATAAAATATCGAATGGTTCAGTCAAAGAAAGATTGCGTAACTGACCTTGCAGCCAATTAACCTTAGCTTCTATTTGTTGCGGTTGCGCTAAATGCTGGAAGCTACAGCCGCCACACTGGTCGAAATGCAAGCAAACAGGAGTCACTCGATAATCGCTTGCTTGTAAGATATTCGTTAATATTGCTTCATCAAAACGGCGCCCAGATTTAGTCACCCGAGCCTCAACAACTTCTCCCGGTAACGCTCCCGCAATAAAGGTCACTTTTCCCTGTAAACGTGCCACACCTTTGGCATCGTGAGTTAGCCCATCCACCCCAAAGGACTGCACAGGCCCCATAGGCGGTATTTTTTTAGATTGGCGACGTGCCGAATTTCTTCTTATCAAAAGGGCTCTCTTTTTACTGGATCTAAAACAAATGGTTTTGGGAAGACGCTTTCACATCTCCCCGCATCATTTTAGACCATCTGGCCATCTATCCATAATAGAGCGACGCTTTAATTTGCTATTATTACTTAATTAAAAACACCCGTTGATAAATAGCGATCTCCACGATCACAAATAATTGCCACAATAGTCGCATTTTCTAAGGTATTAGATAAGGCTAATGCAGCGGCGACAGAGCCGCCGGATGAAACACCACAAAAGATACCTTCTTCTTTTGCCAAGCGTCGCATGGTCACTTCTGCATTTTGCTGAGAGACGTCCATCACGGTATCCACTCGAGTCTCATCAAATATTGACGGCAAATAGGCCTTTGGCCAACGGCGAATGCCAGGAATACTCGACCCTTCCTGAGGCTGTAGACCAATAATTTGAATCTCGTTATTTTGCTCTTTTAAATAATGAGAAACCCCCATAATCGTTCCTGTGGTTCCCATTGAGCTGACGAAATGGGTGATTGTGCCTTGTGTCTGCTGCCAAATTTCAGGTCCCGTGGTCATATAATGAGCATTGGGGTTATCTTGGTTGGCGAACTGATTAAGCACAATACCAACACCTTGTTGCTGCATTTCTTGAGCAAGATCTCGAGCTCTTTCCATGCCTTCTTCTTTACTCACCAAATGCAGAATCGCACCGTAAGCTGTCATAGCAGACTTACGTTCCTGACTCATATTATCAGGCATGATCAAATGCATTTGGTAGCCTTTTATCGCCGCCGCCATCGCCAAAGCAATGCCCGTATTACCACTTGTTGCTTCGATCAAACTATCACCGGGTTGAATATCACCACGTAACTCGGCCTGCACGATCATGTTCAGCGCTGGGCGGTCTTTTACTGAACCCGCGGGATTTTGTCCCTCTAGCTTTAGCAAAATAGTATTGGTTGAGTTGGGGTTGAGACGCTGTAAACGAATCAAGGGAGTCTGCCCAATTAAGGACTCTATTGTAGAATATTGAATCATAAAAACTTCATTGACATTGATCACATAGGGAATAAAAATTAACACTGATGTGTATTTAAGAACACTTAGCCACTACAGTACAATAAGAAAGCGTTATAAACTTAGTTTAGATTTCGCATTTTGGAGCAAACAACATGCGTCTATTAAGGAGCCTAACACCTCTCTTAGCTATCCTGGCACTTAGTAGTTGCGACCTATTTGAAGGTCCTTCTGCTAAAATCCCAAGTGACGAGCTGAGAAAAAAATGGCGAGAGTGTAAATATATTAGCAATCCTTCCCGTACGAAGGCTTTAGCCTGTCAAAACTATGATAGAGAGTGTGATCGTCGAAAGAAGAAAGGGGATTTTGTCTGCTACTAGACCACCCCTTGCTATCAAATCACTAAAAGGACTCATTATATTATGAGGCATCTTGGCCTTAACATTTCCCTTAGCACTTATAGTAAACTTTTTTGGATTTTATTTTCTCCTGTCTTCATTGTCAGTATATTAGGCTCCAGCTTCCTAATATCAACTCGCTTTACTGACCTAGATCGTAACCTTTTCGAACACTCGGAACACATGAGCGAACAAATAGCGACGACTAGCGAGTATCCTATTCTCTTCTCCGATCAAAAAATGATGTCTAAAATGCTACAGGATGCACTTAGCCACAAAGGCATAAGCAGCGTACAACTGTTTGACAGCAATAAAGAAGTTCTACTTTCGTTGGGAAAAGTACCTTCAACAAACCATTCTCTCTTTCCAGAAACACTACGCACTTGGGTATACGATGATTTCTTAGTGTCCATCAGCCCTATTTATTACTCTGGCCACTCACCTAATAGTGCTTTAGGCCAACAAACCGAACTATTTAGCTCACCCCACCAAAAAAACCTAATAGGCTGGGCAAAAATCGAAGCCAATACTGCAGAAATACAAGTCGAGAAATACCGCTATGCTAGCCTAGTTATTTTCACCCTCAGCCTATTCAACTTACTTGCAGCCATCGGTGCATGGAAAGCGACAAAAGCCTTAACTCGACCACTTAATAAACTATCAACGTCATTAAACAGGCTAGTGAAAGGACAGTTTTCAAGCGTCAAGCTAATGACCCTCCCTCCTGAATACAGTGACATACAAAAAAACCTACTTGATCTAACAGAAAGACTGGAACACCACAATGAAGAACTCATTGCAGGCATAGAGCAGTCCACTGAAGATATTCGGCGCAGCATGGACAGTATGGAAGAAAAAAGCGCTCAACTGCATATCGCGAATAAAGAAGCCATGGAATCAAATCGGCTCAAATCTCAGTTTCTCGCCAACATCAGTCATGAGGTACGAACACCACTTAATGCTATTCTTGGCTATACCAAAATCCTGCAAAAAGATCTAAAAGATAAACAGCAAAAGCTCTATATCGATACCATAGAGCAGTCCACTAACAGCCTACTCGCTATAATTGGTGACATTCTTGATTTTTCAAAAATAGAAGCCGACAAACTAAGCCTTGAAAATAATCATTTTAATTTAAAAAAACTTATCGACGATGTTTATCAAACCCTAAGCATCAACTTACTGACCAAAGAAAAACAAATCGACTTGGTTCCTGAATTCAGTAAAAACTTCCCCGAATGGTTTATTGGCGACAGCATTCGGGTTCGCCAAATTCTCACCAACCTAATCGGCAACGCCATTAAATTTACCTATCAAGGTTCCGTTCGAACTAAAGTCAGTATTGTTAACCAAGACAGAAAAGAAATTAAACTGGCTTTTCAGATCATAGATACCGGCATAGGCATTCCAGAAGATAAAATGAGTCACCTGTTTAAACCTTTTTCACAGGTTGACACCAGCACCACCAGACAATTTGGCGGTACAGGGCTTGGACTGGTCATTACGAAGAAACTGGTCGAACAAATGAAAGGGAAAATTGAAGCACATAGCGATCCTGCCATAGGTTCAACTTTTCGCTTCACTATCAGCCTTCAACCTTCCAACAAGATCACCGAAGCAAAAGCACCATTGAAACGCAATATCATCATGCTAGAACCTAGCCAGAACTATAAAAACTATCTCAACAACTATTTCAAAGAAATTGATGTTGAATGCCTTTCTTGCCCAGACCTAGAGCAGTTAATTGTTCAGCTCAATCAAAAACACCAAACAATCGATGCCCTTTTACTCAATATCAGTCCTAATGAAGAGAGTGTTTCAGAAGCTCAAGAGTTGATTGTCTATGCCAAGCAAGAATTCAATGTACCTTGTATTTTAATGGTTCAGCCACCTGGACAAATTGCCCAATATCCAGATCTAAAAGATCTGTGCCACGAGGTCTTACTGAAACCCATCAGTCATGAACGCCTTTACAATGCGCTTAAAAACCTAGAAGAGCCAATCAAACAGGAAGCCAATGACAACAAACGTACGACGGAACAAAAAACCAAAACAGCGCTAGCAGGTTTAAAAATTCTCGCTGTAGATGATACACCAGTCAACTTACAACTACTTGGGCACTGGCTAACCCCAAATGATCTCGAGGTCACACTCGCATACAGCGGCATGCAGGCCATCGAATTAGCAAAAGAAAAACAATTCGACCTTATTTTCATGGATATTCAAATGCCCGAAATGGACGGCATGGAAACCACCCGCCAATTACGTAAATTAGACACCTATAAAAACATCCCCATCATTGCTTTAACAGCACATGCCTTGGGATCAGAGCAGAAGCAAATTCTTGCCAGTGGGATGAATGATTACCTCACCAAACCGGTCGATGAATCCATACTGCTAAACACGATTGAAACCTATTGCTCAGCATCAGAAAACTACCTTGATCAGGTGGATAAAAAGCTCTCTGATATCTTTGATATGACAAAGGCGCTGGATATAGTGGATGGTAAAGTTGCTATCGCCAAAGAAATGTTTGAATTGTTAGCCGATTCACTGGATGCCGAAAAAAAGCTCATCCGACACCACCTAGAAAACCAAGACACCGAAAAGTTAATACAGGTTGTTCACAGAATTCACGGTGCCTCGAAATACACAGGCACCATCAATGTTGCGCGCCATGCTGGTTTTCTAGAAACCCACCTAAAGGAGTTAGGAATGGAGGAAGTCGAAGGCGTTGCAGAAGACTTTATTGAAGCGATAGAAGAGCTACTTAATAACCGCCAACTTATTTCTTGGCCTCACCCTTTAGATTCAAGCACAACAAAGGCTTGAGCGTAGTCTCTTTCATCTGTCAGACTTAGATGCCAAACAATAGGCGACTCATAACGAGCTTCAATGCTTTCATCAACCTTCAGTACAGGCTGACCCGACGGTAAATTAGTCACATTGAAATGCTGAAAGCTCACACCTCGACCAATGCCCGTTCCTAGCGCTTTAACTGCCGCTTCTTTGGCTGCAAAACGCTTCGCTACATAAGCGTTTGCTCGATCTAAGTTTTCTATTTCTGCCCAGATTTTTTTTTCATCCGCCGTCAAGATACGATCAATAAAACGCCCCCCAATGCGCTCAACAGATTGAGCAATACGGACAATTTCGACCAAATCTGTGCCAATACCAATAATCAAAAAACACCCCTCTAGGGATTCTTACAATGCACGGAAGATAGGCACGCCTAAATGCCGTTCCCCTTGAAAAATCTGCTTTGGCAGCAAGCCCCTAGCGACAACGGGTTTACCATTCAACAGACCATCTAACCAGCTTCGATGTAGCTCTTTTGCCAAACTAAGCACCTGTTTATCTGTCCAGTTGCCAGCGTGATAATCCAAAGCGACACGCCCTTCAACAAACAAAATCGGTATCTGTTTAAGCGTCTCGCCATAATAAGGACGCAAACCAAACTTTTGATGAAATTGATACACTTGATCGGGCTGAATCAACTCCCCACGCCCCGTGGAGACCATGTTAATCCCCACCCCCAACTCAGTGAATAGCCCCACTTCGAAACGTCGCAATAACGGTGCGATAGGCACCCCAGAGCAAAAGCTTTCAATTAACCACTGGTAAAGATAAAACACATCAGGAAGAGGCAAATTAAGGGGTAATAGGCGCTCAAGCAATTCATGGGCATAAAGCGCAGCATATAAAGGCAACCCCTCCAAGGAAAAAGCCGCTTTGTTCGCTTCTAAACTCTGCACGGTTTTTAATTCACTACGGCCTACATATTCCATTTCATAACACAAAAAAGACCCAGGAATGACCCGAGCCTCTTTTTTTGGTAGTCGCCACACCCCACGAATCAAACCTTGTTCAAGAGTTAAGACATCCAGCAGGATCTTACTGTCCTGAAAAGGACGAGTGTGAATCACATACGCTGCGGCGCGCATACGGACTATTCTTCCTGATAACCTAAGCTGGCAAGTGCTCGCTCGTCATCAGACCAACCTGAACGAACCTTAATCCAGAGATTCAGCATGACTTTATGCTGAAATAAATTCTCCATATCAATACGCGCTTCTTTGCCAATAAGTTTAATCTTATCGCCACGTTCACCAATAATAATGCGCTTCTGTCCATTACGCTCAACGAGAATCAAAGCACTAATATGTATGGCTGATTCTTCGTAAACAAATTCTTCAATCTGAACCGCCACTTCATAAGGCACTTCTTGGCCTAATTGACGGGTGATTTTTTCACGCACAATTTCTGCTGCTAAAAAACGCGAACTACGATTGGTAATTTGGTCTTCTGGATAAAACGCCATCCCCGCCGGAATATAGCTTTCTACCAGTCTTTCGAGACGGTCCAAATTATTATTACGCAAGGCAGAAATAGGCACTACTTGAGCAAACTCCATACGTTCAGATAAGTTTGCCAAACGAGGCAGAAGATCTTCTTTTTGATCCAGTTGATCGACCTTATTTACCACCAAAATCACCGGACTACGAGAATGCTTCACCTTTTGCAAAACGGACTCGTCTTCTTCGGTCCAGCGATCCGCATCAATCACAAACAATACCAGATCAACATCTTTAAGAGCCGATGATGCGGTTTTGTTCATAATACGGTTTATGGCTTTCGTCTCGCCTAGATGAAGCCCTGGTGTATCGACATAGATGGTCTGAACATGACCTTCTGTTTTAACACCAAGAATCTGATCTCGGGTGGTCTGGGGCTTTCTTGACGTTATAGAAAGTTTTTGCCCTAAAATGTGATTCAGTAGAGTGGATTTGCCGACATTGGGACGACCAACAATCGCCACGTAACCACAATGGGTAATTTCAGTCTCAGACATCATTTTGATCCACTTTTTTCAAGGCTTTTGCTGCCGCATTTTGCTCTGCAATTCTTCGGCTATTACCCTTGCCTTCAATCGCCTCATCAAACAACTCTATCTGACAGTGCACATAAAAAGTTTGGTCGTGGGGCTCACCGACAATCTGCACGACTTCATATTGTGGCAAAGCATGCTTACGTGCTTGTAAATATTCTTGCAACAGCGTTTTAGAGTCTTTCGTGACTATCTTCAAGGAAGTCGCTTCTAAGCGCTCTTTGTACCACTCTAAAATATGCTGACGGCAAACATCCATTCCAGCGTCTAAATAGATGGCACCAATAATACCTTCCACCGTATCTGCCAAAATCGAATCTCGACGAAAACCACCGCTCTTTAGCTCACCGGCACCAAGCTTTAAAAAATCCCCTAGCTCAAATTCTCTCGCCAATTCCGCCAAGGTATCGCCTTTTACCAGAGAAGCCCGTAAACGACTTAGCTCGCCTTCCTTTGCTTTCGGGAAACGATGAAAAAGACCTTCCGCAATCACGTAATTAAGAATGGAATCGCCCAAGAACTCGAGGCGTTCATTATTTTTTCCACCAAAACTGCGGTGCGTTAGCGCCAGCTCAAGCAATCCAAGGTCAGCAAAAAAATAACCTATTCGCCGACTCAATTTTTGATACTGTGAACTCAAAATTTCTCCAAAATTACTTAATCAATCCATTATACTTAAAACTTGGGATACTAAATAACTCATCCCAATGAAGCCACACATAAAATGCGCGCCCTTTCATATTCGCTTCTGGTACAAAGCCCCATACACGGCTATCGGAACTGTTATCACGGTTATCGCCCATAACAAAGTAAGAGCCTTTAGGCACCACCCAGTCACCTTCCAATGGGTTGTGTCGGAAGCTATTATAAATTTCGTGATCAACACCACCTAAGTTTTCATGCAACACACGAACCGGCTCACGGTTAACATTCAAAGACGACGATAATTCTGCCAATAAATCCGTCTCAACCAACTTGCCATTCACTTTCAAGGTTTTATTATGGTAGCTGATTGTGTCTCCTGGAAGGCCTACCAAACGTTTAATATAGTTTAAACTAGGATCCCTAGGGTATTTAAATACCACGACATCACCACGTTTAGGTTCAGTCGTTGGAATAATAGTGGTATTCAATACAGGTAAACGCAGCCCATAATCAAACTTGTTCACTAAAATAAAGTCGCCAATCTTTAACGTCGGTAACATAGAGCCAGATGGAATCTGGAAGGGCTCCACAACAAAAGAACGCAAGCCAAAAATGATAGCAATAATCATGAAGTAGGATTTTACTTCCACCACCAGCCTTGGCGTCTCAGCTAGTCGCTGCTGCGCTTCTTTACTAATCGCTTGTTTGGCTTCAGGAGCCATATCCGCTAATACAGCTTTGCGCTTTGGTAAGTACACAATACGATCGTAAAACCAAAAAGCTCCGGTAACAAAAAACGCAATCGCCAGTATTAATTCGAAATCAAAACCCATACTACCTCTCCATTAAGACATGAAGCATCATGTCTATTATACTGCTAGGACTAACTATCAAGTTGTAACGCGGCAAGAAAGGCCGATTGTGGCACTTCCACATTACCAACCTGTTTCATGCGTTTTTTACCGTCTTTTTGCTTCTGTAGCAGTTTCTTCTTACGGCTCACATCGCCGCCATAACATTTCGCGATAACGTTTTTACGTAAGGCTTTTACCGTGGTACGAGAAATCACCTTCGCACCCACCGCACCCTGAATCGCCACATCAAACATTTGACGTGGGATCAGCTCTTTCATTTTTTCACAAAGAGCACGGCCTTTATACTGCACATTATCTTTGTGCATAATGAGCGCTAAGGCATCCACCCGCTCACCGTTAATCAAAATATCCAAGCGACACAATGGCGCTGGGCTAAAGTGAGAAAAACTGTAATCCAGTGAAGCAAAACCGCGACTACAAGATTTCAACTTATCAAAGAAATCCATCACCACTTCATTCATTGGCAGTTCGTAGCTCAATTGAACCTGCTTACCTACGTACAACATGTCTTTTTGAATGCCACGTTTTTCGATACACAAGGTAATCACGTTTCCTAGATATTCTTGAGGAACTAGAATATTGGCAACCACAATCGGTTCGCGCATTTCTTTAATGGTGGCCGGATCGGGCATTTTAGAAGGGCTATCCACACTTACCACAGAGCCATTATTCAGCTCAATTTCAAACACCACCGTTGGTGCTGTGGTAATAAGATCTAGGTTATACTCACGCTCTAGTCGCTCCTGAATGATTTCCATATGCAGCATCCCCAAGAAACCACAACGGAAACCAAAACCAAGTGCATCCGAACTTTCTGGCTCAAAGAAAAGCGACGCATCATTAAGTGTTAATTTACTCAGAGCAACACGGAAGTCTTCGTAATCATCAGAGCTAACTGGAAAAACACCAGCGTAAACCTGAGGTTTCACCTTTTGAAAACCCGCTAGTTGTTCAACATTTGGGGTCGTAGCGTGGGTAATGGTATCACCCACTGGCGCACCGTGAATGTCTTTAATACCCGCAACGACATAGCCCACCTCACCCGCTCTTAACACTCCGGTCTCTTTACGTTTTGGTGTAAAAATACCGGCCATATCAACAGGGTGAGCCTGCTTAGTAGATTTAATGAAGATCTTGTCTTTTTTACGCAATGTGCCTTGCTTGATACGTACCAAGGAAACCACGCCAAGATAATTATCAAACCAAGAATCGATAATTAGCGCTTGCAGAGGGGCATCAACATCCCCTTCCGGTGCTGGGACAGTGGCAACTAATCGCTCAAGAACATCATCCACTCCCATTCCCGTTTTCGCGGAGCAAGTAACGGCGTCCATCGCGTCAATACCAATGATTTCTTCAATTTCCTCACAAACCCGTTCTGGCTCGGCTTGAGGCAAATCGATTTTATTCAGTACAGGCATCACTTCAAGGCCCTGCTCTATAGCCGTATAGCAGTTAGCTACAGACTGAGCTTCTACGCCTTGTGCGGCATCAACCACTAACAAGGCTCCTTCACAGGCAGCAAGAGAGCGGGACACTTCATAAGAAAAGTCCACGTGTCCTGGGGTATCGATAAAATTCAGCTGGTAGGTTTGTCCATCTTTGGCATGGTAATCCAAGGTCACGCTCTGAGCCTTGATGGTGATGCCACGTTCCCGTTCAATGTCCATTGAATCAAGAACCTGAGCGGACATTTCACGTTCACTTAAACCTTCGCAGGTTTGAATAAAGCGATCAGCCAAAGTCGATTTACCATGGTCAATATGGGCAATAATTGAAAAGTTTCGTATGTGCTTGAGATTATTAGAAGACACTGTTTACTCACACTTAAAAAGCGATATTTGATCGAGCCCTGTTAATAAATCAATGAGATATACACGTTTTTTGCAATAAACCACGTATAAATTTGAGCAAATACCAAAATAGCCCAACGTCACAAACTTATTAACAGGTTCTCAGGATAGAAATTGGCGAGCATTCTACCGAAAATAACATCAGGACTCCATTTATTTCAGCATCTACAAGATAGAGAGCACTGCGTAGAAGAAAGTACTGACCGATATTTTAAATGCCTCTTTGCTTTAAAACCCTCTCAACCGTATCAACCGTTGCTTGCGTATGAGCATCGATTTCTAAATTCACTCGACTTCCTACCGATAGCAGACCAAAAGTCGTTAATCTTAATGTCTCAGGAATTAAAGACACTTCCAGCCAATCATCACCAATATCACTAATGGTCAAACTTGCCCCATTCAACCCAACATAGCCCTTATCAAACAAATAACGTCTGGCATCCACTTCGTTCTGACGATCTGTTTTAAAACGAATGTGAACACTCTCAGCAATCGTTTCAACTTTAGATACAGCAACGCTTGTCATAATATGACCAGACATTACATGACCGCCGACCTCATCCCCCATTTTCGCTGCCCGTTCAAAATTGACACTATCTTCAACCTGAAGAAGACCAATATTTGTTAACGCAAGCGTGGTATCAATAACATCAAAAGTCAGTACATCAGAAGCGATATCAGCGACGGTCAAACAAACACCATTAATAGCGACACTTGCCCCTAATTGTTGCCCTAACATACTTCCCGCAGGAAACAAGATTTCGAGACGTTTATTACGCCCAATCGACTGGCAAGATTGAACACTTGCTATGCCTTGAACAATTCCGGTAAACATGAAATTTCCTCATTGATAAATACAGGATACGAAGCAAATCAATCAAATTATGAACAACTCTCTAATGAGTGAAGAAGAATTGAACAGCAAACACCAAAACCATACTCTGACTGACCTAGCGCAAGTTATCATTAATTCACTAATAGGGTTATCCACAACATGCGGGGATAACCCTAGAAAACAGTAGAACCTTTCTAATGCGCCCACTTTCAGCGTTTTCAAGGTCAAAAGTACAATGCCCAATATAAATACTATTCCGCAAAAAAAGAAAAGCCGCTAAATTAAGCGGCTTTAGTTAAACTTATAGGGATCAGGTGACTAGTTTAAAGCTTCTATCATCTCCTGAGTAACCAGAGTCACACCATCAGAATTACGATAAAAGCGTGCCGCATCGGCAACTGAGTCTTCGCCAATTATCGTGCCTTCAGGAATGTGACAATCAGAATCCACCACGACCTTACTCAGGCGACAATGCCGGCCAATATCACATCGAGGTAAAATAACTGAATGGCTCACCCGGGAATAAGAGTTCACTCGCACATTGTTAAACAAGATGGACTTTTCCACGGTTGAACCGGATACGATACACCCAGCAGACACCACGGAATTTAATGCCGTGCCTATACGTTCTTCGTAATTATAATTAAACTTGGCTGCTGGACGCTGATATTGCGCGGTACGAATAGGCCAAGCTTCATCATACAAATCCAACTCAGGGACCAAGCGGGTTAAATCCATATTGGATTCCCAATAGGCACTCAAAGTCCCCACGTCACGCCAGTAAGCTTGATCAGGATAGCTCTCATTTTTCACCACACTATGAGAAAAATGGTGGGCTTTAATCTTGCAACGCCCCACAAAGAAAGGAATTAAGTCTTTACCAAAGTCATGACTAGAATCATCGTCTGAGGCATCTGACCTGAGATTTTCTGACAAGAATTTCGTATTGAAAATATAAATCCCCATACTGGCCAAAGAAACTTCTGGTTTACCCGGCATCGTAGGAGGGTTGGTAGGTTTTTCCTCAAAGGCAATAATATTGTCTTCTTCATCCACATGCATGATACCAAACTGATCCGCTTCCCCTAGTGGCACTTCAATACAGGCCACGGATACGTCAGCACCACTCTCCATATGCTCTTTCAACATGATGCTATAATCTTGTTTGTACACATGGTCTCCAGCCAAAATCAAAACATACTCACTGTCCAGACTGTCAATCATGCTCAAATTTTGAAAGACGGCATCCGCAGTACCTCGGTACCAATCCCCACCAGTTTGCTGCTGGGCAGGCCAAAGCTCAATGAATTCATTAAAGTCCGAGCGCAAGAAATTCCAGCCACGTTGCACATGTTGATTCAGCGTATGAGATCGATATTGAGTCAATACAGCAATACGACGCATCCCTGAATTCACACAGTTAGAAAGAGGAAAATCAATAATTTTATATTTACCTGCAATAGGCACCGCAGGCTTAGAACGGTTATCGGTTAATTGCTTTAATCTTGAGCCGCGCCCACCAGCTAAAATAATGGACAGTGTTTGCATGCACGCTGTATTTAAATCCATATACCACCTTTAAAATACCGTTTTTATTTTGTTGCACTCTACTCCAAGTTGTATTTAGGTATACTCTTATCATCACATTGAATCAACAAGATACCACCATGATAAAAACTCTCTTTGCCGCCTCCGAAATCTATCCCTTGATTAAAACTGGAGGGCTTGCAGATGTTGCCGGCGCCCTCCCCGTCGCACTAAGAAAACAAGGTCATGATGTCCGGCTGATTATGCCCGCTTACAATGACCTCTTAAAGAAGGTAGCTCCTATTCAGAAGAGTATCAACCTCGGAAACCCATTTGGGGTAGGTGATTTAATTTTACTTGAAACCAGTATTCCTGAGAGCGATACACCTATCTGGCTACTGCAATGCCAAGCCTTATACGAACGCGAGGCTGGCCCCTATTTAGACAGTAAGGGCGCTGATTTCCAAGACAACCATTTGCGTTTTGCAGCATTATCTTGGGCGGCAGCCACACTTGCTCTTCACGGCCACCTCATTGGCTGGCAAGCTGATGTTTTACACCTGAACGATTGGCAAACAGGCTTTGCGGCAGCCTATTTAAAAAGCTGGAAAGCCGACCATATCCCTGTCGTGACCACAGTTCATAATTTACGCTACAACGGTAGCTTCGAAATGAGTAAATTTGCCGATATGCGCCTATCTACAGAACTACTTGACCTACATGGCATGGAGTTTTACGGTAATTTTTCAGGTTTAAAAGCAGGGTTAGTCTATGCCGATGCGATTACCACAGTCAGCCCAACTTACGCACAAGAAATTTTAACCAGTGAATATGGTGATGGCTTAGACGGCACGCTCAAATCCCTACAACACAAGCTCACCGGCATACTAAATGGTGTTGATTATGAGCAGTGGTCACCGGAAAAAGACCAATTTATTGCACAAAATTATGGCCCAGAAAGCCTAACGAAAAAGTATGAAAACAAACTCGCTTTGCTTCAAGAAAACGGGCTTTCAGAGGATACCAGCCAACCTATATTTGGTGTCGTCAGCCGTCTAACAGAACAAAAGGGACTGGATCTTGTATTAGAAGCCATACCACATCTACTTGATCGTGGCGCTCGTTTGATTGTACTTGGCGCTGGAGATAAACATCTGGAAGCAGGTTATTTAGAACTGCAAAGCCTCTACCCAGAACAAGTCTCTGTTCGCATTGGTTACTTTGAAGACTACTCTCATCGAATTCAAGCTGGCATTGACGCCCTGCTTATTCCATCCAGATTTGAACCCTGCGGCTTAACTCAACTGTACGCCTTAAAATATGGCACACTGCCTGTCGTAAGGCAGACAGGCGGTCTTGCCGATACCGTATTTGAATGGGGGGATAGAGCCAACGGTTTTGTGTTTACAGACGCCGATGTTGCCTCACTAAAAGCTGCGCTAGAACGTTGTATGGAAAGTTTCTATAACTCGCATTCGTGGCAAGAAAAACAAAGAAATGCCATGGCATATGATTATAGTTGGGAGGCGGTCACGGGGCAGTGGGTTGAGCTATATGAATCGCTAATACATAAATAGCATATCTTCTATTTAAAAGGGCCAAAGACAGGAACTGGTGTCTTTTGGCTCGGTTCCTACAATAAAGGCCAACGACGTTTTATCATCACAACGTGGGGCTGCAATTTCAAACTTATCATCCAACACATCATAACGAACCGCCCCATTAGGCAAAGAGTCGGGTAAAGATCTTGGGTTCATGTTTTGAGTAAAATCTATCCATACTTTTTGTGCTCCGCTACTACCAGTAATACTTAACGGAACATTATCATCATCCCCTAACCATACAATGCTAGAGTAATCTCCAGTAATCCCAACAAACCAACTGTCCTTTTGCTGATTCGTGGTGCCTGTTTTCGCGGCAAAATTTAGCTTGGGGAAAACACCTTGTGCTGCTCGCGCCGTCCCTATCTTAGGTGTTTTTGTCATGCCATCCAAAGTCACAGCCAGCAACGCATCAGTAAATGGCACACTGCCTGTTTTATCAAATCGCTTAATCAGCTGGTCTTTTTGATCCATCACCGCCAATACCACGCCTAACTCACTGCTTTGACCTTGAGAAGCAATAGGTTGATATAAACGCGATACTTCAAAGGGAGACAACTCTAAGGCGCCTAAAGCCATAGCAGGATGCATGGTAAAAGGCCTTTTCACCCCCAGTTGACGCAGCGTATCACCCACACGATCAAAGCCAATTTGATTAGCAAGATTTAGAGTAGCTAGGTTATAAGACTTCGCCATGGCCTGATACAAATGCACTACCCCATGACTTTTGTGATCATAATTCTCTGGTTGCCATATTTGCCCCCCTACATTGAACCGTAAAGGCTTATCTTCAATTTTTGACCACCAGCTGTAGCGACCGCTAGCCAAAGCAGATAAATACAATGGAGGCTTAACCAATGAGCCAATCGGCCTTACTGCACCAAGCACGCGGTTGAAACCAGTATAGTGTTGACCACTTGAGCCAATCACAGCTCGAACCTGCCCAGTGATACGATCCGTTACCACCATGGCACCCTGCAACCCTTTCAATTTAGGGTCTTGTCGTTCCAACAGGGCAACTTGTCGCTGTACCGCTTTTTTCGCCGCTCGCTGTGCGCGAATATCAAGCCCAGTGTAGATGCGTAGGTTTTGCGTCGCTAATGTCGTTTCATCAAAATCTCGAGACAATTGCATCGCTACGAGATCTAAATAATCCCCATAAACGGACCGCTGTTTTTTCTTATCAGCTAAACGAATAGGCTGGTTAATCAAGGTTTTATAATCTTCGGTCGACAGCCGCTGTTGAGCTTTCAATACCGCTAAAACAGTATCACGCCTCTCTTTTGCCCGTTTAGGAGAACGTTCAGGGTTATACAAGGAAGGACCTTTCACCATGCCCACGAGTAAGGCAAACTCATCAACATTAAGTTCACCTAAGGGCCGACCAAAAAAGTGCTGACTCGCCGCGGCAAAGCCATGTAACGCACTACTGCCTAGCTGAGCCAGATATACCTCATTCATATAAGCGGTAATTATGGCTTCTTTTGAATAATGATATTCAAGCAACAAACTCATCACCACTTCAGTCAGCTTACGGGTATAAGTTCGTTCCGAGCTCAAATACATATTTTTAATCAGTTGCTGAGTCAAAGTAGAGCCACCTTGACGACGAGCCCCATTCGTCACATTTACCACAATGGCACGAACAATCCCCGTCAAAGAAATACCCCAATGTTGATAAAAGTCCCGATCTTCTACTGCAATAAGGATATCAATCAAGGGCTTTGGAATATCCTCATAGGCTAATATTTCGCGGTTTTCTGTATTACCGCCATATAAAAAGCCAATACGTTGAGGTTCGATTCTAGCTTCTTCAATTGATTGGTTATTCAACGCTCTAATATCTAACAAGCCATTTTTAAAGGAAAAAATTCGCCGTTCACTTGTATGAAAACCAAGATGGTCAACATAAGAACGTAGGTGTGCACTGACTTTTGTTCGACTACGAGCAGCCCAACCAACTTTTTGACTATTGCGGCCAAATCGATAGCCAGTTTCTTGCAACAGGCTTTCCAGATCCTGCTTCTTCCAAGGGGAGCCACTTTTTAAAATAATAGGGGCACTGTATACCTCTGAGGGCACCTGCCATTTCTGCCCTTCAAAACGAGTCACTACTTGACTATTAAGCCACCATACCCAAGCAGAAAAAGGAATGCTGGCAAGCAAAGAAAACACTAACCCCCACTTAAAAAGACGACGTAAAATACGCCCAAACCAAGACGGTCGAGATTGGCGGGAAGAAGACTTTTTTCTTTTAGAAGTCGAGGACTTGCGCGAAGATTTTACCGAGGGTTTATTAGCCATGAAGGGAGTATAAGGAGCTTATTGCAAGCAAGCAACGTAGTAACAAAAACTTACACTATAGATGCATATTGACTCTCACCCGTAGGCACTTTAGAGTCGATACTTACAAACACTTTATTTAGCTGACATCGCCCTTCATTTGGCAAAATCAAATTTACGGTGAGATTAAAATATCCCAAAGTCACTGAGAATTAACAGACAGACACAACGCCCCAATATAGTTGGAATTAATACAGATTATTATAATAAGAGTGCGATTATCACGTGTTTAATCAACATTTAATACCTGATGCGCAAAGCCTTCCAGAAGGTCAAGCACTAAGCATCACTGTAGAACAGAACGACTTTTTGATTACTAAACAACAAGGACAAATTTTTGCATATGAAAACCTCTGCCCTCATCAAAACAAGCCTCTAAGTTGTCAAAAAGAGTGTGCTCTGGATGAAGAAGGCGACTATTTGAAGTGTCATCACCATGGTGCTCTTTTTTCACCTAAAGATGGCTCTTGTATTACTGGCCCATGCCAAGGGAGCTCCCTAAAACGCGCCACCATAGGGATCGTTGAAGGCAATTGCTACCTACTACTCGCTTAGAGGGCACTCATCTTATCTTAAGGGGAGCATTAAGGTGATAAAACAAGTCTCTCTCAATCAACTTCTGCGAGTATGGATACTCGCCAGAGTTACTCTTACCTCTATCCTTTTCGCCCTCTCTACCAACACCCTGGCGGACACCTTACATATTGCCGTCGCGTCTAATTTTATTGCGCCAATAAAACAGCTAGCCACACAATTTGAGCAGGAAACAAACAACCAACTACAACTCTCATTTGCTTCATCAGGAAAACTGTTCGCACAAATTCAACATGGCGCCCCCTTTGATGTTTTTCTATCGGCGGATAACATCAAACCAAGTACTCTTGTAAAACAACAACTCGCCTTGCCTGACAGCTTAATTATTTATGCCCAAGGAAAATTAGTGCTCTGGTCAATTAATCCGATGCCATCTTCACTGCTCAAAGACTCTTTACTAGCGGCTAAACGAATTGCCATCGCCAACCCTAAACTAGCCCCTTATGGAAAAGCTGCTGTAGAAAGCTTACGGAACCTAGCGATTTGGCCTAATGTAAAAGGCAAGTTGGTTCAGGGGGAAAATATTGCGCAAGCCTACCAATTTGTTTATTCCCAGAATGCAGACTTGGGTCTAATCGCCTTATCCCAAGTATTATCTGGTAAGGTACAGGGGCATACCCAAGACATATCAGATAAGCTTCACCGTGACATTGAACAAGCCGCAGTGATTCTCTCAGGATCACAAAAAAAAGTACTCGCGAAAGCCTTTATGGCGTATTTAATGCGACCTGATGTACAAGAAAAAATCCGCCAGTTTGGCTACTCAGAAAACAAAGCTAGGTGACGCTAAATATGCTATTAAGTTCAGATGATGTGACAGCGATATGGCTCACATTAAAACTAGCCAGCCTAGTGACCTGTTTGCTTATCATAGTAAGCACCCCCATCGCATGGTGGTTAGCTCGCACTCAGTCTTGGCTAAAAGGTCCGATTAATGCCATTGTCGCCATGCCTCTTATTCTGCCGCCAACGGTCTTAGGCTTTTACTTGCTACTATTTTTAGGCCCTCAGGGCAGCCTAGGAAAATGGCTAGGCAATATAGGAATCTCTCTTCCCTTTAGCTTTGAAGGCCTAGTCATCGCCTCTATGGTGTATTCCTTACCTTTTGTCGTTCAGCCCATTCAAAATGCCTTTGCTGCTATGGGAGAAAGGCCTCTAGAAGCGGCAGCCACACTTAGGTCATCACCTTGGGATAGCTTTATTCATATTGCGCTTCCTCTCGCTAAACCCGGTTACATCAGCGCCGCAGTATTAGGCTTTGCCCATACGGTTGGTGAGTTTGGCGTCGTGCTCATGATAGGTGGCAATATATCCAATGAAACACGAGTCATTTCCATACAAATCTATGACCATGTAGAAGCCTTAGAATACGGACAAGCCCACACCCTTTCATTGCTCATGATCGCCTTTGCCTTCATTGCCCTTGCGCTACTCTATAGTTTGCAAAAACGTAGCAAGAGCACATCCTTAATAGGTAGTTTGTGATGGTAAACAGGCAAAGTACCAATAGACTAGAAGTCAAACTTACTAAACAGTATTCAGAGCAATCGGGCTTCTCACTCGATGTAGATTTACACATTGCTCACACCGGGGTAACCGCTTTATTTGGCCCTTCAGGCTCAGGAAAAACCACATTTCTTCGCTGTGTGGCAGGACTAGAAAGAAGCCCACAGGGCACAATAAATCTCAATAATGAAATTTGGCAAAGTCGTGATTTCTGGCTTCCCACTCACCAACGCCCAATTGGCTATGTATTTCAAGAAGCCAGCTTATTCCCGCACCTGACGGCTGATGAAAACTTACAATTTGCCATCAAAAGAGCGAATAAAAGTCACGCCATCATCACTTATGATGAAGTCATTGCACTGATGAATATTGAGCCTATATTGTCTCAATATCCTCAACAGTTATCTGGAGGAGAACGCCAACGGGTTGCTATTGCCAGAGCGCTACTTATCCAACCGCAACTGCTACTCATGGATGAACCATTAGCAGGCCTAGATGACGTTCTCAAACAAGAAATCCTGCCCTATTTAGAACAACTATGTCGCCGATGCCGCATCCCTATTCTCTATGTCAGCCACTCATTAGATGAGGTCATACGACTCGCGGATTACATGGTCGTGCTCAATAAAGGCAAGGTGGTTGAACAGGGAGAAACACAAAACCTACTTGGCACACTGGGCACCTCTTTTTCTAAATACCAAGATGCCAGCGTTTTAATATCAGGTACAGTAGAAAAACAGGAATCACAGTGGACATTGTCATGGATGAATTTTGGAAGCCAACACATTGTCTTTAAACAAGGGAATGAACAACTAGGCGACACTGTGCGACTAAGAGTGCAATCTAAAGATGTCAGCCTATCCCTTAGCAAACATAATGATTCCAGTATTCTCAACAAGTTATCAGTTGTTGTTGATGATATGGAAGAAGACCAGCAAGACCCTAGCATGGTGATGGTCCGTGTCTTAGCAGAAAGCACCCCCATTCTAGCGAGAATCACCAGCTTATCCGCCCATAATTTGAAGCTA
The DNA here is from genome assembly GCF_016463975.1 of Marinomonas transparens. Classification (GTDB taxonomy): domain Bacteria; phylum Pseudomonadota; class Gammaproteobacteria; order Pseudomonadales; family Marinomonadaceae; genus Marinomonas; species Marinomonas transparens. Next base: position 91,779 of record NZ_JAEMNX010000012.1, on the reverse strand, counting down.
AAAAAAGGCCAAAGCCTCATAGCCCAAATCAAATCTGTCGCGGTTTTATCTTAAAAAAATCGTCGATTCTTCGCCTAAATTTCTACTGCTAACTGAGTTAAAAAAGTCCGCATCACTTTTTCACGCCGACGTCCTTCCAATCGGGCAGAAGCTGTGTTTAAGCTCTTAGCGATACAAAATAACTTCTTATAGAAATGATCAATGGAATAAAGCGTATCATCGGGCGTACGTGCTACACAAAACGGATCTTCTGATGCATACAAAGCTCGGTTTAAAGCCCCACTCACTTGCATACAGCGAGCCACCCCAATCGCACCTAATGCATCTAATCGATCTGCGTCTTGGACGATTTTTGCTTCTAAGCTTTCAGGCGCAATATTCGCGCTAAAACTATGGGTTTGAATAGCATGATGTATCGCGTCTAAATACACTTCGGGATAGTCAATCGACGTCAAAAAAGCGACAGCCTTATCAGCGGCAAGTGTTGAGGCCTTACTTCTCTCTGGGTGATTTTTAGCGAAAGAAACACAACCATGCAGCCAAGCAGATGGCACTATTACTGCTAGGTTGGCTTTTTCTTCATTCGCTAGTTGCTTTGCTACTTTCACAACACGGAAAATATGACTTAAGTCATGCGCCACATCGACACCTTCCTCTGCCGCTAAAAAAGCTTGGCACTGAACTTCATATTCAGCAAGGAGTTCAGGCTTCATCACACTCTCCGTTCACGATCAAAATAAAACATCAGCCGACCCCAAAATAGACCATCAACATAACTTAGCAGACAAAAAAAGGTTTTGATTCAAAAATCAAAACCTTTTATATAGTACCGCCAGCTTAGTTAATATTAAAAGGTATAACCCACACTAGCCATCACAGTAATAGGATCAATATCTGTGTCAAAGGTTCCAGCAACGGTATGTACATCGGTATTAATATCCATATACCAAACAGAGGCATTCGCAAACCAGCCTTCGGCAAAGTTCACATCAACACCCACTTGGGCCGCCAAGCCAAAGGAATTATCAAGGTTCACATCCGTTCCACCTAAGGTAGAACCTTTGCCCTTTTCATCAAAAAAAACGGTGTAATTCAAACCTGCACCAACATAAGGTCGAATTTGGCTGCCTGCCTGACCAAAGTAATATTGCGCCATAAAAGAAGGCGGCAAATGAGACACTTCAGCCACTTCTCCCAAGCCTGCAGTCGACACTTTATGGGTAAAAGGCGTCGCTGCTAATACCTCGACACCAAACTGATCAGTCAACATATAAGTCAGAGTCAAACCAATCTGAGTGTCATTAGCTATCTCCAATTCACCAGAGCCAGCGACATCATCACTGCTTTCATTTGGCATAACTGTCGCCAGACCACCACGCACAAAAATATCACCAGCATCATGAGCAAATGCAAGAGAAGAGCAAAGAACAGAAACAAGAGCAACAGGAAGTAACGCTTTCATAATAGATTCCTTTTTTGATCAAACAACATGTCTGTGAACAAAAAAGTAACAGGGTTGAAAATAAAATTATTAATCTAGATCAAGGTTTTAAAAAGGCTTAAAAGACGATAAAAGCAACAAAGTGGTTTCGTCAAAAAAACATCAAAAATCACAATAAAGTCACTTTTATCATGTAATTGATAAGCAGCAAAAGAGATTGATTTAAAGACACTAGTAAACCTATAAAATTTAGTAGGTAAACTGTTTTATCCCTGACAGGAAAATAGGTAAACTTAGCCGAAATATTCATTTGGAACCCAGTCTCATGCCAATACTTATCGCCGTCACCCTTCTATGGGCGTTTTCTTTTAGCCTAATAGGGGTTTACCTAGCAGGACAAGTTGATGCTTGGTTCTCTGTTTTAATGCGCGTTTCACTAGCAACAATCGTTTTTCTTCCCTTCCTAAAACTACGTCAAATAGAACCCAAGATAGCCCTTCAATTGATGGTCTGTGGTGCTTTACAACTTGGCATAATGTACGGTTTTTACTACCAATCATTCTTATATTTGTCCGTTCCGGAAGTCTTACTCTTTACTGTAATGACACCGCTCTATGTCACACTCATTAATGACTTACTAGACCGCCGAATAAATGTCGGCTTTATCATTAGTGCCCTACTTGCCATCCTTGGCGCTGTCGCTATTCGTTATCAGGGAATCGACGAAGGCTTTATCAAAGGCTTACTCATCGTTCAAGGTGCAAATATATGCTTTGCCGCTGGGCAAGTAGGTTATAAACGTGTGATTGCTAAAGAACGTCCAGACCTAGCGCAACGTACTGTCTTTGGGTGGTTTTTTATCGGCGCTCTCACGGTAGTGATTCCTTGCTATCTAGCATTAGGGAATCCTGACAAACTTCCAAGCACCACATTACAATGGTCTATATTGACCTACCTTGGCATTATTGCTTCTGGCCTAGGTTACTTTGCGTGGAATAAAGGAGCGACTATGGTTAACGTAGGAACACTTGCGGTGGCAAATAACCTACTCATCCCAGCAGGTATTTTAGTCAATGTTTTGTTCTGGAATCGAGATGCCGATATTGTTCGTTTAGCGATAGGTGGCGGAATTATTTTATTAGCCCTTTGGGTAAATGATAAGTTCAACCAAAAAATCACAAAAGTACAACAAGCTCCCGTCTAACAACAATACCAAAACGCCCTGCACTGGCTGGGCGTTTAGAAAGAAAAACAATTGCTACTAAAAGCAAAATTGAAAAACTTCACTGACCACACCTACGCTTAGAATTAATCAAGCACTTTTAGCCTCAAGGCTATGATAACTAGCTCACACTGATATGGACTTGTATCACCTAGTGGGATTTGAAAGACAAGTTGTATATGAGACAGAGAATAATAATCACTTAAAAGGCTAATCAACAAGGTAATCTAATGTTACAATTTTACGCCTATTCAATAGTCATATTTCAGATTATTACAACAAAACTATAAGCAATTAGACTCACTTTATATGGCTGACGACTTTAACCACCAACTCAATCACAAGCTGACATTACGGGTAGCTTCCATTTCACTCATCGCTATCCTCTTTGCCATTATATTTAGGCCATTAATAGTTTCACTGCCATCCTATTTTACCTGGATCGCTATTTTAGATTTTTTACTTGTCTTATCAGTGTATTTTATTATTCGCTCCAATCGATTACCCCAGTGGGAAGTCGCCATTCTGCTATCTTCAGGCATTATTACAATTACGCCTTTATTGCTTATCTCTGGTGGCGTAAATAGCCAATTCACTCATATTTTACCCCTGTATCCCATCATAGCAGCACTTCTTGGCGGAAAATGGGAGTCATTATGTGTTGGGATAATATTGGTCTTTGGCATTATAGTTTTCTCATTTTTTGGGCATCAGGTCGCAGACCTAACTGGTGATATCTATATCGAAGAAAAATCTTATACTCGCGGTTTTTGGCTTACCATCACCTTGATCACAAGCACCTTATTTGGCCGCTTTTTCCTTAAAAGATACAACAAGCTTACCGAACAATTAAAAGAAGAAAACATACACGACCCTCTCACTCATTTATTTAACCGACGGGGTTTTAACTTCCACTTCAATCGAAATCTTAATCAATCTCTTCTTACAAATAGCCCTCTCAGTTTAGTCTTAATCGATATCGATTTTTTTAAAAAAGTGAATGACAAATATGGGCATGATGTTGGAGATGTGTGCCTCATTGAAGTCGCCGATACGCTTGCATCGAACATCAGAAAAAGCGACATACTTGCTAGATTTGGCGGTGAAGAATTCATCCTTGTTCTCCCTGAAACAAAATTAAATGAAGCGGCTAACATTGCTGAAAAATTAAGAAGCGTGATATTCCAACGAACTTACAGCGACTTCAACCTTCCCCTTACCATTACCTTGGGTGTGGCGAATTACAGCGAGCAAAATACCTCTCAACTTAAAATCATTAAAACGGCAGATAAAGCCTTGTACCGAGGCAAAGAGAAGGGGCGTAATCGAGTGGAACTAGCGTAATAAAACATTTTTATCGTTCTTTAGAAAGGTGCAAACAAGTCCTCTGGACTCCGGAAATTACTCCTACATTGCCCTCATGGCCTACATCCATATAGGCATTCAAGGCTTAGTAGACTTATTCTTACCTTCCCTAGTACCTTCATATATTATTGATTAAATCGGCTAATTCTCTCTAAAACATCTTTTAGATATGAGAAATTTGGCTCTTTCCCATCAATACTTCTATTGGTTAAATCCATTAGTTGATATTGCCCACTAGGTTTGACCTCTAAAATACTCTCTTTTGTAATCATAGAGTAAGCTGAATAACTAGAGGACATCACCCAATCCCTGTCTTCCTTAACTGTTGAAAGTAAATCTACCCCTGTTGAATATTGCTCAATACCAGTTGAAACACCAAGATAGTTTTTCATTATCGTTGGTACCACATCTTCATGACTCGTAAATTTAGTTTTCTCACCTAATAAATTAGGTGTTATTTTTGGCCCAACCAAAGCAAACGGGACATGAACCTGTGCCGCTGTAAAATTACTATTATGCCCCCAATAATTAAGCTTATTGTCATTAATTTCTTGAGCATGATCACCAGTTATAACAATTAAAGTATTATTTTCATCTCCAGCCAATTTAATTTCATCAAAAACTTTCTTAGCCAAATCATCAACATAACGCACACTAGTTTTATAGCGATTCATAAAAGGAACAGGGTTAGTATCATTATTGAGTGTCAGATAATTAAGCGTTTCAAGCATGGGTTCGTACTTTTTACTGTACCCTTCTGGAAAATCATAGCCATGGGGCGCATCATAAAATAAAAATGAAAAGCTAGGTTGGCTTAGATCTCTAGCTCTATACCACTTAACCCAATCTTCCGTGAGATTTGCATCCCTTTGCGCTGGAGAATCACCTTGAGACCTCAACCTAATATTAGGTACTTTTGAAAATATTGTCTGATTAAATTCAGGGTTGGTGAGGCTTGCCGAAGTAAAAGTACCTATCTGATAATTTAGCTCTTGAAGACGATCCATGAAAACAGGTGATCTACGATTCAAAAAAACGCTCTGCCAATAAGTACCGGGCAAGCCATAAAAAAGGCCAAAAATACCGGTTCTTGTCGCGTTTCCCGTAGAGATATGATTTCCATAAACTTTCCCCTTCTGCGCATAGTCCCACAGATTGGGAGTATTCTCAGGGTTAAAAGCGTCATATCGCCATGAGTCTACAACTAAAAATAATATATTGATGGGTTTTATTTGATTGTTCACTTCCAGTTGCTTTAAAGGATAATTTAAATTACTTTTATTTTTAGTTGATAAGGTTTTTTGTCTTGCTAATGCCTCTTCATCAATCAAGCCATGCTTAGCCATAAACCGATTAGCTGTAGCTGGTTGAAATAAAGGCAAATATGATTTAACTAGCATAATAGGCTGATAGACATTAGCAGCAGCCCATATATGAAGAAAATTACTTAGAAAGAAAGAACATATAGCTAAAGCTAAAAACTTACGACCTATCTTCTTCCTGACAAACCATGGCCGATGCTCTAAAACTAAAAGTAGATAGTGTTGGAAAAAAAATACGGCAGCCAAAAACGCAAATAACATCACGTATGAACTAAAGGTAAAGTCAACAACATCACCAGACAATACCAATTTCAACACAACTTGATTTAAATGAAACCTATATTGAGAAAAAACAAAAGTATCAACAACCAAAACTGTAATTGATATGGTTGCAACAAGAGCGACAAGAACACGAAATAAGTAATTTGGAAAAATAATAATAGGCAAAGTACAAAAATATATAATAAACGACAAAAGCGCCATTTGTGAAAATAGGCTTAGTGCAATGAAAGATACCTCTAGGAACTCAAACGGTGTATCCGGAAGGAAATAAAAATAACGTAAGCCTATTAATGTAACAATGATAATATTTATTAATAAAAACCAACTGTAGGTAAACAGCCTTCCTTTAATTGTCATAATTCTACTTAAGCCTTAAATCTGAAATCTGATTTTTTTGTCATCCCATTAAAATATATACTAAGAGTCTTCTCCAAATAGGTCTCGCGTATACACTTTTTCGCCCATATCTGATATATCATTTGTCACTCGGTTAGCAACAATCACATCTGAAATAGTTTTAAACTCATTTAAGTCTTTAATGACCCTAGAATTAAAAAAGTCAGCCTGCTCAAGAGCGGGTTCATAAACGACCACTTCAATGCCCTTTGCTTTAATTCTTTTCATTACGCCTTGAATGGCCGAAGCCCGAAAATTATCCGAACCAACTTTCATAACTAATCGATAAATACCAACCACTTTAGGGCTACGCTTTAAGATTGCATCGGCAACAAAGTCCTTACGTGTCGCATTAGCATCAACAATCGCTCGAACCAAATTATTAGGGACCTTATCGTAATTAGCGAGTAACTGTTTAGTGTCTTTTGGCAAGCAATACCCCCCATACCCAAAAGACGGGTTGTTATAATGACTGCCAATACGAGGATCAAGACTAACGCCATTGATAATCTGCTTACTATCTAAACGATGAGATTCAGCATAACTATCCAATTCATTAAAGAATGCAACACGCATTGCCAAGTAAGTATTCGCAAACAGCTTAATAGCTTCAGCCTCAGTTGCGCCAGTAAACAATACCTCGATATCTTCTTTTTGAGCCCCCTGCCTCAACAAGTTTGCAAATATTTCCGCTCGCTCTGACTGTTCGCCAACAATAATACGAGAAGGGTATAAATTATCATGTAACGCTTTTCCTTCACGAAGAAACTCGGGAGAAAACAAAAGGTTATTAGTTTGAAAGCGTTCACTGGCGGATCGAGTAAAGCCAACAGGAACCGTCGACTTTACGACCATCACTGCATTGGGGTTAATACGAATGACATCCTCAATGACAGACTCGACATGGCGAGTATTAAAGTAATTCGTACTTGGGTCATAGTCCGTTGGAGTCGCGATAATAACATAATCAGCACCGAGATAAGCTTCTTCTTTATCGAGTGTTGCAGTAAAGTTCAGTGTTTCTTCTGCCAAATAGCGCTCTATATCAACATCTTCAATTGGCGACTGTTTGTTATTCAACATCTCAACTTTCTCAGAGATAATGTCTAAAGCAACGACTTGATTGTACTTTGCCAATAGAAGAGCATTAGAAATCCCCACATACCCAGTACCTGCCACAGCTATTTTCATTTTTATTCCTTTACTTAAAAGTGAAAACAAACCTTTAGGTCTGTTTTATCCTTGCTATTTTACAGCGAGTAATAGAATAAAAGACAGTCTAAGCCGCTTTTTTGTGGTATCAATGAAAAAGTAGGCAAAGCGTCTACATACGAGCTAATCTAAATAAAAAAGGAGCTCTATATGAAGTTTGAACTCGTTGATCGACAAGGCTATATTCCGGATCTAAATTATGGTGATGCAGGACAAGAGCTAGCCAGCTTTATCCCTAGTGACTATTCGTTTAAACAGGTCAGCTACCACAATGGCGAAGGTGAGGCGTTAATTGATGGACACACATGGCACTTTTTCTTCACGCAAGAAGGCATAGGTATCAAATTAAAAGACGGTATTGTTACTTTAAAGGAGGCAGAAAAGCTCCTTCTGTCGATCAAATCTCATATCTGGGGAGATAACCACCAGCAAGTTCAAATTTTTATGGCCGGCGTTACACCAAAATGAAGTTCGTTTAGCGATCTAGCCCCTTACTTTTCCATATAAAGAAGGGGCGTATTATATGTGTTTAATTTATACCTCATCCTTTGCTGCTCGTAACATGCGCTTCGCCCATTGGCTCCAAGAGCCCACATAGACGCGTTTGGCTTCTATACCGGCATGATTAAGCGCCAATACATTGTGACAGGCCGTCACACCGGAACCACAGTAATAAACAAAAGCATGACTATCAATTAACCAATCCAGCCATTCCACATGCAACTGCTCTGAAGGCTTAAAACACCCTTCTGGGTCTAAATTTGCAATAAAGGGTCGACTAATGGCTCCGGGAATATGTCCAGCGACAGGGTCGATGGTTTCGTTTTCGCCATTGAATCTGTCTAAAGGTCTGGAATCCACCAATTGAAACTGATTTGTTTCAAAGTTTTCAACCACCATTTGCTCGCTCACTTCCCAAGGAAAAGAGACTGTCAGTTGCTGCTCAGCCGGAGTCACGGTATTCACTTGTGTTGAAACAGTAAAACCCTCTCTTACCCAAGCAGGAAAACCACCATCCAAGACACGAACATCAATGTCTTGCTGTATAAGCATCCACCATGCACGAGCGGCAATAGCGCCACCCATATCGTCATAGACCACAACTTGAGTCGATGAAGTGATACCCCAATTTTGTAGCTGCTGAGAAAATATCAACTCATCTGGTAAAGGATGACGCCCACTCAACTCTGTTTCTTCACTCGCCAACTGACGATGAACATCGACAAATATAGCACTTGGTATATGTCCCTTGTCGTATTCTGACTGACCCTTGCTGTGATCTGTTAAATAAAACCGACAATCTAATACAACCACATTAGACTGTTCGAGTAAGGTATTTAATTCATTTGCACTAATGAGAGTTTTTAATAACACAAATATTCCTCAACCATGATTCTATCGTTACAAAGATAATCGTTTCACCATCTTGCCAAACCTACTTAGCAACATAGATTTTTGCTAATATGATGCGATTATTCTTATAGCTTAGTTGAGTTTTCCATGATTCGTATCGATATTATTCTAACGGAACAAGGCCTTGCCAAATCTCGAGCTCAGGCACAGAGCTTTATTAATGAAGGACGAGTAAGTTATAAACAAGATCAGAAATGGCTAAATGCCAAAAAGCCGAGCCTAAAAATCGATTCTAATTGCGAGCTGAAAATAGAAAAAACCGAGGCAGATAAATATGTATCCCGCGGTGCATTAAAGCTAGAAGGCGCCCTACAGCACACTAAACTCGATATTACTGGCTTTCAAGTACTCGATGTCGGTCAATCGACAGGCGGCTTTACCGATTGTGCTTTGCAACATGGTGCAGCCAATGTCATTGGTATTGAAGTAGGCCACGATCAGCTAGATAGCAGATTACGCAAACACCCTAATGTCACTTGCCTTGAAGGAATAAATGCAAGAAATCTCACCATAGCAGATCTAAATGATCACTTTCCAGAACAAGGTTTTGACCTTGTCGTAATGGACGTTTCTTTTATTTCGCAAACTAAGATATTACCCCAATTACCAGCACTATTAGCTAAGCAAGGACACCTGATTACCCTAGTAAAACCCCAGTTTGAAGTAGGCAAAGACTTTATTGGCAAAGGTGGGATCGTCAAAGACGTACAGCGAATAACGCAACTAGCCCAAGAAATGCAAGACTTTGTGCAGAAGCTCGGTTTCAAAACCCAATGCTACATTGAAAGCCCAATCAAAGGCGGAGATGGCAACCAAGAATTTTTATTATGGGCAATACGCGACGCTAAATAACTTCATCGAAGCGAATGCCATCAAGCGGAATAATCTCTTCCGCTGCCTTTTGTTCTAGCCCAGCAATATAGTTTCGGGCCATATAGAAGCCCAAGCAACCAAAAATGATGGAACCAATAGCTTGCCCAAAAAGTATCCCCTCTGCCCCCATAAAAAGTGCAAATAAACTAATCAAAGGCAAGGTACCCAAGGTAGCACGACCAAAATTCAACAAGGTACTGTTCAGCGGCTTGCCCAAGTTGTTAAATACCGCAATGGCGATAAACAACAAACTCTGAAAGAAAAAGCTAAAAGACACATAAGTCGCAAAAAAACGAATCAAGTCTGCCGTTTCTTCTGTGGCATTAAACACAGACACCAAGCAATCTTGCAGTTGATAAAGCCCAATGCATAACACCAGACAATAAATGAAGGAATAAGTCACCGCACTACTGATGGCCCCATGCATACGATCAAAGCGCCCCGCCCCATAGTTTTGTCCAAGGATAGGACCCACCGCACCAGATAAAGCAAACAGACCACCAAATACCACAGGAATAATACGCCCAATGATCGCCACTGCGGCGACGGCATCGTCCCCAAAAGTCGAGGTGTGTTCCATGACAATGGCATTCGCTAACGGTGAGGACAAGTTGGTTAACATAGCAGGAATAGCAATCACAGAAATGGACGGTAGGTCCTTTAAAAAGTCCATCAGATCGAATTCGCCCAGCATTTTATGGATATGCACCACCCCATAATAGGACACCGCTACCATAGAAAAACGCGCTAGCAAAGAAGCAATTGCCGCACCTTGCACACCCAAACCGAATGCAAAAATGAAAATAGGGTCAAGTACCGCGTTCACTAACCCACCAACCAAGGTGGTATACATAGCGCGTCGGGCATCACCCAATGCGCGCATAATGCCTGACCCTATCATGCCAACCATCACCGCTGGCATGCCAAGCACCAAGATCTGTAAATACCCAGTTGCTAAATCTAATGTTCGACCTTCAGCACCAATGAATAAAAGTATATGAGGAATATTCGGCCAAAGCAGCCAAACGATCAGAGAAGAAAATAAAATACCAAAGGCCAAGACATTGACAGCACGACGTTTAGCTAACGCAACATCACCAGCACCAATGGCTCTTGAAACCAAGGCCGTTGCGGCAATAGAAATGGCAATGCTAAGAGAAACCGTAAAAAACAAAATACTGCTAGCAAAACCCACAGCAGCCACCGCTTCCTTTTCGCCCAACATGGACAAAAACAACATATCAACCAAATCCACCAAAAACATGCACATCAAACCTAGTGCACCGGTGAAAGACATGGTCACCACATGTCTAAACGTTGAACCTTGCGTAAGTTTTGCCTGAGTAGGCATTGGTTTCCCCTAAAATGATGCAGCAACCTAGGATACAGCAACTTTAGGCCTACCCTTACTGATAATAAAAAGCCGGACAAGTTGTTTTACTTGCCCAGCTAGTTATTTTCTCATGGATCAGCCGCTGAGAGAATGCCTACTTTATTAAGATGTCTAATGTAGATCATTACCCCCCCGGTTAAACACCACCTTCTCCACATCAGTAAAGCGCTCGGCAAAATGCACTGTCATGCCTTCTTTGACAGAGTCAGGAAGCTCTTCAAAGTCTCGCCGATTCGGTTCAGGCAAAATCACCTCGCTAATTTTGCTGCGCTTCGCGGCGATGATCTTCTCTCGAATTCCTCCAACAGCCAATACCTGCCCTGTTAAAGTTAGCTCCCCTGTCATTGCTAGGCCCTTACGAACAGGCTCCCCTCTTGCTAAAGACATCAAAGCCGTTGCCATGGTCACACCTGCACTAGGCCCATCCTTAGGAGTCGCCCCTTCTGGAACATGTAAATGCACTAAACATTTATCAAAGAACTCCGGTGTTTTCTGATAGCTCTTGGTATGAGAAAACACATAAGAATAAGCTATTTCAGCCGACTCTTTCATCACATCCCCCAGCTTACCGGTTAACTTCAAACCACGAGTGAGCTCATGTACTCTATTTGCTTCAATCGGTAAGGTCGCGCCTCCCATGGAAGTCCAAGCCAAGCCGGTCACTACGCCAACACCTTGCAAGGTTTTTTCTGGTCGGAAATAAGGCATTCCCAATAGGGTTTCAACATCTCTAATGCCCACATTGATCTGTTCTTTTTGTCCCGTAAGCAGTTCAACAACAGATTTCCTAAGTATTTTTTGTAACAACTTATCGAGTCCACGAACGCCCGCTTCACGGGCATAATGCTCAATAATGTGACGAAGTGCAGCATCTGTAATATTTAACTGCTTTTTAAGTAGCTTGTTTTTCTTTAATAATTTAGGCCAAAGGTGCTGCTTAGCAATCGCCAGTTTTTCATCGCCGATATATCCTGATAGGCGAATCACATCCATTCGATCTAATAATGGCCCAGGAATGGTATCCAACTGGTTGGCCGTGCACACAAACAAAGCCTTGGATAAATCTACTCGCATATCCAAATAATGATCTAAGAATTCACTATTTTGCTCTGGATCTAATGCTTCCAATAAAGAAGAAGCAGGATCACCATGGAAAGAGGAACCGATTTTATCCACTTCATCCAACATAATGACAGGGTTTTCCACTTCAACGTCCTTTAAGGCTTGGACAAACTTACCCGGCAAAGCCCCAACATAGGTACGGCGATGGCCTTTAATTTCAGCCTCATCACGCATCCCACCTAAACTAAATCGGTAGAACTTGCGATTTAATGATTCCGCAATGGACTTACCAATCGACGTTTTGCCCACTCCCGGGGGCCCCACTAAGAGCAAAATGGATCCCCCCATTTCACCGCGATGTGCACCTAACGCTAAAAATTCGATAATGCGATCTTTGATATCACCAAGACCAGCATGATGAGACTCAAGTACTTCCCGCGCTAATGTAATATCTAAATTGTCCTCAGAATGTACACCCCAAGGTAAAGAAGTCGCCCAATCAAGGTAATTACGGGTCACACCATATTCAGGAGATCCGGTTTCAAGAATGCTTAACTTATGCAGTTCTTCTTGAACCTTGTCCATCACAGCTTCAGGTACTGTTTTCCCCTTCAGACGAGCTTCAAACGTTTCAACATCTGAGGTTCTATCATCTTTCGAAATCCCCAGCTCTTTCTGAATCACCTTTAACTGTTCTTTGAGAAAAAATTCTCGCTGGTGCTGGCTGATCTTATCATTCACTTCCGCGCTAATTTCATTCTGTAAGCGGGCAATTTCTAACTCTTTTTTTAGCAATGTTAACGCCAGATGCATACGCGTTTTCACTGATGCAGTTTCAAGCACCTCATACAATTCATCCGCCTCCGCAGACGTAATCGATGCAGCAAAATCAGACAACAACCCCGGCTCATTAAAAGAAAAACGCCCTAAGTACTGGCGCAAATCTTCACTAAATAATGGATTTAGACGAATTAACTCTTTAATCGCATCAAGAATCGCAATGGCATAGGCTTTAGACTCGTCATCATTTTTCTTCGAATCATTAATATAACGAACACGAGCTCGATAAGGTGCCGTTTCACTCAACCACTCCACCACTTCAAAACGTTTCACCCCTTGTGCTAAAAAGGTCAGTTTTTCGTTTTGCTTTTCTGCCTTATGGACTCGTGCAACACAACCAATAGAACGAAAAGAATCTACCGTCGGAATCTCTTTTTCTGCAGACTTATCAGCATATACCAAACCAACCGCAGCCTGAGGATGCTCTGCGATACGCTCTAAAGTATCTTCCCATGGATCTGCATCCACCATGACTGGCTGGACTTGTGCAGGAAAAAACGGACGACTGGAAATAGGCAAAACAAATAAAATGTCAGGTAAGATATCATCGGGTAAAGCTAAGGCTTTTGGGTCACTAATAACCACATTATCGTCTTCTGATAAAACCGACTGCTCGTCTTGCTCTTCTATGTATTGTTCGTCATTGCTCATAATAAAAATCTCAATGAATCAGCATTATTTGAGTCTTTATGTAATGCCAATCTCCATAAAAACAATCCCCAAATTCGTAGTTTTAAGTAACCGAGCTAAAAGACACAGTACATTATTTTGCTGATTAGAAGTTATGCTATCATCTAAATATCCGCCCCATTTATTATAAGGAAACAATGCTAATGACACGCGACGCAGTTCTCAGCAACTACAAGGATATATTTGTTATAGAGCATCCTTTCGTCAAACATAAGCTCACCAGTTTACGGGATAAAAACACCACCACTCGTGAATTCCGCATGCTGGTCGAAGAGCTTGGTACCTTAATCGGATATGAAGCAACACGTGACTTAGAAACCGTTAATGTCGAAGTAGAAACACCCCTAGAAAAAGCTATGTGTCCCGTTCTTAAAGGCAAAAAGCTTTGTATTGTCACCATTATGAGAGCTGGAAATGGGCTGGCTGAAGGCGTATTGAAACTGTCCCCTTCGGCACGGGTCGGTCATGTTGGTTTATACCGAGACCCTGAAACAAAACAGCCTGTTGAATATTTTCTAAAAATGCCTCACTCAGTAAGCGAGCGCACCATTATTGTAGTCGACCCAATGCTAGCAACGGGTAACTCCGCCATTATGGCAATCGACAAGATGAAAGAAATGGGCGCATCCGATATTCGCTTTATTTGTCTTTTTGCCGCTCCTGAAGGCATACAAGCCTTTAAAGAAGCTCATCCTGATGTGGCGATGTACATTGGTTCTGTTGATCGTGAACTGGATGACCACGCTTACATTCGTCCGGGCGTTGGTGATGCTGGCGACCGTATTTACGGTACTCGCTAATTATAAAAAGCCCTCTTGATCTATCAAGAGGGCCTAATCACCTACATTCAAAAACAAACCTTACCCCTTCAAAGCAAGATAAGCTCCAGCACTGGCCATAATGCCACCTGCAGTCTTATTCAACTTCTTCATTGAACTTTTAGATTTCATAAAGCGTCTCGCTTGAGAAGCGCTGATCGCAATCACTGTCAACCCTAATAACAAAGCACTAAAGGCAAGCACCGAAACCAACAAGATATCCCAACCATGCAGCACAGTTAAATCCATGAAGGTCGGTAAAAAAGCAATATAGAATAAAATCACTTTAGGGTTAGAAGCAGAAATCATAAAACCTTGAACAAAACTTGCTATACCTTGTTGAGTCGCTTCTTTGTCATCTAGATTCATCGCCTCGGCAATGGGCGTAGTCCACATTCTCCAACCAAGATAAACAAGATAAGCCGCACCAACATAGCGAATAACTAAAAATACCTCTTCCCATGCCGCGGCAATCGCCGCCAATCCATAACAAGCCATTACCAAGTAAACGATGTCGCTCAATGCCATCCCCACACAGAGAGCAATGCTCGACTTGGCACCAGTAGAAATGCTGCGTGCAATAATGGCGAACACTCCAGGCCCTGGCGTAACGCTAAAAATAAAAATAGCAATAAAAAAGGTAATCGCGCTTTCTAACGTCATAACTTAATCCTCAACCACACCACAGCCGGCTAATACCATACGCGTAATAAACTGTTTCGCCTCTTCATAGTCAGTAGCATCTAACGGGTCCTTTTGTAACACCACTTTTACCTGAGCATCAAAATCTGCATAGGTTTGTGTCATCGCCCATAAACTGATAAATAAATGCTCAGTAGAAATTCGCGCCATCAGGCCTTTATCAATCCATGTTTGAATCGTTTCTTTTTCTCGATTTAGCTCGATCACAAAATAATCTCGAAGATAATCTAAAACAAAGCTTTCTTCACCAATCAGTGCCATAGCAAAAACTTTTGAAGCATTGCCATTTGATCGAGACTGATCAATCTTTTCACTGATATACCGAGTCAGATTTATTTTTGGCCCATCCTCTAAATTAAATTGACTGACAGAGTCCAGCCAAAGGCGAAGAATACGCTCTAACACAGCTTCCAATAGATCTTTTTTCGAACGATAGTAATAATGAATATTGGCTTTAGGCAAGCCAGCTTCATCAGCAATCATCTGCGTCGTTGTTTTTGCTAGACCTTGACGAGCAAACACACGTTCTGCGGTTTCTAAAATCAGAGTTTGATTCTGCGCTCGAATATGTGCTTTAAGCTGATCTTTAGGTCGCTTTACTTCAGTCAAAATTAAGCCCCGCGGGTAGACATTCACTAAAGGGAAAAGTATTACCTTATTGTTCTAGGCAAGAGAAACCTCACCATAACATTCTTTGTCACGGGGTTGCACTAAGGTCTTTAGCATAAAAAAAGGGAGCCGAAGCTCCCTATTTCCCCTCGTAACAGAGACGCTAATAACGATAGGCATTCATTATTAGCGCTAACTGCTACACCACGTTGGCTCGGTTATCGATAACAAAATCTGTATTTTGTTATATCTGATATTCTTTAAACCACTAGGTAAAACCACTTATATAATGCGAGACACTGCAAAATATCAATATGCCATCGATTATAAACAGCTCTCTTTTCAGTGCAAGAGTTTGAGGGATAAAATTGACCAGTCGTACAGGATTTTTCCAACTAATTGTTTTAAAAATAAGATTACTTAGGCTTTGATGAAATAGATATGCGGTTTCGGCCGCCTTTCTTCGCTTGATAAAGCGCACCATCTGCTCTTTTCAACACCTCATCAGGAGACTCTCCCAAAGTAGAAAAAGCCACGCCAAGGCTAACGGTAACATTCACTTCTACTTCTTGCTTCTTTTTAGGGTCAAAAACTGTAACAAAAGCCTGCTCAACGCTTTCCCGAACTTGCTCCAAAACATCTTCTACATCGACAAGATGCTTACCACGAAACACCATAGTGAACTCTTCTCCACCATAACGAAACGCACGCCCTAAACCAGAATACTGCTTTAGTTGCAACGCAACATTTTTTAATACCTTATCCCCCATATCATGACCGTAAGCGTCATTAAATTTTTTAAAATGATCCACATCGACCATAGCAATCGCATACTGCTTAGGCAGCCCAACCAATGTCTCATTCAGGGCCCGTCGGCCAGGCAGTTTGGTCATATCATCTAAATAGGCCATGCGATGGCTTTCCATTAACAAAAACCACAGCCATAGCAGAAACTGAGACGATAACAGAGCATCAAATTGCATCGCCGAAATAGAAAAGTGACTCATCACAATCAGGCTAACAATACTTATTAAGCCACTTGCTCGAAAGGCATCCCCACCCAGCCACCAAGCAAAAGCAGTTACAGCCACACTCACTAATAGCACAGCCCACAACATAACAGAGGACCAACTAATAGCTGTGCTTAAAAAAGCTTGATTTAAAAACGCAAAAGACACCCAACCACGTTCAATCGAATAACACCAACACAGCAACATGAGTACAAATAAAATACGGTTCACCGCAAAGCGATTTAAAAAGCCCCTTTCAGGTACAAACCCTAATAAAGCAATGCAAAAGCAGGAGACAACCAAATACGCCGTTACTGAAGCATCCTGATCAGAAACGCCATACAACTTAGGAATGAGCAAGAGCAAAACAAGAATCAATACTCGGCCTTTATTAAAGTGCCAAGCAAGTAAAACAGCGACAAAGGCTAAAACTAAAGGTAACAGGGGGAGAAGCTCAATCCATACGGGTGATAGAAGGCCAACATACGAACTTGCATAAACACTCGCAAGCAAAATTAAACAGGGAATTAACAGGGAACTTAAACGCTCAGACATAAAGAAAACTAAACCCATCGAACCATTCGATTAAAAACAATCGATATATTGCCCCTAAAACACTTCATTTTCATTAATAATAAGCAGAATTATTATTGTAGGAGAAAAAGATGGGGCTATTAATCGAAGGTAAATGGGTTGACCAATGGTATGACACAAAAGCAACTAACGGTAAGTTTGTCCGTAGCGAATCACAATTTAGAAATTGGATCTATCCTCAAAGCCAATATCAAGCTAACGAACCGACTCACTTCCCTGCTGTCGCAGGCCGCTATCACCTGTATATTTCCTTAGCCTGCCCTTGGGCACATCGCGCTCTTATTTTCATTAAGCTTAAACAACTAGATAATCTTATTAGTATCAGCTGTGTACACCCTGATATGCTTTCAAACGGTTGGGAATTTAAATCAGACGAAACCTTTGCTGATGCAAACATCGCCGCAGGCGACCCTTTATATGGATTTAGCTTTGCCCACCAGCTTTATAGCAAAGCGGATGAAGGATACACAGGGCGTGTCACTGTTCCGATTCTTTGGGACAAAGAAACACACACCATAGTGTCAAACGAATCCGCCGATATTATTAGAATCTTTAATCGAGCCTTTAATGACATCACAGGAAACCACCTTGATTTTTACCCAGATGACAAAGTGGAAGCCATTGACACTCTTAATAATCGAATTTATAACACAGTCAACAATGGCGTTTATAAATGTGGCTTTGCTTCAACACAAGAAGCCTACGAAGAAGCACTTATTCCCCTCTTCGATACATTAGACTTTCTAGAAAACAGGCTTGAAAACAGCCCTTATTTATTTGGAGAAGAGCAAACTGAAGCAGATTGGCGGCTATTCACCACCCTCATTCGCTTTGATGCAGTCTATTTTGGACATTTCAAATGCAATCTTAAACGCATTGTCGATTACCCAAATTTAATCGGCTATTTAAAACGCCTATATAACACCCCCAACATCCCTGATACCGTTAACTTACAGCATATCAAACGACATTATTACTACAGCCACGACACCATAAATCCAAGCAGAATTGTGCCTGTCGGCCCCAACTCATTTTTCGCCTAATAGGATCAAAACTATGGCAAGCACAAGAAGCAAATGCGAAAGCCTATTAAAGTTACCTTTTTTTAGGGATAATAGGCGTTCTGTTTACTTGTATGCTGGGTTTAAAGTGATGCATAGATCACTTGTTACATTTTAAATCCTGATACGCTTACGCTTGTTTGAGATTTGTGGTTTTTTATGGAAAGAAAAATACTCTGGCTTATATCCTTTGCTCTGATTTTTGTCATGTGGCTAAAAATCGAACCAATTAAGAAGCCTCAAGAAAAAAAGCCTCAACCGCAACTATCTGAAGCAGAGACAGGCGACTCAGTAGGTACAACGGAAGCGCTAGGGGAAGCAACCCGCGATGAAGTTAATTACTTTAAATCTCACCCGATAAAAGAAAAGGCTCCAGACTTTGCTGCGATAACCGACGTAAAAGAACGCAAAAGTACCTTTTTTAACTACCTTGTGCCCTTCGTCCATGAAAAAAACAACTTAATTCTTAATGATCGTAAACGCATCCAATCTATCTTAGATAACGAAGCCTCAATGTCATCTAAAGATAAGAACTGGCTTGCATCACAACGAAAAAACTACAGATTAAAAGCCGTCAAAGAACACAGCAAAGACAGCATTCAAGAACTGCTTAACCGATTGGATATTATTCCAGCCTCTCTAGTGCTTGCTCAATCGGCAAATGAATCTGCTTGGGGCACCTCTCGCTTTGCCCTCAAAGGCAACAACTTCTTCGGTCAATGGTGCTTCCGCAAGGGGTGTGGTCTAGTACCAGAGTCTAGAGACAGCGACGCAGACCATGAAGTACGAAAATTCCACGATGCCCGCGAATCTGTGTTCGCCTATGTTGATAATTTAAATACCAATAATGCCTACAAAAAACTAAGAGCCACCCGTCTCACTCTTAGAAAAGAGGGTAAAGACATTACTGGTTTAGATCTCGCCAGTGGCTTAATACATTATTCGCAGCGCGGACAAGCTTATGTAGATGAAATAAAAGGACTTATTGAATACAACAATTTGTGGCGATTCAATAAATAACGGATAAATAGCCATGTAATGAGCAAAATCTTTCTGACTATAAACGTTAAATCTGTAAATATAATGCAACCTCCTATTCTAATAGGAAATTATTTTTTCCTGGGGTGGCTATGCACCACCCCCTTGATTACAATACCTTAATATTTTTTCCACCTACCAAGCGAGGATATTCAATTGGCCCGTTTACCTGTTATTGTTGGCTTTGGCGGAATCAATTCGGCTGGACGTACATCTTCACATCAAGCATATCGTCGAATTGTCTTAGATCTTCTTCCAAGTTCAACCCAGCAGGATGTCCTTCTTGATCTTGCTACACTGACTAATTCTGCCGAACATAAAAATGGTTTGTGGCACACAGACAGTGGCGAAGCACTTGATGCCGCCTCTCTCATTGACAGCATTGGCGAATCTTTACTCGCTCGCACCCTAATTCGTCGTATCCATCCAAGCCTCTTTGACGTAGACCACGTTGCTCTACATAAGTCCTCCGTATTAAGTGCCAGTGATGCTGAGGAAAAGCTTAGTTTCACCATAAAAACACGCTCATTACCTAACGACCGACCGACCAACTGGCAAGTCACCGAACTTTCCGATACCCATTGCAAAGTGGTTGTTGATGGCAACCTAGAGACCTTCATCAAGGACACTAAACCTCTTAGCGTAAAAGCCGCTGGACAGCTGCCCACAGGATTTGACCCATCTAAGCTTTATCAAAGCCGTAACCACCCACGCGGCTTACAGATGACTGTCTATGGGGCTTCCGACGCCATTCAAAGCAGTGGTATTGATTGGGAAACGATTCGCAGTAAAGTCGCGCCTGATCAAATGGCTGTCTATGCAGCCAACTCCATTGGACAAATGGATGATTTGGGGTTTGGCGGCATGCTGAAATCGGCCTTGATGGGGAAACGCACCACTTCCAAACATTTGCCACTAGGTTATGCACAAATGCCTGCAGACTTTGTGAACGCTTACATTCTGGGTAGCGTTGGTAGCGTTGGCACCTCGATTGGTGCCTGTGCAACGTATTTTTTCAATTTGGAAAAAGCCATTGATGGCATAAAGTGCGGTAAATTCCGTGTCGCCATGGTCGGTGGCAGTGATGCTCCCATTACACCAGAAATCATAGAAGGCTTCCGTACCATGGGAGCCCTAGCAGAAGATACGGCGCTACTGGCCCTTGATCAAATCAACAACCAGAACGAACCCGACCATACTCGAAGCTGTCGCCCATTCGCTCAAAACTGTGGCTTTACCATCGGCGAATCCAGCCAATGGACATTATTAATGGACGATGAACTGGCCATTGAGTTAGGCGCCGAAATTTTTGGCGCTGTCCCTGCGGTATTTTCCCACGCTGATGGCCATAAAAAATCCATTTCAGCTCCAGGTATTGGTAACTACCTAACAATGAGCAAAGCCATGGCTTACCTACAAAATATCATAGGTAAAGAAGGGTTAACGCAACGCACCTTTATTCAAGCTCACGGCACTAGCACTCCTCAAAACCGAGTGACTGAATCGCATGTACTAAGTAAAGCAGCCACTAGCTTCGGAGCAACAGACATTCCCGTTGTCGCCATGAAAGCCTTTTTAGGACATTCACAAGGCACTGCGGGAGGAGATCAGCTTCACTTGTCCCTAGGCGTTTGGAAAGATGGCATTTTACCCGGCATCACTACCTCCTATGCACTAGCGGATGACGTGTATCAAGAGGGTTTGAAATTCCAACTGAAGCACGAGGCGTATGGAAAAGAGCACTTTGATGCGGCCCTACTAAACTCGAAAGGCTTTGGTGGCAATAACGCCACAACCGTTTTACTTGCTCCGCACCAAGTAATGAAAATGCTCAGCAAACGCTATAGCGAAGAACAACTGGCCAGCTACAAAAAAAGAAATGCCCAAGTCGTGGCCAGCGCAGAAGCGTATAACCAAGCTACTATTAGAGGCGAAAGCCAACCTATTTATAAATTTGGTTTTAATGTGCTAGGTGGAGAAGAGCTAAGCATTACAGACCAAGAGATTCGTCTGCCTGGCTATGATATGCCTGTTTCTTTAAACATCGAGAATGAGTTTTCTGACCTAAAATAATGAAACTTGTTAGATAAAATATCCCCTACCTTTTACCAAGTAGGGGATATTTTTATGACGCGAGATTCTATAGATGGTAGAAGCCGATAGGTCGATCTTGAATACTATGTATTGTCATTTCTATTCCATATAAATCACGCATAATATCGGTTGTCATAAGTAGTTCTGGAGGGTGATCATAAACGACTCCACCTAATTTCATCGCTATGATTCTATCCGCATAACAAGAAGCAAAGTTAATATCATGCAACACCACCACAACCTGTTTTTGCAGGTCATCTGCGGCACGCCGAATAAGCTTCATAATATCCACGGCATGTTTCATATCTAAATTATTAAGCGGCTCATCCAGCAACAAGTATTTTGTGTTTTGACACAACACCATAGCAATGCAAGCACGCTGACGCTGCCCGCCAGACAACTCATCGAGATATCGATGCCTTAAATCATTTAAATTTAAGTAGTCGAGAGCCCTATCTACATGCTCCATATCCTCCTGAGTTAGCTTACCCTGACTATATGGAAAGCGTCCGAATGCCACAAAGTCATAAACTTTCAAGCGCAAGCTAATGGTATTGTCTTGGCGCAATATGGCCATTTTTTTGGATAAAACGGCATTACTTGTCTGATGAACATCCAAACCATCTATCATCACTCGACCAGCATCCGCAGCCTGCAGTCGGCTCATCACGCCTAGCAAAGTCGATTTCCCCGCACCATTTGGACCGATCAGCGCAGTGACCCCTTGGTCCGGTAGCGTCAAATTAATCTCTTTAAGAACCGGGGTCGTACCGTATTTTTTATTTAAGGACTGAACTTCAATCATCTTCTTCCTTGTCGCATCACTAACCCAAGAAAAAACACCCCGCCAATAAACTCAACAACAATGCTTAAACTGGAGCCAAACTTAAGTACATACTCTAAAATGGCTTGCCCACCAACCAAGGCAATAATGGCTAAAAACGACGCCATAGGAATAACAAATCGGTGTTGATAACTGCCACTAACAGCATAAGCAATATTGGCTACTAAAATTCCGAAAAATGTCACAGGACCAACCAGAGCCGTTGAGATTGACACCAAAAAGGCAATCGCAACAATCAACTTTAACGTTAAAGCCCTTTGATTTAATCCAAGGTTTACCGCAATAGCATCACCAAGTTGCAGTACATCTAATACATAGCGCTGTCGCCACAGCCAAGCAGACACCAACAACATCAAAAAACCAGCAACCGCTAATAAAGAACCGTCAATTCGATTAAAGTTGGCAAACATAAGGTCTTGTAAGACATCAAACTCAACAGGGTCCATCATACGACCAATCAGGCTATTGAGACTTCGAAAAAGCAACCCTAATACGATACCAACAAGAATCAATACAGGTAAATCACGCTTTTGCCGCAAAAACAGCCAATAATATAGACCACATAATGCCCCCGCCATCACCATGACCTCAATCAACCACTTCAGCTGCGGGTTAAGCTGCACAAATGCTATACGCCCCAAAAGCAGTAACATAAAGGACTGTAGTAACGCATAAAGCGAATCAAAACCCATAATGCCCGGTGTTAAAATACGATTGTGTGTCAGGGTCTGAAAAAGCACAGTAGAAAAAGCAATCGCCACGCCAACCAACATAATGGCAATCACTTTTTCCCCTCTAAAGGGTAAAGTAAAGGCCCAACTCGCACGCACATTCAACGTCAAAAAGGCAACAATGGCTAACGCGGCAAAAACACCAGCCATCATTAAACGATATACTGGATTACTAAGGCTCCTAGCAACCACAGCCCTGACGCTATTCATGGGAGGCCTGCGTGCGTTTCAGCAGCAGATAAATGAATAACATACTTCCCAACACCCCCATGACAGTGCCAATAGGAATCTCATAAGGATAACGAATTAAGCGTCCTAGAATATCGCAAGCCAACACCAAGGTGGCACCAAGCCAAGCAACCCAAGGCAAGCTACGACGCAAGTTATCTCCAAGCAACATACTCACGACATTAGGTACAATCAAACCAAGAAAAGGAATCACCCCCGCCGTAACAATGGTTACCGCAGACATTAAAGACACAATCACCAACCCCAATGTCAAAATAGCCCGATAATTTAGCCCCAAATTGATCGCCTGCGATCGCCCCATGCCCAATAAAGTAAAGCGATTTGCAGCCATATAGCCCAACACAGTCAATCCAGCCCCTAGCCACAACAACTCATAGCGACCGCGCAATACAGCAGAAAAATCGCCATTCGTCCAATTAGATAGTGTTTGCATAAGATTATAACGATAGGCTAAAAACAACGTGATGGAGCCAATCACGCCGCCAAACATAATACCAACTAACGGTACCATCACAGGAGAGCGCAAAGGGATAGTCCGCAACAATCCCATGAAAGCAAAGCTACCGACCATAGCAAAAGTTGCCGCCACTAGCATTTTAGAAAAAACACTTAATCCAGGTGCAAATAAAGCCACCAATAACAGCCCAAGCATGGCTGATTCTAATGTACCTGTTGTACCCGGATCGACGAAACGATTACGCACCAACATCTGCATCAGCAAGCCCGCAACGGCCAAAGACATGCCAGTCAGCACTAACGCCAGAGTTCGTGGTAAACGACTAATAAATAAGATTTGTTGATCATGTTCTGAGCCTGCCATCCAGGTAAAGTCAGCCACTCCAACTAGCAGACTTCCCGCCATTAACAACAGCAATGTGCCTAACGCCAATGGCCATGAATACCAAGTTGATATCATTCATTTCTCTTCAGATTAAAAACTTCGCCCATAATCAGACTCAGTTAGATACGCCCTGAGCGACTTCCGTCACCATTTTTTCCACGGTACTGAGACCTGACACAATCACGTACCAATTAGCCGAATCTAGGTAAATAATACGGTTGTTTTTATAAGCTTGTGTACGTTTTACTAAATCATTATCTAGCGTCGCTCGTGCGGCACTATTAGAAATATCAATCGCGCCATCACGATCAAGCACAAAAATTACATCTGGGTCGACCTCTAGCAAATACTCAAATGAAACAGGGTCACCATGGGTGCCTTTATTCAGATCTTTAACTGCTGGTTCAAAACCTAACTCGGTATGCAACCAGCCAAAACGAGAGCCTTCACCATAAGCCGTTAATTTGCCACCACTGGTCATAATAATAAGACTCTTACCTGATTTTTTAGCCAGCGTTTGAGTCTCCTCAATACTCTGCTCAAGACGAGTCAAGCGCTGCTCTACCTCTTCCGACTTATCAAACAGTTTACCTAAAGTGCGAGTCGCAAACTTAAATTGATCCATAAACCCATCACCCCAAACAGTTAAGTCAATGGTCGGGGCAAGTTGGCTAAGATCTTTGTATGAGGTTGAAGAACGATTGGCGACGACAATGAGATCGGGCTGTAAGGAAGCGACTATTTCGTAATCAGGCTGAAACAAAGAACCAACATTGACATATTCATCCGAACGATATTTTTTAAACCTTTCGGGCAAGGTTGCCTTTGGTAAACCTGCCACCTCAATACCCAGTGTGTCCAAGGTATCTAATGTTGCCAAGTCATAGGTCAGTACCGTCATCAAAAGACTTGGAACTAAGGTCTCTCCCTGTGTATGCTTTATAACAACATCAGCATGAGCGATAGAAATCAAAGCAAACACCCAGCACATCCGAGTGAATCGAGATATAAAAACACCTAACATGAGAAACCACCAATCTAAATGAAAATAATTATCGAAACTATTCTATTGATTGAGCTAGTGCTGTCAATGCTAGTTTACCCACCTCAATAACCCCTATAATGACAACAACTTACAAACGATAAAATTCACATTACTATCAGCCGTTTTGAGTTATCAAAACTGAATAAGGCCTGATACGTCATAGAAATCAGACTTTGCTGGTTTCATCGAGCTACGACAAAACTTTATCAACTAGGTTCTGCTGCAAAAAATCCAGTAATAAGCGCGTCTTCCTCGACATCAATTTTCTCTGTGGGTAGATGACATGAAAGGTAAACTCATAGCCCCTATAGTTAGGCAGTAAATTCACCAACTTTCCAGAATCAATATATTGGGAGACAAGAAATCCCGGTTGATAAATCACCCCTAGGCCCGCCAATGCCATATGAGTCAAGGCACTACCATTATTCATACGAAACATGCCAGAAACAGAAACCATCTGCACTTCCCCTAGGTCATCGACCAAAGGCCAACGATCAGAGCTCGACGCGTTACTGTAAATCAAACACTTATGAGCAGTGAGGTCCTCTGGAACCTCAGGCTCACCATATCGAGCAAGATACTCTGGTGATGCACAAATAAAGTTCCTTTGAGTACATAGCGGCCGAGCAATAAACTGATCCCCCCCTAAATTTCCACCGCGAATAGCCAGATCAAAACCGGATTCCGTCATATCGACCCGCTTATCACTAAAGTCGATGTCTAACTCAATCTGTGGATACAAGCGGTTAAAGCGATCTAACAGGGGAACAATATGAGACAAACCGAAGTCCATCGGGACACTTATTTTCAATCGCCCCTTAGGCATTAAGGTTAGCTCGCTAATCTCACTTTCTGCTTCCTCTATCGCATCTAAGATAGCAATGCAGTGGCGATAATATTGCATTCCTGCATGCGTCACACTAATGTTACGAGTATTGCGTTGGAAAAGCTTAATTCCCAGCTCATCTTCAATGCTGTTAATATGACGAGTAACCATAGGGCGAGAAATATCTAAAGAGTCACTCGCTAGCTTAAAACTCTCCGCCTCATATACTCGACAGAACACTTTCATTGCCTGTAACTTATCCATACCACTCACTAAAAACAAAAAAGTTCCCCTATTATTATTTCTTTTTAGTAAATAGTGAATTGTTTTAGTTGGTATTATGTATTTTAAAAAAACCGCTATACTGATGGCGTTTTCTAATAATTTATAAGGAGCCTCCAATGAAAGCTATTGCAATAAGCACACTTATTCTAGCCTCTAGCCTAACCATGGCAGCTGATTACAGCATCGACCCAGCTCATTCAGCTGTCACTTTTAAAATTGGACATCTAGGTGTCAGCACAACCGTTGGCCGCTTTAATAAATTCGAAGGTGAATTTTCGTTCCCTGACGATGCAAAATCCGGCAAGGCAAGCCTAACGGTTAAAACCAGTAGCATTGATACCAATCACGAAGCACGTGATAAGCATCTTCGTAGCCCTGACTTTTTAAATGTAAAACAGTTCCCTACTCTAAGCTTCAACAGTACAAAATTTGATGGCAAAACACTGACTGGTGATTTAACACTACACGGCGTAACTAAACCTGTTAGCTTTGATGTTAAAAAAGTGGGAGAAGGTAAAGACCCTTGGGGTGGTTACCGCGCCGGTTTTGAAGCAAGCACAACGATCCAACGTAGCGATTTTGGCATCACCTACTTCATCCCAGGAGTAACAGATGCAACAAAAATTGAAGTATTCGTTGAAGGTATTCGCAAGTAATTAATTAAGGAAAACAACAATGTACGAAGACGCCAGCAATTCTAATCTCATTATGCTATTACATACGGCAATTTACCCTTTACTTGTCGCTCTAATAATCAGCTTTATTGCTGGCAAACTATTACGTACTTCGTCTTACCTTGGTTATCTTGGTGGCTTTCTTGTTGGACTTAGCCTGATCCATTCAGGCTTAAGTTTCCCACCAAAACAAGCAATAGATTATTACACTGTGACTGCACTAATAGGTATTGCTTCATTACTAACCTTATCTTTGATTGCAAACCAAACAATACGAAGTGGAATCAGTTTTATTCTATTCGGTCTGTCGTTTTACCTCTTACTAAATCCAGTGCTAAAACATTCAGGATTAATCACAACTCTAAGCTGGTCAATTGTTTGCGCCCTTATTTTGTTAGGTTACAGCCTACTGTCAGAAAAAGCACAAACCTCAGCCCAAATTCAAATTAAACAGAAACAAGGGCTGTCTGCACTTCTCTTTCCCATTGGACTAATGATTGTTGCTGGCAGTGCAGCGCCCGTTATTTCAATTGGAGGTAGTTTACTGATTGGACAATTGCTCGGTGCTTTTGGTGCGGCTGTGTTCGGCTATGTCATTATTGCCTTCCTAACCAAAAACGTACAAAGCTACAACAGCATCCCAGCACTTTTGCTACTTGGTGGGCTCATTACACAAAGCCACGTATTAGCAGACACTCCTATAAGTATTATGCTGCTGCTCACTGCCAGCTGCTTTGTCACCCCTATCGTCTCAATATTAAGTAGCAAAGCAAAAGAAAGCAGACGGAATGCAATCGTCATCATAAGCCAAATCATTATCAGCAGCGTGATAAGTGGGCTAGGTCTATGGCTTGTTTGGCCTGAAAGCAGCCTTTATTGAGTCTTAAAAATTGATCTTGAAGAACGCCATAGGGGCAAAATTAAAGCCGCTATGGCAGTATTAACTGCGCTGTAAGATAAAAGATATATAGAATCAGCCCCACTAAGATTAAAATGAAGACTAATAAAAGCATAATTAGGCAAAACAGCAAATAGCCAGATACCAATCACCAGCATGATCATACCAAAACTAGAAAACCATTTAATACGCACTAGCAACCAAGCAATAAAGTACAAATAAACCAGCGCTGAAAAAGCAAATAAAAGTGCCATCATCATATGCGACTTATCAAGTGTGAAGATGGTAGCACCCACTAGAAAAGTAGGGGCCAAATAGTACCAAACCGCGCCAGCTAGCAGCTGTAATAAAAAAACAAACATAATGGCTTTATGATTTATTTTATACACGTCAGTACCTACCCCCTATTTAAACCAACTAAAATTACCCTGATTGATATAACACTTTCACCAAGCTACGCAACTTTGAACGCCATGGACGCTGCTTCACACCAAAATGATTAAATATTTTCCGGCAAGATAAAGACTGTCTTTTATAAGAAACACCGTCCGTAGCAACCTCAGGAAAAGACTCACTAAGCGCCTCAACTTCCACTTGAGCTTTGGGGTCGAATTGACCCGCTGTTGCTACAATCGCCTCAACCAAACCTACCCAACTAATCTCTTCCGCACAACAATAATGGTAAACGCCTTGATTTTTCGCCCCATAATGACGCTGACTGACAACAGATAAAATCACCCGAACAAGATCAGAAACCGGTGTAGGGCTTCCTACTAAATTGTCTTTATAAGCAAGATTAACGCCATCTTGAATTAGGTCTAAAGTTCGACAAACAAAGTCATCACCCTGACCACTAAACAGCCACCCGGTTCTCAGCACAATGTTGTTAGAGTTATTTAAAACAATAGATTCAGAAGCAATAAGCGCCTGTGCAAAAGAATCCACACCATCTGGAACATCATCTTCACCATAAGGAACATTGTTATCGCCAGAAAAAACCCTAGAGCTGCTAATCATAATTAAGGGGACGGCCGCATTGTCACTTAAATAACGTAGGGTTTCTTGAAACCTAGAATAATCATCTTGCAAAGCATAACGTAAACTCAAGGCATCAATAACCACATCAAACTGCATTGCCTCTAATTCAGTTCGACCAGCTTCATCCAATAAAATATGTTCTGCTGGACATAACCATTGAAAGCCCTCTTTTTCTTTCGAAAAATGCAACAAAGACGAGCCAATTTCACTCTCACAACCAAGAAGAAGGATACGTATTGGAGCATTAATATTTTGTTTCGTATTCAAAGAGAGTCCTCATACCACTTAGGAAAAATTCTAAGTAGATTAGCATAGGTCAAAGCACGAATCTTCTCGATATTGTCTTCTCTTATTGTTGCTATATGTTGAGCAATAATAAGAATAGAAAGCGGGGTGTTTACTTGCCCCTGATAAGCATGCAATGGCATATCTGGTGAATCCGTTTCAAGTACAAAATCCGCATCACCCAACGCCTTTAAAACTCGATGAGCTTTTTTAGCCCTAGGATAAGTAATGGTTCCACCAATCCCCAACACAAAGCCAAAATCTAAAAAACGCTGCGCTTGCTCCAAGCTACCATTAAAGGCATGGACAGTTCCCCCATGAAAAAAACCAGTCTCACGTAAACACTTCAATACCAAATCATAGCTTTTTCTCGCATGCAAGATAACGGGCAACTCCAACGCTTTTGCCACATATAACTGACGAGTAAAAAACGCCATTTGAAGCTCCATATCAACCGCACCAGGCCAATTATCCAAGCCAATCTCACCCACTCCAATGGCATGAGCTTTCTCACACTGATCACCAAGCAATTCAATATCGCTTAAATAGGACCCACTCAAAAAATACGGGTGCAAACCATAGGCGGCACGCCAATGTGAATATTCAGATGTTAGGTTCTGTAGTTTTTGCCAACGATTTCTAGTCGTGGCAGGCACTAAAAAGCCCGCCACTCCAGCGGCAAGGCAACGAGACATCAAGCTATCTCGTTGATCATCAAACAATTCAAAATCAAAATGGCAATGGCTATCGATAAACATATACAAAAATTTACATTATGTAAAATAATACAATTAACAGATCGCAAAAAACAAAAAAGCCGCACTCACGAGTACGGCTTTTCAATCAAATACAGACTCAGAACATGACTATAAAGCAGGACCTGCCTTTATAATACTATCTGATACTGTTTCAAATTTCTTAAAGTTCTCAACGAATTGAGAAATCAAGTTCTTCGCCTGAGCCTCATAAGCCCCTTGATCAGACCAAGTATTACGTGGGTTTAACAACGCACTGTCGACACCAGGAACCTGCTTAGGCACATCTAAATTAACGTCTGCTAAGTGCTCTGTTTCAGCATCAGCTAATACACCAGACTGAATTGCAGAAATAACCGCACGGGTCGTTGGAATACTAAAGCGCTTACCACCTTGACCGTGGGCACCACCCGTCCACCCAGTGTTAACCAAGTAAACCTTGCTGCCAAACTCTTCAATACGCTTAATCAAAAGATCCGCATAAACGTCTGCAGAACGAGGGAAGAAGGGTGCACCAAAACAAGTAGAAAACGTCGACTTGATCCCAGTGCCAGCTCCCATTTCTGTCGAACCAACCAAAGCGGTATAACCGCTCAAGAAATGATAAGCCGCTGCTTCTTTACTAAGGATAGATACCGGAGGTAAAACCCCTGTTAAATCACAAGTCAAAAAGATAATCGCATTAGGCTCGCCTGCACGGTTACCAGCAGCGCGTTTCTCAATATGCTCACGAGGATAACCCGCACGGCCATTTTGAGTTAAAGAGGTATCTGCGTAATCAGCAACGCGTGTTTCCGCATCTAAAACAACGTTCTCAACAATGGTACCAAACTTAATAGCATCCCAAATGATAGGCTCATTCTTTTGCGACAAGTCGATAGTCTTGGCATAGCAACCGCCTTCTATATTGAAAACAGTATCTTTACCCCATCCATGTTCATCATCACCAATCAAGAAACGCTCAGGATCCGCAGATAAGGTTGTTTTACCTGTGCCTGACAAACCAAAGAATAAAGTCACATCTTCGTCTGAGCCCACATTAGCAGCACAATGCATTGGCAATACATCATAGGCTGGAAGTAGATAGTTCTGGACTGAAAACATTGCCTTTTTCATTTCACCTGCATAGCGCATACCAGCAATCAGCACCTTCCGCTCGGCAAAATTCAGGATCACACAACCATCAGAGTTAGTACCATCACGCTCTGGCTGACAAACAAACTCAGGAGCATTTAGAACTTGCCATTCCCCCTTATCATTTGGATTGTAAACATCTGGACGAATAAACAAGTTACGGCCAAACAAATGATGCCAAGCGGTTTCCGTTCGCATGATAACTGGCAGATAATACTCATCCCCAGCGCCAACATGAATATTAGAAACAAAAGATTCTTTAGCATCTAAATAAGCTTCTACACGATTCCATAATGGTGCGAACTTTCCTTCTGGGAACGGGCGATTAACAGGCCCCCAATGAATACTGTCTTTACTCGATGCTTCTTCTACGATAAACCGATCCATAGGAGAGCGGCCTGTACGAGCCCCGGTCTCTACGACAAGTGCGCCATTATCGGCCAGAATACCTTCACCATTTTGCAAAGCTTTTTCAACTAACTGTGGTGTAGTTAGGTTTAAACGAATTGTCGTTACGTCTGATACGGAACTCATGTTAATAACACCCTCTGAACTAAAATTGTCTGGTCATTTTTATTATTATGTGATGATTTTTTAAATATTTCGCCAATAGTAACAAAACAATCTAAAAAAAAATATTGTTATACCCATATGTTATTTTGTTACTAATATGAAACCTTGCAACATGAAATAACCATTTGTTTTTAAAAGAAAAATTAAAATATTAATTCGACAAATTGCCCTTAACAAGCTTCCTTACATGCTACACCCCTAAATTCCTGTAGTTTTCTTTCTTTTTTGTAGTATTTATTAAAAAACAACCAATACCTTCGCTATTCCAAGCCATGATAAATTGATCAGAAAAGTCTCTTTTATGAGCATAAACCACGATAAAAGTAAGGTTTTTATAAAAAAATAGATAAATTTTCATAAAAATGTGAGTTTTTATCGCGTTACTAGATCCTGAATCACAAACCTTCATGATAAGATTGGCCCCTGAATTTTCCCTCTTTAAAAAGGTTGATTGATATTTATGTTAAAAACGAATCAGAACTGCAATATTGGATTTGTAGGCTTAGGCGTAATGGGCAAAAACCTAGCCTTAAATTTAGCTGACCATGGCTACCGAGTTGCTGGTTTTGATCTTGATACCAACAAAATACAAGACATCCTAGAGACAGAGCAAAGTGAGCGCCTTGAATCGACAACGGAAGCCAGAATCATCGGCTGCAATACCTTAGAAGAGATGCTTAATAGCTTGGTAAAGCCTCGCGTCATTGTCGTTTTAGTACCTGCTGGCAAACCTGTTGATACGGTTTGTGATAACTTGATCAAGGCTGGTCTAGAAGCTGACGACATTGTCGTAGACTGCGGCAACAGCCAATGGACAGACACCATACGACGCGAATCTGAATACAAAGAAAAATTCAAATTCTTTGGCACCGCCGTTTCAGGTGGTGAAGTCGGCGCTCGCTTCGGCCCTTCACTGATGCCAGGAGGAGATGCCGATTCTTGGAAATACCTACAACCTATGTGGGAAGCTGTTGCGGCCAAAGTAGACAAGAATGGCAAACCTATCGTTAGCAACACACCGGGAAAACCTGTTACCGAAGGTGAGCCATGTACTGCCTATCTTGGGCCCAATGGCGCGGGCCATTATGTCAAAATGGTTCACAATGGTATTGAATACGCCGATATGCAGCTGATTTGTGAAGCCTACCACCTACTTCGCTCTCTGCTTGGCTATGAACCAGAAGAAATTGGTAAATTATTTGAGAAATGGAACCAAGGTGTACTAAACAGTTACCTAGTGGAAATCAGCGCTGACATTCTTCAACAATACGATGAAAAAACAGGCGCGCCCCTTGTCGATATGATTCTAGACAGTGCTGGTCAGAAAGGCACAGGTCGCTGGACTTCAATTAGTGCAACCCAGATGGGAGTCCCAGCCGGCATCATCAGCGAATCGGTTTATGCCCGTGCCTTAAGCACATTAACCGCGGAGCGTGAACATGCGGCGGGGATTTTAACCGCAGACATAGAAAGCGGTGACATAGTGGCAGAAGAAGTAGAAAAAGCCATTGAGGAAGCGCTTTACTGTGCGAAAATTTGCGCCTACGCGCAAGGCTTCCAGCTAATGCGTGCGGCCCAAAAAGAATATGATTGGACGCTCAATTTTAGTGATATCGCCAAAATTTGGCGCGGAGGCTGCATCATCCGAGCCTCTTTCCTACAAAAAATTGCCGATGCTTTCACCACTAACCCAGAACTGGAAAACCTATTGCTAAGCGACTACTTTGCTGATGCCATGGCCAACAAACAAGGCGGGTTACGTAAGTCGGTTGTTTTAGCCGCCCAATCTGGTATTCCTACACCGTCTTTCTTTTCTGCCCTAGCTTACTTTGATGGTTACCGCTCTGAAGTATTACCAGCTAACCTTCTGCAAGCACAACGGGATTACTTCGGCGCTCATACTTATGAACGCGTTGATGCTGAACCAGGCCAAAAATTTCACACCTATTGGCAAGAAGAAGGTCGACCTGAGCGTAAAGCCTAGCGTTAAAAAAACAACAAAAAACCGCTGTACCATTTAATAGGCCAGCGGTTTTTTTATGCTCAAGCTTTTATATCGACATGACAAAAAGTGGAAACTACTCTTTCATCTTCTTTTCCATCGATGTCAACATACCACGCAGCATACCTAGCTCCTGCTGATCTAATCGTGAACGCTGAAACAAACGACGAAAACGCGGCATGACCTGCATTGGCATTTCAGGGTCAAGAAACTCGGTTTGCACTAACACTTTCTCAAGGTGCTCCAACAAATAATCCATTTGCTCTACGGTCGCGGCTGGCATATCCCACTTACTTGCAACCACTGGTGCATCTTTCATCAGCAGAGATTTCATGCGTAATTCGTAAGCAATCACTTGCACTGCCGCACCTAGATTTAAAGAGCTGAAAGTTTCTACGGAAGGAATATGTACATGATAATTACAACGCTGCAACTCTTCATTGGTCAGCCCCCGATCTTCACGACCAAAAACAAATGCGGTTTCTAAATCTTCTTCATACACCAAATCCGCAGCCTGCCTTGGGTCAACTAAAGGCCAAGGAATATTACGCTCACGTGCACTGGTACCTATTACTAACTGGCAGTCCGCAATGGCTTCTTCCAAAGTCTCAACCACAACCGCATTGTCCAGTATATCAATGGCGCCAGAAGAACGGCTTACCGCTTCATCACTGGGGTAAAGCTTAGGAGCAACTAAATAAAGGTCCGCCAACCCCATATTTTTCATCGCACGGGCAGCACCTCCTATGTTGCCGGGGTGTGAAGTATTAACAAGGACAATTCTTACTTTATTTTGCATTTTACGAGGTACCAATAATAGCCATCAGACGAATCCGCGCATCTTAACAGATTTTTATACTAAAGCCTTATTCCGATCAATTTTTCACCAAAACTTCACTAGCCAAACAGAGCTCATTAGGCTAGAATCCGCGCTCATATTTTAGACGACCAGTTGAAATCCTAGCCTTTCCAAAAAGGCTCACTTTTAGATTGCTTTAATAGCTCTAAAAGATTGAACTGGCGTCCGCTCTTTAACACTTTATATGGCAACTTATTGTCTCATCGACAATATAAGCACCTTAATTACGACATTATTGACGGTAAATTATGCAACCTAGAATTAATATCGCACTAAAAGCAGCGCGCTCCGCGGCAGAATACATTGTTCATTCTCAAGAAAAATTACTTTTTGATAAAGAGCAAGGTCAATCAGCAGATCAGGTTTATCAAACCGTTTGCTCTGGCGCAGAACGTAGCATCGTTTACCACCTAGAAAAAGCCTACCCTGGCGACACTATTACGACTCGCCTACAAGGCTCTGTACAAAACGGTACTGAAGGCGAATGGATTATTGATGCGATTCAAGGACAGCATTTGTTTTCTCGCGGTCTAACTGGCCACGTAATCACGATGAGCTACCTAGTTGCCGGTAAAGTGGAGCATGCCATCGTGCTCAACCCTCATACCAAAGATGAGTTTTTCGCCAGCAAAGGGCGTGGCGCTTATCTAAACAATTCAAGAATTCGTACCGGTACTGCTCGTGGCCTAGAGAACGCAACCCTAGCCGCCCAGTTCCCTGCGACTGAACGTACTAAGCCCTATTTAGAAGGTCAACTGGCTGTATTAGCGAGCATCGCTGAGCACGGCGCTCGCGCCGTAATGCAAGACGCTCCAGCTCTTATGCTAGCTAACGTTGCGGCAGGCCGACTTGATGCAGCTTGGGGTATCACATTACAAGCATGGGAAATGCAAGCGCCTTTCTTCATCGCTCAAGAAGCAGGCTGCCTATTTGGTGCATTCAATGGTTCAACCAATGTTGAAAGCGGCAACGTACTTTGTGCGAATCCACGCCTATTTAAAGTTCTCTTACCTCTTCTAAAGAAACACTTAGATCTAGGCTAATCAGCACTTTTTTATTAGGGCTTTGATGACATAATCGATAATAAAATAGCCCCTATTCAGATAAGTTTTAAAACCTATCTGAATAGGGGCTATTTCGTTTTTGCTTAAACTCTCGCTCATCGAACCCGAAATTAGTGCTTATGATGGTGGTGCTCATGATGGTGTTCATGAAGTTCTTCTTCATGGTGCTGAACAGCCTCACCCGGATAAGACAAACCGATATCTTGGCGAATTTCATCCAAGGTCGCGATCAGTTCAAGACTGTCCTGCCAGCTATAATTTGGGCTTTGCACTAACCCTTCTTCAATACAACGATTCACCTCGTCCACTTCAAACTGATAACCCGCACCAGGAAAATCAAACTCAACAGCACGTTCTGTTTCATTCTCGCCAACAATCCGGCACGACCTAGCTTGAAACCATTCCGAGTCAATTTCAATGTAACCTTTTGAACCAGAAAGTACCGCACGATTAGGGTTACAGGAAATCAAAGAGGCTTCCAAAGAGGCTAATTGACCACTCTCCCAACCCAATAAGATTTGTTCAAAAAGATCCACATCCGTATCGCCTAGCACCGCCTGGTTCTGTATAAAATCCGGCTTGCCAAAAAACAATTGCGCTAAGAACACTGGATAAATACCAATATCCAATAATGCCCCACCACCCAACTCAATGTTCATTAAACGATGACTAGGGTCAGTTGGTGCAACAAAATTAAAGTTCGCTTGCACACTATGAAGATGCCCAATCTCACCCTCTTCCACCCATTCGATGACTTGCTCAATAACAGGATTAAAGCGCGTCCACATGGCTTCCATAATAAAAACATTCTTTTCTTCTGCTAACTCATAAAGTTCACGTGATTGCATTTCATTCAGCGTAAAAGGCTTTTCACACAACACAGCCTTACCGGCCAAAATACAGGCTTTTGCTAGATCATAGTGATAGACATGAGGCGTAGCGATATAGATAACATCAACCTCGTGACTGTTAATTAATGAGAAGTAATCCACAAACGCCAACTCAATATCAAACTCAGCGGAAAACCGATCAGCAGACTCTTTATTACGAGATGCCACAGCCCTAAGCTCACCAGACTTAACATGAGCAAAATCACTAGCGAACAAGTGGGCAATGTAACCTGTACCAATAATACCCCAGCGCAACGTCTTCATAAGATCCTCCTCACAAGCATAAAGCCACCCCAAAACAAAAGAGGTGTTCCAAATCAGCTAAGTCTGACGCTAAATGTCATTATAGTCCACTGGGACTTTCAAGCCGCTGTATGCGCTCGATCAAGTTCTTAACTGTTTCTTCTAAAACCAACACCCTCTGTTCAAGCTGCTCTGTATATTCCACATCAGCATCAAACGTTTGAGCCGTGGCAGCCTGTTGTGGAATATCATGCTCGATGCAAAAGCATTCTTGATAGCGCTGCTCACGCTTACCAGGCTCTCTAGGCAACTGACAAACATAAGGACCGCCAGTCATCTCCTGTAAAGAAGATAAGGCTTGCTCTACCTCCTCACGACTCTGAAAAGCATGCAAACGACCACTGCGTGAACGCAGTTCGCCTGGTGTTTGGGCGCCTCTCAAAAATAATAAACAAACAACCGCGGTCTCAGCAGGAGAAAGCTGTAAATCAGAAAACTCCGTATTACAAAATCTATGTTGGTATTTGCTTACTCTACTGTGAGCTGCTGATACTTCAGTCATCAAGCCCCGTGCAACCAAGCCATCAACCGCATCTTGCACATCCAATTCGCTATAACGGGTTACGGGCTCACGATTTGACTTTTGATTACAGGCATTAATAAGTGCATTTAAACTCAGTGGGTATTGATCCGGTGTGGTGATCTCTTTTTCTATGAGGCAACCAAGAATACGCATTTCAATAAAGCTGATTTGGTGATAGCTCATAATTTTCCCTAATGATATTTTATGTATTGATATTTATGGGAGCGTTCTGAAATTCTTAAATGGCATCACTAACAATGCCTTTAAGGACATAGGGCGATATGCCTTAGTATTTGGCATCCCTATCGACAAACATTCATCCCCTTGGCTAGCCAACCATGTCCTACTAGCAAACAGTGAATCCCAGATACTTAAACAAAAACCATAATTACTATCCGCTTCGCTGGACAACCTAGAATGATGAATACGATGCATATCAGGCGTCACCAGCAAGCGGTTAACGAAAGATTCCATCTTAGCAGGCAACCTCGCATTAGTGTGATTAAACATGGCTGAGGCATTAAGCAATATATCGAAAACCAACACAGCTTCCACAGGTATCCCGATGAACCAAACAGCAGATGCCTTAATAAAAAGAGACAGGAGAATTTCTAATGGGTGAAAACGCACGGCAGAACTTACGTCTAATTCAGGGTCAGAATGATGCACCCTATGTAAACACCACAACCAAGGTATACGGTGGAATAATCGATGCTGCCAATAAATAAGACAATCTAACAAGAGAATGCTTATCAAAAAAGACCACCAAAAAGGCAAAGCGAGCACATCCAACAAGCCAACATCCAGACTCAGCACAGCAACAAAAGACAATAACAAAGGCTGCACAAGCCGAACACACAAAGCCCCAAGCACTAACAAAGCCATGTTATGACGCCAACGTTGTCGCCATTGCAACAAAGGTCCTCGGGGCAAAAAACACTGCCATATGAACAGTAAACTCAATATAAATAAAAAAATACCAACGCGCAGAGTAAAATCTATCATCAAATCAGCGACCTAGAAAAAGAAACCAATACTATATCTACTCTAGAAGGAAAAGGCGCTATTGAATAGAAACACTACGGTCGCGGTTATTCATAACAAAATGCACCTTAAGCTGCCCAAAAAGCTCAGCCAAAACATTTAGATTAACATCCTCTAAACGGTGAATAATCAAACAGTTATCGCCAAATTGCACATGAGACAATCGGTTCAAAAATGGATATGAAATCTTTTTATCTGAAAAGTACACGCATAAATGGTCAGCACGCGCAGCAACCCCATAAAGCAAATTCGAATTTTGCTCAAAATACGGAATCCCCAGATCACTAACCAACTCAGCTTCTGGAGCAATAAGCCTCATCATATCAATGATTTCCTGCAAATCATCACGCATCGCAGGCGACGCATGACGGATATAATTAATAGCAAATTTATCAAGTGGCAAAGTCAACATAACAGCTCTCCTATAGATTGATCATGCCGACTTAATTGATTGAAAAATAAAGAAAAAATATAACCTATTGTACTTTTTTTAATGCTTTTTCAATACGCTTCACAGCTTCTTCTAGGCGTGACCTTGGACAACCAAAGTTTAGGCGAAGATAGTTGGAATTGCCAAAATCTTTACCATCTGAAACACCAATTCCAGCCTCTAAAAAAAACGTATATGGGTCTGATAATTGCAAGGCTGAGACATCAATCCACGCCAAATAAGTCGCTGGTAAATGTGACATTTTCAACGGCGTAGAGGCTAGATATTGTTGTAAAAAATCACGATTCCCAACCAAATACTTGAGCAATGCTTGATGCCACTCCTGCCCCTCCTCATAGGCTGCAGTGGCAGCGGTTAGGCCAAGCATATTAGGAAAAGGGACAAGCCCATTTTTTTCCTTGTTAAAAGCCTTTTTAATTGTGACATTTTCGATCACGGCAAAGGCATATCCCAACCCAGCAACATTAAACGTCTTGCTTGGCGCCATTAATGTAATGGTACGATTCGCCGCCTCTTTATTTAAACTAGCAAAAGGAACATGGGATAAATCATCCAAGATAAGGTCGCAGTGAATTTCATCGCTCACCACCAGCAAATTATATTTTTCAGCTAAAGCATGCATCGCAAGTAACTCTTCTTTACGATAAACCGTACCGCCCGGATTATGCGGATTACACAGCAAAATCATTTTACTATTGGATTTAGCACAAGCCGCTTCAAACATCGTCATATCTGGCACCCAACGATCTTCCTGCAAAACCATATCGACATTAATCAGTTCTCGATCGGCTAATAACGGTGCTTTAGTAAGGTGATAATAGACAGGACCTGGGACAATAACGCCATCGCCTTGGTTAGAAAAAGCACGCACACTCAAATGCAAAGCACATACGAGACCAGGTAAATGGACCAAACTCGAGGCCGACACCTGCCAACCATAATGGGACATAAGGTGGGACTGAATAGCACTCTCTAAAGCGTTAGAAACATGGGTATAACCATACACACCTTCATCCACACGCCTCTTTAACGCCGCTTTTATACAGTCTGGCGAATCAAAATCCATATCCGCTACCCACATAGGAATAATCTCTTGTGGGTATTTAGACCACTTATCACTATTCATATCTAATCGATCAATTTCTAAATCAAACGCAGTAGGAAACACTTCCATTTATAGGGCTCCAAGCAAGGTATTTGTAACGAGATAAAACAAATTTACCTTAAAAAATACCGCGAAAAATAGAAAAGAATGCTTATTTTTTATCTTATACCGACAAAAACAGTATCAAAAAAACCCAAAAATATTTCACACCTCCATATTACCTATATATATCAATAAGTTAATTTACTTAGAGCACTAAGATTTAGTCTTGTCAAGGGTTGACCCAAATCAACAAAGCAGCCTAGTATAGTTTTCATTAAACTGGTGTTTAATAAAAAGGATTCTCAATGCCCAAAGTCGGAATGCAAGAAATCCGCAAGCCTCAGCTTATTGAAGCCGCCATTGCGGCCATCGACAAGTATGGCTTCGCAGGAGCAACCGTCAGCGTAATCGGTAAAAAAGCAGACGTTTCTCCAGCGATTATCAACCATTATTTTGGTGGTAAGGACGGCCTATTTGAAGAAACCATGAAAAGCTTAATTCGTGAATTTTTTGAAGTACTAACACTGGAAGTCACCAAGGCAAAAAGTAAGCCTACTAAGAACAAAATTATGGCCATTGTAAAAGCCAGTTTTAGTCAGTCCCAAACACGCCCTCAAGCAGTTAAAGCTTGGATGGGGTTTTGGGCATCTGCTATGCACACACCTTATTTATATCGATTACAAAAAGTCTACTCTCGGCGCTTACAAACATCGTTGGTCGTTGTATTAAAAGAAGAGTTCGATACTCCCGAGGCACGTAACATTGCCTTAACGGTTGCCGCATTAATAGACGGCATGTGGCTAAGAGGTTCGTTGGCAGGTGGTATCAATAAAAAACAGTCGACACAACAAATACAGCAATACCTAGACCTTATATTTGAAAAACGAATAAGCAATTAAACAATAACAACGACTTCTAAAGACTTTTGCACGAAGCAAGATAGATTTATTGTCATTCTACGACTTAAATAAAACGAAATTTCATCAAAAACGAGGAATAAGTTATGTTAAATAGAGCTAAAAAGGCCGCTGTCGCGGTCAGTATCGCGGGTGTTTCTGGCTTAACAATGGCAGCGGACTGTTCAACTGTACGCTTTTCTGATGTGGGCTGGACCGATATTACCGCCACCACAGCAGTCGCCTCAGAACTTGTTGAAGGTTTAGGCTACAGAGCAAAAACCCAGCTATTGTCGGTTCCAGTCACTTACACGTCACTTGCCAATAGCGATATTGATGTATTCCTAGGTAACTGGATGCCAACCATGCAAGCGGATATCGACCCTTATCTAAAAGCGGGCACGGTAGAAGACCTTGGCGCCAACCTAACGGGCGCTAAATACACCCTTGCAGTCAGCAAAGACGCTTATGCTGCTGGCGTCACCAGCTTCGCAGACATCGCAAAGCATCGTAAAGAATTCGCCGGTCGTATCTACGGTATCGAACCGGGTAACGACGGCAACCGCATCATTCAAGATATGATAGATAAAAATGCCTTCGGCCTAGGCAAATTCCAACTAGTAGAATCCAGCGAAGCTGGCATGCTTTCACAAGTGAGCCGTAACACTCGCCGAAACAAATGGATTGCCTTCCTAGGTTGGGCACCACACCCAATGAATGCTAACTTCGAAATGGAATACCTGTCAGGTGGCGATGACTACTTCGGCCCTAATTTTGGTGGTGCTGATGTCAACACCAACGTGCGTGCCGGTTACCTTCAGCAATGTCCAAACCTTGGCAAGCTGATCAGCAACTTGAAATTCACCTTGCCAATGGAAAACGAAATCATGGGCGCTATCTTAGACGATGGAAAAAAACCAGCGGCGGCGGCAAAAGCATGGCTAAAGGCTAACCCAGGAGCACTTGATGCTTGGCTTGCTGGCGTAAAAACTCAGTCCGGTGGTAACGGTCTTACCGCCGTAAAAGCTCACCTAGGCCTGTAACTTCAAGACCTGCTTAAGTACGCTTTATTGCATTTAATGCATAAGCACCTGCACCAAAACACCCTTGGCCTGCCAAGGGTGTTTCATAATAAAGATAGGGAGAAGAATGAATGAATTGGCTGACGGATAATAAAATCCCTCTTGGCGCTTGGATGGAGACCTTTGTAGACTGGTTAGTGAGCGCGGCCTCCGGCTTTTTTGACCTAATTTCTCTTATC
Organism: Marinomonas transparens; assembly: GCF_016463975.1. GTDB lineage: Bacteria > Pseudomonadota > Gammaproteobacteria > Pseudomonadales > Marinomonadaceae > Marinomonas > Marinomonas transparens. The sequence goes on along the minus strand of NZ_JAEMNX010000012.1, from coordinate 49,724 downwards.
ATAGAAACCTTAATTGTTTCCATGGTCGACGCTATTGAGTGGGTACATCCTCTCGCTGTCATCGCAATCATTTTAGTGGGCGTGTGGTTTCTCCACCGTAGTATCGGTTTACTCGTTTTTATTACCGCCTCTTTGTTATTCATTATTAATATGGGTTACTGGATCGAAACCGTTCAAACCCTAGTACTCGTTGTCTCAGCAACCACCATTAGCGTATTAATTGGTGTGCCTATTGGTATTGCCGCCGCCCACCGCCCTTGGCTTTACACCATACTGCGCCCGCTTTTAGATTTGATGCAAACTATCCCGACTTTCGTTTACCTTATTCCAACACTGATTCTGTTTGGTTTAGGTTATGTACCGGGGTTAATCTCTACCATTATTTTTGCCATTGCTGCGCCCATACGTTTGACTTATCTAGGCGTCAGCAAGGTGCCGAGTGAATTACTCGAAGCAGGGTTGTCTTTTGGTTGTACGAAATCAAAGCTACTTTATAAAGTGGAACTACCTGCCGCTATGCCAAACATCATGGCAGGCATTACCCAATGTATCATGCTGTCATTGTCTATGGTGGTTATCGCAGCACTTGTCGGTGCAGACGGCCTAGGAAAACCCGTCATCAGAGCACTAAACACGGTAAACATTTCACAAGGCTTCGAAGCCGGTGTCGCCATTGTATTAGTCGCCATTATGCTCGACCGCATTTGTAAATCACCGTCAGCAAGAAAAGAGGGCTAATTCATGGCTGTTGTAACAATTGAAAACCTAGACATCGTCTTTGGTAACAACCAAGCCAAAACACTGCCTTTAATGGATCAAGGACAAACCCGTGACCAGATCATTGGCCTAACTGGCGATGTCGTTGGTGTGCAAAACGCCAATATCGAAATCAATGAAGGTGAAATATGTGTCTTAATGGGGCTATCAGGGTCAGGAAAATCCACCCTATTACGCGCTATTAATGGCTTGAATAAAGTGGCTCGTGGCCGCTGCTTAGTACGCGATGGTGACAAAATGGTCGACATGGCGAAATGCGATGAAGCGACTTTACGTCATATGCGCACCCACCGTGTATCCATGGTCTTTCAAAGCTTCGCTTTAATGCCTTGGCTCACCGTGCTAGAAAACGTTGCCTTTGGTTTAGAGATGCAAGGCATGGGCAAAGCAGAACGCCTTATCAAAGCGCGTGAACAGCTTAAAATGGTCAGCTTGGATCAATGGGCAGACAAAAAACCTGACGAACTGTCTGGTGGTATGCGCCAGCGTGTTGGTCTGGCTCGCGCCTTTGCCATGGACACCGACGTTCTACTAATGGATGAGCCCTTCTCGGCTCTCGATCCCTTGATTCGCACACAACTACAAGACGAACTGATTGAACTGCAAAAACGCCTGAATAAAACCATCATTTTTGTTAGCCATGATTTAGACGAAGCACTAAAAATAGGCACAAAAATCGCGATTATGGAGTCGGCAAAAATCATTCAAGAAGATTCGCCAGAGCAAATTGTCTTAAACCCGGCAACAGAATACGTTGAAAAATTCGTTGCTCATACAAATCCACTCAACGTCCTACGTGGCGACTCGCTCATGACACCAGTTAAAGAGCTAACGGTCGAAGGCGATAGAACCTATCTCGATAAAGACACTTGGCTTGAACTGAGCGATGGTAAGCTCACTTCCGTTCAAGATCAAAACGGTGAAATCCCTACTGCTATTTGGAACCCCGGAATGGCACTAGACGATGTCCCTAACAATACCGTACTGAAAGTCCCAGCGAACATTCAAATGCGCGACGCCGTAGAGATTCGTTATCACTCTAACCGCTTCATGGTACTTGAAGAATACGAGCAATGTGTTGGCATATTAGGCGATCACAACTTCTACCACGCCCTACTCGGCAAGCATTTTAGCCGTGACCTTGAAGAAACCTAATTTCATATAAACTTGTCTAAAAGCCCCTTGAGCGACAACTTCAGGGGGCTTTTTGTCGTTTTTAGACTAGAGTTAATCACCAACTATTCCCCTACTTTCATGACGCAAATGTATTTTGGTTTCCAATGTAAATTAGTGATTGCATTCACAGAATTCCCCCGTATAGTCGGCAAAAATAGCACTCAATGAAGTGACCAAAACTTCTGACTTCTCAACCCTGTTAGTTCAAAGGACACGGCATGTTCAAGCAAACCCTATTTCCGATCTGGAGTCTGCTATTTGGTATCGCCATACTCACCATGGCCAGTGCCTTACAGAGCTCACTAATCGGTATTCGAGCCTCATTAGAAAACTTCGATACGACCGCGACAGGGTTAATCATGTCGGCCTATTATTTAGGCTTTATCATTGGCTCCCTATTGGTACCAGACTGGGTAAAAAACGTCGGCCATATTCGAGTATTTGCGGCCGTTGCTTCATTAGCTTCCATCACCATTCTGATGCAATCCGTGGTGGTGAATCCATGGTTTTGGATGCTCATGCGGATGGGCACGGGCCTGTGCTACGCCGCATTATTCATTGTCACCGAAAGCTGGTTAAACGATATCGCCACCAACAACACCCGTGGTCGCTTGTTTTCTATCTACATTATCGAAATCTGGGCCAGCCAAACCCTTGGCCAGTTCTTATTGAACCTATCTTCCCCAAGTGGCTATGGTCTGTTCATCTTAACGTCTGTGTTGATCTCATTAGCCCTGGTGCCGCTGCTCTTGGTACGTACGCCTTCTCCTACCATCAATGTGCCTGAAAAACTCAATATTCTGGGTCTCATAAAAACCGCCCCTCTTGGCGTAACCGGGGTCACCATAGCTGGCGCAACCTCAGGGGCCTTGCTGGGTCTTGGAGCGCTTTATGCGCAAAGCATTGGCATGGACGTGATCGAGATCTCTTTATTCATTGGTGCCAGCTATATTGGCGGCATGTTCCTACAATGGCCCATCGGCCTCTTGTCAGACCGTCAAGACAGACGCGTTACCATACTTTGGGTGGGTATTGTGGGAGCGATCACAGCGATGGTCGTGCCACTCGGTAATAACATGAACAACCAAATACTGATGATGGTTGGCATGTTCTTAGTTGGCGCCTTTACCTTCCCCATGTATTCTTTGGCGTCTTCCCACATGAATGACCAATTACGTCCTGAGCAAATTCTGTCTGCCAGTAGCGGCATGATTTTACTTAACGGGATAGGTGGGATGACAGGGCCGCTTATCGCAGCCTCATTGATGGACATGATCAGAATTGACGCTCTATTCTGGTTTGTCGCCGCCATGAACATGTCCGTCGCTTTAGTCGCAATTTATCGTATTCATTACCAGCCAGCGATGGTTATCGAAGAGCAAGGGGACCAAATTCAAGTCGCACTGGCGGTCAGTTCGGTGGCTACCGCAGAAATGTTAATCGAAGCGGACTCTTCGATTGAACCCCTAGAAGAAAGCCACGAAGTCGAGATCAAACTCTAATCTCACAAAATAAGCACACAGCCATTGATCAATCACGACAATGGCTGTGTCGCAATCTTGAAAGCAATCCCAAAAATCAACAAGGCATTCACCCTATTAAACCAGCGCCAGAACGCGGCTTTTTCTAACCACTTCGCACATAACTTGCCGATAAACGCCAACGACAAAAACCAGACAACCGCAGCCGCAGTACCACCAAACACAAATTCCCATTTATCGCCTTGCCACTGATTCGCTAAGCTGCCCATTAAAATCATGGTATCCAAATAAAAATGCGGGTTTAACCAAGTCACCGCTAACGCCATTAAAAATAATGGCCAGACAGCAAGACGCTTACTCTGTTGCTCTAAAATAAGATGCTCTTCTTGAAAGGACGCACGTAACTTCCCATAAGCAAACCAGACCAAAAAACACACACCCGCCCAACGAGATACCGACAACAGCCAGTCGTGACTTTGCAGCACCAAGCCAAGGCCAAACGCCCCCAACGAAATCGAAATGACATCACTTAGAATAAACAACAAAGCAAGAGGAAACGCATAATGGCGCTTTAATGACTGCTCCAACAAAAAACTATTTTGCGCCCCCACGGCGACAATTAAACCGCCCCCCGTGATAGCCCCACTCAAAAATGCCAACATACCAACCTACACCTCTACCAAATTTGTGGTTGATATTACGCACCAAGAAGCATAAATTAAAATTAATTAAACTAAAGCTACATTAGAAAAATTAATATTTTATATGATGGACTACAGAGCACTCACCTGCTTACACGCGGTACTGCAATTTCAAAGCTTTGACAAAGCCGCTCAACACTTAAACCTCACACAATCTGCGGTTTCGCAAAACATCAAACGCCTAGAACAAGAATATGGACAACCCTTATTGATTCGAGCCCGGCCTGTTGTTGCTACCCCATTAGGGCAGCAACTTCTCGCACATATCAATAAAGTCACCATGCTAGAAGAAGGTTTGCAAGAGCACATGCAATCGAGTGTTTCTAACCAACCCCTTAGCATTGCCGTTAACAACGACGTATTAGCCACCTGGTTCACACAAGTTGTTAATGCATTCTCAAACATTAGCAACACCAAGCTGCACATCAAATCTGCGGACCAAGCTCACACCCGAGCCCTACTGCAAAAAGGCGAAGTCATCACCTGCATCAGCCAAACAGGCACCCCCGTCGCCGGAGGAGACTCCCTATTTCTGGGTAACATGAAATACGAACTGGTGGCCACAAAAAGCTTCATACAAACCCATTTGCACGGAGATATCACCCCCGCATCCATCCAACAAGCCCCGTCACTTATTTATGACGAATATGACGAACTATGGGGGCGCTACCAAAGTGAATGCTTACAAATAAAAGCCAATATTCGTAATAGCCATTGGTACCCTTCGCCCCATGGTTTTTTAGACTTAGTCTTGAGTGGCACAGTCTGTGCTTTGATCCCCACCGTACAAATAAAGAGTGAATTGGAAACCGGAAGGCTCATCTCCCTGTTTCCAGATAGACAACTTGTCTTGCCTCTTTATTGGCATTGGTACAAACTGGGCTCCCCAGTATTGGATCGCTTAACCAAGGTGATATTAACTGTCACAAAAGATGCTCTATACTAATGCTACCGAACAACTCAGGCCGTCCGATGCTTTATTTTTGGATCGCCATTTTACAAAGTAATTTTAAGGAAAAAGTATGATTCGCAAATGTCTATTCCCCGTTGCTGGTTATGGCACCCGTTTTTTACCTGCTACCAAATCCATGCCAAAAGAAATGCTGCCTATCGTTAATAAACCCCTTGTTCAGTACGGCGTAGAAGAAGCGGAAGCCGCAGGCCTAAACAACATCACCTTTGTCACGGGCCGTGGTAAACGCGCCATTGCCGACCATTTTGACATCAGCTACGAACTCGAACACCAAATATCAGGCACCAGTAAAGAGCAATATTTAGAAGGTATACGCCACCTAATCGACAATGTGAACTTCTCCTTCACCCGTCAAAACAACATGCTTGGTTTAGGTCATGCCATCCTAACAGGCGAACCCTTAATCGGTGATGAGGCCTTTGGTGTAGTACTTGCCGACGACCTTTGCTTCGGTGAAGACGATGGTGTCATGGCACAAATGGTCAAACTCTATAACCAATTCCGCTGCACCATTGTGGCCATCGAAGAAGTACCAGAAGACGAAGTGCACAAATATGGGGTGATCAAAGGCGACTCCATGATGGAAGGCCTGTTTCGCGTCACCGACATGGTCGAAAAGCCGGCAAAAGAAGAAGCCCCCTCTAACCTAGCCATTATTGGTCGCTATATTTTAACCCCAGACATCTTCGATAAAATCCGCAACACACCAGCGGGTCGCAATGGTGAAGTACAAATTACCGATGCCATCTTGCAACAAGCAAAAGAAGGCTGTGTGCTGGCCTACAAATTCAAAGGCAAACGCTTTGACTGTGGCAGCGTCGATGGCTTTGTTGGGGCCACTAACTTCTGCTACGAAAACATCTACAAAGAGCAAGAGTAACAACCCCATCTAATCAACCGCCGAAAACAAACACAAAAAAACCAGCACTGTCATATAACAGCGCTGGTTTTTTATTCCCAACAGACACTCAACCCAAATAAAACTGACTCAACCACACACTAACGGGCAAACTCACCACGGCCAAAATCGTCTGCAACGTAATATAAGCCGCCATACGATCCGCATCGCCACCTAACTGTCGCGCCAACGCATAAGCCGATGTGGCCGTTGGCACCACACCAAACAGAATCGCCACCAACGCCGGCAAACCACGAACATCCAACCACCAACACATCACAACAATAGACAAAGGAAACACCAAAAACCGAGCCAGAGACGACAACACAAACGTCGCGCCGACAGATCGAATCACTTCCAAACGTACACTCGCCCCTACCGCCAGCAACACCAAAGGCAAGGCCGCCTGAGCCAACATCCCCAACACATCAGACAACAACACAATCGGCGTTAAACCGAACAGATTTAACCCACTGCCCAAGACAATAGACACAATCAGAGGATTACGAATCAGGGCACCGCTGACCAAACTCGACAAAGACGCCGAGGCATCCCCACCTGCGGGCTTGCCATGCATCAACACCATGGCCACCACCAAAAACACATTAATAGAGGGAATCAATATCGAAGCGCCCAGTGCCGCCAACACCAAGCCCTCATCGCCATACACACTGCTGGCAATCGCCAACACAATAAAAGTATTAAAGCGTACACCCGCCTGCAACATAGAAGACCCTGTCGGCGCAGGCACCTTTAACAACCACACCGTGATAAAAACAAAGCACGCCGTCACCACCAAAGCCAACAACAGAATCATCGCGTACCTTGGCAGCATAGGATTCGAAAAATCAATCTGCGAGGTGTTACTAAACAACAAAGCAGGGAACAGCACCCAATAAGACAACTTATCCACACCGCCCCAAAAACCCGCCATAGGAAAACGAAAACGCTGGCACAATGCGCCCGTCATCAACAATAGAAAAACCGGTAAAATAGACAAGGACAAAGAAAACACAACAACCCCTTAAAATAAGCGCCCAATAACACAGCAAACCTAAACGTCAAACAGACGCCAACTGCCAATCCTGCTTCGCCAACTGCTCAACAAACCACGACAAGCCACGACCGGGTTCATCTTTTCGCCACGCCAAATACGTCACCTGATTCGGTCTTGGTATTTCACATTCACGCAATACCAAACGACCAGACGCTAATTCATTAACAATAATATGTTTTGGCAAATAGCCCACACCCAACCCCAAACACTGCGCTTCAATTTTACTGCCCATACTATCGACCCTAAGCACCTGCCTACTTTCAAACAACCCCAAACTTCGTGAGGGTAAAACTTTTGAACTGTCCGCCACCACAATCGCAGGATACTCCTTTAATTGAGCCGCGCTAATCACACCATCCACCAACGCCAGTGGATGAGTCGGAGCCACAGCAAACACAAACTTCACTTCACCAAGCACACGAGTATGAACATGGTTTTTTGGTAAATCCCCCGTGGCACCTATCACTAAATCGGCTCGGTTATCGTATAAAGCATCCCAAGCACCGCCTAATACCTCTTCCGACAAGCTCAATTCAACAGGACGATTAAGAGACAAAAACGCCCCTACCACAGACATCAGTGGTAACTCAGGCATAACAGTATCCCGAGCGATTCTTAATTTAGGTTCCCAGCCTGATTCAAATTGTTTGACCAAATCTTCCAAATTTGTCGCCGCATCCAAAATATAACGCCCCTGCTCCAACACCAACTGACCCGCCGGCGTCAACACGGCTTTCTGACGAGAGCGATCAAACAAGGCCACCCCCAAATCTTCTTCCAGCTTCTTCATCGTATAGGTCAGCGCCGAAGGCACCTTAAACAAAGCGTCCGCCGCGGCGGCAAAACTGCCCAACTGATGAATCGCTTCCAACACCCTCAACGCTTCCAACGTCACCGCATAAGCCATAACCAACCCTCTGTTCAAATATTTTGAAATACTAGCTCAAAAGCTTCCGATATTCTTTCTTTTCATCTGTGATTACACTGGCTTCATCATCCCATTACCCATAACCATGCCAGCTAAACCAACCTAGCCAGAGCAACAGGAGAAACCCAATGATCACAATGCGCAAAGCAGAAGACCGCGGTCCAGCTAACTTTGGCTGGTTAAACAGCTTCCACACCTTCTCATTCGGCAACTACTACGACCCAAAACACATGGGCTTTTCCCACCTACGCGTTATCAACGACGACACAGTGTCACCCGGTGCCGGGTTCGATACCCATGGACACAAAGACATGGAAATCATCAGCCTCGTATTACAAGGCCGCATCGCCCACAAAGACAGCGCTGGTAACGTAGAAGAACTGCCCGCTGGCGAATTTCAACTGATGTCCGCAGGCAAAGGTATTTACCACAGTGAATTCAACGCCTCTGAAAAAGACACCCTGAAATTTTTACAAATCTGGATACAACCCAACGTCACCGGCGGCGCCCCCGGCTACCAACAAAAAGCCTTTGGTGAAGCACAAGGCATCACCACCGTCATCACACCCGATGGCGCCAACGGCACCCTAAGCATCAAACAAAACGCCAGCCTAAGCCAACTGATCCTCGCGCCACAAACACAAGACAAACTCACCATAGAAGCGGGCCGAAACGTCTACATACACCAAATAGAAGGCGAACTGAGCCTCAACAACGGCACCACACTCAAACCGGGCGACGGTGCAAAAATCACCAAAGAAACCGCCCTTGACCTAAAAAACACCGGCCAAGAAAGAGTCAAAGCCATCATCTTTGACCTAGAATAAAGCAGCACAAAGCCAGTGAACGAAACGCCTCTCCCTATGTCCTCGAAGCAAAAATTAAAGGCAAACAGATGCACGAATCTCCTCCCCTTATGCCTTCGAAGTGAGAGTTAAAGGCAAGCAGATGCACGAATCGCCTCCCCCTATGTCTTCGAAGGGGAGGATTAAGGAGGGGTTATCACTGCGCTCTAAACCGCCGACCTTTCCATTTATTGACCCTTTTCCCGTTTTACACTAGCATTCCTCTTGCACTGGCAAAATCCAGTGTCGGGATTCGAACCCCGTGTACGTAGCGGCCTAAAACACGCAGTGCGTGTTTTTTTATGGCCGAGATCCGCCTATATGGTGGGTCTTTGTTGGGCTAGCTTCGGCTAGGCCGCTCCTACGTGCGGTAGTTCGAACCCGGTTTAGACCCACCACCTTTTATTGAGCTTCGAACCTCATAAAAGGTGGTTAACACCTTAAACGTAGGAGGCCAACCATGGCTATTAAACGGATTCCCTTCTATACCTGCTTACTCAACGGACAACCCGCCGACACCGTCAGCGCCCGTGACCTTCATACCTTTCTGCAACTTGACCGCGACTTTTTCGAATGGGTGAACACCCAACGCACCAAGCTGTATTTTGTCAGAGACAGAGACTTTGTCTTAATAGACAACCTGATCCGCCCCTCAGACACCGCGTCTGCCGTGCAAAAAACCAAAGACTACTTCATCAGCCTAGACATGGCCTACGAAATGGCCATGGAAGAAGACAGCGACCTCGCCAAACAAGCCAGCGACTACCTAAGACACGGCGACACCCCACAAAACCGCTATATTCCACCTCAAGACACACCACAGGTTCAACGACGCTTACACCTAGCCCTGACAGCAACCACGCCCTTGCCCATCAGCGCCCACGTTAGGCAAAGCGACCTCGACCAATACAGCGAACTCAGCAAAGTGGCCAAAGCCAGCGTACCAGACGAAGACCTAGTCGTCTTGCCCATTCACGAAATCAGCAAAACCATCGAAACCCTATCGCTCTACCGAGACAAAACCATCGAACTGCACGCCCTATCCATCTGGATGGACCAACACATCACCAACCTCAAAACCCACATCAACCGCCAATTTATGGACAACTAAAAAGCGAAATCTCCTCCCCTTGTGTCTTCGAAGGGGAGGATTAAGGTGGGGTTATCGCTGTGACTAAGCCGCGTGCACTGCGGCTTACTGTGCATTGGGAAACGAAGGTGACCATCATGATTCGATTCTCTCATGCTGTGGTTTAGTGAAGGCTAGACGGTTATTTTTTCCTCAAGCACAAAGGTAGTCATATACTGGTGCTTACATTCATGCCTAGGAAAAAGAGAGATGCGTACCACGTTAAACATTGATGACGAGTTATATGCACAAGCCGTGGAGTTAACCGGTGTAAAAGAAAAAAACACTTTGATGCAAGAAGGTTTAAAGGCGTTAATTGAACGGGAAAGCGCACGGCGTTTGGCCATGCTAGGAAGCTCTGAGCCTTTGGCAGAGTTGACTCCGCGCCGCCAAAGTGCAGAGGCCAAATAATCATGGTGCTGGTTGATAGCTCGATATAGATTGATCATCTGCGCCAAAAAAATGAGATCTTAAGTCTTTTCGATGCATTGAGTTGGCGTATTTGTAAAGTGCTTTGGTCAATTGCGCTGCGGTTAATAATAGACAAAGGCATTAGGAAGTTGCTGTTGGTAATGCTTGAGCAAGTCACTAACGCTTTATCAAAACAATGTACCTGCTTTTGACGCGGGACTCACCACAAAGAATGTTAAGAAATATTATTGCGGCCATAAAAAAATCCAGCATCTGTAATCAAATGCTGGATTCTAGCGTTAGTGGATGGTGCTGACTAACGGAATTCTTACCGCGTTGCTTAGATCGCGTCGTTGATAAACTCGATAAGTTGAGTTTTAGACACGGCACCGACTTTTGTTCCTACCACTTCACCGCCTTTAATGATAAGCAGTGTCGGAATACCACGAACGTTGTATTTTGGTGCCGTTTCTGTGTTTTCATCAACGTTCAATTTCGTAATTTTCAATTTGCCTTCAAACTCCACGGCAATGTCTTCTAGTACTGGCGCGATCATTTTACATGGACCACACCATGGTGCCCAAAAATCAACCAGTACAGGTGTGTCAGAATTTAATACTTCTTCTGCGAATTGGGCATCGGTAATTTGGCTTATGTTCTCACTCATGGGAGTTTCCTTAAAATCTATATTTGGCTAATGAATTGGCGTAAGTGTAGCACTAAATCATTCTGGTAAAAATGAGTTCGCTCTAATAGTGCGATAGAAAATCACTATGAGATGAGGGAGCGAATCGCCATGGGCAACTCCAAGAGGGAATGCACTTCCGCATCGGATCGAGTGCCCCAATCATCCCCCCAGCGCTGAGCGCCGTGACGGTTAAACCAGATGCTTTTCGCGCCCGCATTGGAAGCACCATAGACGTCGTCTATTGGGTGGTCGCCTATGTGCACGATTTGGGAAAGTGGGTAGCCGGATTTTTCGGCGGCGAGATGAAACAGCTCCGCCGAAGGTTTCGCCACGCCCACTTGATCCGCTCGAATGGCAAATTCAAAGTATTGCCCAAGCCCCACATAGGGGTGGAACACATCGGCGTTGCCGTTGGTGATGGCGGCTAATGAATAGTCTTGATTCAGTTCTTCGAGTACATCAAGGGTATGGGGAAAGAGGTCGACTTTTTGACGCCACTCACAGAAATGCGCTAACGCCGATTCTGCGACGTTTTTTGCTTCTTCCGATGGCAAACCAAAGGCTTTTAACGCGAGTTTGTACACTTCTAATCGTAGGGCGGTTAGATTCGGCGCTAGGTCAGGATATTGGTCGAGTATGTTTGCTCTTAATTCTTGCTGTACAGCAAAGGAGTAGCTTGCAGAAAACCCCGGAAAGCGGTCTTCGAACCAAGATTCCATGGCGTATTCAGCACGCACAATAACGGGCGATACGTCCCATAGGGTGTTGTCTAGGTCAAAGGTAACCAGCACGCTCATGGCACCAGCCTCAATAGAATAGCGCTTAACAGGTCGGCGATGTACTGTAGAAACATGGCGCCCTTTTCTTTATCAAACGCGGCTTTGTTTTCTGCGCCCAATACCAAGACACCGTATTTTTTAATCTCGCCACCGGTCCGAGACTGTAATGGCAGCACAGCAACGGAACGAATGTTTTTAGTATCATCAAAGAAGAGGTAGTCCATTTCATTTTTCGGCAGTTCGCCGCAGAAGCATTCACTAAAGCCAGAGGTATGAGATAAGGCAATGTCATCTTCTACTAAGAAGTGAGTGCGAATGGCGCTGTCTTCATATTCATCGAATAAAACAAAGGCATGATGAGCCACTTCGAAGTCGTCCCGCACCATGTCATCGATCACTACAGCAAGGTCGTCTAATGAAGCGCAATTTAAACCGGCCAGTACAAGGCGACGACTTTTTTGCATGGTGGATTCGTTTTCACGGGCCACATCAACAAGGCGTTCGAATTGACTACGGTAGTCCGCCGCTGACTTTCTCAGTAAGTTTACTTGGTATTCAAGCAACGAAATTGCCTTCCCACTCGCGGGGTGAGGCAGTGTCAAACTTTCCAATAATTCCGTATTCCGACTAAAAAAATCGGGCGTGGTTGATAAGTATTGAATGACTTCTTCTTCGCTCATACTGCCTCTATTAAGAAACCTGCGCTCGATGACGTTGCTAGTAACGTCTAAGCACGGTTTCTAGATGTAAATTTGACCTTCAAATACTTTTTCTGCGGGCCCTGTCATGAGAATGGGCTGGCCTTCGCCTTGCCATTCGATGTTTAGGTCACCACCTCGTAAATGCGCTGTCACTTTTGAAGCTAACCAGCCTTGTTTGATACCGGCAACCACCGCAGCACACGCGCCCGTTCCACAAGCCTGAGTTTCGCCGACACCACGTTCGTATACCCGCAAGTTGATTTCGGCAGGGTTAAGCACTTGCATGAAGCCGACGTTAACCTTTTGCGGAAAGCGTTCATGGCTCTCTAACAGAGCACCGACCTTCGCCACTTGGTCATCGGTTAATTGATCTACTTTCAACACGGCATGGGGGTTACCCACAGACACCGGCGTGATCTTATATTCCTCTGCGCCAGCGCGAACTGTATAAAGCGACTCGGAAGGCTCGGCAGTAAAAGGCAAGTCTTTTGGCAGGAAACTTGGCGCGCCCATGTCCACGGTGACCAAGCCGTCCTCCAGCACCCGTAGTTGAATCTGACCACGCTTGGTTTCTACATTGATAATACGCTTGTTGGTCAAGTTTCTATCAATAACAAATTTAGCGAAGCAGCGAGCACCATTGCCGCAATGTTCCACTTCCGTGCCATCGGAATTATAAATACGGTAACGAAAGTCCATTTCAGGGTGGGAAGGTGGCTCAACCACCAAGAGTTGGTCGAAGCCAATGCCCCAGTTTCTATTGCTTAACCGTTCAATTTGTTTCTGATTAAAAAACACTTTTCGGGATACCGCATCGACCATGACAAAGTCATTTCCGAGCCCATGCATTTTGGTAAACTTTAACAACAAGGTGAACTCCTTAGTCTGGCAAGACTTGCTCGCCAGCTAGCTGGTGTTCAATCGTTTCGCGAGCACGGATCAGATGGGTGGTATCACCATCGACCATCACTTCCGCGGCACGATTACGGCTGTTGTAGTTCGACGCCATGGTAAAGCCATAGGCACCCGCTGAACGAACCGCAAGCAGGTCACCCGCTTGAATGTCTAGTTCACGGTCTTTACCTAGGAAGTCACCGGTTTCACAAATCGGCCCAACCAAGTCATAGACACGCGCACCTTCCGGTGTTGGCTGTAAAGACACAGGCACAATGTTCATCCAAGCACTGTAAAGAGAAGGTCGGATAAGATCGTTCATCGCGCCATCAATAATGGCAAAGTTCTTATGATCGTTGCATTTTAGGAATTCAACCTGAGTCAATAAAATGCCCGCATTCGCCGCGATAGAACGGCCCGGTTCAAACGCCAAGGTCACGTCTAAGCCTTTGACTTTTTCTAAGATCAGTTTGGCATAGTCCGCCGGCGATGGTGGTACTTCATCACGATAACGTACTCCTAGGCCGCCACCTAGGTCGAGATGCTTGATTTTAATGCCCGCTTCAGATAATTCGTTCACCAAGCGAATCAGACGGTCAAAGGTATCAAGAAAGGGTTTTAGCTCGGTAAGCTGAGAACCGATATGACAGTCTACGCCCATCACGTTTAGGTTTGGCAGTTCGTGTGCGATTTTATAGATGCGCACGGCGTCTTTAATATCGATACCGAATTTGTTTTCTTTTAAGCCCGTTGAAATATAAGGGTGGGTTTTGGCATCTACGTCTGGGTTCACGCGCAAAGAAACCGGCGCGACTTTGCCCATCTCACCCGCCACTTGATTCAAACGGTGCAGTTCGGCTTCGGATTCCACGTTAAAACAGTGAATACCCACTTCTAGTGCACGGCGCATTTCTACTGCTTGTTTGCCTAATCCGGAAAACATGACTTTCGCAGGATCGCCGCCCGCTTTCAGTACGCGCTCTAGTTCACCTAAGGAGACAATATCAAAGCCAGAACCTAAACGTGCTAAGACATTTAGAATGGCGATATTTGAACAGGCTTTTACTGCGTAACAGATTAATGTTGGGTGAGCAGCAAAAGCTTCTGCATAGGCATTGTAATGGCGTTCGAAGGTCGCCCGTGAATACACGTAGCATGGCGTGCCGTATTGGGCCGCGATATCAGACAAAGCCACATTTTCAGCGTGCAATGTTTGATCGGAGTAATTAAAAAAGTCCAAAAAGGGAATCCTCAGTCAGAAGACGGTTCTTGTTGTGAGCCAGCAGTGTCATCCGGTAAATAAAGTGCACCTTTATTTCCGCAAGCCATTAAAAAAACAGCCAAAAGACATACTGAAAGCCACTTAAACATCGTCTTTATCTCTTAAATATTTGATCGAGACAGTATACTTGCAGCCTGAGCGTTTCCCAACCCTAGCGGGCTAATTACATTAATATTCTTTACGGATAGTAGAAATAACGTATCACTTGAATTCGCACCATTTGCCACCAGCTATGTAAAGCCATGGTAATTTGGGATATAGATACTCTCAGCTATTCACAAAGCTGACACTTAAGACATTTTATGAAAAAACGCATAGCTCCTTGGACAATCGCGCTAGTCAGTGCCGCCGTCATTCATATGTTGTTCATTGCTGTGTTGGATAACACCCATTGGTTGCATTTTGGTGTTGAGCAGAATTCTGTACAATCCAGCTTTGAAGTGTCTCTTTTACCTGCTAACGGAGCAGAAAAAAAGCAGTCGAAAGCCATCGTTATTAATCAGGATGCAGAGACAACGGACATAGAGCAACAAATTAATTTACCGGGCTTACAAGGTGACACTAATAGAAACTCTGCCATTGACTCGTCGAATAGCAACCTGATGACAGAGTCAAATACGCCCCATGTGGACATTAGCCAGATTGAAAAACCAGCCTTACTGGACTTATCAAAAATTTCACTCTCGTCAGATGCTAAAAGTGAAAATTTAAATGGGGTTTTCTCTCCCACCTTACAAGCACAGATAGAAGAGTCGCAAGAAGCGCAAAGAGAGTATTTGAAAGGACAAGTAAAAGAGGTTGATTACCCTATTACAGAAGATGCCGATGGCACCCGTTACGTTAATATTAAAGGCGTTTGTTGGCGCATACCAAAAGAAGGCAGTGACGAAGGCTGGGTAATTGTATTCGCAGGCTGTAATGGCCAAACAGAATCCTTTCACTTTGAGCTGAACATTACACCGAGCACCCTGTTGGGTCCAAGTTCGCCTTTTTCTCTTGGCCAGTAGTTCAAATTAATAAAAGACAAAACAAAAAAGCGACGCAGAAGCGTCGCTTTTTACGTCTATATTTTTATGTTAATCAATAGCTTAAGCTAAACGTGCATGCAACTCTGTTTTCGCACGTTCTACCGCAAGCAACACCTGATTCGGTGCGGTGCCACCAATATGGTCACGGGCCGCAACAGAACCTTCTAGCGTCAGCACATCAAAGACATCTTGTTCGATCATGGTGCCAAAGCCTTTCAGCTCTTCCAGTGTCATTTCAGACAAGTCTTTGCCTTCTTTCACACCGTAACCTACCGCTTTACCCACCACTTCATGGGCATCACGGAAGGCAACACCTTGACGTACTAGATAATCGGCTAAGTCGGTTGCGGTAGAGAAACCACGGCGCGCCGCTTCGTACATGTTGTCTTTGCGAGACTCGATAGCAGGAATCATGTCAGCAAAGGCTCGCAATGACCCTTTTAAGGTATCTACGGTATCAAATAACGGTTCTTTGTCTTCTTGGTTGTCCTTGTTGTACGCCAAGCATTGCGACTTCATCAAGGTTAGTAAGCTCATTAGATGGCCGTACACTCGACCGGTTTTACCACGTACCAATTCCGGTACGTCTGGGTTTTTCTT
This sequence comes from Marinomonas transparens, assembly GCF_016463975.1. GTDB lineage: Bacteria > Pseudomonadota > Gammaproteobacteria > Pseudomonadales > Marinomonadaceae > Marinomonas > Marinomonas transparens. The sequence goes on along the minus strand of NZ_JAEMNX010000012.1, from coordinate 33,376 downwards.
TTGCGGCATAATGGAAGAGCCGGTGCAGAAACGGTCTGGCAAGAAGATGAAGTTAAATTGCGCTGACGCCCACATCACCATTTCTTCTGCCCAACGGGACATGTGCATCATGATCACTGAGGCCGCAGCGGTAAATTCAATCGCAAAGTCACGGTCACTTACGGAATCCAACGAATTATAAGTTGGACGTTCGAAGCCCAGTAAATCGGCTGTCATAAAACGATCAATTGGGTAGGTTGTGCCCGCCAATGCCGCGGCACCAAGCGGTAGAATGTTGATACGCTTACGGCAATCCACTAAACGCTCGTAATCGCGCTGGGCCATTTCATACCAAGCCATTAGGTGATGACCAAAGGTAACTGGTTGCGCCGTTTGCAAGTGGGTAAACCCCGGCATGATGGTGTGGGCTTCTTTTTCCGCTAGGCTCAATATACCTTGCTGCATACGCGTTACTTCCTCTAATAGAAAGTCCACTTCATCACGCATGTATAGGCGGATATCTGTCGCCACTTGGTCGTTACGCGAACGGCCAGTGTGAAGTTTTTTACCTGTGATGCCAATTTTTTGCGTCAGACGTGCTTCGATGTTCATGTGCACATCTTCTAGCTCAATCGACCATTCGAATTCACCGCGCTGAATTTCTTCTTCAATTTCGCTTAAACCTTGAATAATCTGATCGCGTTCTTCTTCTGTTAACACACCAATGCTGGTGAGCATTTTGGCATGCGCAACCGAGCCTTGGATGTCTTGTTTTGCCATGCGTTGGTCAAATTCAACAGAAGCCGTAAAGCGCGCCACAAAAGCGTCAACAGGCTCAGAAAAACGGCCACCCCATTGCTGGTTTGTGGTTTTAGTTGTATCAGTCATTCAGTTCCTTCCCAGAGAAATTCAATCAGCTGCAAAGGGTACCTTATGCGCCCTGACTTATAAAGCCAGCAAAGGCAAAACGACGGCCTCGATTTGCAAAATATAGACAGATGACGACATTCTTCATTGGGAGTATCATGATGGCGATAATTTTAGGGATATTTACCTATCTACCAATGAATTAGGAGAAGCAGTGAAAGATAAAATTGTGGTCGCCACCAGAGAAAGCCAACTCGCTCTTTGGCAAGCCAATACGGTCAAGGCGCAATTAGAAGCGCTCTACCCTCACCTTAATGTCGAACTGCTTGGTATGACGACCAGAGGCGATCAAATTTTAGACTCTCCCCTTTCCAAAATCGGTGGCAAAGGACTGTTTGTTAAAGAACTGGAAAACGCTTTATTAGATGGCCGTGCCGACATTGCGGTGCATTCCATGAAAGACGTTCCCATGGCCTTCCCTGAAGGCTTAGGTCTCGCCATTATTTGTGAGCGCGAAGATCCAAGCGACGCCTTTGTTTCCAATACCTTCGCCTCACTTGATGCGCTACCAGCAGGTTCCGTGATAGGCACATCCAGCCTACGACGCTCGTGTCAGTTAAAAATGTGGCGCCCTGATTTAGTAATCAAAGAATTAAGAGGCAACGTGAATACTCGCCTGAAAAAGCTCGATAATGCGGAATACGACGCAATTATTTTAGCCAGCGCCGGGTTAATACGCCTTGAGATGCAGGACAGAATTCGTCTGAAAATCCCTGCCGAAATAAGCTTACCCGCCGGTGGACAAGGCGCCATGGGCATCGAATGCCGATCCGATGATGCTGACACACTGCAATTACTTGCACCCCTCGAACATGAAGAAACGGCACTAAGAGTAATTGCCGAACGTGCCGTCAACGAGCGCTTAAATGGCGGTTGCCAAGCACCCATCGCTTGTTTCGCCACACTCACTGGCGATAACATCTGGTTAAGAGGCTTGGTGGGTAGCCCAGATGGCAAGACAATGATTCAAGGAGAAATTCGTGGTCATAAGGAAGATGCCAAATCACTTGGCATTCAACTTGCCGATGACTTGCTTGAACGCGGCGCAGACACGATACTAAAAGCACTTTATCAATAATCTCTCTATTACATGAATAGGCGATAAATTAGTGCAAGATTGCAGCATTCTAATTACCCGACCTGAACCAGAGAACAGGCTCAGCTGTGAACGAGTTAGAACCCTTGGTGGAACCCCTGTTCCTTTACCTATGCTTGAAATAGCGCCTCTAGAAGAAGCAAAGCAACAGGCTGCGATTCGCTCACAGGTTTTTGATATCAATGAATTTCACTATGTGATTTTTGTTAGCAAAAATGCGGTTCGTTTGGGCAGTGACTGGCTAGATGCCTGCTGGCCCATGTTGCCTATTGGCGTTCATTGGATAGGCATTGGTCAAGGCACGACTCAAGCTTTGCTTGATGAAGGTATTCCAGCCCTATCAAACCCGGGCCATACCTCAGAAGACTTATTAGACTGGTTAAAGCCAGTAAAGATGAAAAATTTAAAGGTGCTGATTATGCGAGGTGTCGGTGGTCGCACTGAACTTGGCGATAAGTTAGAAGAAAGAGGCGCCAAAATCAGTTATCTTTCACTCTATGAAAGAAAAAAGCCAGAATATAACGCTCAAACTTTCCTCATGCTGCCCGATATTAATTTAATATGGGTAACCAGTGGCGAAAGCCTACACAATCTTTCAGAATACGTAGCACAATATAAGCAGGATTGGAAAACACTTCCTATCATCACGCCAAGTAGTAGAGTGAATCAGCAAGCAAAGGATATGGGGTGGATTAATGCCTCGTGCGCACATGGCGCTGACGACAATAGTTTAATCAAAGCGACTGGATTTCATACAGGACAATCGAATGACTGAGAATAATAAGCAAGAGCACCAATCAGAAGAGGCCGCTCAAGAAAATGCCTCTACAGAGACAACGACCAAACAAGCTCTTCCAGTTCAGCCGAAAGGAAAAACGACTTCTACACTGGCCGTTTCCCCATCCATCGTTTCTCCAGTAGCATCGGTTTCGCTTGTGCTTTCCATTGCTGCCCTTGCCGCAAGTGGCTGGCTTTATTATCAAACGACTCAAAGTTCATTCCCTAGTGATATTCAGCAGCTGTCTATTCAGCAAGCGAACCTAAGCAACCAGCTCCAAACTCAAAAACTTAGCCAGTCTGCACTGAGCCAATTAGCCGGACAAATTAAGACCGCTGAGCACACGATTCAACTACAAAATGCTCAGCTTCTTACTCATCAGGAGCAGCAGGCTAAACAGAGCGACAAGCTATTGTCACTTGAATCCAAGTTAAATCGATTAAACAACACCACCAAGGAAGACTGGAAGCTAGCCGAGGCCGAATACCTCATTCGCCTTGCTAATCAACGTTTATTGTTAGAATCTGACAGTAGCGGGGCAGAAGCCCTACTCACCAGCGCAGACAATATACTCAATGAACTTGAAGACCCTATTTTCTTTGCTACCCGTAAAGCCCTTGCTAAAGATATTCAGGCACTCAAGTCCACCAGCCAATTTGATGTGGTGGGTTATTACCTACAACTGAGCGCCCTATACGATAACGTGGCCATATTGCCCCAGCGTGAACCGTCCAAAGAATGGCAAAAAACGACGGAACAAGAAGAGTCGCCAGACTCAGCCATCACAACCACTGAAAAAGTAACCACGACTTTGGTGAACCTATGGCAATCTATTCGCTCACTTGTGGTCATCAACTACAATCACAAGCCTATTAAAGCCCTGTTGCCACCCGCCGAATACCAAGAGCTCGTCACGGGCTTGCAACTTCAACTTGATGTCGCTGAAGTTGCCCTAGTAAAAGGCGAAACCATCATTTATCAAAAAGCCTTATCTCGGGTCGCCACTGCCGTTACCGAACACTTTGATACTCAAGCGCAAAGCGTTATTTCATTTTTGGGGAGTCTCACGGCACTGCAACAAATTGATCCATCACCAGAACTTCCGCTGCCAAGAGAATCGCTTGTGGCAATGAAAGCCCTGATGAAAGACTGGAATAACCGTGCTGAAAAAAACCATACGAGCGAACTTGAAGCAACGGCAGTGGACACCGTACCAATCACTATTCCAGAGAAAACGAGGGTTGAAGAAACTGTTTTACCAGAAGCCGAAAACGTCACCATTCCTGATGCAATAACAGGAGATAAAGCATGAGAAAACTGCTTTTTTTACTTGTCATCATGATGGCGGTTGGCGGCGTACTCGGCCTGCTGATGCGTCAAGACAGCGGCTATGTGTTAATTGCCTATAATGGCATTACCCTTGAAACCAGCCTATGGGTACTGGGGGTTGTGCTTATTATCACGCTGTTTGTCATGAGCTGGATAAAACGTATCCTTTTTATCACCTTAAGACCCAGTAACTCTTTGGCTAAAATCACCGGCAATCTGGCACAAAAAAGGGCGTCAAAGAACACCATTCGCGGTATGTTGGAATTGGTTGGCGGTAATTGGAATAAAGCCGAGAAGCTTCTTACCAATAGTGCTGATAATGTCGCTTATCCATTGATCAATTATATCAGTGCGGCCTACGCCGCCAGTGAACAAGACGAATATGAGCGCTCCAAAGCCTTGCTTAGATCGGCTCATAAAGCGACACCCGAGGCTGATTTTGCGATTGGTTTTGCGCAAAGCCAAATTCAAATGCGTCAAGGACATTACGAGGGCGCACTGGCCTCGCTATTACGCCTGCAAAAGCTAAAGCCGAAACATAAGCAAACACTCAAAATGCTGGTTGCGGTTTATACTCAGCTGAAAGATTGGGACGCTCTTCTCACCTTGACCCCAACGCTTAAAAAAGACGGCATCTACGACGACGACAATATGTTAGATTTGGAGCGTAATGCTTTCTTGGCCTTGCTGGATAAAATCAAGTTCCGCAATAAACTCGGACAAAACAGCAAAGAACTGGTTACCGAAGTAGAAAACCTGTGGAATAAGCTGGATACGCTTTCCCAAGATGACAGTATGCGACAGCTCTATGCCCAGACTCTTATCCATTTTGGTGATAAAAATAAGGCTGAACATTTTATTCGCACCAGCCTTAACCAAAAATGGTCTGAAAGACTGATCTACGAATACGGTAATTTACAGGCAAGCAATACCACTAAGAAATTATTGGCGAACTGTGAAGCTTGGCTAAAAAAAGAACCCAGCAGCGCCAATTTATACCTAGTATGCGGACGTTTAAGTCAGTCTCTCATGTTGTGGGGCAAAGCACGAGACTACTACGAGCAAGCCCTATCGTTAGATGTACACAGTGAAGCATTGGCTGAATTAAGCCGCCTATTAAAAGCCATGGGCGACACCAAAACCAGCCAAGACATTATGATGATCAGGCTAAATCACGCCAGCAATAGCTTAAAAGAGCTACCTCTACCCTAGCTTGATAAATAAGAGCCTCGTTTTATAAAACCAGCGATAACACAAAAACGCCGTTATTTTCATAACGGCGTTTTTGTATCTAACACTCTGAGGGTTTATTTAAAGCGCACTACCAACTCATGCATATCAGTCGCTACCCCTTGCAGGGTACGAATACTCTCACTCGACATATTGGATTTTTCCGAGCTTTCAACCGATAAGTCAGAAATACGCACTACCTGTCTATTAATCTCCTCCGACACATGAGCTTGTTCCTCAACGGCCGCTGACATCTGAATTGCCATGTCAGAAATAGTTGACACAGCATCCACAATCGTCGAAAGCGCATTTTCTGCCGACATCATTTTTTCTAGGCCCTGCGCGGCATCTTCTTTACCATGATTAGCAATTTCTACCGATTGCTGGGCACCAGTGCGTAGGGTTTCTATAATGTGGTGTATTTCTTGGGTAGAGCCTTGGGTTCTTTGCGCTAATTGACGAACTTCATCCGCCACCACAGCAAAACCTCGACCATGTTCGCCCGCCCTAGCGGCTTCAATCGCAGCATTTAATGCCAGCAAGTTAGTTTGCTCGGCAATTTGATCGATCATTTGCGCTACTTGAGCAATTTTTTCAGAGTTACTAGCAAGGTCTTCGACCGTAGCACTAATATTATTCACGGTTTCACTTAGCTGCCGAATAGAGTCACGCGTTTCCTGGACAATTTTACGACCTTCGTTAGCGGATTCCGAAGATGATTTAGCGTTATCAGCCGTCATTTGTACATGTTGAGCAACATCATTGATGGTCGTTGTCATTTGCTGCATCGCCGCGGCAACATCTTGAGTTTCATGTTGCTGACTGACCATTTTTTCTGTCGTCTCAATCGTTAAAGCCAAGCCTACCTGAGACTGCGAGGAGACCTTTAGCGACTCATCTTCAAAACGTGTTAGTACAGTATCAAGACGCGATAATTGGCTTTTCACTCCGACTTCAAGAGTAGAAATGTTCAAGGGTTTATCAGAATAAGTAATCGCAGCTAATGGACTCAAAAAAGAACTAGAAAGGCGTTCTCTTAAGGTGTTTTGTAGGGCTTTATTGCCCATCAGAAAAAGCACGTTGGCCATGAAACTGACTGCAGAAAGCGCGGCAACACCAGCCAGTAAACTGTGCCCTAGGGTAGCGACAACCACGGCCAATATACCAACCATAGGTAAAATCATCTTCCATGACAGTACCGGGTTTGGCATGACCCGTTTACCCGCAAGAATACGCTGATACACCTTTTCGGCTCTAGCAACATCTTCTCGCTTAGGCACAGTTCGAACCGATTCATAACCAATCACTTTTCCAGCTTCCATAATAGGCGTCACATAGGCATCGACCCAATAAAAGTCACCATTTTTACAGCGGTTCTTCACCAAACCCATCCAAGCCTCACCGCGATTAAGATAATCCCACAGGGAGGCAAACGCTTCTTTTGGCATATCTGGATGACGCACAAGGTTATGAGGACTGCCTATTAACTCTTCTCTGCTATAACCACTAATACTTACAAAGGCATCATTACAATGAATAATTTGCCCCTTTAAGTTCGTTGCTGAAATAAGCTTTTCATTTTGGTCAAATGTTCTTTCTTGTTTAGTAACAGGAAGGTTTTTGCGCATGAATAATCGTCCTTTTGGATTCTGCCATTAACTCGATATTTTATATGGGAAAAGCAAAAGCAGCCCATATAAAAGAGGATTTTATTATTGGTATAGAGACTTTTTGAATAAGTATTTTCGGTGAAACTTTATTGGAATAGATACTCCCTAAATCTAAATAAACAGTCATCACCCGCCCCATATACTTTTACTTTAGTAAAGCTTTACTGATCCATCGAGTTAGGGCTGGCAATAAATATGTAGGTATTTGTAAGGCCCCTGCGAGAGGAAGAAAGGAGGGTCCCAGTAAAGCTCCTGCGATGCTATACGTTAGTAATACATTTCTGTTGCCAGAGGTAATAGCGGCCGTGAGAGCCATCGCTGGCCCCTGTTTACGGTAGACACAATAGGAGATCAAAGAAAACAAGAAACATAACGCCGTCGCAATCAAAAAATATAATAATGCAAGCTCAAAGTTGGTATCGAAAAGTACTCGAAAGCTACCAATCAAGCCAAAAGGAAACGCAAAGACCAATAAAATCGTATAGGGGGAAATGCGTATTAAAAAACGACTTAATACTTCTTCTGGCGCAAAGCGGTGAACCATAAAAGAAAACAACATGGGGCCAAATATAAACACTACGAGACGAAGAAAATAGCTCACCAAGTCTAAATCAACATTATCATCCTGATACAAAATAAGCGTGATAAAAATAGAAACAGGCAAGAGCAATGTAGTGGCTATCGTCATCGCCATGGCTTGCAAGCTATCAAACCCTAATGCTCTAACAATCGCCGGCGTAGCAAACAAAGACCCAGTGGCAGCAACAGCAACGACGGCTAGCAAAAGGTCTTGGTCAAAAGACAGTAGCCAACCAATAAAACCAGCCAACAGCATAAAGCCAATAGAGTGTAATAAAGCATAACCCCACACCTGTTTCTGCCTTAAACGCTGAATCAACTCATGCTGCTTCATACCTAATAAAGTAAGAGTCATCAAAGTAAACAGAACAACGGGAAGAAAAGGAAAAGCGGCCTGCGATGCACTAGGAAACAAAAAACCTAAGATAGCAACCACAAACATGAAAATAAGAGAGTGGCGCACAAGAAAAGACAACATGGTATTTCGCTCTAGAAAGGCAAACCATTCCGATAACGATCAGACATGGTTAGATTATTTTAACGTAGCAATATTTTAACAAAACCAAACGCTGTAGGTGTTACTTTTTTGCATAGCAAAAACGTTTATTATTTTCTGGCAATTCCGCCAGCTCAATAGGCCAATCTTTTCGAGCTCGGTCAAATTCCGCACGCAATGCACTCAATTCATCACTAGCAGTACTTTCAATAAAACACTCTTTATCTAAACGCTTTATTTTAGGAAACAGTATCAGGTTATCATTCATAGCCCATCTCTATTGAAGCATTGTCTGGATATCTATCGACACTCTATGGATAATCTTGAGGAAACGCAACGACAGAACAAATGGAATCCCTATGAAGTTTTTAATTTCTCCAGCGAAAACACTCGATGTTACCTCTAAACCGAGCATCGATAAATTTAGTCAACCTCAGTTATTAGAGGAATCCCAACAGCTTATTGATACTATCAAGCCCTTCACTCCGGCAGACATTGCTTCTCTAATGAAGCTTAGCGATAAACTCGCCGTATTAAATGTATCGCGTTATCAAGAATGGCAAAAATCCCATACTCCAGACAACAGCCGCCCAGCAGTTTATACCTTTATGGGAGATGTCTATACAGGCTTAGATGCCTATTCATTAAGTGAAAATGATATGGATTACGCTCAGGATAAACTGCGTATTCTAAGCGGATTATACGGTCTACTAAAGCCATTAGACCTGATGCAAGCCTATCGTTTAGAAATGGGCACCAGACTCAATAACGATAGAGGCAGTAATCTCTATCAGTTCTGGGGAGACATCATTGTGGATAAAATCAATGGCGAACTTGAAGAGGGTGAACTGCTGGTTAATCTGGCGTCTAATGAATACTTTAAAGCCGTGAATATCAAAAAGCTCAAAGCCCCATTGATTAGTCCAAATTTCCTCGATGAAAAAAATGGCCAATTTAAGGTGATTAGTTTTTACGCTAAAAAAGCACGGGGGTTAATGGCGCGTTACTTGATCGAAAACCGCTGTGACACTTTGGAAGATGTCAAAGCCTTTGATCTTGCAGGCTATCGCTATGATGCAGAGCGCTCCAGTAAAAATACACCTATCTTTATTCGCCCAGAAAGTGCACAACCGACTAAAAAGTAATAAGGCCCGAATAAAAGAAGCGTCAATCTGGCTCTTCTTTTATTCTTAAACTGGCCACTGCCCTATCGTGACTCTGTCGTTCCCCGCTAAATCTTGAAAACTGGCGACCTGTTCAAAGCCTGCTTGAGCGAATAACTCACGAACGGCTCTAGCTTGATCATAGCCATGTTCAAATACCAAATACGCTTTTGCCTTCATAAAGCTCGGGGCTTGTTGAATAATGTATTCAATGTCAGCAAGCCCATGATTGTCTGCCACCAGCGCGCTTTTTGGCTCAAAGCGTACATCGCCCTGTGATAAATGCTCGTCTTCAGGGTCAATATAAGGCGGGTTAGAAACAATCAGGTCAAATGCGTCTTCGCTTTGCAGTGCATCAAACCAGCTGCCTTGTTTAAAGCTTACATTCTGAATCTGGTTTTTCTGCGCATTACGCTGCGCCAGCGCCACCGCACCCTCAACAAGGTCCACTCCAACCACGGTAGATTGAGGTGCTTCTGCAGCCAGCGCTAAGGCTATCGCTCCTGTCCCTGTGCCAAGGTCAAGAATATGATTAGATTCACTGACATCAATAAGCGACAAGGCCACTTCGACTAACCTTTCCGTATCAGCACGGGGAATAAGAGTAGAAACATCCACTTCAAGGTCTAAGGTCCAAAACGCTTGATGCTTTAATAAATAAGCGACAGGTTCTCCTTGCTCACGACGCAGCAACAAGGATTCAAACGCGTCTAAGGAGGCTTGATTAAGCTGTTTTTCTGGCCAGGTATAAAAGTAAGACGTGGCCACATCCAACACATGAGCCAGTAATAACTGGGCATCTAATTGTGCCGTATCAGAAACAGAATAAAGGCGCTCGGAAGCGCCTTTTAGTAGTTCATCAATTCGCATGTGCAATCACTACCTTCCGACCCTTTTACACCTACGCGAGTAACGCGGCACAAAGGCCTATTCTTATATCAATATTAGTTATCACCACTTAACGCCGCTAATTGCTCCGCTTGGAATTCGCTCACCAATGGGCTAATCAAGACATCCAAATCCCCAGTAACGATTTCGTCCAGCTTGTAAAGCGTCAAGTTAATACGATGATCCGTAACACGACCTTGCGGGTAGTTATAAGTACGAATACGTTCAGAACGGTCACCACTACCGACCAAAGATTTACGTGCTTCCGATTGTTCGCTGGCTGCCTTTTCTTGCTCTGCCGCAAGTAAACGAGACGCCAATAGCGACATGGCTTTTGCACGGTTCTTATGTTGTGAGCGTTCTTCCTGACATTCCACGACAACACCGGTGGGAATGTGGGTCAAACGAATCGCTGAGTCGGTTTTGTTGACATGCTGACCGCCCGCACCAGATGCGCGGAAGGTATCAACTCGTAAGTCACCTTTATTAATATTAATGTCTGCGACTTCATCCATTTCTGGCATCACGGCAACGGTACAAGCTGAAGTATGAATACGGCCTTGTGACTCGGTAGCGGGGACACGTTGCACCCGATGAGCACCAGATTCAAACTTCAATTTTGAGTAGGCGCCATCACCAACGATTCGAGCGATCACTTCTTTATATCCACCGTGCTCACCTTCACTGGCACTCACGATTTCGACTTTCCAACGCTGGGTTTCCGCATAACGAGAATACATGCGGAATAAATCCCCTGAGAAGATAGATGCTTCATCACCACCAGTACCAGCACGTACTTCTAAGAATACGTTGCGAGAATCATTAGGGTCTTTAGGCAAGAGTAGCTTTTGCAGAACCAGTTGCAGCGCTTCTTTTTGTTGCTGTCCCGCTTTCATTTCCTCTACACCCATTTCTTTAATATCTGGGTCGGAGTCCGTCATCATAAGTTCCGCTTCGGCAATGTTTTCATCAACTTGCTGAAACTCATTAAAACATTTCACCACAGGTTCAAGCTCTGCATATTCTTTTGAATAAGCACGAAATAGATCTTGATCCATTATGACTTCTGCAACACCTAATAGCGCCGCCAGTTCATCATAACGATCGGACAAACTTTCTAATTTTAATTTAATCGAATCTTTCATTTTAATTGTCTTTATCTTCGTTAATGCCCAATACATTTGAGGCAATAGTGAGTGCTTGCTGATCCGCATCTTCACCCGCTTTGCGTAAATAGCGAGTTGGGTGGTGGATAAGCTTATTCATTAAACCATGGGCAAGCTTGTTCATTACCTGCTCTGGTGTTTGACCCGTTTCCAGGCCTTTTAGCGCTTTTTCTAATTCTGTGTCTTTAATGGCTTCAGCTGATTGTCGAAAGCTCACAATCAAATTGGATACTTTTCTTGATTCTACAATACGACGATAATGATCCACACCATCATCAACGATCTGTTCCGCTGCTTTCGCAGCATCTTGCCTTGCTCTGACATTTTCTTCGATCACAGAGTGCAGATCGTCTACCGTATAAAGGTAGGCATCTTTTACATCTTCCACTTCTGGCTCGATATCTCGCGGCACGGCGATATCAACAAGCAGCATGGGGTTATGACGACGCTTTGATGTAGCACGTTCGACCATGCCTTTACCAATAATAGGCAATTGGCTCGCGGTGGAAGAAATAACAATGTCGGCTTGTGGTAAGTAATCACCAATGTCACCTAGCATAATGGCTTCGGCATTGAGCTCAGCGGCTAATACTTCTGCCCTTTCTAGGGTCCGGTTAGCAACAATAATACGTTTAATGCCATTTTCTTTTAAATGCTGTGCAACCAATTCGATGGTTTGCCCAGCGCCAATCAATAGGGCGGTACTTTTTCTAATGTCAGCAAAAATTCGTTGTGCCAAACTCACCGCAGCAAAAGCAATCGAAACGGGGTTTTCACCTATCGCCGTGTCGGTTCTTACCCGCTTTGCAACAGAAAAGGTACGTTGAAACAGAGATTCTAATTCAGGACCAATACATTGCCCCTGTTGGGAAACCGCATAAGCCGATTTCACCTGCCCTAAGATTTGAGGCTCACCAAGAATAAGAGAGTCTAAGCCTGAAGCAACTCGCATAATGTGCCGCACGCTGTCATCGTCTAAATGGGCGTAGCAATATTGCTGGAGCTCTTGCAAGGCAATGCCGTGATACTCAGCCAGCCAAGTAATCACTTCATCCACTTTACTCACGTCCTCCACCGAACAATAAAGTTCGGTGCGATTACAGGTAGACACGATGACAGCTTCGTCAGTTTTCTTTTCAGAAACCAAAGAAGCCAAAGCATCTATCATTTTCTCGGGAGCAAAGGCCACGCGTTCACGTATCGCAATAGGCGCAGTTTTGTGGTTAATACCCACAGTAATTAGTGGCATTCAGGAACTCTTCTCAGAAACCGAAATCTTAAGGTCATGACAGGAAGGAGACACAGCTCCACACGACTACTTATACAAAGATGACGCATTATACGAGAAAATCGCTTTTTTTCGCACCCCATCTGGTCAATAAAAGTAATAGGATTAGTTTATAGTTAAGGCTGACATAATGAATGTCTAACGATACCATAAGGGTTATATGCATTTAACATCGAGAAAACACATGCCATCTCCCACTGGCAAACATAGTGACCCTAACTCAAAAGCACCATCAAGGCATGGTTTCGTCCTATATTTTAAGGCCTTGACCGCCATCATGAGCTTAGTTTTTCTATCTGCTTGTAATCAACTGGCCACTCAGCCCTCTTCTCAAGAAAAGAGCACAGAATTAGCTGAGGCCAGAAGCAATACTTCACCACAATTCATTGAATCCTTACTAGAAGCAGAATTCACCTTGCAAAGAGAAGGTGCTGGTAAGGCCTTCGAGCCCTTCTACAAACTAGCTAATCAATCTAGGAGCCTCCCCCTTATTGAACGGCTAACACAAATTTCGCTGATTACCCAAAACCCACAAAATATTGAACGTAGCGCAAACCTATGGCTGGCAACCGCCCCTACAACAGAGCCCGCCTATGCCTTAAAGCTACAAATCGTTGTTAAAGAGGGTCGCGTAAGGGATACCGCAGACTTACTAACACAAGCCATGCAATACAAAATACCGCTAAGTTTCTTACCTGTTTACCTTGATAATCATGTGCGTGATAGCGAGCAGATAAACACCATCAGTCAAGCCCTGCCACTGCTCCCTAGTGAGGCAAAGCAAAATCGCTACATTCAACTTAGCCAGGCACGCTTAGCGTTTCTTACCGGCCACTATGACGCGGCAAAACAACTCTCTCAAAAGCTTATTAATGACAGGGAGATCGCAGAAAACGAAGCTCTGTATCTAATACTGGCTTATAGCCAAGAAAAACTAGGGCAAACACCGGAAGCCATAAAGACATTAGAAGTAGCAACAAAACGCTTTCCAAAAAGCTTAAGGCTACAAACCCCATTAATAGATTTTTTAGTGCGAAACCAGCAGTCCAAAGAAGCTTTAAAATATTACCGAGAGTCTTCTCTGGATGAAAAAGATAAGCTACAGGCAGGTATCAATTTCACTGGCACCCTACTGGAATATAAACACCCCGTTTCAGCCCTAGAAGCCTTAAAACTGCTTCCCAAGCGACAGCTAGGTTTCAAGGATCAAATACTTTATTTAAAAGCCATTACCTTTGGCCAGCTCAATCGATTAGACGACGCGATAGAAACTATGGATATGGTTAAAGGCGCATTGCGTTCCGATGCCACTAATAGAATGGCGTTCTGGCTCTACAATGAAGGCCGAGAAAACACCATAAACGACATGGTATTACGGAGAACATTACGAGAAAACACACCAGAACAAGTCCTTACCATCTACCAATTACATGAAGAAAAAGGCCACCTAGACTTAGCTCTTGAACTTCTCAATAAAGCATTACTAGAAACCCCAGAATCTGATGTGTTGCGCTACAGGAAAGCCTTGCTGTCCGACACACTTGGCAATTGGCAAGACACTGAAAAAGAATTAACCCTACTGTTAAATAAAGATCCTAGCAATCCACAATATCTTAATGCACTAGGCTATACCTTACTGACTAGAACAGACCGCATCGATGAAGCAATGAAATACATCGAATCTGCCTACGAAAAAGCCGAAAGCGACCCTGCCATTATAGATAGCTTAGGCTGGGGTTTTTTTCTAAAAAATGAACTTGAGCAGGCCTCCTACTATTTAGAAAAAGCTTGGTCCATTCTGCCTGATGCAGAAATTGGCGCTCATTACGGTGAATCCCTGTGGAAACAAAACCATCACGAACAAGCAATCAGCATCTGGATAGAAGCCTTAGAAGCAGCGCCTAATACACCACTATTGCTCGACACCATTAAGAGACTTTCCCCCTCTCTTCTCAAAGATATGAAGCTGGATACCACACCATGATCTATCGATTTCTTAGCACTCTTGCCCTTGTATTACTGCTAGCAGCCTGTAGCAGCAACCAAACAGGGCCAACGACACCACCGCCACAAAGTATTGCCGCCATTTCAACATGGGAAACATCCGGACGAGTAGGCATTCGCACCCAAGAGGATGCCGTTTCAGGAAACTTTACTTGGCAAAAAAGCCCAACCGGCTTCTCCCTTGATATCATTGGCCCATTTGGCCAAGGAGCGACCAAATTAAAAAGTACAACAGATGGACAAGTCACCCTAGCTTATAAGGATACGGAAATTACAGGGCCAAACGCAGCCATACTATTACAACAGGAACTCGGCTGGGTATTTCCTGTTGACCAAGTATCCTATTGGATACGTGGATTAGCTTATCCACAAACCCCTTCACGAATGACTAAAAACTCCGATAACCTACCAAATAAGATTGAGCAGGATGGCTGGTTAGTCACCTACAAAAACTTCACCAAAGTGGATGGTCTTTCATTACCGCAAAAAATGCAGGTTTCCAACCCTCCTTTTCGAGTTAATTTGATTATCAACCAGTGGACTATTCAGTAACTAAGATGCAACTACCTTCGCCTGCCAAATTAAATTTATTTTTACACATTACGGGTCAACGGCAAGATGGCTATCACGAATTACAAACCTTGTTTCAGTTTATCGACCTATGTGACACCTTGCACTTCTCACTTAATGAAGAGTCAGACGTTACCATTAGCCCTGAAATAAAAGACCTTCCAACGCAAGAAAACCTTGTCTACAAGGCGGCAAAACTGCTCGAGCCCTTTAGGAAAAAAACCACTTATGGGGTAGCAATTAGGCTTGAAAAACAATTACCTATGGGAGGAGGAATTGGCGGTGGCAGTTCAAACGCGGCAACGACTTTGCTGGCATTAAATCAACTTTGGCAGTGTCAATTATCTCTCGAAAAACTCGCTCAATTAGGTGTTCAATTAGGGGCTGATGTGCCGGTTTTTGTCATGGGTTTTTCAGCCTTTGCAGAGGGTGTTGGTGAACGTCTTCAAAAGGTGACCTTACCGACCCCCTATTTTTTACTAGTAAAACCCAATTGCCATGTCTCAACTTGTCAAATTTTTACCGATAAAGATTTGACAAGAGACACCCCTCCCATCAGAATATCGCACGCCTTGAAGCTGGGTGGGCATAATGACTGTTTAAATCTAGTCAGAAAGTATAATCCTGAAGTAAATGAAGCGTATTTATGGCTTAAAAACCATGGGGATGTGAAGTTAACGGGGACAGGTGCTTGTCTATTTTTAACCTTCAATAATGCGCACGACGCTGAGCAAGTGAGAGCGACAATCCCTGAAAAATGGCAAGCTTGGGTTTGTCGAGGTTGTAACGTCTCTCCTACTCACGATGTGCTAAACCAGTGGATTGAGAAAAATA
Source organism: Marinomonas transparens (assembly GCF_016463975.1). Taxonomy (GTDB): domain Bacteria; phylum Pseudomonadota; class Gammaproteobacteria; order Pseudomonadales; family Marinomonadaceae; genus Marinomonas; species Marinomonas transparens. The sequence continues at coordinate 17,379 of NZ_JAEMNX010000012.1, read as the reverse complement.
AGGGCTAGTCATCAACTAACCCTTACCAGTCTTTTTTCATCGCTACAAAATACAAAAGGTATACATAGTGTCTAAGTTGATGGTTTTTACCGGTAATGCAAACCCTGAACTCGCTCGCAGGGTGGTACGCCGTTTAGGCCTACCTATCGGCAATGCAACCGTAGGCAAGTTTAGCGACGGAGAGATTGCGGTAGAGATCAATGAAAATGTTCGTGGTAAAGATGTTTTCATTATTCAATCTACCTGTGCACCGAGTAATGACAATTTAATGGAATTAATCGTGATGGCTGACGCTCTGCGTCGTGCATCGGCAACACGCGTCACCGCAGTTATTCCCTATTTTGGTTATGCTCGTCAAGATCGACGTGTTCGATCTGCTCGTGTACCCATTACGGCAAAAGTAGTCGCTGATATGATTTCTGCGGTAGGTATTAACCGTGTTTTAACAGTTGACCTTCATGCTGATCAAATTCAAGGGTTCTTTGATATCCCTGTAGACAATGTCTACGCTACGCCTTTATTACTTGATGACCTGCAACGTCAAGGACATAAGAACATCACCATCGTTTCTCCTGATGTTGGTGGCGTAGTGCGTGCTCGCGCTTTTGCAAAGATGTTAGATGATGCTGACTTGGCAATTATCGATAAACGTCGTCCACGAGCCAACGAAGCACAAATCATGCACTTGATCGGTGATGTCGAGGGCAAGACCTGCGTACTGGTCGATGACATGTGTGACACCGGCGGTACTTTGTGCGCTGCTGCGAAAGCACTTAAAGAACATGGCGCAGCAAAAGTAATGGCTTACTGTACTCACCCTGTGCTGTCAGGAAAAGCCATGGAAAACATAACAAATTCCGTGCTCGATGAGTTGGTCGTGACTGATACCATCCCATTGACACAAGAGGCGCTTAATTGCCCTCAAATACGCCAATTGTCGATGTCTGACATTTTGGCGGAGGCTGTTCGTCGCGTATGCAACGAAGAGTCTATCAGTGCCATGTTTGGGGCCTAAGCCAAACACTAACGCTCGGAATGGGTCGCAATTCTGGGCAAAACTTTGATTATTTATTAGGAAAATACCATGACATTATCTATTAATGCCGTAACTCGTACAGAAGAAGGTAAAGGTGCGAGCCGCCGCCTTCGTAACGCTGGCCTAGTACCAGCCGTTATCTACGGTGGCGATGTTGCACCACAATCTATCTCTTTCAAAGACAACGAACTGCTAAAAGCAGTATCTACTACAGGCTTCTTAACTGGCCTAGTAGAAGTATCTGTGGAAGGTAAAGCAGAGCAAGTTCTTGTTAAAGCACTACAACGCCACCCAGCAACAGGCGCTGTTATGCATATGGATCTTCAGCGTGCTCAAGCTGACAAAGTGATTACCACTCGTATTCCTTTAAGCTTCATCAACGCCGCTCAAAGTGAAGGTGTTAAAAACCAAGGTGGTCGTTTGACTATCGAAACGAAATTGGCTGAAGTACGTTGCCTACCAGCGAACCTTCCTGAAGCTTTGATTATCGATGTAAGCAAGGGCCAACTAGATCAAGTTTTCCATCTATCTGATGCAACACTTCCAGAAGGCGTTGAATTGGTTTCTTTGCTTAAAGGCGAAGATCACAACCAGCCTATCGGCCGTATTGGTAAAGCAAAACGTTAAGATCATTGAAGGCAGCATTGTGGCAAGTTTCAAATTATTAGTGGGTCTGGGCAATCCAGGCACCGAATACGAGAATACTCGCCATAATGCAGGTGCTCAGTGGATTGAGGCATTGGCTCGTCAGAGTCAATGCCTTTTGCGTTCTGAGAGAAAATTTTCAGGGCAATTTGGTAAAGTTCATATAGCTGGTGAAGAGTGCTATCTACTTATTCCCACCACCTATATGAATTTAAGCGGTAAAGCGGTTCAAGCCGTTTGTCAGTTTTACAAAATCCTTCCTCAAGAAATCCTCGTCATACACGACGAATTGGATCTTCCACCTGGCAGCGTTAAATTAAAACAAGGCGGCGGCCATGGCGGCCATAACGGCTTAAAAGACATTATTTCGAAACTTGGCAATAATCGCGAATTTGCTCGACTAAGAATCGGTATCGGCCACCCCGGCCATGCCAGCCAAGTAGCAAATTATGTATTAAGAAAAGCCGCGCCAGACGAATATACAAAGATTGAACACACGATTAACGAATCATTACGCTATCTTGATGACATAGTAAAAGGCAACTTAAGCTCTGTCATGAACCAGCTACACAGTTTTAAAGCATAATCACATACATCATTCAGGAATTTTACTATGGGTTTTAATTGCGGCATCGTTGGCTTACCCAACGTCGGTAAATCTACTCTATTTAACGCACTGACCAAAGCTGGCATTGGCGCAGAAAACTTTCCCTTCTGTACCATTGAACCTAATGCTGGCGTGGTGGCTATGCCAGATCCTCGCCTAGATGCACTAGCAGAAATAGTAAAACCAGAACGAGTCTTAGCGACAACTATGGAATTTGTCGATATTGCTGGTCTTGTTGAAGGGGCTTCTAAAGGCGAAGGCCTTGGTAATAAGTTTCTTGCCAACATCCGAGAAACAGACGCAATTGCTCACGTTGTGCGCTGCTTTGAAGACGAAAATGTGATTCATGTCTCGAACCATGTAAACCCTAAATTAGACATTGAAGTCATTAATCTTGAATTGATTTTTGCGGATATTGAATCCATCGACAAACAACTTTTCCGTACCGCCAAAAATGCCAAAAGCGGCAATAAAGAAGCCATTGCTCATAAAGCGTTTTTAGAAAGCATTAAAGCGCATTTGGAAGATGGCTTGCCTGTACGATCCATGGATTTGTCAGAGGATCAACAGAAAGAAGTAAGACCACTTCACCTGCTAACGACAAAGCCAACCATGTACATCGCTAACGTTGCTGAGGACGGTTTTGAGAACAATCCATACCTTGATCAGGTTCGTGAAATCGCCGCAGCAGAAGGCGCGATGCTGGTTCCTATCTGCAATCAACTAGAAGCTGAGATTTCTGAGCTCGATGCTGAAGAAATGCAGGAATTCCTTGATGAAATGGGCATGGAAGAACCGGGACTTGACCGCGTCATTCGTGCTGGCTATGAGCTACTAGGCCTACAAACCTACTTCACTGCAGGCGTCAAAGAAGTTCGTGCTTGGACAGTAAAACAAGGTGCCACAGGGCCGCAAGCTGCCGGTGTTATTCACACTGATTTCGAGAAAGGCTTTATCCGTGCTGAAGTGGTCGCCTACGATGACTTTATCCAATTTAAAGGTGAAGGTGGTGCTAAGGAAGCGGGTAAATGGCGCTTAGAAGGTAAAGACTACATAGTAAAAGATGGCGATGTGATGCATTTCCGCTTTAATGTCTAACCGATTAGAAACATTTTTAGAAAAACACTTGACCCCTTAACGGGTTATATGAATAATATCGCGCCACAGAGACAGTGTGTCGCTAAGCGAATATTGTTTTTGTGTTAGTCCATTGGGGTATAGCCAAGCGGTAAGGCAACAGGTTTTGATCCTGTCATGCGTTGGTTCGAATCCAGCTACCCCAGCCAATGGACGAAGGCTATGTAGCTCAGTTGGTTAGAGCACATCACTCATAATGATGGGGTCACTAGTTCGAATCTAGTCATAGCCACCAACAAATCGATATTTTGGGGTATAGCCAAGCGGTAAGGCAACAGGTTTTGATCCTGTCATGCGTTGGTTCGAATCCAGCTACCCCAGCCATCGATAGAACACTGAATAAGGCTATGTAGCTCAGTTGGTTAGAGCACATCACTCATAATGATGGGGTCACTAGTTCGAATCTAGTCATAGCCACCATTCTACATATCTACTTTTGGGGTATAGCCAAGCGGTAAGGCAACAGGTTTTGATCCTGTCATGCGTTGGTTCGAATCCAGCTACCCCAGCCAATACTTTCTCTTCGAATTCAATTTGATCCTTCTTTTGTTTGTTGGTTCGAATCCAGTTATCCAAGTAGAGTTATCCCAGCCAATACTTACTTTTTCATTTCAAACTCAATTTGATCCTTCTGTTGTTCGTTGGTGCGAATCCAGTTATCCAAGTAGAGTTATCCCAGCCAATACTTACTTTTTCATTTCAAACTCAATTTGATCCTTCTGTTGTTCGTTGGTGCGAATCCAGTTATCCAAGTAGAGTTATCCCAGCCAATACTTACTTTTTCATTTCAAACTCAATTTGATCCTTCTGTTGTTCGTTGGTGCGAATCCAGTTATCCAAGTAGAGTTATCCCAGCCAATACTTACTTTTTCATTTCAAACTCAATTTGATCCTTCTGTTGTTCGTTGGTGCGAATGCAGCTACTCAAACCTAGTCAATCTCAGTCAGTACAAGCTTTCAAAGCAATCCATCTTTGTTTTTTTCTTCCTTACTGTAGATTTTGTCCTCTTAGCCTCTATAATGAGAAAAATCTCTAGCCTATGGATGCAAGACAATGAAACTCAAAAACTCTATCAAACCAGCCCTTTTACTTTCGACTGCTCTTTTAGCAAGCGCTGCTCAAGCAGATTTCATCGGAGCTGAAGCAGAAGCTGGCGTTTTTTTGAATAACGACGGTGAAGATAGCAACTCTTATTTTGGACTTGCTATCGAACACCCAATTCCTCTTATTCCAAATGTCCGCTTCCAACATCAATCATTGGAAGAAGAAAATCAGCCAGATCTTTCCTTCAATGACTACACGCTTTACTACGAGTTTGGTTTGTTATGGCTTGACCTAGACCTAGGGGCTACTTTTCGCCAAATAGGTGATTCAAATAACTCGACAATAGACGGCACCTATCCATTGGGCTACGTATCCGCTTATCTAAGCATTCCAGGCACACCTTTCTCAGTTGGTGGGGAATTTAAATCTGGCGGCGGCAGCGATGCTGATATCACAGATACGACTTTTAAAGTGAAATTCCAACCTTTGCCTTTCGTTGGATTAGAAGCGGGCTATCGTACAATAGAAGAACAATTCCAATCTTCAACCGTATTTGAGCCTAAAGGCGCCTTTATTGGTGTATTTGCTGACTTCTAAACAAGGTTGATACAAACAAAAAGCCCCTGAATAAATACGATTTATTCAGGGGCTTTTTCAATTAGGCTAGTTTAGTTTACAGCAGCTTAATTAGGCTTTAGCAAAGCTAATCACTCCATCAACCACATTTGCAACAATGTTATCACCCATTACAAACTGACCTGCCAGTAATTCATTGGCAAGCGGGTTCTCAATCCACTGTTGTATCGCACGCTTCAATGGACGGGCGCCATAAACAGGGTCATAACCCAACTCTGCCAAATGATCTGCCGCATCATCACTTAATGTTAATGACATGCCCATTTCTACCAAACGCTCATTCAAATGCGCTAACTGCACCGTCGCAATGCCTTTAATTTGCGAACGTAATAATGGATGAAATACCACGGTCTCATCAATACGGTTAATAAATTCAGGACGAAAATGAACACCAACAACCTCCATCACTTTCGCTTTAATTTCATCGTACTGATCATCAGAACGAAACTCTTGAATCACATCCGAACCTAGGTTCGATGTCATCACAATAACCGTATTTCTGAAATCCACCGTCCTACCCTGTCCATCGGTTAGACGGCCATCATCCAACACCTGCAATAAGATATTAAACACATCAGGATGCGCTTTCTCGATCTCATCCAATAAAAGCACGGAATAAGGACGGCGTCTCACCGCTTCGGTCAGATAACCCCCTTCTTCATAACCGACATAACCTGGCGGCGCACCAATTAAACGAGCAACAGAATGTTTCTCCATAAACTCAGACATATCGACACGAACCATCGCTTGCTCAGTATCGAATAAGAACTTCGCCAATGATTTGCAAAGCTCAGTTTTACCTACTCCTGTCGGCCCCAAGAAGAGAAAAGAACCATTAGGCCGATTCGGGTCAGCCAAACCAGAGCGCGAGCGCCTCACCGCATTAGAAACAGCTGAAACCGCCTCATCCTGCCCCATTACCGATTCATGCAAGGCCTCTTCCATTCTTAAGAGCTTATCGCGCTCACCTTCCAGCATTTTATCCACTGGAATACCTGTCCACCGAGAAACGACGGTGGCAATTTCTTCTTCCGTAACACTTCTTTTTAACAAACGAGTTTCCGTCGTCTCTTCCTCTTCGCTGGCTTTTTCTATTTCGGCCTCAAGCATAGGAATTACACCATACTGGAGCTCTGACATTTTGGCTAAGTTGCCATCGCGACGAGCCTCTTCCATGGCATGACGAACGGATTCAAGCTCTTCTTTTAACTTTTGCGCCCCTTGGACCGCCGCTTTTTCGGCGTTCCAAATCTCTTCTAGATCTGAAAATTGCTTTTGCAGGGTATCGATTTCTTCATCCAACTCGGCCAGACGTAACTTAGAAGCCTTATCTTTTTCTTTCTTTAAGGCTTCTTTCTCTATTTTTAATTGAATCAAACGACGCTCAAGACGATCCATATCTTCTGGCTTAGAATCCATTTCCATGCGAATACGGCTTCCCGCTTCATCAATCAGGTCAATGGCTTTATCCGGCAACTGACGATCAGTAATATAACGTTGCGACAATTTCGCGGCAGCAATAATCGCGGCATCAGTAATATCAACGCCATGGTGAACCTCATAACGCTCTTTCAAACCACGTAAAATAGCAATGGAATCCAGCACACTTGGCTCTTCAACCAACACTTTCTGGAAGCGCCGTTCCAACGCTGCATCTTTCTCAATAAATTGACGGTATTCATCCAATGTAGTGGCCCCAACACAATGCAACTCACCACGAGCAAGTGCGGGTTTCAGCATGTTCCCCGCATCCATGGAACCTTCTGACTTACCTGCCCCCACCATGGTATGAATTTCATCAATGAAGAGAATAATCTGACCTTCCTGTTTTGAAAGCTCATTAAGTACCGCCTTTAAACGCTCTTCAAACTCACCACGATACTTTGCACCAGCAATAAGAGCCGCCATATCAAGAGATAAAACACGCTTGTCTTTTAGACCTTCAGGCACTTCGCCATTAATAATCCGTTGCGCTAACCCTTCCACAATGGCAGTTTTACCCACACCAGGTTCACCAATCAACACAGGATTATTTTTACGACGTCGTTGCAATACTTGAATCGTACGACGTATCTCATCATCACGACCAATCACTGGATCCAGTTTACCCTCAGATGCCCGGGCAGTTAGATCAACAGTATATTTATCTAGTGCCTGACGACTGTCTTCAGCATCAGGATCATTCACAGAATCGCCACCACGAATACTATCAACCAAAGCAGCTATATCATCCTTTGTGACACCACTTGCTTTCAAAGCTTTAGCAAGATCATCTTTACCATCAAACATCGCCATCACAACCAGTTCTGACGAAATATATTGATCTTTACGCTTTTGCGCTTCTTTATCGGCCAAATTAAGCAAACGCCCCAACTCTGGCGACATTTGAACATTACCGTCATGATCTTGAACTTTTGGCAGGCGAGACAATAACTCGTTTAAGCTCTCGCGAAATTTAGCGACCGGAATACCTGCCTGTTGTAAAATAGGTCGAGTACTGCCTCCTTGCTGATCTAGCAAGGCAATCAGCAAATGAAGGGGCTCGATGTAGGAATGATCTTGGCCAAGCGCGACGGATTGAGCGTCGGAAATAGCCAACTGTAACTTACTGGTTAAACGGTCGATACGCATAATGACCTCCTTATAAAAGCAAGATGAAATATCTGAGTTAACATCTTAATAGGTATTAAAGTTTGCTTTTCAATACCGGAGTGTCATTTTTTTGACACCCATCAAAAGAAGCCGCCTTTTTTAATCTCCAATCCAAATAACAGACGCCATTCTGCCAGTCTTGCCATCACGTCGATAAGAATAGAAATGAGGCTCATCAGTGAAAGTGCAATAATCTCCCCCATAAATTTGACTCACCCCAGCCACCTCTAACCTTTGCCTAGCAAGCAAATAGAGATCTGCTAACCATTTCCCTTCTTGCTTAGGAAAAAAAGCCAGCTCTGCTTGAGGAAGTATAGCCATAAAGGCCTCTTTTACTTCATCTCCTACCTCAAAAGCCGTTGGGCCAATAGCCGGACCAAACCAAGCCAGCACATCCGCTTTATTATCGAAATATTCAAGCGTTGCCTCTAACACTCCGTCGCACAAACCTCTCCAACCAGCATGGGCCACCGCCACTTGAGTTCCCGCTTTATTACAGAAAAAGACAGGCAAACAATCCGCAGTCAGCACAGCACACACCTGATTTTTTTGGGCTGAAAACGCCGCATCAGCCGCATCTGGCAAGCAAGCCGATGGTAAACATGCCACCTCAGTGCCATGAACTTGATTCAGCCAAACAAGAGAATTAGGCAAAGCCAAACTCTCAGTAAAAAGATGACGATTCTCTGTCACCGCAGCAAGAGCATCTCCGACATGGGCCCCCATGTTTAGTCCTTTAAAGGGCGCACCACTCACACCACCTTGTCGGGTCGATACATAGGCGTGAATGTTCTGAGGTGCAGGCCAAGCAGCCTGGATGACAGAAGCAGTATTTGAAAAGCTCAAAACAAGCCTCACCGATATAAATTAAAGATAAGAAAAAGGCAGCCGAAGCTGCCTAAATTGTTAAAAGTATTCTGGGGTGTCGTTACTAGATTCCACCATATCTTTCTTTAGCGCCGCTAGTAGCTGTTGCATATCTTCCGGAAGATCGATTTCCCACTCCATCCATTCCCCGGTAATAGGATGAGCAAGCTCTAGTTTCTTGGCGTGCAATGCTTGACGACGAAAATTACGTAACTTGTCCTGTAAATCAGCAGAACAGGCCTTAGGCATTTTCAAACGCCCTCCGTATTGTGGGTCTCCAACCAAAGGGTATTGAATAAACGCCATATGCACACGAATCTGATGAGTACGCCCTGTTTCGAGCTTTAAACGAATATGGGTATGATTATTAAAGCGTTCAACCATACGATAGTGCGTGACGGCATCTTTACCATGAACGGGTTCAACTGCCATTTTTTGACGATTATGAGGATGGCGACCAATTGGTTCATCAACAACCCCTCCCCCTGTCATTTCACCAATGGCGATAGCTTCATACTCTCGTCCCATACTGCGTTCTTGCAATTGCGCCACCAAATCGGTTTGCGCCGCTAGCGTTTTCGCTACCACCATTAGCCCCGTGGTTTCTTTATCTAAGCGATGCACAATACCAGCTCTAGGAACCAAGGCGGTTTCGGGGGCATGATGCAAAATGGCATTCATTAAAGTCCCGTCTCGGTTACCTACAGCAGGGTGCACAACTAGCCCGGTTGGCTTATTTACAATAATAATATCGTCATCTTCGTAAACGATATCTAGAGGCATTTCCTGCGCCTCATGTATTTGCTGATCCTCAAGCAAAATATCTAATGTAACCATTTCCCCACCAAACAATTTTTCTTTCGGTTTGGTGACCTTACCATCTACTCTTATGGAACCTTCTTTAATCCAAGAAGTGATCCGTGAGCGAGAATAATCATTAAATAATTCTGTAGCGACCTGATCAAATCGATTACCACCCAAATCGAATGGAACTTGGGCTTCTTTTACTATGCGCTCTGCCATACAATGTACTTTAATTTGTTGTTTTCAGTCCTTTGGTTTTATCATTGGACCTGAAAGTGAAAAAAACGTGTAGCGCCTTGCACTTCATCATTTTTCGTAAAATAACGCTACAAAATGCCGATTGAGGCTAATCTACTACCATATCAAGGTTTTGATTATACATGGGATTTCATTACTCGTTGCTCCGATTCTCTGCAATCGTTAGTTTTTCTTTTTTTGTTGTTGCCTGTTCAAGCAAACAAGTCCAAGAACCCGACCTACCAGAGCGTGTTTATTATGATAAAGCACAGCAAGCCCTAGAAGACGGTCTCCCTTCAACAGCAATAAAGCACCTAAAAGACCTAGATTCACGCTATCCATTTGGTGAGTTTAGTATACGAACCGAATTAGACTTGATTTACGCTCAACTAGAAGCCGGAGATTACATTGCCTCCCACTCTACGGCAGAACGCTTTATCAAAAACCATCCTGAAAATGAGACAGTGGATTACGCTTATTATATGCGTGCACTCGCCACCTATAAAGGCGCCGAAAGCTACCTTTCTCGTTATCTAGATCTTGATCCGAGCGAGAGAGACTCAACAGAGCTTTCTAAAGCCTTTAATGAGCTAGCGGATCTGACCTCTCGCTTTCCAGATAGCGTTTACGCACCAGATGCCAAAGCACGCATGCTGTTTTTGCGAGAAATTGTGGCTCGACACGAGCTGCAAGTCGCTCATTATTATCTGAAAAGAAAAGCACCCCTTTCAGCATTACGGCGCGGACAGGAAGTTATTCAACATTACCCAAGCACACAGGCCGTTGAAGAAGCCTTAGCTATCACAATACAGTCTTATAATGACCTAAACCAAACCGACTTGGCTCAAACCAACCTCATCATCTTAAAACAAACCTTCCCAGAATCAGAGTACCTTGATGAAAGCGGAAACTTTACACCGCTAGAACTCCCAAATGATGCTGATCCAAGCTTTCTATACTGGATCACATTTGGACTATTCGACTAATTAAAAAAGGAGAGCTTGCAGCAAGCTCTCCTTTTTGAACAATACTCATAGACTCCAAGGAACGACAATCTCTTCTTTCCCTTCATCCCAAGCGGGATACTTAACCATCACAACATTAAACACCTCAGAATCTAAAAAAACTTTCAACCAACGCTTTAAATATGGATAATCAGCCGAATCAAACCATATTGGACACACTGCTGAAAACTGCCGAATAAAAGGAAATATCGCAATATCAGCCAAACTCATCTGATCGCCAAAAATAAACACTCGACGACTTAATCGCTTATCTAGGCGTTGTAAAAAAACCTCAGCTTTCTGCCTATAATAATTAACGTCAAATTCAGGAAATCGATCCGCATACTTATAGCGATCTAGCCAATATTTGAAAAAAATGTCGTTATAATTTATCCAAGCCAGCATTTTATTTCTTTGAACCAAAGAGTCAGGCCAAAGACTCATAACCTGATGCCTATCCTTAGCGATACTCAATGCCCAATGAATAATATCCAAACTCTCTGGATATCTAGCATTATCAAGGTCAATTAGTTGAGGAACACTAGAACGGCCGCCTAGATTTAATAAAGCTTGAGGCTTTGACTTTAAAATAACTTCCCTTAGACAAACCTTAATACCTAATAAAGCTAAAACATACCTTGCCCTTATGGCATATGGACAACGCCTAAACGAGTACAAAACGGGGAACAATGGAATGCCTCAAAAATTTTAATTAATCCAGAACCACAACCTTCAGATGTAAAAAAACCATGCCTGTTTACATGGTTTTTTATGTTACCAATAAAGAAATTATACGACGGTAACATTCTCAGCTTGAGGACCTTTCTGCCCTTGAGTAACTTCAAACGTTACTTTTTGACCTTCTTGTAACGAAAGACGACCTGTTCCATTTATCGCTCGAAAATGAACAAAGACATCTGCTCCACCTTCACGCTCGATAAAACCAAATCCTTTTTCATCATTGAACCATTTAACGACACCAGAAACTAACTGACCTGACATAATAACCCCATCTTTATTCTCTATTGCTCTGTATGAACAAACGACTTATCGAGTTAAAACAATAAAATTTTAACTCCATCCTTAATGTTAAGCATATAAAATTAAACACTATAAAATATGCTCACTCTACGATCATATGATGTTAAAAATAAAATGGAAAGTCGATAAAAAATAACTTTGTAAAAAAACGTAACGGCGGAAATTATATATTTCTACCTCTTTCTATATAAAAACACTTCCGCATAAAGTTACAATAAAAATATAACCATCAGCGGTAGTTTTTTAAAACGTTTGCCTATGTGAAAATAACAAAAAGCGACATATAAGATAATTTACCTTAAGGCAGAGCTCTATATGAAAATTTGGTTACTCACCCATAGTGAAGAATTAAAGAAAATAAATGGTACTGGTCAGCTCGTTAAGCAAGCACTAAAGGAAGAATGTACCATTATAGAATGGTCCAGAGTATCTCCTAGCAAAGACATTCTAGCTCTTCCAACAAACAACACCTTACTTGTATATTTGTGTGAAAATGCTCAAAGCTCTTTAACGAGAGAATCCGTTAATAAGATTGAAAATATCATTCTTATCGATGGCACTTGGCAACAGGCAAGGAAAATACACAACCACTCGCCTTATTTGAAACGCTTCCCCTATTATGAAATTCAAGGCGAGCAGTCCATCTACAGTAAAAGACGCAATCAAAAAAAGATTGGTCTTTGCACTGCTGAAGTCGCTATCCACTTCCTTAAGCTTCATCAGCACTCAAAAACAGATGCATTAATAGAATCTTTTTCTGAGTTTAATCAATAACACGAACCCTTATCTCACCAAGATGTTCAACCCAAGCCAGCATCTCATCACCTACTACAACAGCACCAACATTTTCAGGCGTACCTGTCATAACCAAATCTCCAGGTCGCAACTCAAAAACCTCAGACAGCTTACAAATAACTTCTTCAATAGACCATGTTAACTTTGAAATACAGCTCATTTGTTTAAGCTCACCATTCACTTTTAAGCCGATTTCAGCCTGTAACAATCTCTCAGATACAGTGGCCTCATTAAGAAAAATAGAACTTATAGGGGCTGATTCAGAAAAAGATTTTCCCACTTCCCAAGGACGCCCCTTTTTTTTAGCTTGTCCTTGAAGATCTCTTCGAGTCATATCCAAACCAATGGCATAACCTAAAACAGCTTCTTTCGCCTGCGCCATCGTAAGGTTAATACCTCCCTTCCCTATCGCGACAACCAGCTCAACCTCATATTCAAACTGCTCTGTTGCCATAGGATAGGAAATGCTTGTTGTTGCAGAAAGAGGCACTGGTACAACACAGCTCGAATCTTTCGCAAAAAAGAACGGAGGATCTCTTTCTGGGTCATCTCCCATTTCTATTGAGTGCTCAGCATAATTACGACCCACACAATAAACCCTACCTACAGGGAAAGACTGTTCACTTCCAACTATAGGCAAACAAACCCGCTCTTGTTCAGCAACGATATAACTCACACCTACCTCATAAATTATTTTAATAGTATTAAAAATGCCCTGATTTCAGCCATAAAAAACAGGCAGACTGAATATGTAAATCATTCAGGTCGAAATCACCAACTCGCAACCATGTACCGGCTAATATGGACCTATCTTGATATACTGCGCCTCCCGATATAACAAATAACTCAACCGCTTCTGATAATTGCAATGAAGCTAATATGTCTTTACCTTTCTCTATACGAATCAGCCAAACTCGCTCTTCGCCATACTCATATAATGGACAAACAGCAGAAGATTGTGAAAACCAAATATCGGAAGAATGAATACACACCTGATTCAAGTCTGTTGCTTGAAACTGATGAAGTTTCACTAATAAAAGACAGCCATTTTTACTATAGGGAGCATGACTAGTACCGGGCGGATTCCTAAAATAACTCCCTGCACAAAAGTCTCCCTTTTCATCTGAAAAAACACCCTCTAATACTAGAATTTCTTCCCCTAATGGGTGTGGGTGAGGACGAAATACAGAACCAGCCTCATAGCGAACTAAGCTAGTTGCATGACCTCTCTCTGCATCTTCCCTAGCCAAAGGTTTTCTATACACTCCCGCCATCGGGCTGGCTATCCAATCCATTTTATTGGTATCCATTAATACAGATAGAGCAAAATCCATATTGAACATACCTGACCGCCAATTCAATGCAAAAACTCAGTCTAACGGTTTGCTCAAATAACAATCAAGCTTTTCCTCCCCGGCAGAGCATTGCCCCACATCCCTACTAAAAATCGATTCCTTAAATTAGCAATAATATAAACAAAGCGTAGCTAAAGAAAAGTTCTCCTTTACCGTTAATAAGATAAGAGCGTGTAATTCAAACAATCACTAGATGGCATAAGGATTGCTTTCCACAATAATTACAACCTTATGTAACAGAGGTATATCATGTCAGCATCTGCAGATGAAGTATCCCAAAGTGAGCACATCCACTTTTTCAAAGAACTATTTAACATAGAAAAGAGCCATCAAAAGTCTATCTATGAAATATGCCTACCAACAGAACAAGAGCTAAAGGATCTCATAACCTTAACGCTTATCAATACAACAGCTAGCGAATGGCCTGATAACAAAGACTTTGATAACGAACTAACGGACTGCCTGCAATACAACTTTCGAGAACAATTACTAGCCAAGCTCAAACAGACAAAACAACCCCCCTCAGATATTCGCTCACGCTTTTATCAACAATATGGTAAAAAAATAGCCACAGATACCTTCGTTCAAGTGATAAAAGAATATCAAGCTGCAACAGGGTTCACAGAAAACCCAGCTAAAAAACCAAGTCCTTTTTTATAAGGCAAAAAAAAGCACCAGATGCTAGCACCTGATGCCAAAATGTTCCAACAATCTGCCTACAAGAGAAGAAATATGGAACCTTGAATGATCGTATTTAACATAAGGCTCCTAAATAAGGAGCCTTAGAGTAAATAAAATCATCTTTGGATGATTTTAGAAACCGTAATAAACACCTACCGCTGTTTGAGTATCAGCGTCGCCACCTGAAGCATCTTCAAAACTACCAACTTCACCATACACATAAACATTTGATGCTAGGCTGTATGTTACGCCCATACCGTACTCGCTGTAGTCATCACCTACCTCTGGGGAAATAGACTGCGCTGAAGCATAAACATCACCGGCACCGTAAGCATAACGTGCAGCTAAGCCAGTAATATCATAGGTATCATCAGTTGTCTCATACTTACCAGTGACAGACAAATTGGCAACGGGCATTACAGTAACAGACAAACCTGTTGTCGCCTTAGGATCGGCTGAGGTATTCTCACGGTTATCATAGCCCAACGCGACAGAAACTAGATCGTTAGAGTATTTAGCGACCGCCATGACAGCTGTACCATCAAATTCATTAACCTTATTGCCATCTGAATCAACTGCATCTGTATCACCTTTCACTTGAGCAGCAAGCTGCACTTCAAAACCATTCATAGAAGGAGAGAAATAAGCGACAGTGTCACCTTCAGAGCTCTTGTCGCCACTCTTAAAACCAAGATTTTCAAACTGATCCACAGAATCTTGGATAGCGTTGTTGTAAATTGTATCAAACGAACCAACTTGAGCCTTACCAAAATTACCTTTCAAACCAACAAAGGCCTGATCAAGACCAACACTAACGTCACCATCTTTTTCGTCAGCATCTGCTTCAAGTTCGTACTTGAAAAAAGCCGTTAAATCATCATTGATTTTAGTTTCACCTTTCAAGCCAATAGTTGACCCGTTATCAACAAAGTCACTACCAGCATCAGCGTTTGTATATGCATATTGGATGTTACCGTAGATATCTACTGTAGACTCTTCAGCAGCATGAGCAGAAATAGCAGCAAATGCAGCACTAGAAACAGCAATAGCGATAATTGATTTTTTCATTCTCGTTTCCCTTATAGATGTTAGTACGCGTTCTTTTTGTGAGCGCTTGATACATGCAAGCAACAGATCAATAATCTAAACAAATCTCAAAAATAGGCAACATCACGCAAACTACTTGCATACTAAATTCGATTTAAGGTCTTTTTTAATGAAAAATAACAAAGAAAAAGGAAATGGAATCATTAATGAATATCTAAAAAAAAGATAAAAATCTTTATTAATCAATAATATAAAACTTCACATAATAAGCTATACTTGCACACTCCTAACAATTTTTATCAACTTAACGACTATAGATTCGAAAATTATGTGTAAATATGAGAGAAAGCCGCGCCACTTAAAGCAAAAAACAAATGAAATTTAAGCAGGATATACAGAAAAATGGACAAATCAGGGTAAGACTAGCGCCACCCTGATCAAAATGAAAAAGTAGAAGGTAATAAAACAGTGCTTACCACATCAAATCATCAGGAATTTGAAACTCTGCATATGGATCTTCTTCATCCTCTACGCGCTCAACCCTGCTGTTACAAACCAGCACATAGTTATCATCACGCTCGTTAATTTTCAAAGCCACAGGCTCTGGAAGTAACTCATAAAGACCATCGAGTTTAACAATTGCCAAACGGCCATAAGTCAATTCGTTGTGCATAGTTTGACTGACGTACAACTTCTTTACTTTTTTATCATCTGTAAAATGATAAGCAATATCCCCATCCTCTTTACGAACACGGTTCTGTTCTATCATTTGTCTAATTTGTCCCTGAATCGCTTTCTGCTCAGCCAATTTTTGACGCTCCAAATTGAGGCTACGATCCTTTTCTACCTTTTCTTCTTTTTGGCGTTTCAACTCAGCTTGACGATCACTATTATCGTCTAAGGAAGCCTTACCATTTTTTACTTTTTGCTTATGCTGTAACTTTTCAGCTTTAAGCTTTTTCACCTTCTTTTTATCAACTAAACCAACCCCTAAAAGCTGTTCCTGTAATGACTTCGCTGCCATACCCTTCCCCCTAGATACCAACAATGCCTTTCATTCATTAATACAGATATAAGACATTAACATTTCAATTTAGAACATATTCATTTCCTACAAAAACAAAAAAAGCGACTTAAAAGTCGCTTTTTAGCATTCGCACTGCTGAGAGAATCCTCAGCAACGTTACCTTATAAAGGAGTAACGTTTTGAGCTTCAGGGCCTTTTTTGCCTTGAGCTACTTGGAATTCAACTTTTTGGCCTTCAGCCAAAGTTTTGAAACCAGAAGTGTTGATTGCAGAGAAGTGAACAAAAACATCAGGACCTGAATCCTGAGTGATAAAACCGAAACCTTTAGTTTCGTTGAAGAACTTTACTGTACCAGTTACTACGTCAGACATGTCTGTTTATCCTGTAGGTTAAGTTAATTTATACGCAAATGTTATCATCTACGATATAGTGCTAAAAAAACTCGGTATTACTTATGACTTAACAGGACCGAACATACTGACGTATTATTCGCAACTCTGGACATAAATATTGCCAACTCTTTTAAACGAGGCCCATTGTAATCCTCTTTAAGAGGCCGGGTCAATCAAGTTTTGAATAATTTTATAATAGCCATATAATCCCTTCCTTACAGATCGACAAAAATATTAGCTATACACCATCGGTGATGGCAAGCACCAGCGGCGAATAAAAGGTCGCTTCTGAGCCCATTGGATAATGTAATGTATATGCCATTGGCATTAGATTCGCGCCGACGCGTTGAGCTTGCGAAACAGGCGCAAGC
>NZ_JAEMNX010000011.1 GCF_016463975.1 Marinomonas transparens | reverse complement strand
ATCGACAACCTGATGCGGCCCGCGTCAGACGCAAACGCCAGTGTGCAGAAAACCAAGGACTATTTCCTCAGTCTCGATATGGCCTATGAAATGGCGATGGAAGAAGAGGGCGAGCTAGGCCGACAAGTGGGTGACTACCTTAGAGACTGCGATACCCCACAACATGCTTACATTGCGATTCAAGACAGGCCCTTTGTTCGACGGGCGGTGGGTCAAGCCATGAGAGCAACGACCGCCATTCCCTTACCAATAGAGGCGCAGGTCAAGCAAGCCGACCTAGACCAGTATCAAGCATTGGGTAAAGCCACCCAGCCCATGGCGCCCGACGAAGACTTGTTGGTCTTGCCCATTCATGAAGTCAGTAAAACCATCGAAACCTTATCTCTTTACCGAGACAAGGTGACCGAACTGCACGGCTTGTCAGTCTGGATGGAGCAGCACATTAGCAACCTCCATGCTTACATCAACCACCAGTTTATGGAGGGTTAAGTACTATTATTGATAGCAAGCAGTGCAAAAAAATGGCCTTCTGATTCAGAAGGCCATTTTGTTTTCTGGCAGAAGAAAAGGTGCATTTAAAGCGAGTATTCCTTATGGAACTCTTAACGTGTGTGTCATATTTTAAGCTCAGCCAAACACCTGAGACCTCAGAATTCACCAGTGTGAAAAAGCGTGTCGTTGCTGCTAGGCATCAAAAACAACCGAAACCGCTTTATCCTTTTGTTGGTAACCCTAGAGAGAACATACCTGATGGCTTGTCTTTCAAATTGATGGACTACCTTGAGTTGTTTGATACGACGGGGCGTATCAACCAGAAATAATGGCGATGTAACAAAACTTTAAGCTGGAACCCAATAATCTCCCTTCAAGTTGAAACGCGGCTTGCCGCGAATATATGCCTTCGCCCCTTTACATACTGTCCCATTGTTGTTTTTTTCGATAAATCGTCGATGGGCTGACTTCCAGCTGTGCAGCGGCTTGCGGGATATTTCCATCACATAGGGCAATCGCCCGCTCTATGACATTTTTCTCAACCATCCAGAGGGGCTGAATAGCATCGTGGGTTTGTGGCTTGAAAGCACTATCTAATGATGTTGAAGCGTCATTCATTGTGCTGGCGATTTCGTAATTTGTTTCATCATGGCTGATGGGGTTATCGCTAATCGCTTCCTCTTGCCTAATAGGCGCTGCTGATCGGGTTCGTACCTGAATATTCTGGGTAAGGTCATTAAGCGGCGGAGGCAACATCTCTGTATCAACAGTATCACCATCGTTTAAGACAATAATATTCCGAATGACATTTTGTAATTGTCGGATATTGCCCGGCCAATGAAAGCTGTTTAACACGACTTCTGTTTTGGGAGTAAATTGAGAAAAAGGTTTCTCTTCTTCTTTGGCGTAAAGTTTTAAAAAATGTCTGGCTAACATAATAATGTCCGCTTCTCGCTCGCGTAATGGCGGTAGGGGAATCGGAATAACGTGCAATCGATAGTAGAGATCCTCTCGAAAGCGTCCGGCTTCCACTTCCTTAAGCGGATCCCGGTTAGTGGCGCAGACAAAACGCACATCGACTTTTTGCATTTCACTGCTGCCAACTTTTTGATAGGTGCCTGTTTGAATAAAACGCAGTAATTTGACCTGTAAATCCATGTCCATTTCACAGATTTCATCCAAAAATAATGTCCCTTTATTAGCACGTTCTGCAGCTCCTTGCCTTGGGGCCACAGCGCCAGTGAAAGCGCCTTTGATATGGCCAAAGATTTCACTTTCCATTAAGTCTTTGGGAATAGCGCCACAGTTAAGTGCAACCAAGGGCTGTCCCTTACGGGGGCTGAGTTTGTGAATGGCTTCTGCGCAGACCTCTTTACCTGTACCGCTTTCTCCAGTGACAAAGACGGTCGCTTTACTAGGGGCAGCACTTTCTATGATGTTGTAAACCCGTTGCATCGGCGTTGATTGGCCGACAAAGCCGACAAACTTATTACGTTCAAAGTTGTCTTTCAGGGTTTGCAGTTGTTTTTCAAGTTGGGTGTTTTTAAGGGCGTTTTGAACGGTTGTCAGTAAGCGATTCGCATTAAAAGGTTTTTCTAAGTAATCGAGGGCGCCATAGCTCATGGTTTCGACAACGGATTCTACTGATCCATGGGAGGTGATAATAATCACAGAACAGGGCAGTTTCCGTTGATGAATCGATTTAAGAATGTCAATGCCATTCATATCGGGTAATTGCAGGTCCAATAACACTATGTCATAGGTATGCTGCGAAATGCTATTAAGCGCATCTTGACCCGTGTCGACAAGCGCTAGTTGATAGGACTGATCCTCTAAATAGCTTTTATAGAGTTTAGAGAGTGTTGGGCTGTCTTCTATAATGAGTATTGATGCATCCGTATCCTTCATATTTATCCTCTGTAACCCCTTGTTAGGCTATTTTCTCTATTAAGATAACGCTTATATCGTCATTTAGGGGGATTTCTTCTAAAAATGTCTCTATGCATTCCGCAAGAGGGTGATGGTGCCTCTTGGCATACTGGATTTGCTCGCTAAGGTGCTTTAAGCGTTGTTGCTCTTCCTCTGGTTTATTTGGCACCTCGACCAGACCATCGGTAAATAACAGAATCGACTCGCCTACGTCCATCATAACGGGCGTTGGAGAAAAATCTGGGTCACTATATAAGCCTAGTAAGGGGCCGGTAATTGGTAAAGAGGCTAAATGGCCATTTTGGGAAATAATAAAGGGTGGTAAGCCTGCTGAATTGGTCAAATATATCTGCTCTTTTTCGATGGACAGGCATTGCATTGTGGTAATGATTTCAGGGGCGGATTTGCTTAACCAAGTATTGGTTGCATTGAACAGTTGTAAAGAATAAGACGGTGCGTCTAAGTGACATAGCGGCAGTGTAGACATGGCTTGAATAAAGCCATGTAGTCGTGAGGCGTTAAAGCAGGCTTTGATATCGTGTCCCATGACATCGCAGAGAATCGCATGCACGTTGTTTTTATCTTGGTTTGTCTCTATATGCCAGCAATCCCCACCACCAATATGGGCGCTACGTGAAAAAGAGGCCATACGATAACGATCATTTTTATGGGCGGCATCAATGGGCTTACGCAGTTGTTGCTTTACCTCTGAATCGAGCAGGGTATAGGCCTGTAGCAGCAAATTATGGCTGCGCTGTATGACCCTTTCTATCACATTGAGAATTTTTGTTTTTTGCACCGGCTTTAAAATGAAGTCATCAATGTCGCTACGAAAAATATTACTCTCTAATGCTTCCTGATTATCAGCTGTCAGAAAAATAAAGGGGGTGGTATTAAGGTGTGAAATATCTCTTAGGCGCTCACGAAAGGCTAAGCCGTCCATTTCAGGCATGTAAACATCAGAGACAATGATGTCCACATGATTGTGTTTAAGCCAGTCATAGGCACTGATCGGCGAGTCGAAAAGGAAGGTTTGATGCTCTTCAAGGTACATGTTCAGCATATTTAATTGTAAGGCATCATCATCGATGATGGCGATTTTATAACGTTGGGAAGTATCCGCTATGAATAGGCTGAGCTGCCAAGAATTCTTTTGTTGATCAGCAAAGCGCTGATAGTCACATAGATCAAATTCAGATTTAAGTATGGCCATACCATAACCACTGGTATTTGGTTCAGCAGCCAAGAGATCATCTAGACTGCTAATCTCAAAGTCGTCGGGTATTGGACTTCCATTATCATCAATGTTGAGCTGAAATAGCGTTTTGCTCCAACTCATATTCAGTTGTATTTGCGTTGGCTTTGTTTGGCTGTGTCGGATGTAGTTGGTACAAATTTCAGTAACGGCCAATAATATTTTATTACGCTCAGAATCTTTTAGAGGAGCGTGCAGTAACATGTTTTGCAGGCCTTGTCGTGCTCTTCTAGGCAGATTATCTGAGTATTGGAAATGTATAGATTTAGGCGCAAACATAGTTATTCCTGCTGATGGTTATTCCTGCTCGGCATTAGTGTAAAACGCTAACAGTTCTTCTTTACCACAATCAAAAATTTCTCTTGCTTGTGCGGTCTGTGTTGCTATTTCTTCATCTCTACCATCGCGACAATTTAATTCGATTAAGTGACAAAGCGCGGACAGGGACATGAGCCCAAAGCTAGCAGCGGTACTTTTGATGGTGTGTGCTTGGCGCTTCAGGTCCAGAAGAGAGCTGTCATGAATGCCTTGTTCTAATGTCGTTAGGCGCTTTTCGATTTCTTCGATAGCAACATGGGTCATGTCATTTGTCCGCTGCTTGCCGATATCTTGCTGCATTTGCATGATTACATCTTGGTCAAAGGGAAGCTCTTGTGAGGCTGAGTTTTCTTTATGAGATGCATTAACAGAGCTGTGAGCGCGCTCAAAAAAATCACTTAAGGTTTTTATTAGATCATTGTTGGAAACAGGTTTATGTATGAAAGCCTCAATGCCCACTTGCTGAATCGCCTTATCGATCTCTTCATTTCGAGTACCGGACATAGCAATAATCGGTGTCATGGTATGTTGCGGTAGGTCTTTGATATGCTTTGCGGCGTTAATGCCGTCCATTGTCGGCATTTGCAAATCCATGAGAATAAGGTCGTAAGCTTTCAGCTTTGCTTGATTAATACCTTGTACACCATCATCCGCACAGTCTACCGAAGCCCCTTGGGTTTCAAGTTGACCTTTCATTAACATCTGATTGGCAGGGCTGTCTTCCACGAGAAGAATGTTTTTTCCAGACAATCCCTTTTTCTTAGGTACGGCAATTGAGCTGGGAGATGCAGATGAGGTCAGGTCTTCAATGAACACAAAGCAATAGTCTTTGTCTATGGTGACTCTTATTCTTGCTTGCTTCACGGTGAGTTGGTTATCAATAATATTATAGGTTGCGGATAAAAACGGTGCGCCTGTTTGTCTGCTTAGCTGTAGGTTTTTTTGCAAATCACTGGGGAAGTATTGATCGATATTAAGTGCTTTTAGGTGATCGACTTTGAATATATTCATGGCACTAGGGTTAGCAAAAAGCAGTGAATCTTGTTGGTATATCAATACCCCTTCCGGCATATTTTCTAGGGCGGCGAGAGTAATGTCATGGTCTTCTTTTGCCGATTGTGTTTCAAGCTGCGTCGTTTCAACAGAATGATTATCTGTGGCATTTCTTGCCGTGGCCTGTAATTTAGCTTGTAACGCTTCTAGATGTTCTATTTCTTGTTTTCTATGGGACAAAAATTGTTTCTGGGCCAAGGTATGGAATATCAGGGTCACCAAAATGGGGGATGACAAGGCCATAGTGATGAAAGTGATATCAAAGGTAAAAGTGCTTAAGGATAAAACAGCGACGAGCACCGTCTCCATTATCACCAGTTGTAACCACAATGCGGTTTTGAAAGTTAACATAGAATTAAGCCCTAAAGTTTAAAAAACCAGATTGACGAATGAACTTCTGCAAAGCACGTTGAAGCCAAGGCAGATGGGTGGATATGCGCTGTGTTTCTCGTAGCATTTCATCTGCCAAAGAAGGGAAGTCCATATCATTCATCACGACACCGATTAAATTCGCATTGGCTTGGGCAAATTTATCGCAGCATTCTTGTAAAATGGCTTGGGAAGTAAATTCACTCTTAATCATTAAAATAGAAGCATCCGCAGCGGCACAGATTAAATTCGTTGGAATATCCCTATAATTACTGGTGCTGATAGGCGAAGTATCAAAGATCACTCTATCATAGCTGGTCAACCATTCTGCGACGGAATGCTGTATGGCTACAGGGTCCCTGAAACTGGATGACGCCGTGTTACTTAGGGGAGCCGATAAAAAATCTGTGCCCTCCACAGACGGTGCGTAAATGGCCGATTTATTGTCTTGTCCCACTTGCCAGTCCTGTCTTATTAGGCCAAGTCGCTTATCTAAGCTCGGTTGGTGGAGGTTGACATCAATCAGCAAGACTTTATAGCCATTAGCTTGATAACGTTTTGCCAAGGCATACGCCATCATCGACGTGCCACATGAACCATGGGCTCCGCTTAGACTAATGCATTGATAGCGATACTTTTCTAAAGATTGGTAGATACTTTCAAGCTCTACGTAGTTAACCGGAAATGTGTTCATCTTGATGCTCCTATAGAAGTAAAACAAGCAAGGTGGCGATACTAAGAAAGTCACGCACCAAAGACATGGCCTGTGACCAAGTACCATTGTCATTTGAAGGTAAATACACCGTGTCTCCTGAGCGAACGATGGGCAATAACTTGTTTTCAGGGTTGTCCAAATATTCTTTAAGATTGAAGTGGGTGGTGGTTGGTTCACAGCAGCCTTGATGGAGTATCTGAATGTCTTCGATGTTGGCCTTATCCGTCGGCCCCCCCGCACGAGCGAGTAAATCCAGTAGGTTCATATCATCGTTAAAGCGATAATGACCCGGACTATTAAGGGAGCCCATGACACGCACGGAACGTGATGCTTGGCGTTCGTAATCAATGAGCTCTTTACCAGGAATAAAAATAGTATCGCCAGCTTGCAATGCTGGTAATAAGGTCTCGTCGCCGGTTTCAAAATACAGCGCCAAATCGACTTCTGTGAGCTGTACTTTTTTGGCATTACGATGAATCACTCGTACGGCCCTAAGGTCTGCTTGTTCGCTGGGCCCATTGGCTGCCGCTAAAACATCAAGGAAGCTCTGTTGGTCGGTAAAATGATAACGCCCTGGTACGCCTACTTGGCCTAATACGAAGACAGATTCTTCACTGATTTGTCGAGTCCAAACGGCTTTGTTTCCCGAGGGTAATTCCGGCACCCGGGGAATAATAACGCTATCGCCACCTTGTAATTGCGGTAGAGGCAGGCGGTTTTCACCTTTAAAATAAGCGGCTAGGTCATAAGTGACAGGAGCTTCATTACGGCGTTTAATGGTTAAGCGTTTTAAGTCGGCATCTTTTGCTGGGCCACGACTTTCGGCAATTAAATCCATTAAGCCCATTTCATCGGACCACTCATAACGACCCGGTTGGGTAACAGCACCAATCACATGTACTGCGTTATCTGGTGTGATTTTCAGCCAAGAGGTTTGATTTATGTCGTTTTTCTCTGGCACAAAAATGGCGTCTCCCGGAGCAACTTTTGGAACCTCCGCAACCGATAAGCCTTCGGTGTAGGCCTGTAAATCAAAATTTGACACTTGACCATTCTGACGAATAATCCGAATTTCTCGGGTTCTAGCAAAACGACTGGGGCCACCAGCATTCGCAAGTATTTCAAAGAAAGACGCTTCGCCTTTAACTTCATAGGCACCGGGGCGAAACACTTCCCCCATGACATAGACAGTACGGTTACCGGTTTTTACCTCTTCTTCTTTCATCGGCACAAATAAGGTCGCGCCGGGAGCAACCAAAGGCAGGTTCACCTTGCTACCGCCATCAAGATAGTCTTTGAGATCAAATAAGATGGGGTCGCCATCGGTAATTAAGCGAATTTGTTCCACGCTAGCGAAGCGTGTTACGCCGCCGGCACGCATCAGCATGTCGACAATGTTTTGCTCGGCATCATAGGTAAATGAACCGGGTTTATGAACTTCACCAAATATTTTTACAGATTGAGATTTTTCTGCGGCATCGCCACCAGATAATAAACTGGCGGCATCGAACTCTACCTCTACATTTCCGGTAAGAGGAGAAGAGGGTACAAAAATAATATCCAGTGGTTGCAGGGCGGGTATTAGGCTTTCATTCCCAGAATCTAGGTATTGCTTATAATCGACTACAGTAATGTCATCACCGCGACGAATTTGCAATTTATTAAGTTGGCCGCCGGGTTTAATACCGCCCGCGGCGGTCAGGGCCATTTGCAATGACCCATCACCTGGAATATCCACTTCTCCTGGGGCTTTGACATAGCCTAACACGGTGACCAGTAAACGCTGGGAAAGCATGGTCAAACGAAGTTTATCGGTATTCAAATAACGGGATGATAGCTGCACCTGAATCAGTTGCTGAGCGTCTTCTATAGTAAGCCCAGATAAGGTAATTAAACCGACCTCTGGAAGGACGATATTACCCTGACGGTCTACCGGAAAGGGAGCATCAAAGCCTGATTCACCTAAAAACTCAATGCTTAACATATCACCGGGACGAATTAAGGATTGTGTTTCCGCAAAACCAACACTGGTGTAGGCTAAACAAAAGATCATCATCCATTTGATTAAGATCAACTTGCCCTTCATAAATTGAGTGAACGGTTGCATTTTACTTCCCTCTCCAGATGTCCGTTACTGATGGCCATTCTTTGACCTTGCTCTCAAGTTTTTGGCTTGGAATTAAGAGAATGGCAGTTGCTTCAACCCTTCTATTTTTGTAACGCATTGATTCACTAGCATTACTGCTAATAGGGTTAAGCTCCCCCTGTGCATTTATTGCTATTTGATAGTCTGGCACATGTTGCGCTTTAAGATAGTTAGAAAGTGTAAAAGCGCGTTCTAAAGCCAAGTTTTCGTTTTTGTGAGCTTCCCCCATTGCATCTGTATGGCCCACCAAAGATACTTGATAAGCAGGGTGTGCTAGCAACCATTTTGCTAAATCATCTAGCAATAACGACATACCTGCCGGGAGATTCGCTTGGCCTGTGGTAAAGGTTTGCTCAGCAATTTGTTTGAGGAGAGGTTGTAGGGCGACTAAACGTAAGTCTTGAACGTATTGCTGACAAGCAGTGTTAATCTGCAAATAAGCGAGACCATCTTCGGCGTCTCGTATATGTTGGTCGAGTATGCGTAAGTTGAGCAAGGCATCCTGATCGAGTCCGCTTTCGTGTTCCCCGCGAATTTTTCTTGCGAGTTGTTGCATGCGATAAAGCCGTGCAGGAATACATTCAGCGCCACCCACACGATTAAGCTGAGCGATTCTAACACTGGCGATTCGTAGCGCATCGGCAACACGGTTTGTTTCCACCTGCTTTATATCATAGGGATAAACGGGCTTAGGGATAACATTATGCTGGCAGCCGCTGGTCATCATGACAGCAGAACCAAGAATCAAACAGTAAGCTAGGGTTTTCATTGAAGTCTCCTTTATCAGCATCGTGTTTGTTTATGACGCCAAACAGCTGCGGGCACTATCTTTAACTGGGATGGCCCGGTCTATTCGAAGTAGCGACATGAGCTCTTTTGGCTGCCCACTTAGGCCCACTAGAATCAGTTCTCGACCTTGTTCCCTAAGACGCTTAAATAGGTAAACGATGACACCAATGCCTGAGGAATCGATAAAAGTCACTTGGGAAAGGTCAAAGACAATGTTGCAGTCAAAGACGGTAGGAACGTTTTCAATCAACTCTTTCCTTTCTGCTACTGTGACACAGTCTAGTTCGCCTTTAATCTCTAATACTTCGTAATCATTGAGGGTGTAATGAGAGTGATACATAAGTTAATCCTTGTTGTTGAGTGACAATAACAAGTAGATTGCATGCTTCGGGCCAATTTTTTATTTTTTTATAAATCATTGTTTTAATTGAATTTAAAATATTTATTTGTCTTTTATAGGAAAGCTAATGGTTTTTTTAGAAAGGAAAATTGCAAATTGCGAAGGGTGATTGCGAATTGCAAACCTGCTTATCATTTGGTTGAGCGAAACAGGTTTGCGGTATTGCTTTTGTCGAGTCGTAAAAGTGTTTGATCAGATTATTGGCCGCGCCCTAGCAGTACTACACTGATGGTTTTCCAAAGGATCAATAAGTCCATTCGCAACCAGCCACCTAGACTTGCCATGGATACCGAATAAGAAAGGTCATAACCGAGCTTATTACGGCTGTCTTCAATGGTCTCATCATAACCTTGATAGACTTGAGCCAAGCCTGTAATACCGGGCAATACGCCATAAGTACGTTCATTGAATAACGGGATCTTTTGTTCTAATTTCCCCATAATGCCAGAACGCTCTGGGCGCGGACCTATCATAGACATCTCACCTTTAAGTACATTAAAGAGCTGCGGCAATTCATCCAATCGTGTTTTTCTCATGAAGTTGCCAATTTTAGTGATTCTTGGGTCGTTTTTAGAGGCCCACACTGGGCCTGTTTTTGCTTCGGCATTTTGGATCATGGTACGAAATTTAATCATATTAAACAGGCTGTAGGCGTTGGCGTTGGCCTGTCCAATACGTTGCTGAACAAAGAAAATGGGGCCTGCTGAATCGACTTTAATGGCGATCATTAACAGGGGCCAAAGAGGCAGGGTTACCAGTAATAGACTAATAGCCACCACTAGGTCGAAAGCGCGCTTGGCAATGCGTACTCTTAGGGGAATAAAGTGAGCAAATTTTGTTAGGGAAAGTGTTTGAGTATTCATGGTATTACCTCCAAGGGGCGTTATAAGCACCCGTTATATATTTTACTGCTCCAATCAAACTAAGTAGATGACCTGTTACCAAGTAATGAAGCTTAATGAGAATATGGTTATTTGACTTGAGCAAATGTTGCGCCAAGACCAGAAAATAAATCCCTATTTGTCCATAAAAGCAGGGAGCAAACCAGATAGACTCTAAGCTCATGAAGTAAGACGACAGCAAGGCAGCGATAAAAAAGACGGGAATAAAGGGACGAATCCATTTACAAGAAAAAAACATAAAAGCGGTAATGCCGTGTTTAGGATGCAAGAGGGAGCTCAATCTGATGCTTTGTTGAAAGTTCCCTGCACTGATGCGCACACGGCGTTTAAAGTCCTGCTCAAGGTCGCTGGGTTCTATTTCTACTGCGACCATATTGTCATCATAAATGACCCGTTGAGACTGCTTAATAATTTGGCAAGGTAAGATAAAGTCATCATTAATAGTGTCGCTTGGCAAGCCGTTAAATAATGCTTTACGGAATAAATAAAAGGCCCCATGGGCACCTAATGTTGAGCCCAACAGACTTTCTCTTAATTTAATCGCCGTTTGATATTGCCAATAAGCGGTTTCTTGTTGTTCTCCATTCGATAAAAACCGATAGGTGGCACATACCGCACCAACGTCTTTATTAGCAAAGTGCCCAGCGGCTATTTGCAACGCGTCAATGGATAACAAAGCGGTAACATCCGATAGAGCGATAATATCGGCTTCTAGGTTTGGTATAAGCTGATTTAATTGCGCCAGTTTACCGCGATTGACGGACTCATTATGAAGTTCACAAGAAAGTGTTTTACACATGGGCTCTTGCAATGCTTGATGCGCAAGCTCATAGGAGTGGTCAGTGCAGCCGTCAAAGATCAAATGTACCTGCAATTTGTCCAGAGGGTAGTCTAAAAACGCCAAGTTACGGACCTTTTCAGCAATCGCATTGGCTTCGTTATAAACCGGAATCACCAAGGCAATGGATGGGTATTCTTTAGTCGATAAAGATGCTGATTTTTGTTCGATGTGCTGTGATGTTTTCTTTTTTACCAAATACTTAAGCATCACGGGGTAGCCAAAATGATGATATAGAATCACCAAAGCAGATAGGCTAAAAATAGAGATAAATAGGATTATAGCCATTTTTCATTACCTCTTTTTATCATTAACTGTCGATATAGATGGGCCATATTTCTTAAAGAATGTTCTTTTTTCACAAAGTCACGGGGGCGATGGTTTAACATTAACAGCTTCCTACTGAGAACCGTTTTTAGCCCATTGGTTAATGCTTCTTGATCCTTTGGGCGCACTAACAAACCAGTATGAGGGCAAACCGCTTCTCGACAGCCGCCTACATCCGTGACGACTACCGGTACATTGCAGGCTTGGGCCTCTAAGGGTGAAAGCGGTAAACCTTCTGCTTCGGATGCTAAGCAAAAGACATCAAGACAGCGATAAAAGGCGGCCATGTTATCCAGGCTGCCTAAAAAATGAACCTGTTGCTCCACTTTCAATTTTTTGCATTGTTTCATTAGGGCTGCTTTTAAAGGGCCGTCACCAGCCAATGCCAAATGAACTGAGCTTGGTAGCTTCGTAAGGGATGTTAATAATGCCAAATGGCCTTTACCGGGTACCAATCGTGCCGCACAACCAATGATTTTTACATCTGTGGGTAAGCCCATTTTTTTGCGTGCGGTGACCAAACTACTTGGATAAAAAGCATCAATATCAATACCGTTGGAAATAACATGGTTGCGGTGCTTTGGAAACAGCTTGGAAAGTGCTTTGCCAACATATTCAGCATCTGCCACTAATTTTGGTTTGATGTAGTTAAGTAAGGCATATTGCAATAAATGGCGTTTACGACTTGATTGTAAATGCCATACATCATGCTCGGTATGGATGACTGACTGAAGTTTTAGATGTTTAGCTGCCAGTCCAGCATAAAGTAAAGGGCCGATATGGTGAGTATGAACCGCATCAGGTTTATGCTGCTTAAACAAAGCAATCAGTTGCTTAACAATGCCGTACTTCAGGCCAGGCTGTTTGTTGAGAAAAATCAATTCACATTGCACGTCTTCTAAGCGCTGCCAATCGGTTAGGGCTTGCTGCTGATTATTCTCCAGACTAATAATGATGACTTTATCAAGGGACTGATAAACCTTTTGTAGTTCTAGCACCAAGGTTTCAATGCCGCCTGGAGCAAGGTGTTGTACAACTTCGATAATTTTCATGGAATGTCTCCTGTTTGCTTATTCTTTTTTAAAGCGAGAAAAATAATTTAGCGCCTTACGTATGCGATTGGTTTTGTTTGTGTCACTGTCAAGGTGATCTAAATCCAATAGGTTATAATCGTCCTTGATTTTAGGAATGCGGGCTAATACGGGCACCTTAGCGATATCTTGTACTTCACTTATGTAGCGCAATTGGGAGTTAGTGACTTCTAATACAATGGCAGTGCCCACTCCTAAACCAATGCCAGCTATAACGCCGAGCACAACATACAAAAGGGTTGGCATGTTGCTCGGCCCAGAAGGCACATAGGCCTTATCAATTATTTTAATGCGATCTTTTTGCTCGAACTCCCCAAGTGCTCCGGTTACCTTAGCGCGTTCATAGCGATTCAAGGTTTCTTGGTAAACCTTATCTTGTACTTTCAAATCACGACTTAATGTTTGTAGTTGCTGTTCAATACCACTGCTGCTGTTAATTAATTGCAGTAGATCGTCATGCTGTTTATGCAATTGGTTGAGCTCTTGTTTTAGTCGTGAATAACGCAGTTTGGCGGATTCTATTTCGTTGTTTTGTGCCAAGTTGAGGGCGGTGGCAACTTTTTCCGATTGCGTTTCTAGGGCTTTGCCTGTGGCTAACCAAAGACGTTCAAGCTCTTCAATGCTGTCAATTTGATCAGTAAGCGTTATGAGGTCATGAAGTTCTCGCTCTAAACGGCTCAGCATGGCATTAGCAATGATGACCTTACTGTGTTGAGGGGTATAACGAGAAAGTAGGGTGCTTAATTCGCGTTTGTGGCTAACAATGTCACTCTCTATTTGTGCAATAAGCGGATTATTGCGAATCAACTGCGTATGCAAACTCGCCATTACAGCTTCTTGACCGGCAAATTCGATTTCTTTTTGCGCAATGAGTTGGCGTAATTCAGAAATCGACGAGACGTTATTGTTGAAGAGGCTAGGCAACTGCATGGTGTGTTTTGATTTAAAGTTAGCCAAGGCGCTTTCCGCTTGTTCTAAATGCATGCGTTGCTCTTCCAATTGAGCCAACAAAAACGCTTCTGAATTTGTCATAGAGCTGCGTTCAGGGGCTAATAACTGCTCAATAAAAACGTCTCTGACCTTTCTTAATAAGCTATCCATGCCCTGTTGAGTGTTACTGTGGTAAGACACGCGAATTAAATCAGAGCCAAATAGCGCAACTTTTAAATTGCTTGATAAGCGATTGATCACCCGATCTTTTTGGTAATCTGTGGCATTTTCTGGATACAAACCTTCTTCTTCTGCCACACGCTGTAAAATATGACGGCTGTGTAACAAGGTATCGAGGGCCTTCATACGTTGCTGTATCTGTGAGTCGACGGATAAATCTTTCAAAAAAGGGTTTAAAGTAGCGCTTTCTTGAATCAAGAAGGAAGTGTGGTTGTCGTACACCTTAGGCACAACGTTGGATAGCAAAAAGCCAAAGATAGGCAAGATCAATGGTGGGATCACTAATAGGTATCTATGCCTCCAAGCGGCACAAAGCAGGCGATATAATCGTGCTTGTATAGCTAAATGCATGATGACCTCAAATGAAAAAAATAAACTTATTGAGGTAATTGCAGCCTTTGTGCCAGTCTCTTAATTTTAGCGATATTTATATTTAAATCATTGTTTTTAAAGGGGTTGTTTTTGTATGACATGGAAATAGATTGCGCTATTTCCTGTTCTAGAATTGCAAAATCAATATGTTTTTTTGCATTTTGCGAAAGCCAAGTTAACCAGCGTAAATCGTTAATGCCAGTGCGTAGACTTAGTAAGTCACTACGGATGATGATTTGTTTTCCATGGTGCTCTGTGGGCATTAAAAACTGCACATCATCTTCACGTCCATCGGTTGGATCATAGGGATGGGCGGTTGGCATTCTGGCATGCCATTGCCAAAAACCCTTTGCCTTACTTCGCCATAAATAATGGCCAGCCGCTGCTCGGAGATTGTCTAAATTATAAAGATAATAATCGCTACCTTGGGTTTGCAAATCGGCGAAGCGAGATGCGGATAGATCATAACCCTGATTGATTAATAGATGAGGAAATTGCGCTGCAAGCTTGTCGTGTTGTTTATGATTCAGTTGCGCATAGCGTTGTAGACTCGGTCGGCTTTTCGCTAATTTGGTATTTAGCGCCATTAGCTTTTTGTCCAAATCTGGAAAGAGTCCGGGCTCATCTCCCAATGACCACAAGAGAATTGAATCTAATGAGTTTAACGCTGCCAGAGTTTCTAGTAGCTCTGGGAGGGGCTGAGTGAGCATGCGCTTTAATGGTGTGTAAGCTGGAAACGGTGGCAATAAGCCAGTTAATAAGGGCAGCTGAGCCGCGCGTTTAAACCCTTGGATACTCTCGCTTGATGTATTAGGCGTTGGCAGTGCTGGGGCGACCCCAGTTAAGCCAAACTGTTTAAAAAAGCGATAGTCTTGCTTAGCCTGTTGCTCGGCGTCTTGTGAGGAGAACCAACTCAGGTGAGGCGCGTAATCAAGGTACAATCCCACAGGCTGTTGAGCTTGGGGTAAGGTCATGTTAAGCGGTATAAAGGTGGTTGATAACTCACCTTGCTCAAAAATTAATTTACCCTTGGCAAGCGTCGGAGCATGAGTGTTTTTAGAGACTTCTCCGATAATGATCCATACCTCATCCTGTGAGGGGGCTTTCTCATGTGGGTCAAAGGAAGACAATTGACTTTTTAATGTCAGTGCATTTTCTTGACCACCCACACGACTTAAGCGTGGTGTTTGTTTAAACCAAAAGACATTACTCAGAGGTAAAATAAATTGCTTAAGGGCCCCCATATTTTGTGGGATAGTGACTTGCAGACTAATAAGTTCACCTTGTGCAATGAGTGGCGTATCTTGCCCCCACTTAATGACATCGGTTAATGCTTCTAGGGATAAATTAGGCTGAGCAACAATGGGCCAACGCTGCTTAAAGGCCTGCTCTCTGAGTTGATCAAAAGTGGCTAGGTGTTGTTCAGCTTGATGGTTCCATGGTGTGGCAATGACAGCCGATAAAAAAAGCCCTGCTGGTGAAGGGCTTTCTAGGGTTATATTGAGTTGGCCATCGGTGATTTCGACGATGGCATCAATAGGGTCGCCCCGTTTTCTGCCAATTTGTCGCCAGAAAGCTTGATGGATTGGCTCAACATCGCCTTGCTGATAGGCCAGTATGTCGCTGTGTTGAAGCCCTAATGGTTGAAAATAATATTGCTTTCGCCAGCTTTCGGCGCTCAGGCTTTCATCCAATATCCGTTGTTTATTTAGGGTGATTTGTCGTTCGAGGGGGTGGGGAAGGTATTCCCATTCTCCAATGTCTTGGGTCCACAAGGTGACCCGCCATAGTCCATTTTCTAATGGCAAAATCACCTGTTTTAGTCCCTCTATGCCATCACGAATCAGTTCATCATGATAGGGTCGATCCCGCCCCCGAAGTGAGCCTTGGAGAATCGGCTGTTTGGGTTTAGTGTTGCTGTGACCACCAATGGACTGCCAAGTAGAATCCGGTGTGACACTATAAAAACCCCAGGCAGACTGAGCTAAAATTGGGCTAAAATCCCACCCTCTTATGGCGTTAGGCGCTTTAGGTTTAGCAAGAATCTTAACCTGTTGAATATCTAACTTGCCAGTGAGGGGGCTGAGATAAATCCGACGAATTTCCTCAGCCGAAAAATCTTGATTATGAGCTGTTTTGAGACGATCCAAATCAATATAAAAGGTAAAGGGACCTGCATGGAGTAGTTGCTCATGATTGAAGCGACTAAAGTAATGATGGCTTTTAGCATGGTCGATACGCACTAACACTCTCGCCACACCCTCTTTTACCCTGCCAGACACTTCCAGTTGTTTCCCTGATACTAGGCCATTACCAAACGACCAATTTGTTTTTGGGCTAGAAATATTCAGGCTGTAGCTCACTGGCGTTGTGGCCGTATCACTGGCAGCTTCAATGGTATCAGTCGCCCATAAGGCAGGGGAGAGTAAAGCGTAAATGACACTTCCCCAGAGTTTTTTAAGGTAGCTACTCGTCCGTATCATGACGTCACCTCATTAAGCAGGTTATTAAAATGAAGGGTGTTTAGGTGAGACCTAAGAATAACCTGAACATCTTTTGCTCTTTGCTCCCAAGATGCTTTTATGACACTGGTTTGCTGGGACCGTTTTCGTTCTTCTTCGCCTTGGGATGTTGTGCTATGAGCGTGCTCAATCGTTTGTTTTATGACAGCAATGAAGTCATCCTGTGGATTCACTAGATTGATGTGCTGCCGATAAGTCTGAGCGGCTTGAAAGGCGGTTGACACAATACGAGTCCCTGTCGCCAAATACTCCCTAAGCTTGAGTGGATTACAATATTCAATTTGCTGGCAATGTTTAAAAGGCAGTAGGGCAATATCCCAATGTTGAGCATACGCTGCCAGTTCATCATGGGCCATGGCTGGCAGATGATGCACATTAGCCTTAGTCAGTAAGTCTCTGGTATCGGTATCTATTTTTCCGATAAGCATTAGGTGCCAATCGGGAAAAGCATCGGCGACTCGCTCTAATAACTCGATGTCTACCCAGTCGGCTAATTGCCCGTAAAAGCCCATCACCTTACCTGTTGGGAAGTTATCCGGCTTGGGCTTGGGTTGTTGAAATAAATCGTAGTCCACCCCATGTTCTAGCAAATAGCTTTTATGAGCAGGAAATTTATCTTTAAGTGACTGGCTGGCAGCAAAAATCACATCGCATTTTTCAATGAGTTCAGCCTCTAGTTTTGCTATCACCTTATGGTCAACCCCTGCCAAGGCGCTAAAGTCATCACCACAGTAATAAACAGAAAGTTGTTCATTGCATTTGCCAATCAGGTCCACCGCCGAAGGTAGGGATAACCAAAGAATCTTATTCGTACTATTTGGTTCTATGGTTTGGGCGAGCTCTTTCGTTGATTTTGTTATATTATTTTGAGCTTGCTCAGTAGAATGAATTTGCTGTCTCAAAGAGAAGCTATTTAAATAGCGTACCCATTGATATTGATGGAATGGCAAAACTCGCGGCGCAATAACTTGGGGCTGAGAGCCTATGTCCGTTGGCTTGTCTACCGGCTGGGCTGGTGCCTTGCTATTTGCAAACAGCAATGACTTACCTTTGCTGTAGATTCGCGCCATGTCATGCCGATTAAGCTTAGGTGAACGCAAACCAATGGAATTTACCCAAACTACTGGTTCTTGCTGAACAAGGCGTTTGAAGAGATGTTGAGTGCTACTTGGGTGACTGTTCCAGTCTTCCCCTAATACAATCCACTTCATGATCATACCTCCTCATCGGCCAAGGTATGTAGGCTAGGTCTTGATATTAGTTCTTGAAGGGTCAGCTCGCGTACTACCTTAGCGGGCACACCTGCGGCAATCACGTTATCGGGAATATCCTGGGTGACAATACTACCAGCGCCAATAATGCTATTTTTGCCAATGGTGACATTGCCTAAAATCGTCACCCCTGTGCCTAGCCAAACGTTTTCTTTTAGGTGGATTTTTCCTATTTGGCTTTCCATGTCAGGTAGGCCTTGAGCGCGCTCAATTGGGTTGATCGGATGACCAGGATAACCTGCAAGGAAGGCGCGGCCTGCCATGCGCACATTGTTTTCTAGTATCACCTGATTGCCAACGGCAATGCTGGTTTGCCAGCCGATATCAACATTATCGCCAATGATTAAGGTCGGAGTTTGAGGGCTGTTCCAACGCCCTGATACAGTACTGATACCTGACCAACGACAACCGCTGCCGACCGACACGGATAGACTGCCAAGTAGCTGCGGCATGCCAGAGTAAAGGTACAAACCTTTACCTCCGACAATTTGGCTCTTAAATAAAGGTGTCCAATAAAGACGACGGAACAAGCTGGTGAAAAATACATAGAGCAATTTATGCAACCGATAAAGCGAACGGCTGAATACGGGAATAACAGGAAGTTCAAGTTGTTTTAATGGCTGCCAGCTGATGCGAATCATTTTGGCAAAAGGCGCTGGGCTGGTTTTCACCCAATATTTCAAACTAGACATAGACAATCCTCGCTATTATTTTGAGAGCATTTAAAAAGCGTCTATTGATCACTTCGAAAAGATCTCATTTTATTTATATAGGAGTGATTGCAGGCTTCGTGCCACTCGCAAAATGCAAATGATATGGCCTTATTCCGCCCGGTTAGAGTCAGGTTGCGGTGCGATTTTTTGCAGAATGGGTTTCAGGTTGGTCGTCACTGCTATACTTAACGCGAACAAAATATAGATAGGCCAAGTAAAACCCTGCGTGAGGAAAGTGCCGGAGACCATCACACCAACAACCCCCGCTAATGTTGCCTGCGCGCTGACCACATAAGCAGGGGCAATGATACTGGTATCATTGGCCGCACGCAGCAGTTGATTAATCACCTTTACCTGCAAGATATTATTGACGAGTAGCCGAATAACCATGGTGGCAAAGGCAATAAAACCAACAAAACCGGTTTCGGCCAAAACCCCCAGCCATGTGCTATGTACGGCGTGGTTTTTTCCGTCCCAATGAGGACTATAAAAATAGTAATTAACATAAAAATTGTTTAAACCTACACCACTGAAAGGGTTGCTAAGAGCCATGTTCCAGGCCGCTTGCCAAGCATAAATACGGCCCATGGCAGAAGCATCAATGCCACTTTCTTGCGCACCACCTGACGCTCTATCTGAGATACCCGCAAGGGCTAACAAGAGCCCGCCAAGTATCACAGCCATGCTAATGAGCAAAACTTTATTTTTTACTTTTTGCCAAGCAAATACCCCAGATACCGCCATGATCCCCAACAAACCACCACGACTTTGGGTGGCGATGATGGCGGATACGATCAGAATATAACCACATAGAGCAATAAACTTAGGAAAGCGTTTTGGTGAAGTAGAGAAGAACAAAGCTAGGGCAAAGCTGGTGGGGAATAATAAGACCAATGCTAGGTCATTGGGGTCCCCCAGCATAGAGCCAATATTTCGTCCAATGGTGACCCGCGTTCCTTCCACTAGTCCTATACCATTGATTTTATTATTTAAGGCGACAAGAGCAA
The DNA here is from genome assembly GCF_016463975.1 of Marinomonas transparens. Lineage (GTDB taxonomy): Bacteria > Pseudomonadota > Gammaproteobacteria > Pseudomonadales > Marinomonadaceae > Marinomonas > Marinomonas transparens. Next base: position 147,907 of record NZ_JAEMNX010000011.1, on the reverse strand, counting down.
TGACGCTGCCAGTGATCAAAATACTCCAATTGCAGATTGCAAAATCACGTTTGCATTTCGGTAGCCAAGTAATGATCAACACCATAACAGCGATTTTGACAAAGTTTCCTGTCCAAGCTGCCATGGCTTCACCGCGATTGGTGGCAAACAATAAGCCTAGGGTGACACAGCAAAAAAAGATGGCAAAACCAGTAAGGTGACTGTTCCAAAAGGGCGTGATTTTTTTGGTGATTAAGGTATGCCAAGCCGCCACCGCTAATGTACCGAGTGCAAGCAGTTGAGGGATTTTCAAGGAATACAAAGCAGGAAACGCTTCGTGAATTCTAAAAAAGGAAAACAAAATGAATCCCATGCAAATCCAAATGGCATTGTGTAATGCTAACCAAGCGGCAATCGGTAAAAATGCCAATGGCAAAATGAGAAAAGGGTGAGGTGCAAGCCACCAAATGACAGCCATAAAAAACGACAGTGCTAGAGGCAAAGCAACAGACGTGGTATGAGCTTTAGAGGTCAGTCGCATGGATTTTTCTCCCCACTTGTTGCAGTTTATAGGCAAGCGCAGCGATCATCAGCAAGGTTATGCCAATGCAAGCCGAGAAAGAGGTGAAATCAAGTTGGTATACATAGGCTCGGCTAAATAATGAAGCGAGAAAAATCAAACTCACACAAAGCACGATGCCTTTTACTAGCTCATGAACGGGATAAACGACCGATAAATAATGCTGACTGATTAGCCAGTAGGCGAGCAATCTGATGGCTTGGCTCATGACAAAAACGGCTAAAGCACCATGAACCTGAGCCAACTCAATGGCGATCGGAAAACCGATTAAGCAAAATACGCCCGTTGATACCTCTATATACATTTGAGTACGGCTATTCTCACTACTAAAGCAGCCTAAATTAAATAAGGCGCCCCATTGCTTTAACACTCCAGCAATCAGTAACCAAGGCAAATAAGACAAGGCCGGAGCAACGCCATCAGCAAACAACAAACCTATCACCCAGGGTGACCATAGCCAGATAAGGGTACTGGATATCATCGCCAGCAACACACCTAAGGTGGCACCTGCGCCAGCCCTGCTAAGACCATTTTTCTCTGCTATTAACCCCATGCGTTTAGGGTACCACCAGAGTAAAAAAGGCTGGTTTAGCAAGGCGGCAATCAGGAATAATTTAACGGCAATCACATAGGAAGCGAGTGATTCTGGGCTCACATTTTGAGCCAGAATGACCACTTCCATACCTTGCGTCGCATACATAGCCAAACCGCTAATAACAAAGGGCCAACCATATAAAAAAGTCTGGTAAAGGGAGTGCCATGAAAAACTGATTCTGGTATCACGGTACTGGATAATAATAAGGTGAATTACTTGATAAAGAGCAGCAAAAAGTGAGGCGAACAAGACCCAAGTTAGGCCTAAGCCTATGGCCAAGCCAAGGCTAACGAATAAGGCATAAAGCACACCTCGGGTCACCATCATCTGGAAAAAAAGCTTCGCCTTGTCCTGCATCCGCAACCAAGCGAGAGACACACCGAGAATACCTTCAATACAGATTAATGCTGAGCAAAACCAAAATTCGATAATAGACAGACTCACTAATGAATTCAGCAGCGGTAAAATGATCGGTGTGGAAATGAGGCAAAAAGCCAATACCAATAGGGCGACACTAACCGCATTACCTGCGATGGCAGCGGTAATTTGTTTTTTCTCATGTAACGCACTTTGACCGACTTTTCGATATAACAGGTTGACCATACCCAAGCCCACCACAATGGTGGCGCCATTAATAATCGCCAATAGGGTTTCTAACCGAGCGAACTCTACTAATCCAAGCTGTTTCGCTAGGTAGGGCAATAAAAATAAGCTGATCACCTTGGTGAGCATCAAACCCACAGCATAATAGCCCTGTTGAGCAAGAGCGGATGCCTGTTTTTGCTTGCTGAACAAAGCAAGGTCGAACTTTTTAAACCATTGAATTTGCATGGAATGCCTCCTGATGACAAGACTCAATGGCCTGAGACAATATTTTGACTTGCTGATCGATAAGAAAATGCTGTTCTAAGAATGCTGCGCCTGTTTCTCCCATGGCTTTTAGTTCGTGTGGCGGTTTATTTGTCATCAGGGCAATGCCTGCCGCTAGGCTAAACGGATTGTCTGCTGCCACCATTTTACCCAGTATCGGCATCTGCCCTTGCTCGTCTAACAACATTTCTTGGCACGCATCCATGTCTGTCGTGAGAATTGGCAAGCGATACATCATGGCTTCTTTCAGAACTAAGGGGCCTGTGTCTTTAACGCCAGCTGGTGTGACCACAAATGGCGCCACAAGGCATTGGTAATGATCATGGTGTTGGTCTAACCAGGTGGCAGGTTTAGCGCCTAAAAAGCGTACCCAAGGGGTAAGGTTTAGATGTTGGCATTGCTTCTCAAGATCCTCTCGTAATGGACCATCACCCACTATGTCTAATTGAGGACGGATATCTGCATTGACAATGGCCATGGCATCTAACAGTACATTCACGCCTTTTGTTTCTGATAGCCTTCCCAGGTAGAGTAGTTTCTTACTATCGTAACGCATGACTTTGTTGCTATTAATTTGCGTAATATCGACTCCACAACGAACACGGATGACATTGGCATCAGTGGATAGCTCCTGCATGTCGCGTTTCATGATGTCACTGACCGCAACGGCGAAATTAGCGCTGCTGAGTTTTAAAGCCAGATCCGCAGGGGTTCGATAAATGTCATAGCCATGGCAGGTAAAGGAAACTGACACATTAGCCAGTCTCGCGGCGACGATGGCCGTAGCCGTACTGGCTAAACCAAAGTGTGCATGAATGTGCTGGCAGCCTTTTCTTATTACCTGAGAAGCCAGCTTAGCGCCGTACCAGAGTAATGAGCGTTTAGGCAATCCCTGTTGTTGATTGACAAATTGCATCGCAGATTGCAAAGCAATTGGCGAATGTAGAATGGGGTGGAGGGTGTCAACAAAACCGACTTCCGCCAGGATTATTAATTGCTTAGCCAGCACAATGTCTAAACTTTGCGCCGGTTCACTTTTGTGTTCAAAACTAAACAGTTCTACATCATGGTTAAGACGCTGTATCGCCCGTATTTCATTGCCTACAAAGGTTTCAGACATCACCGGAAAGGCGCTTATTAAGTATGCAATTTTTTTCATTCTATCTCTCCTGACGCTTTCTCAAACTAAGAGTCCATTGTAAAAACAGAGTTGGCACATTGAGTGCTTTACTTAAGAGATGTCGGTCTCGGTTATGTCTTTCCAATAGGGTGAATCCTTGAGTCACAATGAATTTTGCAAGGGCAATGCCAAACTATGAAAGAGGAAGTGAAAATGAAAAATAACCCAATAGAATCCGTATTAGATGTCTCTGTGATCATGCCCACCTATAACTGCTTAGCGTATTTGCCCCAAGCGGTTGAAAGTGTGTTGTCTCAGTCCGTCTCATTAGAGCTACTCATTGTCGACGATAGTTCTACTGACGGTAGTCATATTTGGCTCGCGGATTTAGCGAATAAAGATCCCAGAGTGAAAATTTTAAAAGGTGAGCACAAAGGGGTGTCAGCAGCGCGAAATCTGGCTATTGCGAAAGCAGCAGGAGCATGGGTGGCTTTTCTTGATGCAGACGACTATTGGTACCCTGAAAAGCTCAGTAAGCAATTAGAAATAGTACAAGCTTATCCAAAGTGTGTGCTGAACTTTACCGAGTATGACCATTTTGACGAGCAAGGAGGAGATCTAGGTCGTTGTTTTCAATTCTGGCCAAGGTTTTCAAAATTGGTACAAGGTAAAACCAAGGCCTTTGTTTTAAATGGGCAGACCAAAGCCAGCATTTATGAAGAGAATGTCATTGGTACCTCCACCGTATTAGTCGATACCAAGTTACTGCAAGTAATAGGCGGATTTGATGAAACTCTGTTTTCTGCTAGTGATTGGGATCTTTGGTTAAAAATCAGTGCTTATGGTGATTTTACTGTGCTGAGTGATTCTACTACTGGGTATCTGGTTCGTAGTAATTCCATATCGCGTAATCAACACAAACGTTTAAATAGCATGAAGCTGATACTAGAACGCTATCGCAAACCGATGGAATCGGCTGCCCCTCATTGCTTTGCACCTGCTTTTGCCCGTTACAAGCTTGCTCAAGCTGAGGCATTTCAAAGTGAAAAAGGCGGTTATGTGCAGGCCTTAATGGCGTACCTTCAGGCTTGTTATCAGCTACCCACGAAACGCAATATGAAAGCGTGTTTGTCACATGTTTTACACGGTATAAAATAATAGAGACCTTTGCACGACTGCTGTGCTTACCAATACATTGTTAAAAATAGACTCAAAGTGCTCATTTATAACCTATAAACTCCGCTTTTTCGTCTATTTTTGCCTCCTCTTGGCTTCGCTCGCGACTTCGTGCAAAGGTCTCTAATAGCGCGGATAACGCCAACCTGTTAAAAACAGTCACATAAAAAACGGCGTAAAGGCCGTTTTTTATGTGACTGTTTAAATTAAGGAAGGTCTGAACAAGTCCTCTTGTCTCAGCATGTGGATAAAAGCCTGTTATTCGAGGCGAGTGCCGAATGTGAATAGTTGCCCTATTGTCGAGGTGCTCAACAAAGAATTCAGGCTTTTAGACCATGCCCTACGGGTCTTTCAGAGAAAACGCCACACTGCGTTGCGACTCTTTGAAAGGTACCTACATTACATCAGAGTCGCGCCTTATTTGACGATTTCTCTGAAAGACTGAGTCTTAGTAGACTTATTCAGACCTTCCTTAAACGTTTTGATAATGTTGAATAATGGCAGGTATAACAGCAGCAGTAGAATAATCTTGTTCTATGGTGTTATAAGCATGACGTTTCATATTCTGTTGCAAACCTGGGTTTAAGTTTTCCCATGCTACTAAGGTGTCTTTCATTGTTTGAATCTGTCCTTTTGGGACGATCCAACCATTGTGACCATGGCTAATTAACCTAGGCAAGTCGCCAACCGCAAAAGACGCCACGGGAATACCATGGGACATGGCTTCTAGAGCAGCCAATGGTAAGCCTTCGGTTTTTGAGGTGATACATAATAGATCAATCTTCGGCCAATGCTGCGACATATCTTGTTCCCCATGGAAGGTAATTCCGGGGTACTTTGCCATTAATTGACTTTGATCTTCGCCGCCGCCATAGACATGGAAAGACAAATGGCTGTGTTTTTCATCTTTTTGAATCGCTTCGCCAATTTGGCAAAAAGCGTCAGGGTCTTTTTCCTCGCTGATTCTGCCCACAAAAGCGATTTGTCTTATGGGGCCTACATGCACCTCTTCAATCTTGGTTTGGTCTGGCGTAAAAACGAAGTTTTTGACTTTAATACCTCGATTTCCCAAGCGTTCAAAGATTTCATCGCTTACTGATATGGGGGAAAACCAGCGGGAGGTGATTTCATCGAGCATGACATACTTTTTTAATAACCCGTCTCCCACATCACCGTTATGATGGGTTGGAAAGGCATTCCACTTACCAAGGATACTGCCAAACTTACCAATCAAGTTTGCCTTATAGCCATGGGTATGCAGAATGGCGCCTTTTTTTACTAGGGAAGTGAGTATTGAAAAGCAGCCATTTGCATAATGAAATGGAATGTTTGCTGCTCGCATTTGAGCATCCAAAGGGTGGGCCTTGTCATGGTATTGCTTCCATAGTATTACCTGAACTTCTAAGCCCTTTTGTTGCAGCGCTTTCGCGAGATTGGCAACATGGGTTTCTATGCCACCACTCTTGCTTGAATCAAGCAGTAAACTAATACCCTTCATGCATTACTCCTAACGATTTTAATGAATTGTTGTGGCTTTAAAAGAAGATCTGCAAGTGGCGTACCAGAGAGAGTTTGCATTATGCGAAAAGATTTTCAAAATCTTGAATAAACCTTATAAAATACGTTGTAAGTTACTGTTATATAATGGAATTTAATCCTTGGCACAATGCTTGATATATCCCCTTTATTCGATACACAAAACAAGGGTAATTGGAGGATATATGGCAACTTATTTAGTAACAGGCGGTTGTGGTTTTATTGGTTCACATTTATGTGAGAGCTTAATAGAGCAGGGCCATAAGGTGATGGTATTAGATAATCTATCAACAGGTAAACAGGAAAACCTTGCGGATGGTGCAACGTTATTTATTGGTGACATTAGGGATCAGGAGCTGGTCAAAACGCTTATGCAAGAAGTGGATGGTTGTTTTCATCTTGCCGCCATTGCTTCAGTTGAAAGATCCAATAAAGAATGGTTAGAAACCCATACGATTAATCAATCTGGTATGGTAACTATTTTGGATATTTGCGCGCATCTTCCGAAGACCATTCCTGTAGTCTATGCGTCATCCGCAGCGGTTTATGGGGATAATGCCAGCATTCCGTTGACCGAGAACAGTCAAGTAAGACCGTTAACCGCTTATGGGGTAGATAAATTAGCCTGTGAGTTACAGGCAAGAGTGGGTGGTATGATTCACAAAGTGCCCACCATGGGGTTTCGTTTTTTTAATGTGTTTGGGGAGCGACAAGATCCTAGCTCACCCTATAGCGGTGTTATTTCAATTTTTGCCGATCGCATTATGCAACATCAAGACCTAGTCTTGTATGGGGATGGTAGTCAGGTACGCGACTTTGTGTATGTGAAGGATGTGGTCAAATACTTAATTTTAGGTATGAAAAAAGCAAAGTGTAATGCGCCTGTCTTTAATATTTGCACTGGCAAGCCATGTAGCATTAAAAACCTAGCTGAGACTCTGTTTTCAGTGGTGGGTTATGACGTTGCATTAACCTATAAACCTAAAAGAACCGGTGATATTCAAATATCTCTTGGCGACCCTAACAAATTATTACGTTTTTTTGGCATGAAACCCGACTATGATTTAGGTATAGGCTTGATGGAAATGTTAAAAACACAACAGCAAATCGAACGAGTTTTTAAACCGGAAACCTCAGGCTCAAGACGCACTGGTTAATCAATAGATTGCTAAATTAAAAATGCCATCTATTTTATAGTGGTTAAGGAAGGTACGAACAAGCTCTCTTGTCTTAGTAGACTTATTTATACCTTCCTTAATTAAAGTGCTATTTTACAAAGGGAATACCATGGTAAATAGCGCATTTTTATAAGAGCATGGCAGCATGAAGCAAGCGGATAGCAAGATGGTAATACAGAAGCGAAAAAACGTTAATTGGCGTCTTTGGCTGCTTGGCCTTGTCAGTGTGTTTTTTCTCATTATTTCTGTTTTGTTGTACCTCAAGATTACGGATCAACAAGATAAGCTTTCTTCCCCGGCAGAAGAGAATGCGCTTCGTGCTGTTCATCAAGTCGAGAAAGAAATTCTTCGTTTACAAGTAGAGCTGTTAAATTACTTTGCTGAACCCTCGCCAAATAATGACGTCCTATTACGCTATGATATTCTCTATAGCCGCATGGTATTAATGAATGAAGGTAGTCTATTTCATTTCTTTAATCAGATTGATGGACTAAGAGCAGAGATAATTAAATTAACCGATGCTATTAGTGCTTTAGAGCCCTTTTTTACCTCAAAAGACTCTTTTTCAGAATCAGTCAACATTTTAGTTCCTCGTTTAACCGAAGCCATCGATATTAATCAGCATATAGAGCTCTTGGTGGTTCGCTTTGATGCGGATCTTGATACCCGTGCCAGAGAGAATTTGGTGAGCCTATACGGCTTTTTCTCCTATTTACTTGGCTTTTTAGTGCTTTCCGTTGCGGCCTTAGTCGTAGAGCTTGTATTACAAAATAAACGCATAGATAAAGAGCACAATCAAACCCTAAAAATAGCCTCTGAATTAGAATTAGCCGTTGAACGAGCCGAGTCCGCTACACGGGCAAAATCCGACTTTTTAGCCACAATGAGCCATGAAATACGTACCCCAATGAATGGCATCATTGGTCTTGGGCATCTTTTAAAAAACACCCAACTTACTGAAGAACAAACTGAATATCTCGTTAATATGCAGAGATCAGCGGATAACTTGCTGATTATTATCAATGACATTTTAGACTTTTCCAAGGTGGAATCGGGCAAGTTAGAAGTGGAGGAGGCGGACTTCCATTTGGATACTTTATTGGAACAAATTTATGTTATTAACTCCTTTAAAGCCCAAGAGAAGTCGCTTCTGTTATCCGTAGAAAGAGACTTTTCTATTCCTGATGTATTGCATGGTGATGCTCTGCGTATTAATCAGGTCTTGATGAACCTTGTGGGCAATGCCGTCAAGTTCACCAATACCGGTAATGTTTCCTTAATTGTCCGTACAGAGCAGACTGACGATAAAGCGTATCTGGTTTTTGTGGTAAAAGATTCTGGTATAGGCATAGGGGAAGAGAAGATTGAATCTCTCTTTGATGCCTTTATACAGGGGGATACCAGCACTACTCGCCAATTTGGTGGAACAGGGTTAGGTCTTGCTATTGCAAGAAGATTCGCCAATTTGTTGGGTGGGGGTATCAGAGTAACAAGTGAGGTGGGTAAGGGCAGTGAATTTTCTTTTTACGTCCCCTTGGCTCACGCTTCGAGTAAACAAACAACAAGGACAAAAGACAAACAGCTGCGCATAGGTTTGTTTGGTATGCGAGAAGGTTTGAACACGCACTTACTAGACAATGGCTATGATTATTTGTTTATTGATGAACATTCAGAAGAACTGAATCAACCAGACGCTTTTATGGATAAACTTATTATTGTGCCAAATCCAGCGAAGAATTTAAAAACTCAACTGGTGGATTTAATGCAGCAACACCCCCGATTAAAAAACACCCCCTGTTTAGTGCTTTCTAATGAGGGACAAGAAGATTATGACCGCCAAGGCAATGTCCATTATTTAGGTGGTTTTATCACGCCAATGAGTGTTTTAGAGCATTTATCTAATCGGTTGGTGAGCTCAGGCTGGCTTGATCAGCACACCAATAATTTTGTAGAAAGACATGATTACTTCCTGGATAAACGCATTCTTATTGTCGAAGATCACCCAATCAATGCTCAGATTGTTAGCCAGTTATTGACGAATCAGTCCGCCGAGGTCTTGCTGGCCGAAAATGGCGAGGAAGCTATTTCTTGTTTGAAAAATAGTCAGATTGATCTGGTGTTAATGGATATACAAATGCCTGTACTGGATGGCTATAGCGCGACAATGCAAATAAGAAAAAACCCCCATTGGCTTAGTATTCCCATCATAGCAATGACGGCCAATGCTATGCAGGGTGACCGTGAAAAAGCAATCAAAGCGGGAATGAATGATTATTTAACCAAACCTATTTCTCCTGAAAAACTTTATGAATGCATACTGAAATGGCTGGCAATCTCGGTAGAAGAGGAAGATATCATCAACTTATTAACCATTACCGCCATGGTTGAACTTGGAGATTGGCCCCAAAAAATCCCTGGAATACATATTGAACAAGCATTAAAAGAAAGTGGTTGTGATCGAGAAGAGTTTCAACGCTTATTGGATCGTTTTTCGAAGGACCTTCAGTCTGTTTTGGAGCAGCTGACAGCCTTACACCAACAAACACTGAACCTTGTTGAAATACGTTTTATTGGCCATAGACTGAAAGGCAGTGCTTATGCAATAGGCGCATTTGATTTGGCTGCGCTTGCAAAAGAGCTAGAGTTTATTTCTGATAACATTTCTATGGACGATTACGGATTACAGTTAGAGAAACTTTCAACGGAAGCAAGCACTGTCTTAGCCTCCATTCAAAGCTTAATTTCCGAAGTTTAACGTCGCGTTCTGCGAAAATGTCATTTTGCAAAATGAGAATAGGCGGCATTCTAATGCCGTATTCGTACCTAATTAATGTTTTTTGTCTAATTATATCAATGCTTTAATGATATTTTTTCGAGTTGGCACAAGTCTCGCTATACCTTTTTCATAGTTCATAGAATGTTGGAGAAGAGTATGTGCGGTATTTTTGGTGTAGTGAATGATAAGCAAGCCTCTCAAACCTTGTTACGAGGCCTTAAGGCCTTAGAATATCGAGGTTATGATTCAGCTGGTATCGCCACCATTCAAAATGGTGACCTAGGCTGTCGTCGGGCACCGGGTAAGTTATTAAATCTGGAAGCCATTGTTCAGCAGCTTCCTTTAGAAGGCTTGACAGGTATTGCCCATACTCGATGGGCAACACACGGCAAACCCAATGAAGCCAACGCCCATCCACACCTTTCTCTCAATGTTGCCGTGGTTCATAACGGTATTATTGAAAATGCAGATTTTTTACGGACACAGCTTTCAGCTGCTGGTGTGCAATTTGTCGGTGAAACAGACACCGAAGTCCTGCCACATCTGATTGCTAATTATTTGCAGGCGGACCTTTGTCCTGCGCTGGCGATTCAACAGGCGCTAAAAGAAGTGAAGGGGACTTTTGCACTGGGTATTTTAATAAAAGGCATGGAAGATCAAATTATTGCAACGCGACGCGGCAGCCCACTGGTGGTTGGGTTTAATGCCGAGTCGGCTTTTATTGCGTCTGACATGATAGCCACATCTGGAATGGCGGATGAAATTCTCTATTTAGAAGAAGACGACATCGCCATTGTTAAAGCCGACAGCGTTCATATTATAGACGCTCAGGGAACCCCCGTGTTTCGTGATAAAGTCTCCGTCGACCATAATCAATTCATTGCGACTAAGTCAGGCTATGATCACTATATGTTCAAAGAAATACTGGAGCAGCCAGAAGCGTTAACACGAACCTGGGAAGGCCTAGCAAGTACGTCACTGAATCAAGTGGAAGAAATGGACTTCGCCAAACTGGATCGCTTACAGATTATCGCCTGTGGCACCAGTTATTATGCGGGTTTGGTCGCGAAATACTGGTTTGAAAGGATGGCGAACTTGATTGTAGAAGTGGATTTGGCTTCGGAATTTCGTTATCGAGAACCGCCTATGCCAAGTAATGGTGGCTGCTTGTTTATTTCTCAAAGTGGCGAAACGGCGGATACATTAGCTGCACTTAGATTTGCGAAATCCAAGCATCAGTATTGTTTATCTGTCGTTAATGCTCCACAAAGTTCTATTGCCAGAGAGTCGGATTTTGTTTATCGCACTTTATGTGGTCCCGAAATTGGTGTCGCGTCAACCAAAGCCTTTACTTCACAGCTGGCAGTATTGTTTGATCTAGTAAAACAAGCTGCTAAGCAAAGAAATGCTGGCCAACATATTATTCAAGAACTGGGCGATACACCTGAAATGGATGTCATTAATGCCGTGCAACAGGCGTTGAACAAGGCCAATAAAATTGAGTCGATCGTAAGATTTTTTGATGATGCAACCAGCGCTATCTTTTTAGGTCGAGGTCAATGCTATCCCATTGCCTTAGAGGGCGCGTTAAAACTTAAGGAAATTTCTTATATCCATGCTGAAGGGTATGCCGCCGGTGAGTTAAAACATGGGCCCATTGCACTAATTGATGAAAACATGCCTGTCGTTGTGATTGCGCCATACGATAGATTATTCGAAAAGACCGTATCGAATTTGCAAGAAGTTCGAGCCCGTGGCGCTAAGGTTATCTTGATCAGTGACAAGCTTGGTTGTGAGATTTGCAAGGAGTATGCGGATTGCTTCATTGAAATGCCAACGCTACATGAAACACTGGCACCATTTGTATACAGCATTGCAGTACAGTTGTTGTCGTATTTCACGGCGGTACAACGTGGCACAGACGTGGATCAACCAAGAAACCTAGCCAAGTCAGTAACGGTTGAGTGAGGTTGGTTGTAAGAGAAAGGCTATGAATAATAAAAAAGGGAAATAAGAAATAGCATATATTGCCGTGAAGACATGGATGTCTAACAGTCCAAAGCGAGATAAACAAAGGAATTAAGGTGAAATAGCCAGATTCATATTACTATCTACTATTTCCGATAAATGTTATTATCGGAAATAGTAAGAGTGCATCAATAACCATGATGCCCCTAATGAGTTTATTGCTATTTTAGCGTTTTAACCAGGTTAATAAGTCGGTTAACGAACTCACCTGATGTGTTGGTGTAATGTTTTCTGGATGAGACTGGTTGTGATGGTTAAGCCAGCAGGTATCCAACCCAAAGTTAATTCCCCCAAGAATGTCAGATTCTAGAGTGTCGCCCACCATGAGTACCTGACTTTTATCTGGCGAGCCCATTTTATCTAAAGCGTGATCGAATATCTTAGGGTGAGGTTTGGCAACGCCTACTTGTTCTGAAATAACCACAGGTGAAAAATACGGATGAAACCCCGTACGTTCTAGACGTGTTTGTTGTAGCTGGGTAAAACCGTTAGTAATAATACCCATATTGACATTATTTTGATGTAAGTGAGTCACCAATTCCAAGGCGCCAGGTAAGGCTTTGCAAATGTCGGCCATAGAATCTAAAAACTGTTTATTGAGTTCTTTTGCACTGATTGCAAGACGTTCACTCCATTGCTTGAAGCGCTGTGTTTGCAATTGTTCCGCGCTTATTCTTCCATCTTGATAATCCACCCACAAAGGCTTATTTAGGCTTTGATATTCGTCAAAATCGGCCTTGCTAAAATTAACGTCATGACACGCAAACATATGTACCAAGCCTGCAAAGTTATCAAAATGAAAAAGCGTTTCGTCCGCATCAAACAAAATCCATTGGTACTTCATATTTTTTTCTACTGTCTGAATGTCAGTTTAAAGGTAATATTCTGGGTGTAATACTGGAGCTAATGCCAGTAATAGCGCTTGGGTGTAGGTGCTTTCTCTTGTCGCCGCGTGGTTAGTCAATAAGCCAATAGCCCCTCCTTTTTGTTTGATATTACTGGTATTGAATAACTCGTCCATCACGACACCCAGTTCTTCATTGGCTTGAAGCCGTTTAAATACCTTGTTTGGTAAAGGTAAGTTTGCAGAACGTCCTGTTATAAGTTTGCCTTCTTTACTTAAAATAGCGACATAAGCAAAGGTTGCAGCGCCCTCCTCAAATTCATCGACGCCCCCTTCCATGGCAACAAAGTAATCTATTTCATTTCGTGTATCCTGCTGAGCGCAATAGCGTACCCGGTTCTGTGCGCCAAGGCGTGTTTCTGCCTCTGTCATAGGTTGATCAGCAACGTCGGATGGCGCATGTACAGCTACACTTTGAACCATATGATCCGGAAAAATCGTTTTGAAGGCTTGAGTTGCTGCTGCTATTTTTACGGGGTTCTTTGAGCCAACACAGATTCTAATCGTCGTGGGCATAATTAACCTCACTGGTTTAGTGGTTAAAAGTAAAAAGCCGCCACTTTTCTTAAATCGTAAAGTGGCGGCTTGAGCTATTCATTTAGCTTTCATTAGATGAATCGGATGAACTAAGCCTGACCTTTGATAATAGGCGTTGGACAAACCACATCGGCATTTTGCGCTCGGTGTCTGAGTAAGTGGTCCATAATGGTTAAGGCCAGCATGGCTTCAGCAATGGGGGTGGCGCGAATCCCAACACAAGGGTCGTGGCGGCCTTTTGTGATGACATCGATTGGGTTGCCAGCACGGTCAATACTTTTGCCCGGAATGGTAATGCTTGACGTAGGTTTTAATGCCATATGAACGACAATATCTTGGCCAGAGGAAAGGCCACCTAATACGCCGCCAGCATGATTGCTTAAGAAACCTTCTGGCGTCATTTCATCTCTGTGTTCACTGCCTTTTTGTTCTACGACATCAAAGCCATCGCCTATTTCGACACCTTTTACGGCATTAATGCTCATAATAGCCTTGGCTATATCTGCATCTAATCGGTCAAATACTGGCTCGCCTAAGCCCGGCATAAGGTTTTTGGCGATTACTGTGATTTTAGCGCCAACGGAGTCACCCTCACGGCGTAACGCAACCATGTATTTTTCCAGCTCAGGAATAGCATCAGGATCAGGGCTAAAGAAGGCATTATTATAAACTTGACTCAGATCTTTTATGTCTAGTTTGATCGGGCCTAGCTGTGATAGAAAACCTTGAATTTCAATGCCAAATCGCTGTTTCAAATACTTCTTAGCAATCGCACCAGCAGCCACTCGCATCGCTGTTTCACGAGCCGATGAACGCCCACCGCCACGGTAATCACGGAAGCCATATTTTTGATCGTAGGTGTAATCGGCATGGGCTGGGCGAAAGGTTTCAGCGATGTTACCGTAATCTTTTGAGCGCTGATCGGTATTTTCGATCAGCAAACCGATTGGTGTACCTGTGGTTTTACCTTCAAACACCCCTGAAAGAATTTTCACTTCGTCTGCTTCACGACGTTGCGTGGTGTGCTTAGAGGTTCCTGGTTTACGCAGGTCTAGATCTCTCTGTAAATCGGCTTCGCAGATTTCTATTCCCGGAGGACAACCATCGACAATGGCGCCTAGGGCCAATCCATGACTTTCACCAAATGTGGTGACTTTAAAAAGTGTTCCAAATGTGTTGCCAGACATATGCTAATTCTGCTCTTGTAGTAGTTCGCTGAGTTGTTCTTTTGTTAGGATGAAAACCCCATTACCACCATGACCAAGTTCCACCCACATAAAGGGAACATGGGGGTATGCGGCTTGTAATGCGACTTCTGTATTTCCCACTTCGTATACCAATATACCGTCATCCTGCAGATAATGCGCGGCTTGACTTAAAAATTTACGGGTAAAATCAAGCCCATCTTCACCGGACGTTAGTGCTAATTCTGGTTCGTTATGAAACTCTGCGGGGGCTTGATTAAAGTCATCTGCATCAACATAGGGGGGATTGCAGATAATCAGATCATATTGTTTGCCCTCTACCCCTTTGAACATATCTGAGTGAATCGCTTGTACCCTATCCTCGACTTCATGGCGCTTAATATTTTGCTTGGCAACGAGTAAAGCGGCTTCGCTAATGTCGCTGATATCGATTTGCGCATCTTCGAAAACTAATGCGGCGGCAATTCCTAGACATCCAGAGCCAGTGCACATATCGAGAATATTCAGCGGGTAATTTTTTAGCCAAGGAGAAAACTCACTTTCCAATAGAGTAATAATAGGAGAACGAGGAATTAAAGTATCTTTAGTAACGTAAAAAGGCAGCCCCATAAACCAAGCTTCGCCTAACAAGTAAGGCAATGGCTCACGTTTGCTAATACGGGTTTCAATGAGTTTAAGAAGGTGTTTTTTTTCGTTATAAGTTAGCGAACATTCGAGCATATGGCGGTCAAAATCGAGAGGTAGCTTTAACGCTCCCATGACCAGTTGTACCGCTTCATCCCACGGATTATCTGTGCCGTGACCGTAATACAAATCCGCTTGTTGGAATCGACTGAACGTCCAGCGAATAAAATCTTTAATGCTGGTCAAATCACGAATGGCAGATTGTCTTTTACTCATATTTGCTTCTTTTTATGGGTACGTGAAGGGCAGCATTATAACGGTTATTTTTCTTTGTCTCTATCTTCGTTCACTGGCTTTTCCAATGGTTTCTTTGCGTTCAATGGTTTTTAATGCATTTGCCATGCTATCAAGTCGCTCATTCATTTGTTGCCATTTTTTTGTATCACTTGAAACTTGTTGGCTACTCTTGTCTTTTAGTTGAGCGGCTAGTTTGACGTTTTCTTCTTTAAGCAAAGTAAGCTGGTTGTCTAGTTTGGCTAGATCTACTTCTTTTTGGGATAAATTAATTCTTAGTTCGGTACTTTCTGCTTGTTTTTGTTTGTTTTGGCTAGAAAGTACCTGGTTTTGTGAGAGGACTTCTTGGTACCTTTGTTGGCTAAAAGTAAGCTGCTGTTTTAATTCAACCGCTTTTCTTTTTGCCACTTCGTATTCTTCTAACAAGGCGTCATGATTTTTTTGTAAGTCCATTAAGCTGGAAGAAAGTGATAAATAGCCCCCTTCTGTTGCTGCTTGCTTTAGAGATTGCCTTTGCTCGAGATCAGTGACTTTCTCATCTAACAATAATCCAAGGCTTTGCGTAACATCCCGCGAGAATCGCTTGAATACTGGTAAGAGTATTCCATTTAATTCTTTAAGTTGATGTTGCTGATGTTCTTTGTACGCTTTTTCCCACTCTGCAATGGCATTCATTAACGTGGTATTAGAGCAACGGCGCCCGTCTTTTTGTAAAAAGTACTCAGCTAAACGCGGGATATTAGGAAAGCTGTTTTTTTCCAGTAACTCCCAACAAGCTTGATGAATTTCTTCTCTTGCTATGTTCGCTTTGCGAGCCATGACGGGCCTCCAACTAGTATAATGATCAATTTAGTCATTATATTATCTTTTTTATCTTATTGCTCAAACTTTATTCAGGGCAATAAAAAAGCCCCCGCAGGAGCTTTTTTAACACCTTTATAAGGGTATTATTGGATATTGACCCTGTTCATGATTTTAGTCGCCATTTCCACACCAAACTCTTTGACGAATTCCTCCCACGGCTCTTCATTCGGTTCGTAGTAAACTGGCTCGGCAGTAGGGAAACGTTTATTTAAAAGTTGATTAACGCTGTAAAGGCCATCAATTAAACCTATGTTCACCGCTTGAGAGCCAGTAAATACCATGCCTGAAAACACATCATCCGTTATCGTTAATCGATCACCACGGCCGATTTTAACGGCAGTAATGAATTGTTGATGGGTTTCATCCAGCACGGCCTGCCATTTGCTCTTGGCTTCTTCTGTCATTGGTGCAAAAGGATCCAAAAAGGCTTTATTACGGCCAGCAGTAAAGGTTCGTCTTTCTACCCCAATTTTTTCAAGCAGATGACTGGCGTCAAACCCAGATGAAATGACACCGATTGAGCCAACTAGACTGGCTTTGTCTGCATAAATTTCATTGGCCGCAGAAGCAATGTAGTAACCGCCTGAAGCCGCCATGTCTTCTACGACAACAATAACAGGAATGTTTGGGTGATTTTTAATTTTGACATAAATAGCGTCATAAATGATGCCGGCGTGTACGGGACTGCCCCCAGGGCTATTCATTTCAATGACCACACCCTGTAACCGGGGATTTTGGTAAGCGCTGTCTAGTAAGCGAACATACTCAGAAGATTCTATTTCAGCTCCTGCGCCAATGACGCCACGCATTGGTATCATGGCAACCACATTTTCTTGCAGACTGGTTTCTTGGAAATTGGATTGTGAAAACCAGAAACCTAGAATAGACAGCATGATAGCGAGAGAGGTAAAACGGAAAAAGATTTTCCAACGTCGTGCACGACGTTTTTCAATCAGGTTTTCACTTAAGGTTTTTTCAAGCAATTGCCAGACGTCTTTATCGTCATCCCTTTTATGCTTATCTTGAATAGAGCTCTCTATTTTTTTTGCTTCCGTTGATGAGGCTAAATTCATCGCTTTTTCTTGTTCGTCTTGTTCTTCAGTCCAACTCATTATTTAAAGTCCTAAGGTGTTTAGTAATTGTTCGAAATCATCTACTAGCGCATGGGGGCGGCAAGCCTCTAATCGAGCCTTGCTGTGCGCTCCGTAAGTGACTCCAACACTCCTCATTCCGGCACTGGTCGCCATATTTAAGTCATACTCTGTATCGCCAATCATAATGGCTTGTTCTGGTGATAGGCTTAATTCTGCCAATATTTCCTCGAGCATTAATGGATGAGGCTTTGATAAGGTTTCATCGGAACAGCGGGTGGTGACAAAGTAGTCATTGGTTGCCGTAAGTGACATGATCCTATCCAGACCTCTACGGCTTTTTCCTGTGGCAACCGCCATCTTAATGCCTGCTTCGTTTAATTTATTTAAGGTCTCGAACACCCCGTTATAAGCTTGTGGCGGGGATTGATCGGATGCGACGTAGATGCGCTTGTAATGCTCTATTATAGTATTGTGCTCTCGACCTGAAAGTTCCGGCCAAATCACTGGAACCCCTTTTTCTAGAGACAAGCCGATAATGTTTTTGATCTGTTCTTTTTGCCTTAGTGGAGCGCCAGCTAATTCTGCCGCGCTGAGCATGCTAGAACAAATACGATCTAGAGAATCGAATAAGGTACCGTCCCAATCAAAAATCACTAACTTAACCATAGATACCCCTTAAGAATGATGCGGCGAAAGTGTACCATAGGCACAAATGACAATATAAGGATAGGTAATGACTTCCGGCTATACATTAGAGCAACTTTCTATTGATCAAAGTGTTGAATATCGTAAAATCGTAACGGAAGCGGATGTGCATGCATTTGCGGAAGTAACAGGTGACACCAACCCAGTCCATCTGGATGCGGAATACGCAGCAACTACCTCATTTGCTAAGCCAATTGCCCATGGAATGTTAACCGCTGGATTTATTTCCGCGACCATAGGCACACAATTACCTGGGCCCGGCTGTATTTACCTAGAACAGACATTGAAATTTCGCTCTCCAGTTTATATCGGCCAAGAAGTGGTGACGACGGTGACAGTAACCGACATCAATACTCGACGCCGCAGAGCTACGCTACAAACCGTGTGCATGTGCGAAGGTAAAAAGGTAGTTACAGGGGAAGCGATTATTATGCTTCCCGCAGTTTAAAGTAAGATTATAAAAAGAGGGATAAGAGATTGCTGTAATCTCCTATCCCTCTTTTTTAGCTGTCTAAAGAAAAGAATTACATAGACATAACAATACGGCCAGTAATCTCTCCTTTCTCCATATCTTCAAAAATGCCATTAATATCATCGAGTGTTTTTTCTTCAATAATGGCTTTTACTTTACCACGAGCAGCAAATTCCAAACATTCTGCTAGGTCTTTGCGAGTACCAACAATAGAACCCACGACACTCACTCCATTCAAAACAGTATTGAAAATAGGTAAGGGCATGTCTTCAGGAGGCAAACCAACCAAGACACACTTACCACCTCGTCGGATAACGTCATAGCTTTGCCTGAATCCTGATTGACTTACCGCAGTACAGATGCTGGCATGTACGCCACCAGTTATGCCTAGAATATCGGCAACAATGTCATCGGTTTTGAAATCAAAATAGAACTCGGCACCGAGGGAGGTGGCAAGATCTCGCTTAGCGTTACCAGTATCTACAGCAACCACTCGTAACCCCATGGCAAGCGCATATTGAACAGCAAGATGACCTAATCCGCCAATACCAAAAATAGCCACCCAATCTCCTGGCTTGGCGCCAGAGACTTTTAGCGCTTTGTAAGTCGTGACACCAGCACAAAATAATGGTGCCGCTTCGACATAACTTAGCTCCTTAGGAATTTTGACAACATACTCCGCATGCGCCGCGCAATATTCGGCATAACTCCCATTGACGGAATAGCCTGCGTTTTGCTGAGATAAACATAAGTTTTCATCACCGCTTAGACAATATTCGCAATGCCCACAAGCACTATAAAGCCATGGAATGCCAATGCGATCACCATTTTGTAAATGTTGAACCTCACTCCCCACCTCAACCACTTCACCTACGCCTTCGTGTCCTGGTACAAATGGCAGATTGGGTTTAACAGGCCAATCGCCATGACAAGCGTGTAAATCAGTGTGACAAACACCACACGCATGAATTTTTACTAGTACTTGATGGGGGGCAATTTTAGGTTTGGCAATATCTTCTATTTTTAAAATGGATCCAAATTTACTGACAACAGCCGCTTTCATAATATTCTCCAAGTGGATGAATGTTCTTTGATATTAGCTGAGTTATTTTTAGATAAAGGCGACATAGATCAAGGTTGAGAGTGTTAATTCTATACCTAGGCCAAAGGCCCTCTAATAGAGTAAATACAGGGACCTCTTGTCAAAAAGGCTGGGAGCTTAGGAAGATAAGCCTATATCAATAATGACTCAAGTTTACTTTGAGTCATTATTTTTTAGCTTCCTTTCTTTTGAATCCAATAGTTATAAATCCCTTCCACCTCTTCCTGCTTAATCAGGGAATGACCTAGAAAATTGCAAAACTTCGGAATATCCCGTGTAGTAGAAGAGTCTGTGGCAATGACTTTTAATATTTCTTTTGCTGCCATCTTTCTCATTTCTACATGCAATAGCATGACAGGCTCAGGGCAAAGCAAGCCTGTTGCATCAAGCACCGCTTGGTGTTCCATATTATTTCCTCATGATTTATTTGGATATTGTAAAACGACAAGGTGATCACTCAAAATGATTCTTAGCTAACCAAATAGTTATTTGAGAGCTTATCAATGAAACAGTGTCATCCAATGATCTATTTAATTTTTTGAGAACTTTAAAATCATGGTCAGCCCCTTCAATCCAGACAACCTGAACCTGTTTAGGTAAATTTTGGTGAGTGACCCATTCTTGAGAACCTAAAGCATCTCTTGTGCCTTGAAAAATTAAACAGGGAGTTTCTAAATTGTCCAAAAATGACAACCTATGTTTTTCGGGTTTTCCTGAAGGGTAGAAAGGAAAACCAAAGCAGATAATGCCTTTTACCATAGACAAGTGGGAAAGCTGTGTTGCCACACGCCCTCCCATGGATTTACCTGCCACAATACAGTGCTGTTCATTTTTAATGGCTTCAGAGAACTCAGGAACAAGTTTATCAAAACGGGGCGGTGGTCGTTTTTTCCCTATTCTTTCCTGCTCTTGCATATAAGCAAAAGTAACAGGAGAAACACGAGCTATTTCTTTAGATAAGGATGCTGATAAGAGTTGTAAAAAATCGCTGTGATGACCAACTCCAGCACCATGGGCAAGGTAAAAAGGTAAAGGTGACATGGGTAACTGCCTAGCCAAAAAGACAACATTAGAACAAATCGCATGCAATGAGAAAAGCACACTCTCAATAAGTATTTTTTATAGTTTTATAGGTAGAGCACATAAAACCTTGATCTGAGTCAGAAAACGTTGGGTCGCTAAGGGATAGAATCCTATTAGAAATTTTAATAGGAAGACATCATGATCTGGGATTCAACCCTTATCGCTAAATATAACTTAGCAGGCCCACGTTATACTTCGTATCCAACTGCCCCGCAGTTTGATGCAAACATAAGCAAGATCGCATTGATTGATAAGATGCTTGCTCCGGCTACCACTCCGATTAGTCTGTATTTCCATGTCCCCTTTTGCGCTCATCTTTGTTATTACTGTGCTTGTAATAAAATAGTCACTAAGCAGTACGATAAAGGTGGAGAGTATGTAGAGTTGCTGGGTGAGGAAATGCGCCTAAAAAGCCTTATGCTAGATGATTCTCGTCCTGTTACTCAATTACATCTAGGGGGTGGAACCCCTACATTTTTATCCGAACAACATATTGCTGATTTATTCAGCACTATTCGCCAATATTTCAAATTGGTGAATGATGGTAGCCAAGATTACAGTATAGAGATTGATCCAAGAGAGATAACCTCCTCTAAACTCAAGTTACTTGTCGAACTGGGCATCAATCGAATTAGTATCGGGGTGCAAGACTTTGACAGTCAGGTACAAGAGGCGATTCATAGGATTCAACCTATTTCTATGGTTGAAAAGCTGGTTCGAGATGCTCGTCAATTGGAAATAAAATCCATTAATTTTGACTTGATCTATGGTCTGCCTTATCAATCTTTAAAGGGGTTTAAAGACACACTTGATAAAGTAATAGCCTTGTCCCCTGAACGTATTTCTGTGTTTAACTATGCTCACCTTCCCGACCGTTTTAGGGCTCAAAAACGAATCCTTGATGAAAGTTTACCCTCACCAAGTTTAAAGCTTGATTTGCTAAAAATGAGCATTGAATATTTGGTTGCGGCGGGGTACGAATACATTGGCATGGATCATTTTGCTAAGCCGAATGACAGCTTAACTCAAGCGCAACAGCAAGGGCGGTTACAGCGAAATTTCCAAGGCTATACCACCCATGCAGAAACCGACTTAATTGCTTTTGGTGTATCTGCTATTAGTAATTTAAATGGTGTTTATATACAAAACCACACGGATTTATCCTTGTATCAAAACAGCATAGAAAACGGTCAACTTGCCATCTCTAAAGGTTACATTAGTAATCGTGATGACAGAGTTCGACACCAAATTATAATGACTCTTATTTGTCATTTTGAGCTAAACTCTTCAACCATTGAAAGTATTCATAATATTCATTTCAAAAGCTATTTCGAACAAGAAATCGATAATTTGAGATCAATGGCTAAAGATGGCATGGTTGAGATAGAAGATAATGGTATGCAGACTATCATTAGAGTTACCGAACGAGGCCGTTTACTTATTCGTTGTGTTTGTATGGTATTTGATAAACACATAAGTAATTCCATAAAACATTCAAAAGTTATATAGGATCAGGGAGATTCAATATGTCTATCACACACACAGCACCACGATTCACCAGCACTTTAACATCACAATGCCAGAGTTGCAGTTTGAGTGCTTTATGTCTTCCTATTGCCTTAGCCGATGAGGATATTAATCGATTGGACCAAATTATCGAGAGGAAAAAACCACTCAAAAAAGGCGAAGTTTTGTTTCGTCAGGGCCAGTCTTTTGACTCTGTCTATGCGGTTCGTACTGGAACCTTAAAGACTTTTAATATTACCAGTTCTGGGGAAGAACAGATTACTGGTTTTTATTGCCCAAGTGAGCTGCTTGGACTTAGTGGCATTGATGGCAATGTTTACCCTGTCTCAGCAAAAGCATTAGAGACAACTACCGTTTGTGAAATTCCTTTTAGTCATCTGGAGGATTTGTCTGCTCAAATCCCCTCTTTAAAGCATCAAATATTTAAAGTAATGAGCCGAAAAATTTCAGACGACCAACAAATGATGGTATTGCTGGGAAAGAAAAATGCCGATGAAAAAGTAGCGTCTTTTTTATTAAATTTATCAAACCGTTTTAAGAAGCGCGGTTATTCAGCCACTTCCTTTAGACTCTCTATGTCTCGTGGGGAAATTGGTAACTACCTTGGCTTGGCTGTAGAGACGGTCAGTCGTGTCATCACTCGTTTCCAAAAAAATGAGATGATTGAAGTGGATGGTAAAGAAATTGCGATTGTTGGTCTAACAGAGATGCAAAAACTAGTTGGGGTAGCAAGTGATTGTGATAAAATAAAAAACATTTGATCCCATCACAAAGGTGCCACCAAACCATGCTTTACGATGATTTTTACGTTAAGTCACTCATTCAAACTATTGAAGATTGGCCTGAAGAAGGCATAAGTTTTCGCGATATTACGCCTATTTTCAGTGATCCGAAAGGAATGCGAATGGTCGTCGATGCTTATGTACATCGCTATATTGCCAGCGATATTACACATATCGCTTGCATCGATGCTCGGGGATTTTTAATTGCAGCGGTACTTGCCTATGAGTTACAAAAACCACTTATTTTAGTTCGTAAGAAAGGCAAGTTGCCCGGTAAAACCATCTCGCAAAGTTATAAGTTAGAATATGGTGAGGCGGAATTAGAAATTCAGGAGGGAGCGACGCAAGAAGGTGATCAAGTCCTACTATTTGATGACTTAATTGCCACTGGAGGCACCCTATTCGCTGCAATTAAACTGCTTACAAAACAAGGGGCTAATATTAAAGAAGTGGCCGCTATCATTGATCTACCGGATCTAGGTGGAAGTCAGAAATTAAGGGACAGTAATATTCCTGTTTATAGTCTCTGTGCTTTTGACGGTGATTAATAAAGCTTTGCATTCAAGACATAAAAAAAGGTGGCTGGACCACCTTTTTTTATGTCTTTTTAGAACTGAGTTTGAGACTAAAAATCGACGCTTGCGCCAATAGAAAAGCCATGATCTAGTTCTTTTCGACTCTCATTTGCATCATCGAATACGACAACCATTTTACTATAACGAATGTAGGCTCGGGCATTACGCATCGTCATATATTCAAGACGAGCCTCATAATTATACACGTGATCTGCATTACTGATTGTCAGTATTTGGGGAGAATAGTAACCAGAGGCATAAAGGCTCAAGCGATTGGCTTGTGGGAAAGTGTAGCGATACCAGCCCCCTACCCCAACAGCCGCACTTGTGTCTCTTCCTGAATCTCTATCTGTATCAATCGCATAACCTCTCAGCCCGATACCAACAGCAAGAGGTCCGTTTGCCTCAGCATCTTCAACACCTAGCCCCATAAATACATAAGATGTGTTGTCACCTTCATCATACATACCACCAACACTAACTGCGGCCTTATCTATGTTAAGTGTAACAGCAGCATTGGCCTTATCATTGGTTAAATTAAGATCGGCACTTGAAGCAAGTACCCAAGAAGAGCTCAAAATACCGGCGGCTATAAGCAAGGCTTGTTTTGTCTGCGTCATTATTAATATCCTATAGTGTAATAATATTAAGTCGGTCAAAAGCATCTTCTGTCTGCTTCAAACCTTTAAAATCAAATAACTCTGTGTCTGCTAAATGAGATGGTACTACATTCTGTAATGCGGTAAACATAGTCTCTGTTCTACCTGGGTATTCTTTTTCCCATTTATCCAACATATCTTTCACAACTTGTCTTTGTAGGTTCTCCTGAGAGCCACAAAGGTTACATGGGATAATAGGATACTCTTTTATAATAGAAAATTTTTCTATATCGGTTTCTTTACAATAGGCAAGAGGTCTAATAACAACATGTTTGCCGTCATCACTAAGCAATTTTGGTGGCATAGACTTTAGCTTGCCACCAAAAAACATATTCAAAAATAAGGTTTCAAGGATATCGTTTCTATGATGCCCAAGTGCAATTTTTGTAGCGCCAATTTCTTCAGCAAACCCATATAGGGAACCACGTCGCAACCGTGAGCATAAACCGCAGGTTGTTTTACCTTCTGGCACAAGCTCTTTTACGATACTGTAGGTGTCGCGTTCAAGAATATGAAACTCAACACCTTGTTCTTCTAAATAAGCGGGTAAAATATGCTCCGGAAAACCCGGTTGCTTTTGATCCAAATTAACAGCAACTATACTGAAGTTAATAGGAGCACTTGCCTGTAGATTGCGCAAAATTTCTAACATGGTGTAGGAGTCTTTGCCACCAGATAGACAAACCATTACTTTGTCGCCATCTTCAATCATGTTGAAATCAGAGATGGCTTGGCCTGTTAACCTACGCAGGCGTTTTTGAAGCTTATTTAGCTCCAATTTTTCTTTAGGTCGATTAGATAAATCCATGAAATACACGCTGTAAACGAAATGCGGCTATCTTACTATAAGGGTAAAAAAAATACAGGAAATAACCCATTAGCCGTCTTAAATTATAGTCAAAACTTACAAATATTACTTAGTGTTTAAGATTTCTATAGAGAACTTAAGTGATGACTGGCATAGCTTACAGATATATTCGGTGCCTTTTTGTGCTTTGCTATGTCGTCGCTTAGTAAATTGATGTGTTTGGCATGCACAATGGTACTCAAATGCTTGCTTTGGAGGGGGCACTTCAAATGTATGTGTTCTATTAGGGGAAAGCCCAAAAACTTTTCTCATTACTGCCTGCCACTCTTTGCCATGGGGCTTAACATTGAGACCATATATTTGATAAACAACCATATGGGCAACTTCATGAGGAACAACAGATTCTAAAAAAGCTTGCGGGTTTTGATTGTACATAAAAGGATTAAACCGGATTTGGTTCTTATGTAAATGAGCCGTGCCGGCGGCACGCCCTCTTTGTGAAAAGTCACAACTAGAACGTCGAAATCGGCTTTTAAAAAAAGTATCGGCCTTATCAAAGCAAATGGATACCTGCGTTGATACAGCATCAAGGGGGGACATTTCTTCCCCCCCTATTTTTAACATAAGCTGCTGGTTGGCTAACATGCCGTTTCCCCCACTTTATGCTCTTCGTTATGTATCACTGAGATTAATGATTCTGCAAAGTGTGTAACAACGCCTTTCGAGAGACCTGTGAGGCGACTTAAAGATGCCACAGACGTCGGCTGATGTTGATAGATGAGCCTGAGTTGACTATCACTTAAAGGAATTTCATTATGCGCCTTTCTCCAACGCATTATCCTATGCCAACTGGCGGTATCAATCGACAATAATGCTTCATTTAAAGTCGGATAATAACGTTCTTGCGAAAGCAGTATCTGCCTCTCTCCTTTTAATAATGACCGAGACTTCTCATTTAGATTTATTGTAAAAAAATTCGATTGATCGATGCTAATAAAATCATAGGCAATCAAATAGCGAATAACAGACTTCCATTGGGCTTCTGTTAGTTCCTTGCCTTTACCGAATAAACTTAAAGATTCGGCATTTATCTTACTTATGGTTTTATTTTTTTTACCTAATAAAATTTGAATTAACACACTAAAAGTCTGAATGCCTTTTGTATGGTAAATAAGAGAGAGTATTTTTTGCCCTGCAATAGTCATATTTTGTTCGGCAACAGGTGATAAGCAACGATCGCAATGGTTACAAGAAGCAATATTCTCGCCAAAATGAGCCAAGAGGTTTTTACGACGACAGCCTCTCCCCTCAAGTACTTGAAAGAAACTGTTAAGACGATTTTTGGCCTTTATGCCATGATCCGTTTGCAGCAAGTTGAACTGCTGAGCTTTCAGCATATCTTGTAGACCATATAATAAAAGCGCTTTCGCTGTTTTTCCATCGCGGCCAGCTCGACCGATTTCTTGAAAATAGGATTCTGGGCTATCGGGAAGGTCGAAGTGAACAACAAACCTTACATGAGCAATGTCCATACCCATCCCATAAGCGGTTGTAGCAACCATAATGGTGCCACTCTCCTCGACAAAGGCCTTATGGTTTTGTTGTTTCTCTGTCTCAGACATTGCGGCATGGTAGCTTAAGCTTGAAAAACCTAATTGACACAACCAAGTCGCTAGCTCTTCTGTTTTGTTGCGGGATCGACAATAAATAATGCCTGTTTCTCCAGGCGCTTCATAATGTAGGAAATGCAAGATTTGCTGTTTCGCTTTACGCTTCTGGGCAATATGAATTTCTATATTTGAGCGATCAAAGCTTGTTTTTAGCACAAGGCAATTATTAAGCCTTAAGGAGCTTTGTATGCTTTCTATGGTGTTTTTATCAACGGTGCCGGTTAATGCAACAATCGGAGTTTTGGGGAAGTGATTTCTCAATTGACCCAGTTGACTGTATTCAGGCCGAAAAAAGTTGCCCCATTGAGCAATACAGTGGGCTTCGTCAATAGCAAACAAAGAAATATCAAAGCTGTGCAGAAAGCCAATAACAGAAGGCTGCACTAGTTTTTCGGGAGATAGAAATAACAGGTCCACATGGTGATGACGCAAAGCCCCAATAAGATCGTCTTGTTCTCCGGGGTTTAAAGTGGAATTAAGAAACCTTGCTTGTATGCCTTTTCGGTTAAGCTCTTCAACTTGTTGGGACATAAGCGCGAGTAAAGGGCTAACAACAACCGCTACGCCGTTACGTAAAATTCCTGCTGCTTGATAAACATAAGACTTTCCCCCACCCGTGGGTGCTGCTAATAAAACATCTTGTCCTGAGCATAGGGCATCGATGGCCTCTTCTTGTAATGGCTTATAATCGCTATAACCTAGACGGGAAAGAATATGCTGCTTTGAATTCATTTGCGAATTATCTCCTAACAAGTCATGTTGTGCATCGATTTTTAAGCTTCTTTTCGCTAAAATTGCCCCTTATTCTGTATTTAGGAAAATCCCATGGCACACCAACCTCTTGATGACCTTGAACTAGACACCTTAGAAGCATTTTTAGAGTCAGATCAAGTTCATGAGGAATGTCAAAATTTTGTAATGGCTCATGGTTTTCTGACCGCCTTATCTATTTGCCCTGCTAGCATTGCAGATGAGCAATGGCTTCCTGTTATCTTTGAAGATACTCCGACCTTTGTCAGCCAAAAAGAAGAAAAACAAATCCTACAGTTACTTGCCCGTCTTTTTGTTGATATAAAAAAAGAATTGGAATCAGAAGATGGCTTTTTAATGCCCTGTGAACTTGAAATGAGTCACACACCGGAAGAGCTTAGTGAGTTACAAGAGTGGGCAACAGGCTTTATGGAAGGGGTTTTTATGACCGAAAGCCATTGGTTTGAATCTGAGAAAGAAGAAGTGATCGCTGAGCTATTGCTTCCTATTATGGTCGCTTCGGACCTATTTGACGATGAAGAAGTTGTTCAGATACGTTCAAATGAGAAGCTAACCCATTCTTGTATTGCTCAAATCCCTGAGGTCTTAACAGATCTGTTTTTGGTATTAAGAACGGAGCCTGAAAAACGTCCAATGCCACACAAAAATAACACTTCTAAAAAATCACACGGTAAAAAAGGCGGCAATAAAAAGCGCTAATAAAGCCGAGTTCACACTAGAATTTTCCTTATAATAAAACACGCTAGTGTGAATTCGTGTTTCTGAGGGCAACTAAGGTAATGTCATCCAATTGAACTGAACTGCCTCGGAAGTCAGACAACTCCATCTCCATAACTTGCTGAGCTTGAACTAAACTTTTTGCACCATAACAGGATGATACCAAAAATTCAGAATGTGCGGCTCCTAGCATTTCATTTTGACCATTTTTCAATTCCAACACACCATCTGAAACAATAACTAAGGTGTCTCCTTTATTTAATTTATCTTCTCGAGTATCCGACTCAAATTCCGCCGTAGGCAACACGCCTAGCGGCATATGAGTAGATTGTAGTTGATCCAATTTGCCAGAATTTCTGCGTATAAATGCATTAGGCATTCCTCCACCCCAGTAGTGCAATTCACCGGTAGGATACATAAGGATTAAATATGCCGCACAAAACATATAGTCAGGTAAAATGCTAAATAGCATGCGATTAATACGTATTGCTAATTCATCAAGGGAGATGTGCTCATCAATTGCGTCAAAAAAAGCTTGAGTGACGGGTAAGGCACCAATAGAAGCGGGTAAACCATGGCCTGTAAAGTCCCCAACAAAGGCAAGACGAACACCGTCTGATCGCGTTTTAACCAAGGCCAAATCACCATTGAAGCTAGCCGCAGACATGCGTGTAATTGCCACCCAATTACGATTGTTTTCACTGCGATTCTGGATATGATCCAATACTTGGTGAGCCATTTCATGTTCGCGTTCTATCATGGTTTGATAATAGGTTAATGCCTTATTTTTACGGTACATTTCCTGCACCAACTCAACATGTCGCATATGAGTTTTAAGGCGAACGTTAAAAAGGACCTCGTTAAATGGTTTGGGAATAAAGTCATCAGCACCAGATTTAAAACACTTATTCATAGTGGCATCAGATGAGTGAGAGGTTAGAAATATCATCGGAACAAAACGGCTACCTGACAAGGCTTTAAGCGCCCTTACCAGATCTAAACCACTGCCACCTTGTATGACAACATCTAAAACAACAAGATCGGGAAGCCAACCGGTAAATATAGACATCGCCTCTTGAAAGGTTGATGCCGTCCTTACTTCAACGTTTTCTTTTTCCGCGCATAGGGTCACTATCTCGCGATATACAAGCTCGCTGTCTACACACAAAAGCTTCATCGGAATGGCCTTTATTGAATATCAAAGCGTTTATCAAAGCGCGAAATCATTAAAATATTTTTAATGAATTCATTGGCTCCTTTTAACTCTATAACACATTCAGCTCCAACTGCATTTCTCATACTTAACAACATACCTAAAGCCGCACTATCAAGGTACTCAACTAGACTCATATCAACTATATAAGCGTGAGATAAGCCAATATAATCAGAATAAGCGGCTCGAAAGTCATTAAATAATGAAAAATCAAAACTGCCTATAATGGCAATTTCAATGGTTTTTTGTGAATCATGAACGGTAACTGAAATACTCATATTAATCTTAAGCGTTAGGACAAAAGTCCTTTTTCGCCTCCATGACAGTTAGGTGATGAGGGGGCTAATTCTTCACGAGACAACCATTCTTTCTTTGAATACAAATGCATAGCCAAAGCATGAATTTTTGCCATTTCTTCAGCTAAAACTTGATAGACAAACTGATGTCGCTGAACCAATCGCTTACCTTCAAATACATCGGATACCAGCACCAGCTTAAAATGTGATTCGCTTCCTTCAGGTACATTATGCATATAACTTTCATTGTCGAGAGTCATATGAAAAACGTCAATGGCATTTTTAAGACGATGATCAATTTGCTGCTGTATTATCATGCTTATCTCAACCTATGCTGGGCTTAATAAGTTATCTGCTTGGCCATTTAGCAATGTTTGACCTTTTTCTTTCGGATAGGCTACGTCGATAGACACAGCACCACCTTCTCGCCAAACACTGATAATGGTATCCATGTTCGCCGCCATGACGGCGCGTTTGTCATCAGGGGCCGCGGCAATAACCTGTAAGCCGATGTCTTTCATGAACCCCATACAAGTAGAGGTTTTCACCATGTCTATTTTATTAAAAGCTTCATCGAACATAGCCAAAGAGAACCCCCCTACTATGTCCCCATCCATGGTTTCATGCAAACGGTAGGTAGTCGATAAAGCAGCGGCAATCGCTAAGTAGAATGGAATCTGATGTTCGCCACCCGATCCCGTTTGAATACGCTGGCTCAAGGTGGTTTTCTTATTGCCTTCCGAATCCAATATATCTACTTCAAAATTATAGAATTTCCGGTAATCGGCCAAATCCTGCTGCTTTTCTTCATCCGAAATCAAATCTTGAATGGCTGCAATCGCTCGCGCATGTTCTGGGTCATCGCTCAAATGGGGGTCAAATAATCCGCCCACATTAGCTTGGTCTTGAGCACTAAAGCGTTCAACAAGATCCAAAATGTCCTTCATATCGCCATTTGGATAATAACGGAACTGATATATCTCTTGGTTAAACGGGCGACGTTTAAGGCTGTGATTTAATTCGCGAATAATATGCGCCACCTGGTCTAAGGAATCCTTCAGTTTAGACACATAGTCCGAGCGGAAGGTTTCTTCTGCTTCGCGACGAGCCAACTCTGCGCGTTTAGCGTACTTGGCCAGTTCGGTTTCACTGAGCACTTCTATTTGGTAAGAAACATAGTGCTCGAATTCTTCAAATTTAGACTCTAGATAATCTAATTGCACATCGTCATCTAGATTGGCTTGGTGATATTTGCCGTAATGATCGGCGACTTCTTTGCGAACCTTTTGGTCAAAGCTACGAGCTTTCTCGCTGGCTTTTTCAGAACGACTAATGGCTTCCTTATAAATGGCGGCACCATTCACCATGCTGCTTTCTAATAACGCATAGCGCTCACTAGCAAACTCAGCATCGTATTTCGGATTAGAGGTAAGTCGATTGCGCTCTTCATCTAGTGCCGAAAGAGCGGAACTCAATTGACTCTTCTGAGTATTCAAAGCGCCAAATTGCTCTGCTATCTGCTGACGTTCTCTGTCTAGCTTTTTCTGTTCAAGCTCAACGCTCGCAATTCGTGCTTTCAGTTCTTCAATGCGTTCTTGTAATTCAGTGTCATCATGCTTGTGCAGTTGAGCAATTTCCGTTTCAACCATTTCTAATTCTTGAGTTAAACGAGTCACCGCATGACTGGCATTGCCAAGACTTTCCACATCGAACTGATTACTTGCCATAACACGACCAAGCAAATTATCAGCTTGTTCAAGGCGTTGATCAGCTTTCAAGTAGTTCATTAACTCAGTACTTAAGGTCGCTAATTGTTGCTCTCTAGACTCACGCATCCCCTCAGTATTGATACCCACCATCATGTGGGGAGTAAAACGAATCGTTGAAATAGTGCCAGACAGTTTTAACATGCCATCGGCCGTCATAGCACTGTCTTCACGTAATAATTCACGTTCCGTTTCAACTGGCTTAATGCCACCTAAGCGACGATTTAAATACGCTTGAGCATGATCATTGCTACAACGAATAAAGCGCAGCGCCGATTTATGATCACCGCGGTTCAACCAAAGACGTGTCTGGGTTGTATCAATCACTCGACAGCCCATTAACTGGCGACGGTGGGCACGAAATATACGTATTGCCTCTTCCGCATCTTCTGGTTCAACAATAAGCGCTTCACGTTGAGCGCCCAGATAACCTTCAATGGCATCTTGCCATTTACGGTCTGTCACTTCAGCCAAATGGCTCAATGGCGTTGCAACAATATTGGCATCATCCAATAAAGCAATTAAGCGTTTAGTGTTTTGAGAGAGTGGACTAACACCACCTTTAAGAGAAGACACATCCGACTCAAGTTGCTTACACTCATCCTTTAAATTCAAGATGGTACGGTTCAATTCAGAACGCTGTCTAAATACTTGCGACTTTTCTTGGTCAAGCGCCTCGTTAAGCTCACTCAGCTTTTGCGTCAATGGTTTGAGATTACCCTCTACTCGACCATCCTCTGAAATCAGATTATTAAAGGCTGAAAAGTCTTTCACCAACTGATTAACGTCTTTTGATAGCAAGTCCTCAAACGACTGAAGCGCTGAAAGCAAAATAGTAAGTTGTCTAACTTGCAGAATCGCTTTCTGATCTTGCTGTCCCTGTAATACTAATAGCTTTTTATTTTGCTCAAGCTGCTGAAGCTTTAAGCCCACATCAGAATGCTCATATTGTTGTTCTAAACGAAGCAGCTGACTCTGTAGCTGCTTTAATAAACTACCTTGAGTTGCCAACTCTTCTTCAATTTCTTCTTCACGTTCTTTCTGTAATTCGTATTGATCTTGAATGTCGTCTTGCTTACTGCCTAGTTCATCAAAGCGAGCTTCCGTTGCAATCCATTGATAATTGATTGCACCTTGTTCTTGCTGATGCTTTTTTTCACAGTCTTGCTGTATTAACTTAAGGTCATCAATACGTTTAGAAACTTCTAGGGTTTTTGCTTCAAGGTGGCGGTATTCATGGAGAGATTTTTGATAGGCGCCAACCTTTAACGGCGCTTCAGCCAAGACAAAGTCCTGAACAAAACGAGTTGGGGAAGCAATCGGGACAAATTTAAGGGCATTCTTGAAGTTCTTCAAAAAGCTATCAAGGGTAATTAGTTGATCTGCACTTGGGCTTAACTCTTCCAAATAGCGATTAATATATTGTGTCGCAGAAGCACTGCCTGATTTTATATAAGGGTCTAAACAGATTTTCTTCATCGTCTCACGGACTTCGATCCAGGGCTTGGCTTGATAACTCTTACCTTCCATTGCATCGATAAAGTCGCTCTTTCTTACGCCGTAATTTGGTAAGACAAAACGACCAAGGATATCTTCTTCCGGAGAAGCCAAAGAAGCACTCAGGGCTAATCCTACTGTGGACTCTTTACCTGTGGTGCTGTCTTCGAATACTAAGCCCAAATAGCTAATGGCATCTTGACGAGGCTGAGTGCCAAATACCTTTGCATTCGCTTGACCTGAATCTATCATACCCAAAATATAAGAGCGGATACTACGACCGCTGGCTTTACCATCGTTGGCACTGGCGTTGTAATTAAGATGACGTTTACTCGCGCCAGTCAATACCGTTTGGATCGCATCCAGCAAGGAAGATTTACCTGACCCGGTAGGGCCGATAATCGCCGTATTGCCACGAATATTAATTTCTTCTGCACCCAGTAGGTACCAATTTATCAATACGATTCGATTGAGCTTTTTCATATTTTAGGCCTAGTCCTGAGTGGTTTCTTGTGCTAACTCTAGATTTTGCTCCGAGTCCGACTCTATGTCATCTTCGTCTGGGTCCGTACCATTAAATGACTCTAGCTGCCTTAAATAAGCTTCTGTCACAATGAGGCGCACTACAGGGGTGATATTAATCATTACATTCTTGCTGTCCTCTTCATAGGACTTACCACGAATCAAAACACCATGACGGCTTAGTAAAGCTAATATGTCTTTGAAGCGAGTTTCACTTGGAATCTCACGTTTCACCAGCTGAACGTACCGATCTAAAATAGTGTGGGTATTGGTTGCAACAAAGCCATTGTCCACTTCAAAGTTTTCAATTTTTTCTTCATAAATTTGACGCAGCACAAGTAAAAATAAAGTTTCGTCCGCTTTCAAACGAACAAAAGCCTCCCGTTGAATAGGTAAGACGCCAGCTAAACGCTCATTTTCATTGATATAGAGCTTCATGCCTAATGCATCAAACAAGTTACTAAAGTAATCCTGATAGGACTCAACTAGCAGATAATGCTTACGTTGCCCGTGCTTGTAGGCACTGGCAAATTGATTCGCGATAACAAAGTTTGCTGTTTGTTGAAACTCTTGGGCATCTTTGCCGGATTCCTCAACCACTTTTTTTAGCTCTTTAAGCATTACGCCCTGCTCCTACGTACCACATTGAATTCGCGGCATTCAACAAAATTATGCACATCCAAAAACTGGTCGGTAAATTGTATTTCAAATGAATTTTCGATCTTTTTTGCACTAACCCCAAGAGAGCCCACATAACGTAAATGATCAAAGCAAACAAAGTCTTCCACCGACTCTATGCTGAAATCAAGAATGTGCTTATCGTCTTTTGTCTCCATTTGACGTTCTAAATAGCTCTGTAGTTTAGGAATGGTAACCTGACGAGCCTCATGGAAACGACGTTGCTGATCTCGAACTTTAATTGCTTCAGCAGACACTTCTGTTGGTGTCATAATACGCGGTGGCGGTGGCTCTCGGCGTTTTGTGGGTTGGGCTGCGGATTCCATGCCAACAAACTTGGCACCTATTACCTGCTTCAATACTGGTAGGCTATCGAATTTTGCCACATCAGCAATGATCCCTGCGACCTTATTCGCCATACCAGGACGAGAGCTATCCATATAACGGGCCGTATCGGCAGCACGCTTTTCCAATCGATAGCGATATTCATCAATGCGCTCTAAACGTTGCTCGATATTGCTGAAGGTAAGAATAATGTCCCGGCAGTCTTTTTCAACCAAAGCTTGCGCTTCGGCCATACTAATCAATTGTTGGTCCATATAACACTGAGCCACCTGCCCCATGGTTTCTGGGTTGCTTAGAAACTCTTGTGCGTGCTCTAGAATTTGTCGACGAAAACGAAATGGGTTGTTACTGGTTTTAATGGTTTTATAGTCGGCAATCAAAATACCTTCGACAAACAGGTCAAAGAAACCAGCAACAATCGCCTTAGGGTCACGGCTAGCAAACAACTCTTGTTGCAAACTACGGATACCCAATAATATTTGGTTGAGGTGCGCAGAGAAATCTCGTGAAGCTTCTGCCGATTGGCTTAAGGTCACCCCACGTTCTTTAGGGTGCTTAGCCACTGATTCAAGGTTACTTAGTATACTCAGCACCGTCGCGCCATAATTTCGTTTACCATGGCTGCTAATTTCAACTAAAGAGCGTAACAGCATAGAGATCTGCGGCGTCATTAAAACGCTCACACGGTAGAGTTCCTGCTCTTCTACTAGCCAGCCTGTATTGACCAAACGATGGTAAATACGTAGAGCATAATCATGAATGGTTTTAGGAGAATCAAAGGACTCCTTTTGTTCTTCTTGCCACGATAGAGTATCCAACTTATGAAGCGTATCCTCTATCGATTCTATAATGGTTGACTTGTCTTTTATTGGGTCTTCGGCATGGTCATAAAACACTTCAGCCAGATCATATAAGACCGCTTCTATTAATATTTTGTTGGAGCCACTTAGCGCCTGAAATATTTCATCAGGGAGATGCTTAAATAACATTTATTCAACCTTACCAAGATATTTAGCAATAGCCATTTGCATAGCTTCTTTGACTGCAGCGTCGTCCCCAATAGGAGGAAGCAAATCAATTTGTAAACGGTCAGTTTGTAATGCTTCTATCTGTGCTGGTACATCCTGACGTAGGTGACGACCCACAGCGAGAAAAAGAGGTAACACGGCGATTCTAGTTATTTCTTTATCAAGGCTTGCAACGGTTTCTTCTAACGTCGGTATAGTCAGCTCCATAAAGGCAAGGCTGACATTGTTAGCCCCATAAGACAAAGTGATTTGATTGTATAAAGACTCGAAGGGTTGTTTCCAAATAGGATCAGGACTTCCATGAGCAAGAAGTATGATGTGATCGTATTCTTTACGTAGCATTTTGATACCTAATGTTTCTAGTTACCCCATTCTAGCCATCCTACTTAAGAAAAAGAAGATCCAACCCCAAAAACTTTGAAATCTCTGCCACAATAATTGCAGATTATGAAAATATCACCTGTATTAATGGAAGCCCTTGATCCTATTTCACTTTTTCTACGTACCTAGGACAGTAGCTCATCACTCAGGATAGAAATTATGAAGATTCTCATTTCAGGAGCCACAGGCTTTATCGGCCAATCTCTATTGCCTGAATTGCTAAAATCTGGGCATCAAATTACGGCCCTAGTCAGGCAAAAAGATAATCGCCTAGATGATTCAATAAATCAGATAACGCTAGAATCACTGGACTCTCTTGATAGCCAAATGGATGCTTTTATTAACCTAGCGGGAGAAAGTATTGCGAGCAAACCTTGGACGAAGAAACGTAAGAAAACCCTCTACGATAGCCGTATTACATTAACGAATACCGTTAGAAAAAAACTGAAGCAAGCACCAAAACTCGTCATATCTATGTCTGCTGTTGGTTTTTATGGTGTATCGATCGACGATGTTTTCACGGAAAACGCAACACCGAGTGGTGGCTTTGCCCACGACCTTTGCCGTGATTGGGAAAACGCTGCGCAGACCTTTACTGAAGGGGCGTCTCGCGTGGTGATTTTTAGATTAGGTGTGGTGCTTGGAGCTGGCGGTGCGCTAGAAAAAATGCGTTTACCTTTTTTATGCGGTTTGGGTGGACCTATTGCCAGTGGCAAGCAATGGTTTCCATGGATTCATCAGCGAGATGTTATCAAAGGGGTTATCGCCGCGATAAACGATGACCGTTATATTGGTACCTACAACTTCGTTTCCCCTCAAGCCATTCAACAAAAAGATTTTGCCAAGCAGTATGCAAGAGCGTTAAAACGCCCTGCTTTTATGCCTATGCCGAAATGGGTATTGGATCTTGCTCTAGGTGAAATGGCGAGTCTATTAACCCATGGTCCTAAAATCATTCCTCAGAGGTTAGAGCAACAAGGCTTCCAATTTGAGTTTGCCAATCTAGATAAGGCACTTGAAGATATTGAACAAAAACATCAGATTTATTAGCGCTTCTTTCTCAAGACTGGGAGCCCCTTGTCGTCATTGAGTGTGTTGGTGCAATCTGGGTAAGTAATGCAGCCCCAAAAATAGCCGTTACGGCTTTTCTTACGCACCAGATAGTGGCCGCAGGAACGGCAAGGGTATTTCTTGGTGCTTGATGGTGTGCCGCTGCCATCTTCTACAGTGACCTTACAATCTGGATAGCTTGAACACCCCCAAAAAACATTATCTTTGAAGGCTCTTTTCCTTAACGGCGACTGGCAAGCAGGACACAGGAAGCGTTTTGCTCTAACCGGTTTTCCCGCTTCATTATTTGCTGTGTAGTCACAAGTTGGATAGGACTCACAACCCCAAAAAGCACCATTGGCACCTTCTTTCAGTTTCAGTAAGCTGTCACACTTTGGGCAACGATAGCGCACTTGTGCCGTTTTTATATGAGCATCATCTTGTTCTAGAAACTCCTGTTCCCAGTGACTAGATTTGCTTGGCTTATTATTCTCGTTATCTGGCACTGATGATTACTCTTTTCCTTTATAACAAGGTGCATGGTCTTCATTACATTTTTCCTTGTCGCTTTTCTCGTCACCAAGCTGGCGAATTTTTTCCATGCCCTTTTTAGCGCTTTGTGCCGTAGCTGCACCGGCTTCTTTCAGCACATCCCAAACAATAATTCCTGTTGCTTTAACATTGCTGGATGCTTTGCTACCTGTCTCAGACGCTTTTTCCCCAACAGCAGAGGCTTTTTCTGACGCTTTACCGACTAACTCAACGGTAGCTTCTTTGGCGTTCTTCCATAGTTCAACGGCGCTGTCCTTTGTTTTGTCGACAGCGCTTTCTTCTGCATACAACAAACTGGAAATTAAAATAAGAGAGCCAATAAGAAGCTTCATATATTGCATATTAAAACCTTATTTTTTAAATGACTGATCCAACCAATGAGTAAATTGAGAGATATTATCTAGCACTTCCAATTGAGGGTATTGCAATAGCACCTCTTTTTCGACCTGTTCATGATCCCAAGTACTGTGATAAGGGATATGCAAAGCATGAGCCCCTATATCTAAAATAGGTAAAATATCAGATTTCAAAGAATTCCCAACCATCAGGAAACTCTCGGGTAATATTTGATAGCGCTTCAGTATTTGCTGGTAAGTGTATGGAGTTTTATCGCTAACAATTTCGATAATATCAAAGTAATCAGCAAGCTCAGACCGAGTTAATTTTCCTTCTTGATCAAGTAAATCGCCTTTGGTAATTACCATTAAACGAAACTTCCCTTTTAGCTCTGCTAAAACCTGTTCCACTCCCGGCAAAAGCTCCACAGGTGAAGCTAACATCTTCCTAGCAAGCTGAATTATTTGATGAATTTCTGTACCGCTAATACGCCCTTCAGTAAGCTCAATAGAGGTTTCTATC
Source organism: Marinomonas transparens (assembly GCF_016463975.1). Taxonomy (GTDB): domain Bacteria; phylum Pseudomonadota; class Gammaproteobacteria; order Pseudomonadales; family Marinomonadaceae; genus Marinomonas; species Marinomonas transparens. Next base: position 109,490 of record NZ_JAEMNX010000011.1, on the reverse strand, counting down.
ATGGAGAGGGTAAAGCCTTTAATGCCATACCCAAAGTGCTGTAAATTTCTAATTTGAATGCCATTAAGATGAGAGCGTATGAAAGCCTCATCATGATAAGGTAAGAGCATCTCAATAAATTTATCTTGCGCATGAAGGAAAATTTCTTCATTTCGCCACAAGGTATCATCAGCGTCAAAGGCAATGGTTTGAATAGGGTTATTTCCTGTCGAACTCATATCACATGGTCCATTGTTTGGTATTTTGTTTGATTAAATCAAGATACAGTGCAACATGATCTAAGCCGTCATTTAAGGCTGGAATATAATCAAACGCTATACCGCCGCTATGTTTAAATTCGTCGCCTAGCTCTAACGTCACTTCTTCCAACGTTTCTATGCAATCGATAGAAAAGGCTGGGCTAATGACATTGATCTTTTTGATCCCCATGGATGGTAGTGCTTTTAGAGTTTTATCGGCATAGGGCTTAAGCCATTCTTCACGACCAAATCGAGACTGATAGACATGAGTCCATTCATGGTCACCTAAGTCTAATGCCTCTGCCACCAAGCGGCTTGTTATTTCACAGCGACGAGCATAAGGGTCACCATTAGAAACATAGCGCTTAGGAATGCCATGATAAGACAAAACAAGGTGCCTTCGTTCTCCTTGCTTATCCCACTGTGCTCTTATGGAATTAGCTAACGCTTTGATATACAGAGGGTGATCTGCGTAATCGTGTAGTAAGTGTAATCCAGGCCAATGGGGGCAAGACTTTAACGAAAACATTAAGCGATCATAGGCAGCAGCGGTTGTGGTACCAGAAAACTGAGGGTACATAGGTATCACAAGTATGTTTTTAACACCGGCCTGACGAAGTTTATTCGCGCCGTCTTCAATACTTGGATTTCCATAAGTCATCGCCAGCTCAATAGGAATCTCATTACCCCTTGTGTCATTAAGCTTAGTTTTTAGCTGATCTCTTAAACGTTCACTCAGTACCAGTAATGGAGAGCCTTCATCCATCCATACCTGCTGATAGACCTTTGCTACTTTGGAAGGCCTTACAGTAAGAATGATTAAATTCAGAATAGGCTTCCATAAAAGTGGGTTTAAATCTACAACACGAGGGTCTGAAAGAAACTCTCTCAAAAAGCGGCGTACAGCTGGAGCACTTGGTGCATCAGGTGTGCCCAAGTTAATTATTAATACACCATAGTTACTGGTTTTTTTCATGACAAACCTTATTTAAGAAATGACTGCTGCATTGGGATAAATGAATGGGGGCTAAAAATAAAAAAACAAACTACCTGAGCGAAATGCAACAACAAAGATCAAATGTTCTATTTTACTAATGGTAAGATAGTGTTCCGTACTAAAAGAACCCTATTCTCAATAACGAAACGATTAAAAAAACGATTAAACTTACGGTCAAAACCCCCTTGTCTAATGTATTTCCTTTGCTCTGACAGAGCCAGTAGAAGACAAAGTGACTCAGCGATAGGACTACAAAGGAAGGTAGGTGAATGGCTCCTGCAAAACCGGACAAATTTAGCTTATCAAAGGCAACCGCAGGAAAAGCAAACCCCACTACTGCAGCAATAGAGGCAAAGACAGCCAACCCAGTTGCGGTAGCTTGGCGTTGTTCTACCGGACAAGGCTGAGCAAAAAATAGGCTTTCAGAGAGTGTTTTCCCCGAGTTAGCTGATAACAAGGATAGCGCTCCAATAGATAGCCCGATTGGTAAGCGTGCTAATGGACTGGCAACTTGTCGCTGCTCAGGCTTTATTATTTGAAGCACAAAATTAAAACAAGCCATTAAAGACACAATAGAAAAACATACAAAGAATACAGGCCAGTTAATTAAAGACATCAGTTGTGCGCCAATAATTCCACCCATAGCAACACCAGGAGCAAAATCAATAAGTTTCTGAAAAGCTACTTTACCTTCTTTCATTGCCCTGACCCACTGGTATAGATATGTAGGAGTAAAAGCCGCAATACAGGTCGCAACGATAGGTAACAGCATATTTGAAAAATCAAATTCAAAAAATGGCGCGAAAAAATATAAGACTGGCACGACAATTAGCATAGAACAGAAGCCAATGACTCCATTTACAGCCCCACTCCCTGCGCCAAGTAACATTAATAGTAAAAACCATTCTGCTTGCATCATGTACCTGTTGTCGTTTAATAAAAGTCGTTTAAAAATAAAAAACAGGCCTAGGCCTGTTCTTTAAATATTAAGCAATGATCAAGACAGTTCTTACTCACGATAAATAACATCACGCATCCTATCTTGAATAAGGGCAGCTAACTTATCAGGCTGGAACTTAGATAGGAAATCGTCACAACCGACCTTTTGCACCATCGCCTTATTAAAGTTACCACTTAGTGAGGTATGTAAAACAATATGTAGGCCTTTTAGGTTCGGGTCTTCTCGTATCTCTCTCGTTAATCGGTAGCCATCCATTTCTGGCATTTCAGCGTCGGTAATCATCATCAGAAGCTTTTCTGGAACAATTTCACCGGCAGCGGACCATCTTTTCAGTAGTTCCAACCCTCGTTTTCCATTTGGTGCCTCATGAACTTGGATTCCTAGAAACTCAAGTGTTGTGCGTACTTGATGACGAGCAACAGATGAATCATCAACTATCAGGACTTCTAGATCTTTCGCCATGGACAGCAAGTCACTATCAATCACATCATCACTAATAGTGCTATCTCGCGGTGATATTTCAGCTAATACTTTTTCCACATCAATAATTTCAACAATGCGTTCGTTAACACGAGTAATAGCGGTTAGATAATGTTGCCTACCTGCGCCGTCTGGTGGCGGTAAGATTTCATTCCAGTTCATGTTAATGATACGGTCTACTTCGCCAACCATAAAGCCTTGAATTGTCTGATTGTATTCTGTAACGATCAAATTACATGGTTGAGTGTTATCGATAGGTTTCATCCCTACTGATGCAGACAAATCGATGACCGGAATAGTACGGTTACGAAAATGTGTTACGCCTGCAACAGATGGATGTCTATGGGGCATTAAATTCAGCTTTGGAAGCATTACCACTTCTTGAACCTTAAAGACATTTATTGCAAAGGTTTGTATACGACCAAGGCGAAACATTAGTAGTTCCAAACGGTTTTCGCCAACTAACTTGGTTCTCTGATCTACGGCGTCTAGCATGCTTGCCATACAATTACTCCAACATTGTCTATATGAGGTCTTTAATCCATTATAACCATGATATTGTATTCGGCTGAGTGTTACAGTATTTTTTTATCAATAATAGTCTTCCAGCAAGGGATAGAAATGAAGAATAATGATGTACTTTTTTGTCGTAAAGCCGTTGTGAATTGTCAATCAGATACAACTGCTTACCATTTATTACATCCCGATAACACAACCAACACATCTGACGGCTCATTTCTTAGCACTCTCTTCATTGACGTTAACCTTGCTGAGATTACTCAACAAAAAGTGGTTTTTATTCAGAGCAGCTTAGGGGCGCTCGATTCTATTCCCTTACCAGCAGAGTTTCCTCTGGTTATTTTTCTACATTCAAACGAACTATCTGAAGAAGATAATATAGAAGAATTATCTAAGTTTGTCCTCGATGGTAATCAACTAGGCATAATAAATCCTGATCCAGCCTCTTATTCCGCAGATTTTTTAACATTATTTTCATATGCCCTCTTCAATTTAGGGGACTTGGACATAGATGCTATTATCAAGCGCGGAGAACACCCTTTGCTATCCCAGAAAAGCCTTTGGGTTAACCAAATAGACCATTCTTATCAATTTAGTCGACTTAAAGAAAAAATGAAAACGGGCTGGTTCAGCGGTGATTTTATCAAAAAGAAAATGCCTGTTACTGGTAAGCGAATCCTTTCCTACAAGGCGATTTTAATTGACGTACTAAACATAGTTAATAATAAAAACGCCTCCTTTCATGAGGTCGCTGAATGCATAAAGAGAGACCCCCTACTCACTTTTCGTATTATTAAACTGACCCATATTAAACAACATATACGTCAGTTTACGATTCCTGATGTTTATCGCGCGGTTGAAATCATAGGCTTTAAAGATTTAACTCAATGGGTCAGTTTGGCTATGTTAGGCAGTATCACAGGCAAACCAGCTTGTTTATTTTCTATGGCTGTTTCAAGGGCCTGCTTTTGTCAAAGTGTCTCTGCGGCCCTTTTCCCTAAGGTTGAAGGTGCTTTTTTAATGGGTATTTTCTCTTATCTTCCAAGTTTCTTTGATGAAGAGTTAACAGAATTGTTAAAAGAGCTCCCTATCAATGCAAACATACAGTCCGCCTTGCTAGAACATAAAGGAAGTTTAGGGGGGGTGTTGAAATTAATAGAAGCATTTGAGGCAGGACATTGGGAGCTTATCCCTTTTGATTCTCTAGCAAATAAAAACATTTCAAAAGAAAACCTCAAAGACCTATACATTGAAAGTTTAAAAACAGCGCGGGCAATGACGGCTTTATGATAGATATAGGCGTAAATATAAATCACCGTATATTTCTTGATGATCTAGATAAAACCCTAACAGAAATGCGAGCCGCGAACGTGAACGGTATGGTTTGTATCGCGTCTGATTTAGAGGAAAGCAAACAACTCCAGCTGCTATGTAAGAATCAGCCTTCTATGTGGAACACTCTTGGCTGCCATCCACATCAAGCAAACACCTGGAAAAGCCAAAGCAGCAATCATTTTGCCGAATTAATTCGGCATATCAGACCAGTTGCGATTGGAGAAACAGGCTTGGATTTTAATCGTAATTATTCAACTCCAGATGAGCAATTTTATGCTTTTGATGCGCAAATAGAGCTTGCCCATGAATATAAGCTACCGCTCTATTTACACGAAAGAGACGCCCATCAAGCGATGGTTTCCCGCCTTAGAACTTGCCCAGAATTGGCTAAGAAATCCGTTATCCATTGCTTTACTGGCAGTCGTGCTGAGTTAGATAATTATTTAGCGTTAGGCTTATCTATTGGCATTACTGGGTGGGTATGCGATGAACGTAGGGGACAAGGTTTACAAGCATCCGTTCCACATATCCCATTAGATAAATTGCTCTTAGAAACCGATGCTCCCTACCTTCTACCTAGAAATATTCGTCCAAGGCCGAAAAAGAATCACCCCAAATACCTGCCTTTTGTTGCACAGGAAGTGGCTCGTCTTAAAGGGATTTCTATTGAGGAGCTCACACAGCGAACCACCAACAATACTAAAGCACTGTTTGGCATCTAGCCTGATGCAATTAAAGTAAAGATATCTGCTGTGAAAGAAGGCTCGCCATGTTGGTTTTAAAAAAAGGCAAGATGCTATCCGCAATAGGTTCAATTTGCTTTTCTATATAATGTTCGTAATCTAAGTCCACCAAATCACTTGGCCCTTCATAAGGAAGGATACCAGAACGCTGATAAAAGTAATGGACACGTTTTCTACCTTTGTCATATTCAAGTGGCTGCCCCAATTCTGCTCTTTTTTGATCTATCATAGCGGCGGCTCTGACATGAGGTGGTTTGTTCTTAGTATAGGACGACAAAGGGCGACTTAGTTGCTTGCTATAAACCAAAAGCTCATCGTAATCACCTGCTCGTAACTTGGAAATGGTCTCTTGTATAAAGGCAACAGGGTTTTCATCATTGAAGACCTTTTCGAAAAGAGTGCGTTGAAATTGCCGTGCAAGCTGAGTCCAATCGGTTCTTGCTGCCTCTAATCCTTTAAAAACTAATTCCCCTTTTGATTTACCTGCGTAACGTTTCTTGCTGCCTTCTTCCTGTCCTCGAATGGTTGGCATAAAAAAACGATCGTAGACACGCTCAAACTCTAACTCTAGGTAAGAATCAAGCTGAGCATAGTCCTGACACCATGCGGTCAAACAAGCGTTGATTTGCTCACATAACGCTTGCCCTAATGCATGAGGGTCTTCTTGATCCCTATTGAAGGTCACAAACAGCGAGTCGGTATCGCCATAAATGACTTTTGCATCACGCTCCTCCATCCAGATTTTTGTTTTGCCTAATAGCTCATGTCCGCGCATGGTAATAGAACTCGCCAACTCAGCATGATAAAAACGACAAACATTTGAGCCTAATACACCGTAAAAAGAATTCATAATAATTTTGATGGCGTAACTCAAAATACCATTATCTAATCTCTTTGCCTCTTCTCTTGCCTGAGCAAGCTCACCGACCAATAAGGGAAGGATCGCCTGTTGCCGATCAAAGCTTGCACCCAAATACCCCGGTACTAATTTATTCGAGTTATTTAAAGAACCGTGCTTGCTATCCGCGGCAACAATCCGTGCTAAAGGGTCAATGTGAAAAGTGCGGATAATGCTCGGGTACAGGCTCTTAAAGTCAAATACCAAGACGTTCTTGTACAAGCCAGGAATAGACGACATGACAAAGCCGCCCGGACTGGCGACAAATGGGTCTTCTGTCCATGCAGGAGCAACCCAACCCGATTTATGCAATCTTGGTAAGTACAGGTTTTCAAAGGCCGCCACAGAGCCACCAGTTTGTTCCAACGGGATCCCCGTCAAATCGACCCGCGTTTGCTGTAATTCAATAAGTTTTAGTTTGTCAAAAATGCGCAATACAAGATCACAGTCTTGCAGGTTGTAGGCGACAAAGGCGTCTAGGTCTTCCCTGTGTAATCGCTCTATTTCCTGCCAACGGTCGCCACCATGCAGCAACTTGCCATCATCAAGGATTTCTTTACTGACATTGTTGAGGCTAAAAGACTCGAAGTGATAGCCCCCAACCCTTAATAAGGTAATACCATCCAACGCAACGCGTCCGGGAATACTGGCAAAGTACTTACCTTGCATATCAGAAGAGCGGATATTCCAACTTTCCCCATTCACCCCAAAAGCGGGTCGAATACCAAGCACTTGGCAGCGCTGGTCGATAAAGTGCAAATCAAAGCCAATCAGGTTCCAGCCAATAAAAATATCTGGAGAATGTTTTTTTACATATCGAATAAAAGCCAGTAACAAGCTTTTTTCATCATTAAAACGTTGAATAAAAGGCGAGTCAGTTGCTTGATCTGTCACCACAAAAGCAATGCGCTGATCCGTTGCCGTAATGCCAATGGAAAGCAAAGTATTGCTAGAGACAGAAGTTTCTATATCGAGCGACCAAACCTTCCAATTTGGTTGGTAATGCCCAGTAATTACACGTGCTTGAGTATAAATTTGCCGGGCAGGATCAGGAATACCAATAAACCTTACGGCACCGCGAATATTTCGCTCCATAAGATAACGGTTATGAGCCTTAATATCCTCCTCAAACACCAAGTAACCGGCTTTTTTAACCAAAGCAATCATCTGCTGGTGGAGCGTAAGACTGCGACTTTGCACCAAGGTCACAAGCTGACCATCAAATGACTGATAATGAGACTCAACAAGCTGGATGCCCGATACGTCCCTTTGTAAAACATCGACTGGGGCGTCGGTAAAAAATACGCAGAATTGTTTATCAGGAAGGACTTTGACCGTTCCTTCAGACGTCTTTATAAAAAGACTCATTTCAAGCTGGCCATTCACTTCACGCGTATGACGGCTGACAATGTAGCCACTTTTTTCTACAAACATTTAAAATAGCCTAGCTAAAAAAGAACCTAAAGATCACGCAACAAAAGCATGGGAGGCACTTTTAACACAGTCCTGCTGGCAAATATACCAATGGCACAAATAACACAAATACCAATTAATGGCCCTAATCCCCAGAGCAATGGATGCCAACTTGCGGGAGACTTAAAGACAAATACTTGTAAACCATATAAACAGGCTTCAGCACCAGCCGCGGCGATCAAACCTGAAAATAACCCAAGCGCACCAAACTCGACAAAAAGCGCCTGTTGTACCAAGGTCTTTCTTGCACCTAAGACTCGTAACAAGGCCCCTTCTTCTAAACGCTCTTCCAAGGTAGAGCGTACGCTAGCCAATAAAACCAAAGCGCCTGCACTCAATATACAAAGTAATACCAACTGAATCGCCTGAGACAATTGCCCTATGATGGTTTGTATCTGTTTTAAGATGTCCCCTACATTCAGGATTGAGACGGTGGGAAATTGCGACATCGCTTTATAGAAAGGCTGTGCGTTATCATCAGCAATAAACAAACTGCTCACAAAATTAGCTGGGTAATCTTGCAGCGCTTCTTTTGGCAAAATGAGGAAGAAGTTCGGTTGCATCGACCCCCAATCCACTGTACGAACTGAGGTAATAGGTAAGGTCACGATATTACCGCCAATATTTATCGTAAGCTTATCTCCAATACTAAGGTTTGCCTCCTCTGCCACTCTCTGCTCGATGGACAAGCCATCAGCAGTAAAATCACCGGAGGTCAGTGTATTGCCCTTACCCAAAGTGCTTGCCCAAGTAAGGTTTAGCTCTCGTTCATAGAGATCCGGCTCATCTGTGCCTTCAGGGTAAAGTTCTTGAATGCTTTTCCCATTTTCCGATATGACACGACCTCGAACCATCGGGTACCAATCGGACCTAATAACACCAAGTTGATCGGTTTCTTTGTCGATTTGGTCAATTTGATCAACTTGTACATTAAACAAATAATGGTTAGGCGCATCATCTGGTAATTGCTGCTGCCAATCTGCTACTAGACTGGATTTCACTCCAACCAAGATAAGCCCCAGCATAATAATTAGAGTGAATATCAATAATTGGAAGAGGTTTGGAATTAGTCGGCGATAAAGAGAAGCAAGGCCTATTTGCCAACCACTGGTCGCTCCTGACGTTAAAGAGCGTCCTAATCTAAAGGCCAGCCAGCCTAATCCGGCCACCACAATGCCAATACCCGCTATCGCTAATGTCATGATACTGGGCAATAAAAAACCTTGAGTATACAAACACATAAGCCCATACATACCAGCAAAGCCAACGCAGTAAATAAGCAAGGTATTTTGCTCTATCTTTGCACTAGGTTGTAATACCGACAAAGGTGAAATATTTATCAGGCGCAGCATTAGCGGCAGACAAAACGCCAGCATAGAAACAAACCCCGTTGCTAGACCCAACCATAAGCGACTAATAGAAGGTTCAGGTAAGGTGGTCGACATTAATCCAGACAACAAAGAGGAAATAATCCCTTGAATTCCCCAGCCAGCTGCTAACCCTACTAATGCGCCGACAATAAAAAGAATAAAGAGCTGGACGAAAAAAATCCCCATTAATAACCTAGGTGTCGCTCCTAAGGTTTTTAAAATCGCAACTTGCATTAGATGGCGTTTAACAAACCGTGCTGAAGCCAATGCCATGGCCACACCAGACATGACAACCGCTAAGGTACCGGCTAACAACAAGAAGGACTCTGCCTTTCCTATGGTGTCACCAATACGATTGCCTTTTTGGGTTGGGGTTTGCCAGCGCTGCCCATCGTTTAATTGAGGAGTAATCCAATCTTCGTAGTCATTTAGAGCCGCTCTATCCCCAGCCAATAAAAGCGAATAGCGCACTCGGCTACCGGGAATAATGACTTGTGTTGCAGCAAGATCCGCTATATTCATGACAGCACGAGGCGATATAGAAAAGCTCGAAGCACTGGAGCCTGGGTCTCTCACTAAATACTTAGTAACAACAAACCTGGCTTCGCCGACTTCAACTTGGTCACCTATGGCGATATTCAATAAGCTCGCGAGACGAGATGATAACCAAACTTGTCCAGGTTTTGGAGGCTCAGTCGAATTCTTCCCTGTTCCAAACAAAGTATCATCAACTAAATAAGCGCCTTTAAGCGGATAACTATCCGTTACCGCGCTCATTTGAGTGAGCTGTAAAGTATCACCAGCAAACATCATGGTGGTAAAAGAGGTTCGCTCTGCTTGCTTTAATGATAAATTTTGGGCTTTCTTTTGCCATTCAACTGGCATCACGCCATCGGATCGGATTAAACGATCCGCTGCCAGTAAGTTTGCAGACTCCTGCTCAAAGGAAAGCTGCAACCTATCGATAAATAAACCAATAGAGGTCACTGTACTGACCGAAATGATCAGTGCCATTACCAAGGTAAGAATATCTCCGCTACGAATATCCCTCAGCATTAAACGTAAAGCAAAACTCATAATGTTTTTTCCGCAAGTTGGCCAGCAGACATAATCAACTGACGACTACACTGCTTGGCGAGTTGGTTATCATGAGTCACCATAACCAAAGTGGTACCTTGAGATTGATTAAGGTCGAAAAGTAGCTCAATAATAATTTTGCCATTTTCCTCATCAAGGTTTCCTGTTGGCTCATCAGCAAAGAGTATTTTGGGACTAGAGGCGAAAGCCCGAGCAATGGCGACTCGTTGCTGTTCACCGCCCGATAACTGATTTGGGTAATGGGTCAGACGGTGAGACAGCCCTACTTTATCGAGCAAGACTTCCGCTTTTTTACGGGCATCTTTATCACCTTTTAACTCCGCAGGTAACATAACGTTTTCAATTGCTTGAAGGCTTGGTAGTAGATGAAAAGATTGAAAAATAAAGCCAACATATTGACCGCGTATTAAGGCTCTTTTTTCTTCATCCAAACTAGAAAAGGCGTGTTCATAAAGAGATATGTCTCCGGAAGTGTTAACATCAAGTCCAGCGAGCAAGCCTAATAGGGTAGATTTACCTGATCCTGAAGAGCCAACGATTGCGACAGACTCGCCTTCCTTGATTTCCATATTAATTCCTTTCAATATGGTTAAATCACCTGTATTTGAAGTAACGGTATGAGTTAAATTACTCACTTTTATCGCAGTGTTTGTCATCATGGTAATTTACTCTAAAAAGGGTTTATATGTTTTTTAAAAGACAACTTTTGTTGTGTTCGTTCATTATTATCGCTTTTAGCAACCCAGCATCTGCATCTCGTCTACTTGTTATGGGAGATAGCTTAAGCGCGGCTTATAATCTAAGACAACAAGATGGTTGGGTTAGTTTACTCAAAAATCAACTATCTCAATCTCACCCTGACATTAGCGTAGTAAATGCCAGTGTTAGTGGTGAAACTACCCAAGGCGGTTTATCTCGCTTCCCTCCTCTTCTTTTAGAACATAAGCCACAATGGGTTATTTTAGAGCTGGGTGCTAATGATGCTTTACGAGGTTACCCTTTGAGTCAGACCACTAGCAATCTTGAAAAAATGATCGAGCAAGCACATCAAGCAGACGCACAGGTACTTTTGATTGGTAATCAAATTCCTCAAAACTACGGAAAGCGTTATACGGAAATGTTTTTTAATCTATACAAGAAGATCGCAGAAAAATACAAATTGGCCTATTTACCCTTTATGTTACAAGGCGTTGCACTCAATAAAGACTTGATGCAAAGCGATGGGTTACACCCTAATAAAAAGGGTCAACCTGTTGTATTGAAAAATGTTTTTCCCTATCTGTACCCCCTATTAAATAGAATTAAGGAAAATAAATGAAAGCCGTTTTTTTAGACAGAAATTCATTTCCTAACCATATCCAAGTTCACTACCCAGAGCAAATTACCGAGGTTGTTGAATATGAAAGCACACACATTGATCAAGTGAATGAACGGATAAAAGACGCCGATATTATTCTTTCCAACAAGGCGGTATTAAACGCAGACTCCATTAATGCAGCCCAGCAACTAAAACTCGTGCAAGTAATGGCTACTGGAATCAACAATGTGGATCTAGAAGCTTGCTTGAAGCGCCAGATAGCGGTTCAAAACGTGGCAGGTTATTCCAATATTAGCGTACCAGAACACACCTTTTCACTATTATTAGCGTTGCGAAGAAACCTTGTTTCTTATTTGGAGGATGTAAGATCTGGCAAATGGGCTGACTCTAAACACTTTTGCTTTCTTGATTACCCAATCAAGGACCTAGCAGGCAGTACTATGACCATCATAGGTGGCGGTATGTTAGGACAAGGCGTCTCGAACATCGCCTTAGCATTTGGCATGAAGGTTGTGCTCGCGGAGCGTAAAGGAGCACAAACGATCCGAGAAGGCTATTTAAGTTTCGAAGAGGCCCTTAAAACGGCCGATGTAGTGAGCTTGCACTGCCCTCTTACTGATGACACAAGAGATCTGATTTCTTATGATGAATTTGCCTTGATGAAGCCAAGCAGCTTGTTACTTAATATTAGCCGTGGCGGCTTGGTTAATGAAGAAGCGCTGAAAAATGCACTAGAAAATCAAAGCATTGCTGGCGCGGCATTTGATGTTGCGACACAAGAACCTATGCCACTAGATCACCCATTTCAAGCCCTAACCAAACGCCCAAATTTTTTGCTAACACCTCATATTGCTTGGGCCAGCGATGAAGCCATGCAGAAGCTGGTAGATATTGCAATGCAAAAAATCAGCACCTACATCGTTTCTTTAGGTGCTGAAAAAACATCATGAGCTTAGAGATATTATTTCAAGATGAACATTTAATCGCGGTAAATAAGCCTGCTGGTTTATTAGTTCATCGAACAGAATTAGCAAAAGAGGAAGAAGACGCCGTCGTACAACGATTAAGAGACCAAACGGGGCAATGGGTCTTTCCTGTTCACCGGCTTGATCGAGGTACTTCCGGTGTATTAGTCATGGCTTTTAGTCCTGATATCGCTCGCCAGTTAGCGGCACAATTTGCCGAGTCACAAACTAGGAAAACCTATCACTGTTTGGTTCGTGGTTTTTGCGATAAAAGTGGGGTAATAGATTACCCTCTAGCCAAATTAAATGAAAAAAAAGGCCGCTCTCGATTCAAAATAGTAGGCACTGAAAAAGCTGCAGAGACGAGCTTCCTGTCATTGGCACAATACCAGCTTCCTGTTCCTGTCAGCCGCTATGACAACACGCGTTTAAGCTGGCTTGAAGTCACTCCAAAACAAGGCAGAACCCACCAAATCAGACGACATTTCAAACATCAGCTACACCCACTAGTTGGTGATAGTCGTTATGGCTGTCGCCATATTAATAAGGTAATTAAGGATATTTGGTCTGAAGATTATAGATTAATGTTACACGCCTCAAAGCTTGAATTTACACACCCAGCGACAAAGGAAGTTAAAATGTTAAACGCTGGTTTTGATAAAAAAATAACAACGGTTCTCGACAGGCTTTCTGCTTACCGCTATGAGGCTATTTGCTAATCCCCAATTGAAACCCATTTAAAAATCAAACAATCGTGTATCCCTGAGTTTAGCTTTAAGGCTTTTTCCTCTACCCCTGTCATTTCAAAGCCGCAGGAGGTAAGCACTTTAGCGGAAGCTTGGTTATGATCCGCTACATTGGCATATACTTCTTTGATGCCAAGGCATGCCCAGATGAGCAATAGGCGCCGCAATACATATCTAGCGACCCCCTGATTGGTATAAGTTTTTTCGACACGATAGGAAATTTCCAGAGAATGTTTTTTTTCATCTAGTACTTGTCCGGTAAAACGCCCAATTAAAGCTTCATCATGTAAGAAAACAAGGTAATGTAGTGCTGAAAACCTTCCTCTAAGTAAGCGCTTGAAATGCATTTCTGTTTGCCTGCATAGGGCTTGTGTCGGAAAGTATTGAGCAAACCACTCCCGATTACGAAACTCAAAGAGCAATATCTCTTCTATATCCGCCTCAGTAGCTTGTCGAATTATTAATTTATTACTCATACGCGCACGCATCACAGATCATTTCACCTATTAGTCTAGAGCAGCAATCAATGAAATGTAGAAAAATTGTCATTATTTTTTCTGATCTAATAATGGCAGAAGTGATAAAATCCATCAAAATTTTGAGCATAGGTAAGGTAATGAAAAAGAGCAATTTAGTGTACTCCACAGACCAAGGCCGACTCTGCCCAGAGTGTGAACAAGCCTTAGAAAACTGCAATTGTCAGCAAAACCAAATATTAGGTGATGGCAAGGTTTCAATTAAACTTGAAACAAAAGGTAGAAAAGGTAAGGGCGTCACCCTAGTGCAGGGGTTAGCTCTGACTCTTGATGATATGAAAATCTTAGGAAAAAAACTCAAAGCCCAATGTGGCACGGGCGGTGCAGTTAAAGATGGGGCAATTGAAATTCAAGGAGATAATCGACAAAAAATTAAAGAGCTTCTTTTGAAGGAAGGTTTCTCCAGCAAAATTACAGGATAAAACATAAGATTACGGTTGGTTACATTTTCCCAGAACTCAACCCCCTCTATTAAGAGAACAGGCAAGAATTTCTAATGAAATATCTATAATATCGATTATACGCATTTTACAGGGCTTTTTAGCTCCATTATAACCGTATTGTATATCCGCTAAAGAAATGGGACGTCCTAGCGGTCTATTCTGTCAATTGAGGCATAGATGTTCCGAAAAAATATTCAACAAGTAAATCGATTAATGCGCACGGCTTTGCCATTAATGACAAAGCTAAATATTGCCCCAACGCCATATAACTATGGTATTTGGTATGAATATGCTTCAAATAGAACACCACAACTAAATCAAGCCATCGATAGCACCCTCAGAAAATTTTCTATTCTTCCTGATTTTGTATCTAAAGAGTTGTTTTATGAATTTGTTCTACCTAATGAACGTCATCATTCCATTAGTCAAAGCCCGCGTTTAAATGATGTAGCAAATGATCTAGAATCTAGCACAAAAAAAATATCTAAAGACGTTAGCAACTTCGAACAGACACTTTTCAAAACACGTAAAGTGCTAAAGACAGCCAATAAGCCAGATCATTTAGAAAAAGTAGTTAACTACCTAGAGAAAGAAACTATTAAAGTAAATAAAGCGACGGAATCTTTTAATCGCTCTTTGTTGGAAGCTCAAGAAGAACTAGAACAATTAAAAATTGAACTTGCCAAAATGCGCCAAGATGTTGAAATAGACCCTATGACGCAACTAGCAAATAGAAAAGGTTTTGAACGCCAGTTATTTGCTTACCTACCCTATGCAGAAGATGACCTCACTTTATTATTGATAGATATAGATAATTTAGGCCTTGTTAATGCCGAATATGACAAGCGAGTTGGCACTTCTCTTATTCGCTATATTGCCCGCTTATTGCACTCTTTACTCCCTGAAAAAGCCTTTATTGCGCGGCTTGAAGGAGGGAAGTTTGTTATTATTGTGAGTGAAATGGAGCTCAGCCTAGCCTCTCAGTTTGCAGAAAAGATAAGAAAAGAAGTCTCTTCACAAAAAATTCGTTATAAAAATACCAAAACACTTCTTAAACAAATTACCATATCAATTGGTGTTGCAACTTTACTTGGAGAGGAAAGCTCAGAGCAGTTGATTACAAGAGTGCAAAACAATTTAGACCATGCTAAACAAACAGGTAAAAACCGCATCGTGAATCATTAGACCGTTCCATCAGGTTCTAGCTCGCTGACTTTAAAGGTTAATTATGGAAGATAAGGGAAAACAAGATAAACGTATGACTTTAGAAGTAAGAGATTACGAATGTGATATGCAGGGCATCGTTAATAATTCTGTCTATCAGAACTATTTAGAGCATGCTCGTCATTCGTTTATCAAAACCAAAGGTTTAGATTTTGCTAAAATTACGGCACAAGGTGTTCACCTTGTTCTTATAAAAGCCGAATTAGAATACAAGAAATCATTAATCAGTGGTGACAGTTTTTATATAGAAACAAACGTTGAAAGTGTCTCTAAATTAAAAACAGCCTTTTACCAAGATTTATATCGTAGTGATGGGCAGCTCATTCTCAAAGCAAAAATGATAGTCGCTTCCATTACCAAGGAAGGCCGGCCTATTGTTTATGAAGAACTTAATGCCTTATTTGAGGAATAATTATTCTTTAGGTACAAAAAATCCGTTTTAGAATTGCTCTAAAACGGATTTTTTGTGTCTTGACAAGATAAACCTTATCAGACGAATATGGCGGTGAGCAAGAGATTCGAACTCTTGATGCCTTACGACATACACGCTTTCCAGGCGTGCTCCTTCGGCCACTCGGACAGCTCACCAAACGATCAATCACATTCCGTGTAATTTGTGCGCGTATAATAATTAGCAGCGTTTTATATTGCAACCATTTTTAAGAAATAAGCCTTAAAAATTAATCTGTTACCCATTCTAAATGAGATTCCAACTTAGTATCTCCAACAACTTTCGCTTCTTTCATCGGCGTGCCAACATAAATGAGCCCCACTATTTGATCCCTATTACCAAGAGACAATAACGCTTTTGTTTCTTGCGTAAAACAAGCTGGACCAGTGCGCCACATGGCACCATAACCTAACGCATTTAAACCAAGTAATATCTGTTGTGCCGATGCAGCAACCGCCATGACTTGCTCAATAGCTGGGACTTTGGGGTGTTCTTGAATATGCGCATAAACTAGTAAAACGGCTGGAGATCGATAGGCCTTTTTAATAAAGGTGTCTTTCTTACTATCAGCTATCGAGCCCATTCCAGAACAAGCATGATGCCAATATATTTGTCCAAGCTTAGCACGCCCTTCCCCTTCGTAAATACGAAAACGCCATGGTTTGAGGTTGCCGTGATCGGCTGCACGACTTGCAGCATCAAGAACCAATTGCCACTCTTCTTCACTAGGAGAAGGTGCTTCGAGAGCTGCTTGAGAAACACGATTACGCATAAAACGAATGAATTCTTTTCCCATAATCTTTTTTTACCCGCTAACATAATAGTTGGTGTTTATACTTCTTCTACCTTAACAGGGTGATAATAGTAGATACCATATTGCTTGTCTTAAGGTTTAGGAGATTTTTATGGCAAAGTGGCTAATTTGGACCCTACTTGAATTCAGTACCTTTATGCTAATTGCTAGTGCCTTTTTGCTGTGGCTCTCTAACCCACTAAAAAAGCAACTTAAACAACAAGCACCTAGGTCGCAAAATACTCAATCCCCTCCCCTTTCTGAAGAACAAATTGCTGGAGCTGAAGATTATAAACACCTAGTTCATTATCTTGATCAACAAATAGAATTTGCTGCTAATTCGATCATGGCCACAGGCCATTTAAAGCCAGCTTCCCCGGCTCACATAAACAGATTTAAGCTCTGGGGAACAATATTAAAAGCAGAAAGAGCCATTCTTTTAAATGAGGTGAGTGATCATCCAAAACCTATTTTAAACCGCTTTCTTTCAAGCTTACTGTTTGCGGTCCAACCCTCAAGGCTCAAGGAAAGAAAAATCGAAGACCTTGATAAAACACTTAAGGATACCAGTGCTGAATTTTTCCTTATGGGAGAGCGATTAGTCACCAAAGAAACCCTATCTCAAAGTCAATTTATGCTCAACGAGGATTTGCGTAAAAACATTAGACGGGCGGAGAAACGCCTTGAGCAGCTTCAAATGAAGAAAAAGGAACAGCAAAAATTACAACTCGAAATCATCAAATTACAAAGTCAAATTAAACTACTAGTAGAGCAACAAGGTAAACAAAATGGAACATTAAAACCATTCGATCTACAAACACCAAAAATTATTGCTAATGAGAAAGATCGCCTTCAGCATCCGACACTTAAACAGATAGCCACATTGAATAACCTATCTAAACGTCAAACTATGGTTATTGAGCAATTAAAAAATGAACTAGATAGAGCCCATAAAAACAATAGACACGCAGAAGTAGCAGAAATGAAAAGGGTTGCCTTGAGTAAAATGGAACGTATGTGCGAAGAATCACAATCTTTAACACTGCAATTAGAAGAAGAATTAAAAGCCTCTAGTCAGACCATCGCCTCTCTAAATGAAGACCTAGCTGCAAAAGAAGCTCGATTAATAGAAATTGAAACACAGCTGGCCAATAAAAACGAAACAGCAACTAGCACCCTTCAAACACTTAATGCAAGCAAAAAAGAAACCTTAGTCTCTCTTCGTGATGGTTTGGATACAGCTCTTGAGCAAGGAAAAAGTGAAAATTTATTAGAACAAGACAAAGATGTAAAAATGCTAGAACGTCTACTTCAAGAGTCAGAAACATGCGTGACGTTATTAGTTCAAGAATTAGAAATAGCAGAAGGAAAAAATGAACAACTAAAGCAAGAGATCGAAGCCACTAAAGACAGCCGCCACAACTCTAAAACCAGTTCACACCAACCTTTAATTGAGCAAAGAGAGAAAAATAGAAAATTAGTGCAGGCAGTAACAGAACTAAAAGAAAAAGTACTGGAGCAAGCTGCTAACGCTGATTTACAGAAACTAAAAGTCACATTCAATAAAAAAAGCCTCGAATATGACCGTTTGCAAGTCTCCTATACGGATTTAGAAATCAAGTACCTAGAGACCTTAAAAAACAGTTAGTCTAGTGAAAATCTAAGCGCAGTCTTAATAGATTATTTGACCTGAAAGTCCAGCATACGCTGTAATGGAATAAGCCCTTTAACTCTAGTTTCTTCTGCAACATGGATTTGACCAGAATTATACTTCAAAGCATTACGCAGCATTTCCAAGCTATTTAGCGCCATCCAAGGGCAATGAGCACAACTACGACAAGTCGCTCCAGAACCGCCTGTCGGCGCCTCAACAAAGCGCTTACTAGGTGATGCTTGTCGCATCTTATAAAAAATACCGCGATCTGTTGCAACAATAAAAGTGTCGTTACTCATTTGCTTTGTTGCGTTCAATAGTTGGGACGTTGAGCCCACAACATCAGCAATTTCTACTACCGACTCAGGAGATTCAGGATGTACAAGAATAGCAGCATCAGAATAAATAGATTTTAAATCTAAAATACCTTTTGCTTTAAATTCCTCATGAACAATACAGGCTCCATCCCAAAGAATCATATCAGCGCCTGTTTCACGTTGAATATAGCCACCAAGATGCTGATCTGGCGCCCAAATGATTTTTTCGCCTTGCTCTGTTAAATGCTCCACAACCTGTAATGCAATGCTAGAAGTTACTACCCAATCAGCACGAGCTTTCACCGCAGCAGACGTATTGGCATAAACAACGACTTTACGATCTGGATATTGATCACAAAATGCAGAAAATTCTTCAATGGGACAACCAATATCTAAAGAGCATGTCGCTTCTAGTGTTGGCATTAATATGTTTTTTTCAGGGCTTAATATTTTAGCCGTTTCACCCATAAATTTAACGCCAGCGACGACAAGTGTCTGCGCCTCATGATTGGCTCCAAATCTAGCCATTTCAAGCGAATCAGCGATAACGCCGCCCGTTTCTTCAGCAAGCTCTTGAATAGCATCATCAGTATAATAGTGAGCCACTAGGACAGCATTTTTTTGAATCAGTAATGACTTGATTTCATCACGCAATTCTTGATTATCTACGACTGGGGTCTTGAGTGTCTGTTCAGCTGAAAATAGATGTTTTTGAACTGTTTCTCGAAGTGCTACCTTATCGAAAAATTCGGACATATCATTACCCCTTAAGAAACTGGGAGTGGTATGAGGTGTTGTGGTGGGTCGTACTGGATTCGAACCAGTGACCAATTGATTAAAAGTCAACTGCTCTACCAACTGAGCTAACGACCCAACGGGATGCGTATAATACCGATCCCGTAGAGGAATGCAAATTATTTTATATTAGATAAATAATTTGTTGCCAACTTAGCAGTATTGCCTTCAGGGAAACGCTTAATGACGTCTTGTAAGTAAGACTTGGCTTTCGCTGAATCACCGACTTGGTCACTAACAATACCGAGTTTATAAAGTGCATCAGGCTCTTTGCTATGACCTGGGAACTTGTTAATAACGGTTGAGAAAGAGGTTAAAGCCTCATTAGGCTCACCTAATACCAACTTAAGTTCGCCTAACCAATAATAACCATTTCCTGTTAATGAGTTATCAGGAAAATCTTTTACAAACTGAGTAAAAGCCGAATTAGCAGACTCATATTGTTTCTGACGAATAAAGTTATAGGCATTGTTGTAAGCATCTTGTGCTTGTGGCGAGACAGGCTGTAAGCTTATCGGTGCTATTGGAGGAGATGAAAAGAGTGGTTCTTGCTTATTCACCTTAACAATAGTAAGCGCTGGTGTCGCTGTCGGTTTGGCGGAAGGCACTGCAGTAACGGCAACAGGCTCTTTTTTCACTGAAGATGACATCAACAAAGAAATACGCTTATCAAGATCTATATATCTATCTCTTTGGCGTGCTTTCATCTGTTTTAGTTCATGCTCCTGCTCTTCCAATTTCCCATTGAGGTATTGCACTTCTTGTTGAAGCGTTTCTAATTGAAAAAGTAGCTCCGCAGCTGCACTTGGTGAAAGTGCAGTGGTGGGCTGTTGACTATCAGCAGCCATTACAAGTGGTGCTGTTGAGCACAGCACCACTGCAAAGGAGCGAAACATTATTTTTCTAGAGATCATTTTTCGTAACGAACTTCAACTCGACGGTTTAACTGCCAAGCATTATCGTCATGAGAAAATGCCACTGGAACTTCTTCACCAAAGCTAACTGATTCGATTTGAGAAGCAGCAACACCTTGTATAGTTAAGTAGCGACTAACCGCTTTAGCACGACGCTCACCAAGAGCCATATTGTACTCACGAGTACCACGCTCATCAGCATGACCTTCTAGGGTAACGCGAGCCTCTGGATTAGCGACAAGATACTGAGCGTGTTTAGCTAGCGCTTCACGAGATTCAGGACGAACAATTGATTTATCAAAATCAAAGTAGAAAACAGTTGCAACACCTGCTAAAGAAGCCATTTTATCAACCACTTCTTCAGTCGATGCAGTATCTTCAACGATAACACTAGTTGGTGCACTTTCTTCGCCTGCGCCGAATGATGCATCAGAGCTTGCTGTAGTATCTGCTTGCTCAGTTGACGTTGCATCTTCAGCAGTCGTTGAAGTATCTGTATCCGTTGCCGTTGTGCTACAACCTGCAATAACCGCTGCAGACAACCCAATTACAGCAAACTTACCTAGTTTATTTACACTCATTATTCACTCCTCAATGTCTTTATTTGAAATACGGGGACCAAGATGGCTCTCGTACATCACCGTCTGCTGATGGTAACCTATATTTAACAAGTCCATCAACGGATACTACGGCTAAGATACCCTTCCCTTCATAGGTTGTGGCATATATCACCATGCTACCATTTGGCGCAATGCTTGGCGATTCATCTAAGTAAGTCTCTGTTAAAGTTTGTACACGACCTGTTTTCATATCCTGTAATGCAACATGATAATTTCCGTCGTTCTTTTGAATGGTAACAATATAGCGACCATCAGGTGTCATTCGTGCTCTGGTATTTGAGACCCCTTCAAAAGTAACCCTTTCAACACGCTTACTTCTCACATCTAACCGATATATTTGTGGGCTTCCACCTCGGTCAGATGTAAAAATAATTCCCTTACCATCTGGTTCCCAGCTTGGTTCAGTATCAATAGCATAATGATTTGTCATACGCTCTAATTTTTGTGTAGCAATATCAAGAGTATAGACCTCTGGATTATTATCTTTAGATAAAACCAAAGCAAGTTTCTTACCATCAGGAGACCAAGCTGGTGCCCCATTTAAGCCTCTGAATTGAGCAATTTTTTGTCTTTTTCCCGTTGCCAATTCTTGTATAAAAATATTAGGGCGACGGTTTCTAAACATGACATAAGCAATATTACGACCATCTTGACTCCATGAAGGTGACAAAATTGGCTCTTTAGACTCAACAATGACCTGAGGGCGATGCCCATCGGCATCGGCCACTTGTAATTTAAAGGTTGGTGCGCTTCTATCACCTTCGGCAGTCACATATAAAATTCGCGTACTAAATGCTCCTCGGGACCCTGTTAGTAGCTCGTATACCTTATCGCTAATGTAATGGGCTGCATCTCTAAAGTTTGTCGGACTGACATCAATCGACGCATGCTTTTCTACAGGCTTTTGACTCAACACATTAAGCAACTCAAAACCGATTCGATATTGGCCATTAGTTAGCTTCTTAACCGTACCAATAACCACATAGTCGCTTTTTAACAAACGCCAGTCACGATAAAACACATCCGCTTCTTTCGAAGGCATACTCAGCATATTGCCCCGAGGAATTGCCTGAAACAAACCACTCCGTTTCAAATCATCTTCAATAATTTGCGCAACATCTTCAGGTAAAGCACCAAGACCATCATAGCCAAAAGGCACAACAGCGATAGGTAGCAACTGATCCGCACCACTGGTTATCTCAATCACCAATTGCGCTTTAGCAGAAGCGGTAAACAGCAAACTCATAAAGGTTATATACAACCACTTTTTCAACATCATCAATTTCTCAAATCTTGTGGATTAAAAATCAAATCAACTTGGCGAAAGTTTCTTTCAAATATATAGGAGTCAACATCAGCAAGCTCTTCAATTTGACGTACTTTTTTAACCGCATCAGCAGCCCTTTGATCAAACAAACCATCGCCACTTGATTTGGTTACTTCAACATCTCTTACTTCACCATTAGGTAAAAAATAAATGCGCAGGTGAGTAATCATACCGTTGCGTGCATTAGGAGGTCGTATCCAAGCCGCCGTTACCCTATTGTTAATTAGGCCGCTAATAGACTGTACCATTTGCGCTTCTTCAAAGGCCTGCTGCTTAGCTAGCTCTTCCGCGGCTGCCTTGCTTGCGGCCTCTTCCGCGAGACGTTGTTTTTCTGCCTCACGAGCCGTCTCTTCTTGGCGCTTGCGTTCTTCTTCAGCAATACGTGCAGCTTCCACTTTAGCCGCTTCTTTTTTGCGCTGCTCTTCTAACTCTTGCGCTTTTTTCTTAGCCAACTCTTTAGATTTTATTTCAGCTAAGCGTTTTTTTTCTTTTTCTTCTTTAAGCTTAAGGGCTTTTGCCTTTTCTTCCCGTTGTTTTTTCTCACGGGCTTGTTGCTTTAATTTCTTTTCCTTTTCTGCCTTTTCTTTGGCTTTCGCTTGCGCAAGCTTTTTCTTTTTTTCTTCTAGCGCTTTACGTTGCGCATTTTTCTTTCTTTTTTGCTCTTCGGCTTTTTTCTTTTTCTCAGTTAACGCCGCCTTTCTTTTCTGTGCGGCTTTTTTCTCTGCTTCCCGTTTGCCTATAATGGTTTGCGAAACGTCTACAATGCTTGCATTAACAATAGGCGGCCTTTTGGGAATAGGGGCATCCTTAGAAGAAAAATCAACCGAGATTAAACCCGCAACAATGATAGCGGCATGCAGACCAATGGCAAGCAACACCGGAAGACCATAGCCATCCTTACGAAAACCTTTCATTAATTCTCGCCCGGCTCAGTCACCAAGCCAACATTTGGCACTCCCGCACCTTGTAAAGCAACCATAAGGCCAATGACATCACCATAAGGTACATTTTTATCCCCTCTTACCAAAACAGATATTTTAGGGTTTTGAGCTAATACCTTGCGAACTCTATCCTGTAATAAGTCTAAACTGATATCGACTTGCTCACCGCCAATATCCAAATAATAACTGCCTTTAGAATCAATAGAAGCAATCATCACATCGGTTTCAGTATCTTCAATGGGGGCCGCATTCGCACTTGGTAATTCCACATCCACACCTTGTGTTAACAAGGGCGCCGTGATCATAAAAATGACCAGCAATACCAACATAACATCAATATATGGAACAACATTGATGTCGCTCATTGGACGACGTTTATTTCTTCTTCTGGAGCGAGCCACTATGCTACTCCTCCCCCTTGAACATGCACTTTACGGTGCAGCACACTAGAAAACTCATCGGCAAAATTCTCATAGCTAGAGCCGAGAGACTCTGCACTGGTAGAAAAACGGTTATAGGCAATAACCGCTGGAATAGCAGCAGCCAAACCGATTGCCGTTGCAATAAGAGCTTCAGCTATACCTGGGGCCACCGTGGCTAAGGTTGCTTGCTGAACTTCGGCCAAACCAATAAATGAATGCATAATGCCCCACACAGTACCAAATAAGCCTATATAAGGACTTGTCGAGCCAACTGTAGCGAGGAAGGGTAAGTGCTGATCAAGCTTTTCTTCTTCACGATAAAGCGCAACACGCATGGCACGCTGCACACCTTCCATAATGGCATCTGGGTCAACATTTTGGCTTTGACGCAAACGAGTAAACTCTTTTATGCCTGAAGTGAAAATGTTCTCCATACCTTGTGCTGTACGTCCCTCTTGCGTTAGGTGACGATACAATTTACTTAAATCGATACCAGACCAAAATTGGTCTTCAAACTCAGCACGTATTTTTTTGGCTTGCTTAAGAATGCGCACCCGTTGGAAAATAACAATCCACGAAAAAATGGAAGCCGCTAGCAAGATCAACATAACCAGTTGAACCACAAGACTAGCACTGGCGATCAGTCCCCAAATTGACATTAGTAACCTCTATTTAAAATCTGACGGTAATTGGTAATTAAAATGTTCATAAGCGCGTTTTGTAACCTGTCGACCGCGCGGTGTTCTAATAATAAAGCCTTGCTGAATCAGAAACGGCTCTATTACATCTTCAATGGTATCTTTGTCTTCACCAAGGGCCGCAGAAACACTCTCAAGTCCTACGGGTCTTCCGTCGAACTTTTCTATCATAGTCAATAACATACGTCTGTCTAGATGATCAAATCCCTGACTGTCTACACTTAACATATCTAGCGCGCGTTGAGCAACTTTTTGCCCGACTAAATTGTCACCATTAACTTGCGCAACGTCTCTGACTCGACGCAATAGCCGATTCGCTATTCGCGGTGTTCCACGAGACCTTCTCGCCACTTCAAAGCTACCAGATTCGTCCAGTTGCATGCCCATTTTTCCAGCAGATCGAGCCACGATCGTCGTTAATGACTGCACATCATAAAATTCCAATCGTTGCACTATGCCAAAACGATCTCGTAACGGTGACGTTAGCATGCCTGCACGAGTGGTTGCTCCGACAAGCGTAAAGGGCGGGAGTTCAATTTTAATTGATCGTGCAGCTGGTCCCTCACCAATCATAATGTCTAATTGATAGTCTTCCATTGCAGGATAAAGAATTTCTTCAATAGCTGGGCTCAAACGATGAATCTCATCAATAAAGAGCACATCACCTTCGCTAAGATTGGTAAGTAAAGCGGCAAGATCCCCTGCTCTTTCAAGCACCGGTCCAGAGGTGGTTTTGATCTCTGTTTCCATCTCGTTAGCTATGATATTAGCAAGGGTGGTTTTCCCTAACCCTGGAGGACCGAAAATAAGCGTATGATCAAGAGGTTCACTGCGCTGTAAAGCGGCTTGGATAAAAATATCCATTTGCTCTCTTACTATTGGCTGACCAATGTATTCTGCTAATGCCTGAGGGCGAATAGCACGGTCAACTTGACGATCATTACCCTTTAGTTCTGCGCTGATAATACGATCTTGCTCAATCATAACAGGCTACCTAAGCATTCCTTTCAGTGCGGCTTTAATCACCTCTTCACTATTCGCTGCATCAACAGGCACACTAGCAACCGCTTTGGCAGCTTCTTGAGGCTTATAACCTAAAGAAATAAGCGCAGCCTCCGCTTCTTGCCTTGGGTCAGCTTGCACTTGACGAAGCACGGCGGGAGTAGAAAATAAATCGTTTTTAGCCGCCTGTCCGAGTTTATCTCGCAATTCAATGATCAGACGTTCAGCCGTTTTCTTACCGACACCTGGTATACGAGTTAATGCAGTAACATCAGAGTCCTGCACATTGGCAATAAGCTCCTCTGATGACATGCTAGACAAAACAGCAAGAGCCATTTTGGGGCCGATGCCATTCACTTTAATTAAGATACGGAATAAAGCTCGCTCACTCTTATCAAAAAAGCCATACAGCGTCTGGGAGTCTTCTTTCACTTGGAAATGAGTATAAAGCGTTACCAAGCCGCCCACAGGCGGTAAGTCATATATGGTGGTCATAGAAGCACTAAGCTCGTAACCAATACCACCCACATCAATCAGCAATTCAGGCGGCGTTTTTTCTATTAAAGTGCCGACAATTCGTCCGATCACAAAGTTTTCCTTACATCTAATTCAGTCCAGCGTTTAGCAGTGCGCCCTGCTCTTTTACCAACCCCATATTCTAAACCATTAGAAGTTCGAGTATTAGCATGACATAGGGCAATAGCTAAGGCATCTGCCGCATCAGCTTGTGGCGGCGAAGGTAACTTTAACAATAACTGTATCATTGCCTGTACTTGGCTTTTATCCGCATTACCATTGCCCACAACAGACTGTTTGACTCGCCGAGCGGCATACTCATGGACAAACAAATCTTGTAGCGCGGCAGCGACAATAGCAGAGCCACGAGCTTGACCTAGCTTAAGAGCCGAGTTGGCATTTTTTGCTAAAAATACCTCTTCAATGGCAAATTCGTTAGGTTTGTACTCTTCAAGTAAAGCCGTAACACTATTAAAAATATCCTTGAGGCGCACAGATAAAGCCTCATCCGGTAAGCGGATGCAACCACTATTCACATAAATAGACTTTCCATTTGTGACATCGATGATGCCAAAGCCGGTAATTCTTGAGCCAGGGTCTATGGCTAATATTCTTGTGCTCTTCACTGTTAGCCTATGCCATTCCATCATTACTGTATATTTCAACAGTCATTCAATGAGTATGCAATCCAAAACAACAAAAAAATACCCAATAGAGAAAAGTTTACGGATATTTTTCAATCTCTTAGCCGTAATCTTTATTTTTTGTTGACTAATCAATCGGTCTCAAGATCTAAGACAATAAAAAACCCCTAAAAACCTAAGTCATTAGGGGTTTTATCAAAAGAGTGACATTAACCTTCTACAACAGGTTTTCTTACTCTAATGCTTAGTTCTTTTAATTGCTTTTCACTTACTTCACCTGGTGCCTGAGTTAACAAACAAGTAGCACTCTGCGTTTTAGGGAAAGCGATAACATCACGGATAGAGCTAGAATCAGTCATTAACATAACTAGACGGTCTAAACCGAATGCCAGACCACCATGTGGCGGCGCACCAAATTTCAATGCATCCAATAAGAAGCCAAATTTCTCTTCTTGCTCTTCTTCGCTGATGTTTAGCAATTCAAATACGGTTTCTTGCATCGAAGACTGGTGAATACGAATAGACCCACCACCCAGTTCAGTGCCATTCAAGACCATGTCATAAGCTTGTGACAAAGCCGTTAATGGATTGGCTTTAAGCTCTTCTGGAGAACAAGAAGGCGCAGTAAATGGGTGATGGATAGCAGTAATACCGCCATCACTTGTCTGTTCAAACATTGGGAAGTCAACCACCCAAAGTGGCGCCCATTTGCAAGTGTAAAGATCCATGTCTTCACCTAGCTTGCAACGCAATGCACCTAGCGCTTCGTTAACAACTTTTTCTGAGTCAGCACCAAAAAAGATTAAGTCACCATCTTGCGCGTCAAGACGCTCAAGCAAGGCCGCACGCACTTCAACAGGCAAGAACTTAACAATTGGGGACTGCAAACCTTCTTCAAGGTTGGATTTATCATTGACCTTGATATAAGCCAAGCCTTTTGCACCGTAAATACCAACAAACTTAGTGTATTCATCAATGAGTTTACGAGTCAGCGAAGCACCACCCGGTACTTTTAATGCGGCAACACGACCTTTAGGGTCTTTTGCAGGACCAGAGAAGACTTTAAAATCGACCTCAGCCATTAAGTCAGAAACCGTCACAATCGTTAATGGAATACGCAGATCTGGTTTGTCACTACCATAGGTTTCCATGGCTTCAGCATAAGGCATACGTGGGAAAGTCCCCAGATCCACATCCATGAGCTCTTTAAATAAGCCAACAATCATGTCTTCTGTCATCGCCATGATTTGTTCTTCACCCATGAAGGAAGTTTCAATATCTACTTGAGTAAATTCAGGTTGGCGATCAGCACGTAAATCTTCATCACGGAAACATTTCGCGATTTGGTAATAACGATCAAATCCAGACACCATCAAAAGCTGCTTAAACAGCTGTGGAGACTGAGGAAGCGCAAAGAAGCTACCTTGCTGGGTACGACTTGGTACCAAGTAATCACGCGCACCTTCCGGTGTTGCGCGAGTCAGAATGGGTGTTTCAATATCAAGAAAGCCATTATCATCTAGGTAACGACGTAATACAGACGTTACTTTAGAACGGAACCGCATCTTCGCTTGCACTTCTGGACGACGCAAGTCGATGAAGCGGTTCTTTAAACGAATATCTTCACCAACGGATTGGTGCTCATCAAGCTGGAATGGTGGTGTTTGGGCAGCATTCAAAATTTCAAGATCAGTCCCTAAAACTTCGATTTCACCTGTATTCATATTTGGGTTAACTGTGCCCTCAGGGCGAGCTCGAACCAAACCATTTAACTTAACAACAAACTCATTACGAACGCTATCTGCCAAAGCAAAGCTTTCAGCACGATCTGGGTCGAAAACAACCTGAGTAATACCTTCACGATCACGAATATCTAGAAAGATAACGCCACCATGGTCGCGACGGCGATGAACCCAACCGCATAAAGTGATTTCTTGTGAAATGTTAGAAGCATTTAACTCGCCGCAATAATGGCTGCGCATAATTTCTTTCCTATTACTGTCTCAGTAAGAGAGTGATGTGTTCTTTAATCGCCTTCTTGTTTTCAACCATTTCAACGTAGCAAACAAAAAAACAGAATATTTTAAGGCAAAGCATTATATGCGAACACAGATAGACTCTCTAGAGCCAGAGAGAAAATTGTTTATCTGAAATAGCTTTAGCTTACAGCGACTACCTCATAGTCAATTTGCACGCCTCCTTGAAGCAAAGTAATTTCATCCCCTATGTTTTTGCCAATTAATTTTTTTCCAACTGGGCTCGATGTGGTCACCAAATAAATGCTTTGCTCCCCCACCTTAACCGTCAAACCTCCAGCACAAGGCGATACAAAAAAGTATTTGCTGCTAGGTGTAGTGAGATTTAGCAGTTGAAGCTCAACCAAAGTCCATATTCCAATTGCAGCATCACTTTCAAGTCCTATGCATTCTTTCCTGTCATAAATAAGCCAATCCGCTTCACATTCAAGTACACGCTGGGATTGTCCATGGGCCAAATAAGAAGCTTCTAAGCCAAACGTGTCGTATTTATTCTCAGCGACACTTTCCTCGTTCGTCGCTGCACCATGAGCCTGTTGCGCGGCCAATTTTGCTGTTTCAAAACGCTTTAACAAAGCATTTGTTATTGCTTCCTTTACCCTTCTCTTATTCATAAATCTAGACTTCAGCCACTCATTATTTCCATAGTAGCTTGCATTGTAGTGATTCGACTGACAAAGCAAAGTCAAAAGAACACTTTAAGCATGAAATAAGAAATGAATGAGCCTTTAAATGATTTACTTGATTCTCGGTTGACTTAGTCAACCAAAAACTATAGATTGATAACCATTCTCATATGAAGGTGATAATTGTGACAGATAAGCTTGGCGAAGCCCTACATAAACTCATACATAGCTATAAAGGCAAAATGAAACAGACTGCGATTGAGTCAGGCATTATCGTGCCGTTCGCCCATATCCGCGCACTGAAATGCATTCAACATATTGAGGATTGTAGTGCGACCGATATATCAAAACGATTGGGGCTAGATAAATCCCAAGTAGCACGCATTATCAAGGACTTATTAAATGATCATTACATTGAAAAAAAACAATCTCCAAACAACCACCGAAGCCAACTATTAAACCTAACTGAGGCTGGCATTGAAATAATGGATAGGGTTCAACAAGTAGACAAAATCACCCGCAAAAAAATGTCAGAAACATTAACAACGGAACAAATAGAAAATTTTATTAGCACTGCAGAAACAATGCTGAAAAACTTAAATAAACCAACAACCCAAGATTAAGGAATCAAAAATGAGCAGACCACAACCGAGAGAATTTACCGTGATTCGCAAAGCACAAGTAACACCTAACATGCTTCGCGTAACATTAGGCGGTGAAAACGTAAAAACAATTGCTGAAGGTCAGGAAGGCGGCTACGTTAAGCTCATCTTCCCAAATGGTGGGGGTAAACCATTAATGCGGACTTATACTATTCGCAATCAAAGCACTGAAGAAATCGATATTGATTTTATGCTCCATGAAGACGGCGGCCCAGCTTCTACTTGGGCCCAACAAGCGCAGGCAAATGATACTATTATTATCGGAGGTCCAGGCCCCAAAAAAAACACCGACGCTTCGTCTGATTGGCAACTATTGGTTGGCGATATGACGGCCCTACCTGCCATTAGCGTCAATCTAGAAGAACTTCCTGATAATGCTAAAGGCTATGCCGTTATAGAGGTCGTCTCAAAAGAAGATATTCAGCCATTAAAACACCCAGCTAATATAGAAATAAAATGGGTCATTAATCCACACCCTGGAACAGACGCAAACGCCATACTAGAGGAAGTAAAATCTCTTGATTGGTTGGATGGCGTGGCTTCTGTCTGGGCTGCCTGCGAATTTAATAGCATGAAAGCACTGCGTGATTTCTTTAAGAAAGAGAAAGATGTCTCAAGAGATAACCTCTATATTTCTAGCTACTGGAAACTGGGCGTCAACGAAGATCAGCACAAGATAGCTAAACGTGACGACGCCGAGCAAGCTCTCTAAAAATTTATTAATTTATATATAAAAAAAGCCAGCTAAGTAGCTGGCTTTTTTCGTTTTGCTCATTCACGTCTTTTAAAGACGAAGACTTTCAACAATTTGTTCAATCACATCGTCTATTGATGCCTCAGTAATTTCAGAGTCTGCAATGGCTGCATCAGCAATTAATAGCGCCACACCAGTTGATCTAATCAATGCCGCTTCCGCTGCTGTTGCATTCGCTTTCACCAAGACAACAACACCTTGACGCAATAATTGGCGCTCTAGAGCATCACCTTGCTCAAGTATCCCTGTAGGTAAAGCAATCACCGCAGGTTTCTGACCAAGACGAGCCGCACGGTCTTCAGCACTAACCACAGAATCTTGATCAAGATCCGCAACGGCTTCCTCAACCATACCAGCACCAACAGTGACGTTGGTTAAACGATCTATAATAATCAAAGCACCCGTTAAACGACTATTTTGATATTCATCAAATACCACTGGTGCATCAAATTCAATAATACAATCACCAATACCATTTAATTCAAGAGCATCTATAACGCTATGTTCAAGCGTATTAACATCAATACGGTGATTAAAGTGGTGCACTTTGCCGGGTACGGTTTGTGTGCCCAACTTAAAGTCGTACAACTTACCTGGCACCAATGGGTGATCGGCCATCCAAACAATAGAAGCACGAAGCGTTGCAGCAATAAGAGGCTCTTGATCTGGGTGTGACAACATATCACCACGACTGATATCAATCTCATCCTCTAAGGTAATAGTCACCGCTTGCCCCGCCTTTGCAGATGCAAGATTGCCATCATAAGTCACTATTTCAGCCACTTTAGATTTCTTACCTGAAGGCAAAGCGACAATCTCATCGCCCGGCATAACAACGCCTGCGGCAATAGTTCCAGAGAAACCACGGAAGTCCAAATTTGGACGATTTACATACTGCACAGGAAAACGGAAAGCATCCCTTTTTACATCGCGGTTAATTTGCACTGTCTCTAAAATAGCCATCAAGGGCAAGCCCTTATACCAAGGCGTACTTTCAGAAACATTTACAACATTATCACCACGTAGTGCCGACATAGGAACAAATTGAATATCTTCGGGCTCGCGTTCAGCCAGTTGCTTGGTAAAGGCAAGGTAGTCTGCTTGAATTTCATTGTATTTCTGTTCAGAAAAATCAACCAAATCCATTTTATTGATAGCCACAACGACGTGCTTAATACCCAATAATGCAGCAATATACGAATGGCGACGAGTTTGAGTCTGAACACCGTAGCGGGCATCAATTAAGATAATAGCAAGGTCACAAGTGGATGCACCTGTCGCCATGTTACGGGTGTATTGCTCGTGTCCAGGTGTATCAGCAATGATGAATTTACGCTTTTCCGTGGAGAAATAACGGTAAGCCACATCAATGGTAATGCCCTGCTCCCGCTCAGCCTGAAGCCCATCCACTAGTAACGCGAGGTCAATTTCTTCACCTTGTGTGCCGGATTTTTTACTATCACGCTTAACAGCATCCAAGTGATCTTCATAGATCAGTTTAGAATCATGCAGCAAGCGACCAATTAAGGTACTTTTACCATCATCCACGTTGCCACAGGTAAGAAGGCGAAGCAGATCTTTTTCTTCATGTTGTTTCAAATAACCAAGTATGTCTTGGCTGATCAATTCTGACTGGTGAGACATTCTTTACTCCAAACTTAGAAATAGCCCTGTTTCTTCTTCTCTTCCATGGATCCTGAGGAATCATGGTCAATCATTCGCCCTTGGCGCTCTGAACTGGTGGTTAGCAACATTTCCTGAATAATTTCAGGCAAGGTCGCAGCATCAGATTCAACCGCCCCCGTCAGTGGATAACAACCCAAAGTACGAAAACGAACGGATTTCATTTCAGGTACTTCACCGTTTAATGGCATACGATCATCATCAACCATGATTAAGGTTCCATCACGTTCAACAACTGGTCGTTTCGCAGAGAAGTAAAGAGGAACAATTGGAATACTCTCTAAGTAGATGTATTGCCAGATATCTAGCTCAGTCCAGTTAGATAATGGAAAAACACGAATGCTTTCGCCCTTATTTACTTTGCCGTTGTAGGTATTCCACAATTCTGGACGTTGGTTTTTGGGGTCCCAACGATGTTGCTTGTCACGAAAAGAATACACGCGTTCTTTAGCACGAGATTTTTCTTCGTCACGACGGGCACCACCAAAAGCGGCATCAAAGCCATATTTATCGAGCGCTTGTTTTAACCCTTGCGTTTTCATCACATCAGTATGTTTTGAGCTGCCATGGGTAAAAGGACCAATGCCTTGATCAATTCCTTCTTGATTTTGATGAACAATAAGCTCTAAACCAAGCTTGGCAACCAGCTCATCACGAAAACGAATCATTTCTTTGAATTTCCAGCCAGTATCAACATGCATCAAAGGAAATGGCGGTTTGCCTGGATAAAATGCTTTCATAGTAAGATGCAGCATAACAGCAGAATCTTTACCAATTGAATAAAGCATTACAGGGTTATCGAATTCAGCAGCTACTTCACGAATAATATGAATACTTTCGGCTTCTAGCTGTTTTAAGTGTGTCAGTCTTGCCTCTGTCATAATTTTCCATCTCTGTTGTAAGGCTTCAGCATTTTCAAAAATTATAACATGCCTTTAAGTTATAAAAACCAAACCATCTAGACTTTAGTTGCATATGTATATTAAAAAAGCTTTATAGATAAAGCCTCTATAAACATATAGTAAACGTCTCTGAGGCGTATTTCAGGCATTAAAAAGGCCGAACAATCGGCCTTTTTATATAATGCTAATTTTTACGGCTGAGCATTGAGCTGTTGCTCCAGCATAAGCTGATTAATTTGCTTACGTAAACGAATGATCTCAGCATTAACCTGAGTTCTAAATGCATCGCTGGAGTTAATCGCATCCTGATGCTTACTTAGAGTACTTTGCACATCCGCTAATGCCGTATCATTCACAGTATCAACTTTTGTATTCTCCGCAGCAGCGGCCACTGCGTTTTGAAGATTAGCAAGGTCTTTCGAGAGTTGATCTAAGCTCGTTTTCTGTGCTTGATATTGAGCTGCTTGGTTGCTGACCTTTTGATCCGTTGATGCAAGCTGCTTGGCTTGTATCTCCTGAGCTATCGTTAATTGAGAAAGTCTGTCAGGTAGCGGTTCTACTTTTTCTTCTAAGGAAGCAACCGATGGAATCAGCTTGTTATAGCCTGCCTCAACATCATTAAACGCATCACTTTGAATGGCAATCAGCTTAGATTGAGTAGAAACGGAATCTTTAAGACTTAATAGCTTCTTATCCAACTCGCTGGCCACGGATTTATTAGCAGCAATCGCCTTACGATTCGTATCATAGGAGACTCCCCAGAGCTTACGAATCTCACTTTCATGCTTCTTAAGAATCTCTTCTAAGGTTTCCCCTTGTTTATCAGCGGACACGTCTGCAGCAAGTAATTGATGATCCAAATTTTTGATTTCACTCTTTGCGCCATACAGTTCATTGCGCAACTGCATATTTTGTAGCCACAACCAATAACCGACTCCCATAGAAGCCGATAGTATGAGCATCAATAATAAATAAACCCCAGTTAAGCTAGTCTTTTTATGTACGACCGTCGGAGCATGGGCAGGTCTTGTCGGAGAAGGGGCGGTCCGAGTTTTTTCGGTTTTTATACTAGGGCGTCTTTCACTGACTTCATCTTGATCTAACGTCAGGCTTGGAATCTCAACATCGTCGTCTCTTTGCATGGATTTTTACATCTTCGCTATAAACAAAAATTATGGAACTTGGCGTCTAGCCATACTTAAATAATATTATCTTAATAAGTTCGGTGCTACTATATAATCACCATTAACTGCTTGATAACAAGCATTTTTCGTTAATTAAAAAGCAAGGAGAATTGAAATGGCTTTTGAATTACCCGCTCTTCCTTACGCTAAAGATGCACTTGAGCCTCACATGTCTGTTGAGACCCTTGAGTACCATCACGGCAAACATCACAACACTTACGTTGTGAAGCTAAACGGTCTGGTTCCAGGATCTGAATACGAAGGCAAATCTCTTGAAGATATCATTTCTTCAGCTCCTGCTGGCCCAGTGTTTAACAACGCGGCTCAAATCTGGAATCACACTTTCTTTTGGAATAGCTTAAGCCCAAATGGCGGTGCAGAGCCAACGGGTGCTCTAGCGGATGCGATCAACGCAAAATGGGGTTCTTTTGCAGACTTCCAAGCAGCATTCAATGACAAAGCCGTTAACAACTTCGGCGCGAGCTGGACTTGGCTAGTCAAAAATGCGGATGGTTCTTTAGACATAGTCAACACAAGTAACGCTGGCACGCCCATGACTAATGGTCAAACAGCGATCATCACTGTTGATCTATGGGAACACGCTTATTACATTGATTATCGCAATGTTCGTCCTGATTACCTAAAAGGCTTCTGGGCACTCGCTAACTGGGAATTTGCGGCAGCAAACTTCGCAGCTTAAGTTTTCATACTTAGACCAGTCAAAAAAACGCGGCTCATGCCGCGTTTTTTCTTATGTGCTTTTCATTTCACCCTGGACTGCTAACTTGGCCTGAATAAACTCTGAATGAGGCATAAATAGCAATTCACTAATTCTTCTAATTCGGTGATCCTCATAGGCATCAATATTGCCATCCGCTAAAGCAACGCGCCACAAGCCTTTTAACAACTCCATCTTTTGTTCAAGCGAAGCGGCTTCATTAATCACTTTAGTAAACTGATAAAGGTCATTTGCCTCATCAACACTAGAAAATGCCTCTTCATATAAAGCATCAATATCGTCACCAAGATCTGTTACTTCATTAAGAAAGCTTTTTACTTGCGCTACTTCGTTCACATCGACTTGATGGTCAGCAAGCATAACCTCCATCATTAGGGCTGCGACAGCTCTTTGATAGGATATTTGCTCACCCTGCTCTACTGGAAGAATAAAAAGTTTTTTTAATGCCTGTAACATGAAATCTCCAAAGCTGTTTTATATGCACTCACGGAGTGCAGCAATTAAGATATTAGGGAACTGTCGATAATCTAAATAAGGACACCAAATTCTATCCGTCGCCACATAAGCGAGCTGCTTACTTCCCAGTACTTCAAATGTTCCTTCTATAGGTAGCACCTCTCGAAAGCCATTGCCGACAATAAATGTCTTTCCTCTGGCTTCTTTTAGCTGATCAACAGAAAAAACAATCGCCGTCTGTTTAAATAATTCTTTATCACGATAGTCTCGCCAATGACTCTCCATTGGAACGACAAGCTTCGCCATAATGGTAAATATTTTACGCCAATGATTACCGTTTAATTCGGTTAAAAGAGCCATATCAGGAAAGTGTAAATACTCTCCGACATAGTCATCAGGTAACACTGGCTTGTTAGGTAAGAGAAAAATAAATTGCGCTGTAGCAGGCGTAGCGCCTAGCCAAAGATGTCCCATCTGATCTCCTCAATATATACCAAGAGTATCCTGATATCATGGTAATTGTCAGTCTCCTAATGGGAAAAGACAATGAAAATAATAAGCTTCTATTAGAGAGTTACCTTTTTCTACAAAAATCACCGCCATAATATTAGTATTTACTTATATACATGTATTAAACTACCCAAAAGATCATACCCTTCAAATATAAAACGCATAGGAAACAAAATGGATTCAATACTCAACCCATTGGTAGGTGGCCTTTTGATTGGGCTTACTGCAACTGCTTACCTTTTAATAAAGGGAAAAATACTGGGAATTAGCGGCATCCTTACTCAATTACTTTTTACTCGAAAGCGCTGGATACCACTATTATTTCTGATTGGGTTAATTATTGGTGGCGGCGCTTACGGAACGCTAACCAACCAAACAGTTGCCTTCCCCGATGATCGCAGCCCATTACTCCTAATAATATCAGGTCTGTTAGTTGGCTATGGCACTAGACTTGGTGGTGGCTGTACAAGCGGACACGGTGTTTGCGGTATATCGCGGCTTTCGCCACGCTCTATTGTGGCGACACTTACATTTATGCTCACTGCGATTATTACCGTCGCCCTGACAAAATAATAAGGATTCCAATATGTATGCTTTAGTGGCACTTATTTCCGGCTTAGTATTTGGATTAGGCTTAGCCTTCTCTGAAATGACCAACCCAGCTGTGGTGCTTGGTTTCTTAGACATTTTTGGTGACTGGAACCCTTCTTTAATGATTGTAATGGCGAGCGCTATTGCTGTTGGTATGATTGGCTACACCATCAAAAATAAACGCATCAAGCCTTTGTTAGCGGATGACTGGCAGATACCAAGCCTACGACATATCGATAAAAAGCTCATCATTGGCTCAGGGCTGTTCGGTATCGGCTGGGGGCTAAGTGGCTATTGCCCGGGGCCTGGATTAACCGCCTTAACCAATAACCCGTCTGAAGGTTTTTACTTCATTACAGCACTTATCTTAGGCAGTGCCATTTATCAGTTACAAAACCGCATTAGCCATTGAGCGCTTCTTACAGAACACAGCAAAAAACAGAGACCTAGAATGGCCTCTGTTTTTTCTTAACAGGACAAAAAAAACTTGACGTTAAAGCCTTACGGCCTTAAGTTTCTCCCGCGTCATTGCTGAACATAATCCGCACCGCTTCAACTGCTACGCTCGTCGCGTAAGGTCATTGTTGACCAAATTCGTAACAGCTAAATAAGTAGGATGGAGAAAGGTAAAGGCGCTTTTACTTAAATCGGCTTATGTAAGTTATATAGGAATAATGCGCCATGTCTACTGACCTTCATTCTTTTTACTCTCCAGAACGCTTTGCACGCTTTAAAGCCTTTGCAGATACCAAAGAAACCCCTTTTGTTGTTATCGATACTCAGATGATTGATGAAGCTTATACCGAGCTTACCTCTGGCTTTCCTATTGCCGATATTTTTTATGCTATCAAAGCGAACCCCGCCCCAGAAATACTCACTCTGCTTAGGGATCGTGGGGCAAGTTTTGATGTCGCTTCTCGTTATGAGTTAGATAAATTGCTGGCCATTGGCGATGTATCCGCTGACCGAATAAGCTACGGAAATACCATTAAAAAAGCCAAAGATGTACGCTATTTTTATGAAAAAGGCGTACGTATGTTTGCAACTGACTCAGAAGCAGATTTGCGCAACATTGCAAAAGCAGCCCCAGGCTCACGTATTTATGTACGCATCCTAACTGAAGGTACAGTTACCGCAGACTGGCCTTTGTCGCGCAAATTTGGTTGTCGCCCAGACATGGCAATGGACCTGCTTATTTTAGCAAAACAACTTGGTTTGATTCCTTACGGCGTTTCCTTCCATGTTGGCTCTCAGCAACGAGACATAGGCGCATGGGATGCCGCGATTGCCAGTGTTAAAGTAATTTTCGAGCGCCTGAAAGAAGAAGATGATATTGAATTACAAATGATCAATATGGGTGGCGGTTTCCCTGCGAACTATATTGCTCGCACTAATGATCTCGCGACCTACGCTGAAGAAATATCTCGCTTCCTTGAAGAAGATTTTGGCACAGAACTGCCTCGTATTATCTTAGAACCTGGACGCTCTTTGATATCCAATGCAGGCATTCTTGTCAGTGAAGTGGTATTAATTTCTCGTAAATCAACCACAGCGTTAAACCGCTGGATATTTACCGATGTAGGCAAATTCTCTGGCTTAATAGAAACGCTGGATGAGTCTATTAAATACCCTATTCATGTCGATAAAGTCGGCGAATTAGAAGAAGTTATTATCGCCGGACCAACTTGTGACAGTGCCGACATAATGTATGAAAATTATAAATATGGCTTGCCGCTAAATTTAGCGATTGGCGACCGTATGTACTGGCTGTC
Source organism: Marinomonas transparens (assembly GCF_016463975.1). Classification (GTDB taxonomy): domain Bacteria; phylum Pseudomonadota; class Gammaproteobacteria; order Pseudomonadales; family Marinomonadaceae; genus Marinomonas; species Marinomonas transparens. The sequence continues at coordinate 71,136 of NZ_JAEMNX010000011.1, read as the reverse complement.
GACTGGCGCCTATACCACAACCTATAGTGCCATTGAATTTAACGGCTTCCCCCCTTTAGCTTCCTACTACTTGTAAATAGTCATAAGTGATAACACGAAAGTCCCATAGCATCACGTTATGGGACTTTTTTATTGGAAATAAAACATCACTAAGCAATAATAAGACTTAATCGAAAAGGAGTCTTTGTGAGCAACTTCCTGAGCGCCATCACTATCTACCCCGTTAAATCCATTCAAGGTATTGCCCTACAAACTAGCCAAGTTGAAGAAATTGGCCTCTGGGGAGACAGAAGATATGTACTTGTTAAACCCAACGGTGAATGCATTACTGGACGAAAGCACCCTACACTTACATTAGTGAAAGCAGAATTGATTGACGCCAATACATGGCTATTTTCACACCCTAATATAGCAAGTACACTAATACTCACTTCTGATGCTTTTTCCAACGAACACAAAGACATAGATATTTTAGGTAGTTCTATGCATGGACAACTTGTGTCAAAAGAAGCAAATGAATGGTTTAGTCAGGTTGCTGAAGAAGAAGTAATGATGGTTTTTTTAGGTGAAAAATCAAAGCAATTCCGAAGCCGTAGACCTAATGTTCCAATTGCTTTTTCAGATACCCATCCATTTCTATTAACGACGGAAGCATCCCTTGTCGCTCTTAACCTCAGCTGTCCTGAACAAATCCAAATGGCACAGTTCCGCCCCAACCTAGTCATCAAAGGCAATCAGGCATTTGAAGAGGACAGCTGGAAGCGAATCAAAATTGGCGAAGTAGAGTTTGAAAATGTCGGCCCTTGCGAGCGCTGCATCTTTACCACCCTTAATCCAGATACTGCTGAGCGCAGTAATAAAGGTGAGCCACTCAAAACATTAGCCAAGTTTCGTTTGCTCGATAAAGGCATTCATTTTGGCCTTAACCTAGTCACACTCAATAGTGGGAAGGTTAATGTCGACGATACAGTAGAAATTTTAGAGTACCAAGAAGCTGATAAATATATGGATAGGCGTTAGTGCTTAGTTAACGGTCATACACAGCAATTAGAACAAAAAAGGGAAGGCTAAATTAATGGCCTTCCCTTTTTTTTACTGGGCGTATTTTAGAAAGTGAAAATTAACTCTCTAATTTAGCTAAATATTCGTCATAAGTACCATGGAAGTCAACGATACCTTTACTTGTCACTTCGACAATACGAGTTGCCAATGAGGAGACAAATTCACGGTCATGACTGACAAAAATCAAGGTGCCAGGGTAATGATCTAAGGCTAGGTTCAAGGCTTCGATCGATTCCATATCCATATGGTTGGTTGGCTCATCCATAATCAAAACATTAGGTTTTTGCAACATGAGCTTGCCAAACAACATGCGCCCTTGCTCACCACCAGACAATACTTTAACCGATTTTTTAATGTCATTTTGTGAGAATAACAAGCGACCTAGTGTACCGCGAATAACCTGCTCATCATCAGCTTCTTGACCCCATTGTGCCATCCACTCAATCAGGCCAACATCTTTCTCAAATTCATGGGCGTGATCTTGAGCGTAGTAGCCAATATTCGCGTTCTCAGACCATTTCACTTCGCCTTTAGTTAGCTCCGTATCGCCAACCAAACATTTAAGCAGGGTAGTTTTACCAATACCGTTTGGTCCGATAACCGCTATACGCTCACCGACTTCAACCATCATGTTCAAACCACTGAACAATTGCTCATCATAAGATTTAGCCAAGTTTTCAACCTGAACGGCTTGGCGATGTAGCTTCTTCTCTTGCTCAAAACGAATAAAAGGACTTTGGCGGCTAGAAGGTTTGACTTCCTCAAGCTGAATCTTATCTATCTGCTTAGCGCGAGAAGTGGCTTGCTTAGATTTTGAGGCGTTAGCAGAGAAACGACTAACAAACGATTTCAACTCGTTAATTTGCGCCTTTTTCTTCGCATTATCCGATAATAAACGGTCACGAGCCTGAGTCGCTGCGGTCATGTATTCATCGTAATTTCCTGAGAATAGACGCAACTCACCATAATCCAAATCCGCCATATTGGTACAAACAGAATTCAAAAAGTGACGGTCATGGGAAATAATAATCATGGTGCAATTACGTTCAACCAAGACCCCTTCCAACCAACGAATCGTATTGATATCCAAGTTGTTGGTTGGCTCGTCAAGCAGTAAAATTTCGGGATCGGAAAACAAAGCCTGCGCTAGCAATACTCGCAACTTAAGGCCCGGAGCCACTTCGCTCATCAAGCCATAATGCTGTTCCGTTGGAATGCCAACCCCTAGCAACAGCTCTCCAGCACGAGCATCGGAAGTGTAGCCATCCATTTCTGCGAATTCAGCTTCAAGGTCGCCAGCACGTAAGCCGTCTTCTTCGGTCATATTAGGGTTAGCGTAAATCGCATCTTTTTCAGACTTGATCGCCCACAATTCGGTGTGCCCCATGATGACAGTATCGATTACCGAATATTCCTCATAGGCAAATTGATCCTGTTTCAATTTACCAAGACGCTCATTTGGATCTTTAGAAACATTACCAGAACTTGGCTCTAGATCACCGCCTAGAATTTTCATAAATGTGGACTTACCACATCCATTTGCACCAATCAGACCATATCGTTTACCTTCAGCAAACTTTACAGACACATTCTCGAACAAGGGTTTGGCACCAAATTGCATGGTGATATTAGCAGTAACTAGCAAGGCATTCTTCCGCTTATATAGGGTAAAGGGGTAGCTTGTTTAACAAGCCGACATAAATTTTCGCCATTATCGCACAAATCCTTCAAGGTCTTTAATAGTGAAAGGCATATTGTGTAGAAAAAACCTTGCACAACCTTATATATGGACATATATGCTGACAAAACCTCGCAATCGCTTAACAAAATGCAACCACACCTTTGTAGGGAAAGTCCTACACTGTAAACTAAGCAATCAGCTATAAACAAATAAGCAAGACCAGTAACTGGTGGGAGTAACCCCATGAATACCGTACTAGTAAGTGAAGCTGAGTATGACATTTCCCCACAAGAACTTAGAAAAGGCTCTGTGTTCGGCGCGCTATCGGATAAGGCCATTCACTATTTATTAGCAGAAGGCACTATCCATAAAGTCATAACAGGAGATGATGTATTTCATTACGGTGATAAAGGAGACAATTTCTATATCGTATTGCACGGCAGTCTGGACTTTTTCAAACAACACAATAAAAAGACAAGCCATACTCGTGTGGTCAATTTCGGAGAGGCGGTTGGTTTTGTCGCCATGATAGCATTACACGATAGAGTGGGTACGGCCGTTGCTTTAGAAGATTCATTATTATTGGAAGTATCGAGCAACCTATTCAGTGACTTTCACGATGCTTTTCCATTTGATTTTGGTATTTTCTTGCTGAATTTATCAAGGGATATGGCGAGAACCATTACGGCACTAGGTGATGTCATTGTGGAAGCCAAGGTAAAAAACGAATAACAGGCAGTCGCTATACATATCACTGCCTGTTTTACCCACTAGCGGTATTTTTGGCAAAAGCTATTTTTCAGCAGCAACTATTTTTCTGCGGCGATAACAGAAATCTCAACCAAGAGTTCAGCCCTTGCCATACGAGCCTCCACACAAGCACGAGCGGGTGCAAAACCTTCAGGAACCCAAGCATCCCAAACTTCGTTCATAGCAGCAAAGTCTTTCATATCACGAATGTAAATGGTCGCAGAAAGAATATGCTCTTTGTCAGAACCAGCCTGCTCCAACAAGCTTTCCACTTTATCTAGCATGGTCTGAGTTTGCTCTTGAATTCCAGTTAGCGCATCCGCAGCAACCTGACCACATAAATAAATAGTGCCATTGTGTTTCACAATACGGCTCATTCGTTGTTTTGTTTCCAAACGCTCAATAGACATAACTACCCCTTCTTTTTTGAAACTAAATAAAAACACATAATAACAACTAAGGAACAGTGTTTATATCTTTATGTATTCTAACGGATAGAGAATACAACCAATAAAATCTAAAATTCTAGACCTTTCTGTGCCTTAATGCCTATTTTAAAAGCGTGTTTTACTTCTTTAATTTCACTTACGGTATCCGCTAACGCAACTAAAGCTTCTGAAGCACCTCGCCCTGTCACAACCAAATGTTGATTTTCTGGCCGCTGCATTAGAACCTCTATCACAGCATCTTCATTTAGATACTCGTAATGCAGCAGATAAGTCAGTTCATCCAAAACCACAAGGTCAAAACTTGGATCAGTAAGCATCTCAATCGCTTGTGTCCAAGCCTGTTGCGAGGAGGCGATATCAGACTCTCTATTTTGGGTTTCCCAAGTAAAACCTGCTGGCATAATTTCCCAGCGAATACCCTGCTGTTGTTTGAAAAAATCAATTTCTCCTGTATTCCACTCACCTTTCAGAAACTGCACCACACCGACTTTCATACCATGACCCAAAGCACGGGCCACCATACCTAATGCCGAGCTCGATTTGCCTTTGCCATTGCCAGTCAGTAGAACAAATGTCCCTTTATCCTCTTGAGCTTTCGCAATGCGCTTATCAACATGGCTTTTAATCGCCTGCATGCGCTTTTTGTGCTGCTCTGGGTCTTTTATGGTTTTAGCCATTGAGAACCTGCTTCAAATTTAAAGATAAAATGAAAACGCACTGTAGAAATAGCCCTTGAAAAGCAATACTACAATGCGTCAAAAAGTAACCAGAAAAATCTATTTAGATTCGATCATCTTCGGGATCATAGCCTAAATTAGGCGCTAACCAACGCTCAGCATCGTCTTTGCTCATACCTTTACGCTCAGCATAACTGTCCACTTGATCTGGGCCAATTTTACCCACACCAAAATACGTACTATTTGGATTAGCAAAATACCAACCACTTACCGCCGCTGTCGGTAACATGGCAAAGCTTTCGGTAATATCCATATCAATTTTATTTTTCACATCAAGCAAAGACCATAGCTTGGTCTTTTCAGTATGATCAGGACAAGCTGGGTAACCAGGTGCTGGCCGAATACCTTGATATTTCTCCTTGATCAATTCAGCATTGCTTAAGCTCTCATCGGCGGCATACCCCCAAATCTCTTTACGAACTTTTTCATGCAGGTATTCCGCAGTGGCTTCGGCCAAACGGTCAGCAATCGCCTTGATCATAATAGAATTATAGTCATCATGATCCGCTTCGTATTTCGCCACCAATGGATCAATACCAAAACCTGCCGCGCAAGCAAAAGCGCCCATGTAATCTGCAATACCCGTGTCTTTTGGCGCAATAAAATCGGACAGACTATGGTTATATTTTCCTGCTGCCGTTAGTTCATTCTGTATGCGCAAAAAGGACAAGGTTTCGATGACTTCCGAACGACTTTCATCCGCATAAATTTCAATATCATCATGATTAACTTGATTGGCAGGAAAAAGCCCCACTATGCCTCTTGCCTGCAAGCTAGCATTCTCAATAACCTCATCCAACATCTCAAGGGCATCTTTATACACTCGCGTTGCCTCCTCACCCACTACCTCGTCGGTGAGAATTCTTGGGTAAGCACCGGCTAATTCCCACGTTTGGAAGAAAGGCGTCCAATCGATATAAGCTTTCAAATCTGCAAGATCGATGTCTTTCTCGGTTAACACTGTGATGCCTAGATTATTTGGCGTCATGATACCTTGAGAGAAATCAATCGGCGCTTTATTTAGGCGAGCTTTATCCAAGGAAACACGTCGACCCGCTTTTACTCGGTCTTTATGCCGAATACGCGTTTTCTCATAATCTAGCTTAATCTCATCAACGAATTTTTGACGACGCTCCACATCTTTACTCAATAAGGCACTCGCAACACCCACACTACGAGAAGCATTGGTAACATGAACCACTTGGTTACGTTTGTAGTTTTGCTCTACCTTAACGGCCGTGTGAGCTTTCGAAGTCGTTGCTCCACCTATCATGACAGGTAGGTCAAAGCCTTGACGCTCCATTTCCTTAGCAACATGCACCATTTCGTCTAGGGATGGCGTAATCAAACCAGAAAGGCCGATCATGTCGGCCCCCTCTTCTTTCGCGGTGCGAAGAATTTTTTCAGCGGGCACCATGACACCAAGATCAATAATTTCAAAGTTATTACATTGCAAAACCACGCCAACAATATTTTTACCAATATCGTGCACATCACCTTTTACGGTTGCCATCACAATCTTGCCGTTACTAGAGGATGCGGTATCCATATTGCGGGCTTTCTCTTCCTCAATATAAGGCATCAAATACGCTACGGCTTTTTTCATCACACGGGCGGATTTCACCACCTGAGGCAGGAACATTTTCCCAGAGCCAAACAAGTCTCCGACAATGCTCATGCCATCCATCAGGGGCCCTTCAATCACTTCTAATGGTCGAGCATAAGCTTGACGGGCTTCTTCTGTATCTTCATCAATAAACTCCGTAATCCCTTTCACCAGAGCATGACTTAAGCGATCAGCAACAGGTAAACCACGCCATTCTTGGGTTTCTTTTTCTGCCACTTCACCATTGCCTGCAAACTCGCCTGCTATGGCAAGTAAGTTATCGGTTGCATCGGGAGTGCGATTTAATACGGCATCTTCAACGGCATCACGCAGCTTAACTGGAATGTCCTCGTACAAAGCAAGTTGGCCAGCATTGACTATGCCCATGGTCATGCCTTGCTTGATGGCGTGATATAAGAACACAGCGTGAATTGCTTCTCGCACCGGATTATTACCACGGAAGGAGAAAGACACGTTCGAAACACCACCAGATACCTTGGCATAGGGCAATTCGCGAGTGATGTCTCCGGTGGCTTCGATAAAGTCTAAAGCATAACGGTTGTGTTCTTCGATACCGGTGGCGATAGCAAAAATATTCGGATCAAAAATAATGTCTTCTGGTGGGTATCCCACCTCATCCACCAAAATTTTGTAAGAACGTCGGCAAATATCAATTTTACGTTCCCGAGTATCCGCCTGCCCCACTTCATCAAACGCCATGACAATAACGGCAGCACCGTATTTCATTAGTTTTCTGGCCTGCTCTCTGAAGTTGTCTTCCCCTTCTTTCATGCTGATGGAGTTAACCACGCCTTTACCCTGAATCCATTTCAAGCCAGCCTCAAGAATGTCCCACTTAGAGGAATCCAACATGATGGGCACACGGGAAATATCGGGTTCAGAAGCGATCAACTTAAGAAAACGTTCCATGGCGGCTTTTGAATCCAACATGCCTTCATCCATGTTGATATCGATAATCTGAGCGCCGTTTTCCACCTGTTGACGAGCCACAGCAAGGGCAGTATCAAAGTCACCTTCTTTAATCAGGCGTTTAAACATGGCCGAACCCGTCACATTGGTTCGCTCACCCACGTTCACAAATAAGCTGTCACCATCAATATTGAATGGCTCTAGTCCTGATAAACGACAAGCCTTTTCTACCGTTGGAATAATACGAGGCGTGGAGTCGGCGAAGGCGTTAGCAAAGATTTCTATATGACTTGGAGAAGTACCACAGCAACCACCGATGATATTAAGGAAACCGGCGTCTACCCAGCCTTGGATTTCTTCCAACATTTCTTCTGGCGATTCATCATATTCACCAAAAGCATTAGGTAGGCCCGCATTAGGGTGTGCAGAAACGTGAGTATCTGCAATGCGAGAAAGCTCTTCTATGTATTGACGTAAGTCTTTAGGCCCCAACGCGCAATTTAAGCCAACAGAAATAGGCTTAGCATGGGCAATAGAGTTCCAGAACGCTTCGGTAGTTTGCCCTGATAAAGTACGACCAGAGGCATCAGTAATAGTGCCAGAAATCATAATAGGATAACGTACACCGGTTTTTTCAAAATAATCTAGGACGGCATAAATCGCCGCTTTGGCATTCAAGGTATCGAAAATCGTCTCAATAAGGATGATATCTACACCGCCCTTTATCAGGCCATCCACAGAAACCGTATAAGCCTCAACTAATTCATCAAAATGAATGTTACGAAAGCCAGGATCATTAACATCAGGTGAAATGGTACAGGTGCGACTTGTGGGCCCAACTGCACCGGCAACAAAGCGCGGTTTATTTGGGTTCTGCTGAGTAAATTCATCTGCGGCAAGACGTGCTAAGCGAGCCGATTCAAAATTCAACTCATAGCTAAGCGCTTCCATGTGGTAATCCAACATGGAAATATAGTTGGCGTTAAAGGTGTTGGTTTCAATGATGTCTGCGCCAGCAGCAAGGTAGCCAGAATAAATGGCCTTGATAATGTCAGGCTGAGTCAGAGACAGTAGGTCATTATTGCCTTTTAAATCACTTTGCCAATCCGCAAAACGGTCACCACGGTAATCCTGCTCTTCTAATTGATAGTCTTGAATCATGGTGCCCATAGCACCATCAAGAATCAAAATATTTTCAGCTAATCGCTTCTCAATAATAGAATACGAATCGGACTTGACCACTATCACCACCTCAAAAAAGAATATGCAGGCGTACTATACCGAAAAGCTCAACTTTTCTCGTTGAAAATTAGTAATGGGGAATTGAATGATCCGAGGGAAAGGAGTCGCAGAGATAACCTAAAAGGTTACCCCTGCTAATTGCGACATTAGACGATTTCGATATTTTTTTGCTTGTTTAGACGGCCGACAAGGAAACCGCCAAGCAAACCCAATAAAATAGCGCCAGTCCAGTAACCATATTTGTCAAACAAGTTGTTATTTACCAGAGACAAGGTCTCATTGCTTCGATAAACCTGCCTCATGATTTTTTGCTCTTGAAAATTCATTTGCTGAGTAACAGACAAGTTCAACTGGGCCTCCGGTCTTTCATTAAGCCCAGATACTCGCCAACGCCATTGCAAACGACCATTTTGGACTCGTGCACTGACTTCTCTATCACTAATCATTTGAATAGCGCTATCTGTGACTAATTCAGCAATATAGGTCTGACCCGTTAATGCGGGTCGTACATTGGCCGTCACTAGAATTTCAAAGGTATTGTTCAATGCCATTTCATTAGGGAGTTGCCACTGAACATTACGCAATTGCGAACTAATTTGCGATTGTAACGCCTCCATCTCTGCGGCCATGGAGATACTGTCATTTTCCTTCACTTTTAATTCATCAAGCACACCATTAAGGCGCGTCGATAAAGCCTGAAACTCAGCCTGACTGCGAGCTAACTCGGATTCTGCGGCATTCAGCTGAGCGGTCAAAGCGGTGTTATTTTTTTCGGCTAGCACCAGCTTACTGTCTAGGTCTTTCCAACGAGCCTCATAAGCCGCCCCTTCATCAAGGGCCGCTTCTAATCTAAGTGCTTCATTTTGGTATTCTTTGATCATCGCGCGCTGCCCGGCTATCTGCGCTTCTAAATCCGCTAAGCTAACCCGCAAACGAGTATTTTCTTGTGCGTACATGGACTCTTCACTAGGTACAGAGGGAGCAGGTGCAATGATTACCGGATCTGCGGCATTCGCCTGAGGGACATCTACTCCTTGTTCAGAAGCCGATGCGTTCTTATCTGCTGTTTCATTTAAAGCACGAATTCTATCCCATAATACTTGATGTTGAGCCCGCGCATCAGATAAGGCACCACCTAGGATTAAGTTCTCTTTTTTTAATGACGTAAGCCGCTTTTGATTCTTCTCATTATCCGTTTCTAAATTGGCGTATTTTTGTTGTAACGAGGTATTTTCATCCAATAAAGATAAGTAACTTTGCTTAAAGCCATCATCTTCCGAGGTTGGCATTTTCTCTAAACTGGTTATTTGTTGCTTTAGTGAGGTGTTTTCATTTTCTAATTGTGAAATACGACGTTTAAGTAGGTCATTATCAAGTTTCAAGGCAGCATAACGGGACTCAAGATCCTTTCTCAAGGTTTTTTGTTTCTCTAATTCCGCGAGGTTTTCAGCACTATTCGAAGAGGTAGTTTGCAGAGAGGCAATAAGTTGGTCTTTCGCATCCAATTCTTGATTTAGGGAGGCTAACTTAACCTTATTATCAATCAATTGCTGCTCAAGAGAATCAATTTGCGCTTGTTTGGTTTTTATATCATTCCTCAAGGCGCTACTGGTTTCATCATTACTTGCATCGAAGCGGCTTGCATTGAAATTAACTGGCTCATTTTGAGCTGGTGTGTCATTGCTCGCAGGGGGTGCTGGCGTAGCTTCTTGAGCCTGCGTTCTTTGCTCTGATGTAGTGCTACAAGCGGACACCATTAGACCTAAGGCAATGGGGATCAAGATAGCCGTACGTGCTTTCATTTTTCGCTCCTTAATTAAACTCAAGGTCGACAATTAGTTAACTCACCTACTACCACCACTTATGCCAGAATTAAGTATAGATTGCAAAGAAGACGTCAGCTAGATTATTTATTTAGTCCCTAAATAAGTGACAAAAAAATCCCCAAGATACAAAGTCTCTTGGGGATTTTAAAAGCGCCAAAAGATAGCTCAGATAAGCTATGCTAGGCTCTTAGTAATCACTTCATAAACATCTTTTGACAGATCTTCTGCCAAAATACGCTCTAGCTCTGACTTCATTTTCGCACTTAATTCTGGTTTAAGTTTTTTCCAACGCGTCAATGGCGTGCAAAGCCTTGAGGCAATCTGCGGATTACGTTTATTCAGCACTATAATTTGATCAGCCAAAAATTGATAACCGCTGCCATCTTCCTTATGGAATCCTGCCACATTTTGACCAAAGCCACCTAAAACAGATCGGACCTTATTTGGGTTTTTAAGATCAAAAGCTGGATGCGCCATCAAGCCTTTTACAATGGATAAAGCATTGGCATTATCTTGACTTGCACTTAGCATCAGCCATTTATTGACCACCAAGGGCTCTGTTTTCCATTGTTCATAGAAGGCAGCAAGCATGTCTGCTGCTTGATTATGCTGGGAATGAACAGCAATAGACAAGGCAGCAAACTGATCCGTCATATTGTCGGCAGTAGAAAATTGCTCAAACACAGCTTGTTGAGCACGCTCAGAGCTTGCTTCTGCCCAATAAGACAAGGCAACATTTTTCAACGAGCGATGGGCAATATCTTCTGCTACCGCTTGATACTCCTCTGTTACCCTATGCTGCTGATAAATACGCTCAAAATCAGCAGATAACGCTTCGGCTAATAAGGTTTTTAAATAGACACGAGCCTGCTTAATTTCTGCCGGATAAATAGGTGTCGATATTTCAGACAAATAAGCTTGATTCGGCAAGGTCAAAACAAGCGCAACCATAGCGGGGTCTAAACTGGCATCAGCCAATAATGCTTTAAAGCCATGAACCAGTTGAGACTCAATCGCTAAAGTCTCTCCCTTAATCGCCTGAGTAATTAACTGAGAAAGCTCATTCACTGCCAACTGTTGCGCGGCACTCCAGCGATTAAAGCCATCACTATCTGAGGACATCAATAACAGTAAATCTTGAGACGAGTAGTTGTAATCCAACTTAACGGGTGCCGAGAAGCCCCGTAATAGAGAAGGCACAGGGCGAGTTGCCAAACCGGTAAATTCAAAGCTTTGCTCAGCATCTGTTAAGTGCAACACATGCTCTTCTGAAGTCGCTCCGTCAAGGCTCGATGATAAAGACTGACCGTTAGCATCCAATAGACCAATTCGAACAGGAATGTGCAAAGGCAACTTAGTCGGTTGTCCTGGTGTTGCTGGGGTATCTTGTTTTATCGTGACACAATACTTGCCTAACGCTTGATCAAAAGCATCTGTTACAGATAACTTTGGCGTACCAGCTTGAGAATACCAACGCTTGAATTGTGAAAGATCAACCCCCGAAGCATCTTGCATGGCGGCCACAAAATCATCACAGGTAACGGCTTGACCATCGTGACGATCAAAATATAAATCAGAACCGGCACGGAATTTTTCTTCGCCTAACAAAGTATGAATCATGCGCACTATCTCAGCGCCCTTTTCATAAACAGTTAAGGTATAAAAATTTGAAATTTCAATGAAAGATGCTGGACGCACAGGGTGGGCCATTGGGCCAGCGTCTTCCGCAAACTGAGCAGTTCTTAGAAAAGACACATCTTCCACTCGTTTCACCGTTGCCGAATGCATGTCAGCCGAAAAGGTTTGATCACGAAATACAGTAAAACCTTCTTTTAGGCTCAGTTGAAACCAATCTCGGCAGGTGACACGGTTACCAGACCAGTTATGGAAGTATTCATGGGCGACAATGGCTTCAACACGTAAGTACGCATCATCTGTTGTGGTTTCTGGGCTCGCCAACAGACAAGAGGAGTTAAAGATATTCAAACCTTTATTTTCCATCGCCCCCATATTGAAATCGTCTACCGCCACTATCATGAAGATATCAAGATCGTATTCGCGACCATAGGTTTCTTCATCCCAACGCATAGAACGCTTTAACGCTTCCATGGCGTAGTCCACCTTGTCGATATTGTGGCTCTCAGTAAAAATCTGCAATGTCACTTCACGCTGACTTTGCGTGATAAACACATCATTTTTCACCGCCAAATCACCAGCAACAAGGGCAAACAAATAAGCGGGTTTTGGGAAAGGGTCATGCCAAACAACGACTGTTTTACCTTCATCCGTTTTACCGCGCTCAACTTCATTACCGTTTGACAGCATGACTGGATAACGTGTTTCGTCCGCAATAATGGTGGTAGTGAAAACCGACATGACATCAGGGCGGTCTAGGTAATAGGTGATATGACGAAAACCTTCCGCTTCACACTGGGTACAAAACATAGAAGAGGAACGGTACAGACCTTCAAGGCGCGTATTGTTTTGCGGTTCAATGAGGGTTTCGCAGGTTAAAACAAAGCTATCAGCAGTCGCAGTAATAATTAGCTGGTCATCTACCACTCGATACTCTTCCTGCGGCAACTCATAATCATCCATCGCCACACCGATCAATTTAACGTCTGGGCCACCGTCTAAAACCAGAGGAACAGTAGAGGCACCAAAAACGGGGTTACGTCGCATATGCAGGCGAGACGTTACAACGGTAGTTGATTCATCAAGATCAAAGCTAAGTTCTGTTTTATCAATTAAAAAAGGAGGAGCAGTATAGTCTTTCAGATAAATCGCCGAGGGTTGACTCTCTTTCATGTATTCTCTCCTAAAATGTCAATGTCGCTTGGTAACCAGTGTATTTACGAATATTAATCACGCCTGTATCGAGCATCCAATACTGCCCTTTTATCCCCATCAAAGTGCCTTCTATAAGCGGCGTTTTTTCAGCATTTAAACTGGTTACTTTGGTTGGGTATTCCAACACAGGATAAATAAATTCATGAGTTTCATTTTCATCTGACAAGTCGATGATAGATTGCAAACCGAACTCATGCTGAAGTGAATCTAACCCTTCATAAAGGCTGTCAATCAGACGCTCTTGTTCATGCTCGAGGTCCATGCTGATGCTAGAGCCCTTGAGCATATTGCGCCAATTGGTTTTATCTGCCACCTGACTTTTAAACAGGGTTTCGACTAAACCAGACATTCTGCGATTGTTAACACGAAACAAGGCCCTAGCCTGCGTTGCCCCTTGATCAATCCAACGAGTTGGTAGTTGATCACCACGGGTAATGCCTACTTTTAACGCCGATGAGTTAGCGAGATAAACATAATGGCTCTGCATGCAAAACCGTTCTGCCCATTCAGGCTCACGGCAGGTTCCAAGATGGAAATGGCATTTTTCAGGGCTCATTATACAGGTATCGCAAGCCGCTAATTTTCGAAAGCAATTAAAACAAAAGCCCTGACTAAAGGACTTTTTGGTGACTTTTTTGCAATTAATACAATGGATCACACCGGCAAAATCCAAAGACACCTTTTGCCCAAGTAATTCATTCACTACAAGACTGTCATTACCTAAGTCTAAACGATAAGAGACTTGCCCGTCGCTTACCTCAGTCGACATTTTTTTTAGATTGCCCTGCAACATTAACCTTGCCCCTTAGGAGCATTGTCTACCCATTTTATCGTTTCATGTTCATTGGTCGATGTTTTGCTATCGCAGCCTTGATGAACCTCGGTATCAATATAGCCAACGCGCTCTTTTTCTGGTTTATTGGTATAGTCGTAGGTAATTACCGCCTGCAAACAAAGTTCTTTTTGTTCGTCGGTCAAGCGCACACCATTAGGCCATTTACCAAGCTCTACAGCTTGCTTTAAACGGACATACACTTCCGGTGACATATTGTCGATCATTTCTTTAAAATTCATTTACGCATCTCTCTACAATTCAAAAGAGTAGGCTTTTACTCTTCAAACAAACTAATAGTCTAAAACCTTTATGAATAACGGTGACGAGTGACTAACCAATACACACCACTCAACACTAAACCAGCCACTAAACCTATCGTGTGGGCCGTATTAGCAATGCTTCCCAGCCCTACCATTTCAGGAAAAGGCGTATAACCAATGGCTAACCAAACAACAAAAAAGATCATCAGTTGTTTGCTAATAATCAGCGGCCAAGCCTTAACGATTATAGGCGTTAACCAAGCAAAACCGATCAAACCATAAACCACGCCAGATAAGCCACCAAACAAAGGATTGCCACTCATTTGATACTGTAAAACATTACTCACGATGGCAATTATTAGCACACCAACAGACCAGATAATAGAACCTAGCAAGCGTTCTAATTTTTTACCAATTTCCCATACCCACAAGGCATTAAAAACAATATGCATAACACTAAAATGAAGCAGCGCTGGCGTAGCAAGTCGCCAATACTCCCCTTGAGAAAGCACATTAGCCAAACTAAAAAAACGAATCTGCGTACCGAATACTTGAATAGGACTAATGGTGAAATACGCGACGATGGAAAGATCCGAGCCCAATTGACTAATTAAGGCAATAAAAAACGCAGCAGCAAGCACCACAATAGTGGCCGGAGCCGCCTTAATTTGCATCATTAGGTTTGAGCTTTGCCTGCCAGAAGAAGACGTCAGGCTAGGCGATAAATTCAGTAACGAATCAGGATCATCTTTCCATACTTGCACTAGCTGCTTAACAACATCTTGATGAACTTGATCCGTTACCCAGAGTTCATTGCGTCCCTTGCTATTAATAACACGGTGAAGAATTTTTAACCGCCACAATGTCTGACTGAGTAATTCAGGGTCTTCATTGATATCAAATTGATACACTAAATACATGGTGAGACCTCTTCTCGCTTTACTTTTTCCAAGCGTACATAAATGACGGTATATTCTTAAGGTCGATAACTGGATTGCCAACCTAGCTTGTCACGACAGACATCGTAAAAATCATGATCTTTAGGGTGGATTAAACGCAGGTCACCTTTGCGTTTGGTGATATGAATTTCGTCGCCCGGTGCCGCAGTGATATTTAGCTGGCCGTCACAACTCACACTTGGGTAAGTAAGATTAGACTCGCTCACCACAATGCGAATGCGTGCATTGGCATCAATCACAATAGGACGATTACTTAAAGTATGAGGGTGCATAGGCACCAGCACCAAGGCATCAAGCTTAGGCAACATGATAGGACCACCAGCCGATAAAGCGTAAGCAGTAGAACCTGTTGGCGTAGCCACGATTAAACCGTCTGATTTTTGATTCATTACAAATTGGTCATCAATAAACAGATCAAAACGGATCATTCGTGCGGATTTACCGGGGTGAAGCACCAAATCATTCAGCGCAATGCCTTCTCCACTGGGGCGGTTTTGGCGTTTGATTTTTGCTTCAATCATGAAGCGTTTTTCTTCATGGTATTCACCACGAAAAATAGGATCTAATTCTTCTTTTAATCGATGGGGAGAAATATCGGTTAGAAACCCCAATGTGCCTCGGTTAATACCCAAGACAGGAATGTCGTAATCACAAATCGCTCGGGCAGCGCCAAGAAAGCTACCATCCCCGCCGACTACCGTCACAAGATCACAGTGATCACCTAATTCTTTTAAAGGGGCTGAGTCCACTTTGATGCCAGGCATCATGGCGGCCAATTGATGTTCAAGCACCGGAGCAACACCCGCTTCTTGCAGGTATTCCATCAATTTTTTAACGGTTTCAATAACCTGAGGTTTATCTAAGCGAGCAATAATTCCAACACGTCTAAAAAGACTCATGTGTCATTCTCTTTCTGTCTGTCGATGTAGGTAAAACAACCCGCGTAGCGATGAATACCGCCTTTTACTAGGATAGCGAGTTTTACATAATGTGGCGCAACTTTAACATGAAGACGCTAAGCCTCGCCATCCAGAGAAAGCTTACAATATGATGAAAAAGGGTTATTCGATGGAGGATAGCCTCTCCAGCCTTGCAATCCCCCCGTATGAATGAATAAGGTACGTTCATGTGGCCAACGGCCAGCTTGCATGGCTTTGCATATGGCAAATAAGCTTTTACTGGTATAAACAGGGTCTAGGGCTTGTTCAGGATTCGCTATTGCAAAGTCCGCCATAAAATCCATCAAAGCCTTGCTCTGTTTGGCGTAACCGCCTTCATGGCAATCAGCATAAAAGCTCAATTTAGCAGACACTTGCTCTATGGATGAGCCATCAGCCACCAGCGAATGGGCCAGTTCGACAATCTCGAGCTTTTGTTGTTCTGCACCTTTAAGTGCGCTAAAGACATGTAAATGAGGTGTTTGCTCATGGGATAACAGACCGGCGGCCGTGGTTCCGGTTCCTGCAGAAACCGCCCATGCATCATATTCACTGTCTAAATAGCTAATATTTCCGGCCCAATCTCGACAACCAAACGCACCGAGCAGCCCTCCACCACCTTCAGGAATCCAATAAACATCGCCATAACACCGATTGATGTCATCTACCACTGCGGACGAACAGCCTGATCGGTAATCCGAGCGTGAACTTGGCCATAACTCTACGCCCGAAGCGACAGCATCGATTAGGGTTGGTGTTAATGTCGGCTGAAGTTCACCACGTACCACGGCAATTGCTTGAAACGGCGTCGATTCTAGCGTCTTCGCAAACGCATGAAGGTGATTAGAAAAAGGTCCGCCGAAGGTAGCGATGACCTTAGCCTTTCGTTTTTTGGCCTGTGTAAGATGGTGTTGTAACTTATGCCATTTATTACCCGGCGCATCCGCATGCTCAAGGTCGCCACGGTAAATAGCCAGTGTATAATGACGGTTTGTCTTACTAATAAAAGAGGAAGGGATAACGACAGGATGGATCAGGGACACAAAAAAAAAGCCTCGTTTTTACACGAGGCCATAATAGCATAATAACAATTTAGAAAATAAGAAGGGGAATCTATCTTCTGTGTATGCTTACAAAAACTCAGACCAAGACCTTTGCATTAAGTTCAAATATTTTCACAGAATTAATGTCCCTATCATGGCACTTTCTTTGCTAAAATCGACGCCCCATCATTGGTGAAAATAAAAGATACCGTTTAATGGGTCGAACCTAGAAGATAAGCTAACCACAGTGGGCCAACCAAACGTTTCGATGAGGCATCGCCTCAGCTTACGCGAGTATTCTTAAAGCACGTAAAAGAAGCACCGTTAGACAAACACCTAAGCTTCACCTTATTAAGGTCCGATTGATGGACCTTATTTTCCCAGCAAGGAACATAATCATAATGAGCCACCAAAACCTACTGCATGATAGCGCCGATGACCTAGGCCCTATCCGTGTATTCGATGACGGCCAATACCGCATACTCTCCTTCGCAGAGGGCGATGAGCAAACTCGAATTCGCCTTTCTACACCACATGAATTACAGCACGAATACACCCAAGCCATGATGTTGCCTTTGCTATTCTGCGAACCTAAACGCGTTTGCATCCTTGGGTTAGGTGGCGGCGCGCTGTTAAATGCTCTACATCATACCGTTCCGTCTATCCACATCACAGCCGTGGAATTACGCCAAGAAGTGATGGACGCGGCTGAAATGTACTTCAAACTACCAAGGGGCAAACGCATCACACTGGATGTCGCCAATGCCATAGACTATATGGCGGCAGGATTACCAAAGAAGGTCGACCTACTCATGACCGACCTTTACAACAATGAAGGCATGGATCGCTCGGTCCTAGACACCAGCTTCATAGAACACTGTGCAAAAAGCATCAAAGACGATGGCTGGATGGCCCTTAACTGCTGGGTCGATCAAAGAAACAACCATGACCTAACTGCCCTACTGCTAAAGCACTTTAACGATGTTCGCGCCTTGGATACTGGCACAGGCAACTGGGTGATCATTGCAGGCAAAAGAAAAAACCATAACAATGCCAAAGAACTGAAAGCCGCAGCACAGAAACTCAGTAACCAACTTGGCTTTCAAATGAGCAAATGGCTGTCACGCTTGTCCGAGGTTTAAAAACAAAAGACGCTATCAATGATAACTGAAGAAAATGACATTTCTGCTCGAAACCATCGCCTACCTAGGGAATGTCATTTTACTTTCGTGTTTATTAGTCGCCTTCCTTAATCTCCACAGGACAGAACAATCGCTTAATATGACTAACTTCAATAAGTAAAGGTCTATTAATAATGAGGGACGCTGTATCTCGGGTACCCTCTTAGATAATCTAAATGCGCCTGTGTATTCCACGTTGTTGAAATCATAATAAAATGCCAAAAACGGTTAATAAGCGCCCAATACCAGCTAGAATAAGCTCCAGTTGAAGTAGCTAATTTTCCTTGAACGAGATTAGACCTTTGTGTCACCAGCTCTGCACTATTAGAAACCTCGTCACTCACATGATAATAAAGCGTATAATTTCCTTCACTCGAGACAACAAGATGACTAGCCATATCACCATTCACCTCTGTGGCATAATTGGGTTCATGGGGAACATCGCAGGCCGCTAAGCTGGTAATGTCATTGGCTAACTGAATGGCTGGGACTGGTATAGCGGATTCTGACACAGAAGACTCTTGAAACTTATACGGATACCACTGAATGCCGCTTTCAAGCCGCTTACCAATAAGCACATCCAGCGTGCCACCACTGTATTCATAATCGCCGTTTTCATAAATCACTAGGCCCTGACCAGATGGGTAATACATGATGGCATTGTGGTTTATCACAACGCCATCAACTTGCGTATTAATACCCCCAGATTGATCTCCTTCCTGAGACTCTAATAGATGCGTCATCTGAACTCGTTCATAACCATCAAGCGAACGAATAATAATCTCATTATCAAAATGACCCGCGTCGTGAAAAATCGTTAAATTTAAAACGGTATCTAACTCAAAACCGTGAAATGTATCCGCTAAGGATGCCAACTCGGTTGGCACCACCAAATTAGGAAAAGAACCTGTAACAGGAACGCTCACATTATTAATCATGGCCTGAGGTGTGCCTGTATAACCTTCTCCTGTATAGATTTTAATAGGCATACCTTCTTGAACGTCACTATCAATTTTTACATTGTTGGCTCTCTTAAGAGTTAACGCTTGTTCATAACAATTTTTTAACCTAGATGCAGGCCGCCCACTTTCTGAACCAAATACCGATTTGGCATTGATATAAAAGCCATCAAATGTCTCGCCAGTCCTCTTTTGAATACCTGAAATAGCCGTGGCATTTGCTTTCATATGGAGATCAAACAGATTGCCCTTTATATAATTTGAACCTTGCGCCATACCACGACAAGCCACACCTTCTAACAAGACGTAGCCATCCGAAGAGGCTAATGCCGTTTTATAACCTAGCCGTGCTTTTTTCATAATGGAAACCACAGGCTTAGCGGGTAAACCGTCGTTATTTATCTTCACGTAGGTTTCGTATAAATTGCCATTATCCCAAAGCGTCACACGATGCTTCGAACGCCCTTTTATGCATGTCTCCAGTATTCCTGCATCGCTATAGATTATCGCATTGCCCGAATCGTCATGATTTTCGTATTGCAGCTGCTGACCATCTGCAATCGCTATCCCCATATCAGCAAACACTTTAAAAACAGACGAATCCGTCAGCTTCACTTTATCGACCACAACATCAATCACACTTACGCCTTGGCGCACCAAAGCAACGTCAATTGCCTTACTGTTACCACCTTTATCAAATGCCACCAGAGACAAAGACCACTTATCAGACGTTAGCGGCAAGGTTGTCGAGCCATCCGACTCTTTAACCAAGAAATCTGTTTGCTTAGAAATAGAAGAATTTGTGCAGGTTTGCTTCACTTCAAAATCATAACCAGACTTCGAGTAATTATGACCAGATACCAGCTTAAGGCCAACTTCTTCATCGCCACTAAAGCCCGTTATCATCACCGAATATAAATGCGATACCCGATTGCCACTGATAATTTCTGAGGTTGCCCTTTCGCCTAATTTGATTGTCTTACCTAAAGTTATCGTCATTTGGTTTCTCCTTTGTCCCAATCATTATTCATAAAGAAATAATGGATCAGCTTGGTTCGCCATTTTCGATAAGAGATTGCAATGCATTTTTCTGCATCACCACCCCAGCTTAAAACATTCATAAATACAGAACTCGCCAATACGCTTCCCAGCCGGACATGGTTTTGACTGCTAAAGTAATCGTATAAAAAAATAGTCTTTCCTTGCGTGCCTACTGAAGATTGCGCCGAAGTAACCAAAACAGCATTAAAATTAAACAACCATTCAAACAACATAGCCTTACCCCAAGAAACCAACGACCATGATGCATTCATCATTAGGAATCATTGGTTTTTTTACCTCTAAATTGGTTTAAAAAAAACAGCATAATATGAAAATAAAAACACCGGCATAGTAAAAAACCATATTTACACAAGGTTTTTACTAACAAGAGACTACTGACACTTAGCTTAAGAAAAGCCTAATAAGTAAAGAAATTGCCTGCTTTGGTCAAAGCTAGACCTGATGAGCCAGTGATCTATCAAGGTGAGATAATCTGCTTGCTATGCGTTTTGTTAACCAGCTTTACCATTTTATTTCTTGCCCAGAGTCTACAACCATTCCTGATGCCACCACACTGGTGATCACATGAACCTCGTTGATGGCAACGGCAAAATATTTAGCCAGCGCTTTGGCCAAACCAAGTTGAAGCAATGAAACACTAGGAGCAGACCACATAGACGGAAGCGCTAAATTAGCCATTATTTTGTATGTATTGCCTAGCTGCTCACTGCTGGTCATTATATTAATCGTCATGTGCTCAGCTGATATTCCCGACTCTTGTGCCCAGAGTTCAATAATGTTGCCTGTACCCTGTGGGCATTCTTGTGTAATGACGCAGTTAGCGATTGGCATAATTCCCCCTTTAACAAACTTTCACTGGCGCTCTAACGCGGATCACCACCCCAAGTCGGTGATGGTTTTAGAAGTACAGTGTAGCTCAGAAAAATAACACAAGTTTAGGCTCATTTGCTCGGCATCAACCCTCGCTCATAAACGCTCCTATTGCAGGAAACGCGTTTCTACAAGTCTTTTCAGACAGAATAAATTCAGCCTATTTCTGGTGCCCAGATGGACGTTAGAAAATGTGACCTCATCACGGCCTTTGCAAGCATCGAAGTAAAATAACAGCTTCTTACTGCTATAAAAAACCAATAACATAATAGCCATTTCAAGGCCTTTGCCCGCCGCAATTCATTGTTCACCTAATCCATCGAATGCTTCACTAAGCCCAGATAAAAACTTTGTTTCTCGAAAAAAATATCCTTTTCAGCGTAGGATAAAGACCTGGATGACATTCGCTATGCAACTATATTCACGGAGAAAGGAAAACACCCTATGATTGAAGTCTAAACACAAGAAAAACAATAACCTGTTACTTGACTACTTAGGACTCGTTTTATGCACACATCTGATAGGAATACAGTAAAGTTAACGACTCAACAGGGCGCTATTCTGGGCGCGTTAGAAAATGGGATTAACGTATTTTATAACATCCCTTTTGCCACAAATCCCTTTACTAAAGAACGTCGTTTTCAAGCCCCACAGGCCTATGGAAAGTGGCAGGGTCAATTAGATGCCACAACACTAGGCTTGGCTGCACCACAGCCAAGTAGGATGGGAAAAACCGAATTATTCGGATCCCCTAGCGATTTAACGCTGAATATTTGGACTCCAGAAAATGCGGCGGAATCATATAAAAAGTTACCGGTTATGGTGTGGATTCCCGGCGGTGCCTTTATTCGTGAAGATGCTGGAGAGCAGATCTCTAACGGCACAAGCTTTGCCCAACATGGTGTCATTATCGTTACGGTTAATTACCGCGTGGGGGTGGATGGCTTTATGCATCTTGACGGCGCGCCCGATAATCGCGGTATTTTAGATCAAGTTATGGCGTTGCAATGGGTACAAGATAACATTGCGGCGTTTGGTGGCGATGCCAAACAAGTCACCCTCTTTGGTCAATCCGCTGGTGCGGAAAGTGTGGCGATTTTGTTGGCTTGCAAGAAGGCACGCGGTCTTTTTCAAAAAGCCATTATGCAGAGCCCACCGATGCAGTACTTCACACAACAGGAAGCCAGTCGTGTTACCCAAAGTTTCGCAGACAGGTTATCGGTTCCAGCAACCATAGAAGGCCTATCGAACGTACCTTTCCCTACACTGGTGGCCGCGGTGGTTGAGCAATGCGATACCATAGCGAAACGTGAAGACTGGGGCATGATATCTTGGGGCGGAACGGCCTTTTTACCTGTGGTAGACAATGATCTGATCACCGACTCTCCAATGGAGGGTGTAAAACACAATACGGATTCATCAATTCCCATTCTTGTTGGTAGTACCGACCAAGAAGCGAGATTATTTTTGGTACCAAGTGGTGCCATTGATCATATTCCTAAGGAGCAAGTCGCACTATTCTTAGACGACTTATCCCTAGGGAATGATGCCTTGCCGATCTACACCAAACCCGATGCCGAAAAAACCATTGGTGAAGCTTTTGTTGACCTTCAGTCCGATTACACCTTCAGAATGCCAGCACAACATATTGCGGAACACCTGTTAAGTAACGGTAATCAGGTTTGGCATTATCACTTTTCTTGGTTTTCCCTTGGGCTTGGAGGTCGATTAGGTGCCGCACATCTGGTCGATGTGCCCTTCGCCTTTAATACCATTGCCAGCAATCAAGCAAAAGGCCTTATCGGTAGCAATTCGCCTGAGACATTAGCGCAAGCAATGCACAACGAGTGGATCCGTTTTGCCAAGTCAGGCAGTGTCAGTTGGACTCCCTATAACGTGGACACACGCCCCACTATGCAGTTTGATAGCAAGCCCCAACAGCTTGACGATCCGGGTAAAGCCGTTCGTGAATTATGGAGTAACTATTCGTTCTGAATTACTGGAATACACAAAAATGCCGCTATCAGGAGCGGCATTTTTTGTTTCCCAAGGCACTGATTAGCCTCTCAAAACGCTATCAACCAAGGCTTTTGCTTCCACTTCTAAAGCATCTAAATGGGCTTCTGAAATAAAGCTTTCTAAGTAAATTTTATAGACGTTTTCCGTACCAGAGGGTCTGGCGGCAAACCAGCCGTTTTCTGTGGAAACTTTCAAACCGCCAATAGCAGCACCGTTACCCGGCGCATGGGTGAGCGCACTCACTATAGTTTCGCTTGCCAGTTCTGTTTGTGTGACATCCTTCGCATCCAAGGCGCCCAGTATGGCTTTTTGCGCAGGTGTTGCCGCTACATCAATGCGCTTGTAGAAAGGTTTGCCGTATTTGGCAACCTGTTCTTCATAAAGGCTTTGAGGATCTTTGCCGGTCACGGCGAGAATCTCTGCCGCTAATAGCGCCATGATGAAGCCATCTTTATCGGTCGTCCAAACCGTCGCATCTTTACGAAGAAAAGACGCTCCGGCGCTCTCTTCGCCACCAAAAGCCATGGTGCCTTGATACATACCTTCCACGTACCATTTGAAGCCAACAGGCACTTCACAGAGCTTGCGGCCAAGCCCGTTAACCACCCTGTCTATCATGCCGCTGGAGACTAGAGTTTTACCTAGCTGTATGTCCTGCGACCATTGTGTTCTATGTTGTGATAGATACTCGATAGCAACAGCCAGATAGGCATTAGGGTTCATTAAACCAGATTGGGCACAGACAATGCCGTGGCGGTCGTAATCAGGGTCGTTACCCACCGCGATATCAAAGTCGTCCTTTAGTTTTAATAAGCCTTGCATGGAATACGGTGAAGAACAGTCCATGCGAATACGACCATCTTTGTCTTGCGGAACAAAACGGAAGGTTGGATCAACCTCTGTATTTACCACGCTAATGTCTAGGCCGTATTTTTCTGCAATCGGCTGCCAGTAGTGAATACCAGAACCGCCCATAGGATCAACACCAATACGGATCTTAGCCTTGGCAATGGCGGCCATATCAACGACGTTTTCTAAGTCGTTAACGTAATGGTTAATGTAATCAAAGGATTCAATTAAACCACTTGCTTCCATTTCATCGGTGGAAAAACGTTTTACCTCAGTTAGATTGTCCGACAACAATTGATTCGCTCTTTTCGCTACCCAATTGGTAATGTCAGTATCAGCAGGGCCACCCTTGATGGAGTTATATTTTATGCCGCCGTCTTCAGGCGGGTTATGGGAAGGCGTAATCACTATGCCATCACTGGTGTCTTGTCCGACTTTGTTATGGGTCAAGATAGCGTGAGAAATAACCGGTGTTGGTGTATAGCCGCCATTTATCTGGGTACGAACACGCACGCCATTCGCTGTGAGCACGCTCAGTACAGTTTGAAAGGCTGCTTCCGATAAGGCGTGGGTATCTTTGCCTAAATACAAAGGACCGTCTATTTTCTGTTCCTGACGATACTCCGCAATGGCTTGCGCAATAGCAAGGATATGGTCTTCGTTAAAGCTGGTTTGCAAGGCACTACCACGGTGACCTGAGGTGCCGAAACTTACTTTTTGCTCTGGGTGAATATCAATATTAGGCTTCTTCAGGAAATAAGCCGTCATCAGTTCAGGGAGGTCGACGAGTAAATCGTGAGGAGCAAGCTGTCCAGCTTGAGGGTGAATTGCCATATTAAAAAAAGCTCCGTTAAGTCATTGCTATTAAAGGAATAGAAACAGTCTCCCTTATATTTATGTTCGTTTCAATGACTTAACGAGCAAGATAGTCTGTTAGCGTTTTTTAAGAATCAAACTACCGATAGAATAACCCGCACCAAAGGAGCAGATCACGCCAATATCTCCGGCGTTTAGATCTTCATGGTATTTAGCAAAGGCAATAATCGAACCTGCAGATGCGGTATTGGCATATTCGTCCAACACCACCGGCGCCTCTTCAAGGGTTGCGTCCCGACCTAATAAACGTCTGCTAATCAATAAATTCATATTGATATTGGCCTGATGCAACCACCAACGCTTCAGGCTAGCGACTTGAATGCCTTCGCTTAGTAAATGACGTTCAATATGCTCCGCCGCCATTGGGCACACTTCTTTAAAGACTTTACGGCCATTTTGATGGAATAGCTTATCTGCTGAATAAGGGTCTTCGTCTGTCACCCGAGTGAGGTAGCCATAATTAGAACGAATGTTATTAGAATAAGACGTCACACACTTGGTGCTAAGCACATCAAAAGAATGGGCAGACTGACAAGTATCGCTGTTTTCTACCACGGTTGCGGTCGCCACATCGCCAAAAATAAAGTGTGAGTCTCTGTCTTTGTAATTCACTTGAGGTGAGGTTAACTCAGGGTTAATCACCAATACCCCTTTTGAGGAGCCAGATTTAATCGCATCATAGGCTCGCTGCAAACCAAAGGTGGCTGCTGAGCAAGCCACTAGCATATCAAAACCAAAGCCATCAATGCCTAGCGCTGCTTGCACTTCAATGGCAATGGCGGGGTATGAACGCTGGGTATAGGCACAGGAGACAATTACCATATCAATATCAGCGGCGGTTTTATTTGCCGATTGTAAGGCTTTCTGCGCTGCCGCTATGGCGATTTCAGCCTGATGAGAGACTTTATCGTCACTTCTTACTTCAAGTTCAGGGCGCATGCGATCAATATCTAAGGCCCCGTCTTTTGAGTAAATGTAACGACTTTTTATGCCCGAGGCTTTTTCAATGAAGGCCGCAGTAGAGAATGGTTTGGCTTCTATTTCGCCACGTTCAATAGCATCAGCATGTTCACTATTAAATTTATCCGCCCAAGCATTGTAACTAGCAACCAACTCTTCATTGGTAATGGATTGCGCGGGTGTCCATAGGCCAACACCACTAATAACAACAGAAGAATTCATGACACTATCCTTTCTTATTTTTTTGATGACTATCAAGAGTATAGAGGAGATTGTCGCCTAGATCTGCCAACCAGTCCATCAAATGTAATAACAGCAATGCAGTATAATGCAAAATACTTATATCATTAATTGGATTTATCATTCCTTGATGACCATACTCAACTTGTTGACTGATTGTATTTATTGAAAAAAGACCTTTTTCAGAATCTATGATAGCGTCAAGTTTCCTTCGATTAAGCGAGTAATTATGGTAAACAATAATGCATTAATCTTATCGGGTGGCGGAGCTCGCGCAGCCTACCAAGT
The DNA here is from genome assembly GCF_016463975.1 of Marinomonas transparens. Classification (GTDB taxonomy): domain Bacteria; phylum Pseudomonadota; class Gammaproteobacteria; order Pseudomonadales; family Marinomonadaceae; genus Marinomonas; species Marinomonas transparens. The sequence goes on along the minus strand of NZ_JAEMNX010000011.1, from coordinate 44,664 downwards.
CGGTGTTTTATCAGCCATGGGAAAAATACTCCCCAAAGGTTCGTCTTTGCCCTTTTCTATCTTATGCGGCACCTCGGCTGGGGCCTTAAATGCCACCATGCTAGCGACTCATGCAGACAATTTCACCAAGGCCATTTCGACGCTTGCTTTTGTCTGGCGTCACCTGACACCGGATCAGATTTATACGGTAAGTCGTTGGCCCGTGGCACGCTCCGTCACAAAAACCTTGTTATCCCTTTTTCACCGACAGAATAGCAGTAACCCTATTGCCCTAATGAATAACGACCCATTAAAAGAGCTGCTCACCAATCATTTAGACTTTTCGGCGATTGCAACAGCAATAGACCAAGGGCAGCTTTCTGCCCTTGCTATTACCGCCATGAGTTACAGTACAGGGGAATCAACGACTTTCTTTCAAGGAAGCGCAGATAAAGAAGCTTGGAAGGGGAAGCGTCGCCGTGGCAAAGAAACCATGTTGAATGTCGACCATTTATTAGCTTCTAGTGCCATACCGACGATTTTCCCGGCCCATAAAGTACAAGAACATTATTATGGTGACGGTGCCATACGACAAAAATCGGCCATCCAGCCAGCTCTTCAGCTAGGCGCAAAAAAACTCTTTATTATCGGTGTCAGTGGTAATAGAAGTGCCAAAAACTGGGCAAAGGCCGAGGAACAAGTGGAATATAATGCACCAAGCATCGGGCAGATTTTAGGCCAACTGCTCAATAGTGCCTTTATCGATAATCTGGAAGACGATATTAGCCATCTAGAATTACTAAATAGCCTAGTGCATGATTTACCGGAAGAAAAACGCACCAAATACGATTTACCAACCAACACACTCATTATTTCGCCATCAGAAGAAATCAACGAAATTGCAAACCACTATATCTACACTTTGCCTAAAAATATCCGCGTATTGTTAAAAGCAGTAGGAGGCTCTTCCCCAGAAAGAATCAGTTCAGCAGCCAGCTACTTACTTTTTACTCCTGAGTACTGTCGGGCTTTGATCGATTTAGGACGGCAAGATGCCATGTGGGAAAAGGATCGTATTATGGCTTTCTTTGAAGACCAAGGTGAGAATAAGCAAAGCTAAATTAAAGCATAAGCCGTTAGGGAATCAAGGCGTGGCGCTGGTCCACTACCGTTTCGGCACACTGCACCCAAGCAACAAGTCGTGGTGTACCTGCTAAGCCTAACGAACTACAGAGCTCCACTTTACCTTTTGTCCTCGACTCGAGTTGAGTTTCTATTTGTTCTGGATAACCTTCCTGTAGTTTACGAAGCAACTGCGCAGTCACCCCTTCACTGGGCTCGATAATCTCACAGCCTTGCCCTAGCTCTTGCTCGAATAGACTTTTGACAAGTGGGTAATGGGTGCAAGCCAATACTAGGGTATCCACTTCATCAGCCAGCATGGTCTGGCTCAACACTTTAATGGTCTCAATAACCTTCTCTTTGCTCTCCGGCCAAGCATCTATATCAAAGGCAAGCGTTGGACTGGCCATAATGGAAACTTGGCTATCTGCTTGCCAGAGTTCAATTAGTTGATTCAAACGCGTACTGGCTGCAGTCAAAGGCGTTGCCAATACGGCCACATTGCGTTTTTTACTCATTCGAAAGGCTGGTTTAACCGCCGGCTCCACTCCGATAACAGGCAGTTTGGTATTCGACCTTAAGGCATCAATGGCTGCGACCGTCGCGGTATTACAGGCAACAACGATGGCGGCAACCCCTTCCGTTTCAAAGAAGGAGCCAATTTTAATAAGTCTATCCTGTAGCTGGACAATACTTTTACTGCCATAAGGCGCAAAGGCATCATCGGCCAAATAGACCAGATCAAGAAAAGGCAGTTTCTGTTGAATGGCATTTAAAATGGTCAGCCCGCCTGCCCCTGAATCCACGATACCGACTTTCAAGAAATACTCTCCCCGTGGTCTATAGGGTTCGTCGTTAACAAAGGCAATTGCACCGGCTCTCGCTCTAATTCCACCCCATAACGTTCAAATACAGAGGCTTTAATCTTGGCTTCCAACGCCAATAAGGCTTGAGCAGACTCTTCAGAATAGTTAACCAATACTAAAGCTTGTTTCTCGTAAACACCGACACCTTGGTATTTTTTCCCTTTCCAACCTGCTTGATCAATCAGCCAGCCTGCGGCTAGCTTATAATCATCGCCAAAAGGGAAAGACACCAGATTGGGAAAAGCTGCTTTTAGTTCATCGTGCTTAGCGGGGTCGACAATAGGATTCTTAAAAAAACTTCCAGAGTTCGCCAACTCGTTCGGATCAGGTAGTTTTTCACTTCGTATTTTGCAAACAGCGCGAAACACATTAAGAAGACTTAGATCACCAGTAATTTGATTTGCCAAACCGCCATAGCTGAGAACAAAATCAGAACGCTTTTTCAAGGAAAACTCAACAGAGGTAATGCAATACTTGTCCTTCCACTTACCTTTGAAATGACTGTCTCGATAAGCAAAACCACAGTCAACAGCAAGCACCCAGTACACATCGCCAGAAATTCTATCTATTACCTGAACTCGGGCAATAGCGTCTTTCACCTCAACACCGTAGGCACCAATATTTTGCACCGGCGCAGCGCCTGTGGTGCCCGGAATCAAAGCTAGATTTTCAATCCCAAACCAACCTTGATTAACCGCATGTTCTACAACATGATGCCAATTCTCCCCTGCAGCCACAGTCAAACTGACACGATTATTACCCAGCTCCCGAGACTTAATACCAGAGAGCTGATTAATAATAACCAAACCTCTAATGTCGGCGGAGATAAGCAAGTTACTGCCGCCACCAATAATGGTTACTTCAAGCTGCTGGTGGTTTGCCCAAGCAAGCAACTCTTTTAAGGATTCAAGTGTTTCTGCAAGAGCAAAGTACTCTGCCTGATAGTGAAAGCGAAACGTATTGTAAGCAAGTAGGGAAATACCCTGTTGAACGACACCAGGTCTCACAGGCTGTGTGGTTGATAGCGATCTGGTCATGGCTAGTTTAGCCTTTCCTTGTTTATTTCAGGCCTTGCATCAAGGTGTTTTACAAATGCCCGTGCTATTTGAGTAAGATGCTCTCTCATCAAAATAAAACCTTCATCGCCGCCATAATAAGGGTCGGCAATTTCACCGTAAGACACATCGCCAGCGAACTCACCAAACATAACAAGCTTCGCTTTACTATCTGATGGTTGCAACTTTTTTAGATGCCTTAGGTTTTCTCTGTCCATTGCCAGAATCCAGTCAAACTGGTCAAAATCAGCAGAGCTAACTTGTCTGGCCTCTTGCTTGCGAATATCAATACCCTCTTTTGCTAATGCGGCAATAGAACGAGGATCAGGTGGATTACCCACATGATAAGCAGCGGTTCCCGCAGAATCCACCTCGAAATGAGCTCGCTCACTTAAAAGTGCTTTTTCTAATATTCCCTGTGCGGCTGGCGAGCGACAAATATTGCCTAAGCAAACTGTAAGCACCTTAATGGGCTTCATTTTGCTGAGCCAGAATCTAGACGCTCATCCGTGGTTAAAGTACGGGCTTCTGTTTCTAGCAGAACAGGAATGCCGTCCCGAATTGGGTACGCCATCCCCCCCATTTTACTAATCAATTCAGTGCCATCTTTGCTAAGCGTTAATGCAGCTTTGCTTACTGGGCAAACTAGGATGTCTAATAATGCTTTATTCATGGTGTTTATCTTCCACTTCAATCTGCTTGAGTTTTGCTACAAAAGCCTGTTTAAAAGGTTCTGGTAATACCAAGGATACGGGCAAATACCAAAGGTTTGAATTCATAATGTCTAAAAACTGGCATTTCACCGAGTCCTTCTCTGTCATCACCACAGGCCCACTGTCTGGAATATCAGATACGCTAAAAGCATGATGATCGGCAAACCAATGCTGACTCGCTATGTGCTTTAAGCCCAGCCCCTTCAGCGTATTTAAGAAACGCTGAGGGTTTCCAATCGCCGCGATAACATGCCATGGATCATCGTTCGAGAAAGCTTGATCGCAGTGTTTCATCTTACTGCCATCAAGTGACACTAAATGTTCAGCTATGAGGTGAGCAAGCTCAACAGAAAGTGTTAGTTGAGATAAAGGCTTCGTCATTTTCGCAGCGATGCTCACAACAAAATCCACTTCCGACAACCTTTCAACAGGTTCCCTAAGTGGGCCCACTGGTAAAAGCTGACCATTTCCTATACCACGCTCAGCATCCAACATGGCAATTTCAATGTCTCTGTTTAAACGATAATGCTGCATGCCATCATCACTTAATACCACATTCACGTCAGTTGTTGCCAAAAGGTGTTGAACGGCTTTTGCCCTATTAGGAAACACCACCATAGGACAAGCGGCTCGCCTTGCTAGCATGACAGGTTCATCCCCCACCTCACTAGCCAAGCTATCTATATATACGTGGGTTGGGCTAGTGATTTTTGCCCCATGCCCTCTAGACACAATTCCTGGCCGATAACCCTGCTCTTTTAATAACTCGCACAAAGCCACGACCATAGGAGACTTGCCTGTTCCTCCGACACTGATATTGCCAACCACAATGACAGGCACAGGGGCCTGATAAGAGTTTTCAGGGTGAGTAAGAAAGGCCATGCGCTTTTTATCAACTAGGTGTTTAACCAAAGGCTGAATAGGTTTGAAAATATTGGTCCAGCCACGCTCACCATACCAAGAGCGGATGAACCAAGCCTCTAAACTCACTGCTTAGGTTCCCGTTGAGCGGTGTGAGCCAATTTGGTAATACCTAGTCGTGCCGCCGCATCGTAGACTTTCAGCACCATTTCATAAGATGATTTTGCATCCGCCGTAATAATAAGTGGTCGATCAGAACGCCCTTCGGTCACTTCCTTCAACCCCTGTACCAAGGTATCCACCTTTTCATTAATTAAGGTTTGCCCGTTAATTACATAACGACCGTCGGCAGTAATGACAAGTTCAACATTCTCGTCTCTGTCCGAGGCAGGTGCATCTGAGGTGGCTGTTGGAAGGTCTATGGTAAGTTCAGTACTTTGATTAAAGGTGGTACTCACCATGAAAAAGATCAACAACAGAAAAACCACGTCAATCAAGGGGGTTAGATTCACCTGTACGTCATCTATTTTTTGACGGCGGAATTTCACTTATGCGCTCCTGATTTAGCATCCTTTTCATGCAGAGCATCCACTAATTTAGTCGACTTCTGCTCCATAGAAACAACAAGTTCATCTATTTTCCGACTAAAGAAACGGTGAAAAATCAACGCAGGAATCGCTACCCCAAGTCCTGCTGCCGTGGTTAACAAGGCTTCGGAGATACCGCCTGCCAATAATGAAGTATTGCCTGCGCCACTTTCCATCAGCACAGCAAACACCTTAATCATACCAACAACCGTGCCTAACAAGCCGAGCAGAGGAGAAATAGCGGCAATGGTACCTAGAGTATTCATAAAGCGTTCTAGCTCATGAATGACATGACTCGCCGCTTCCTGAGAGCTCTCTTTCATTGCTTCTCGACCGTGTTTAGAGTTCAATAAACCGGCGGCAAAAATAGAGGACAAACCTACGTTCGCTTGTAAGGAGCGAATATATTCCAAGGTCATTCGATCATCACGCAATCGTTTCATGACATCAGCTAGCAAACCTTTTGGGGCAATTCTCGCTTTACGAAGTGTCCAGAAGCGCTCAATAATGATAGCCAGAGCCAGAATCGAACAGGCCAATAACGGCCACATAAAAAAACCACCAGTCTGAATAAAAGTTAGCACTTCGCTCTCCAATTAAAGTTTCGCCTAATTTAGCATATTCTCTAACTTTTCTACATGCTTGCAAGTGTCAGATTTAAAGAGAAAAAATGAAAAAATACAGCCTGAATGGCGTAACAAAATCCGGTCATCGCGAAAATAAAATGCTAACCACTCGTCTGGCGACAATATCAACCAATTTACCTGTAAAGCATTTAATCGTGTCACTGTTTTACTCGCAGCGGTACCTTGCAAAAATAACCAGTCAACGTGATGTTGCAGTAGTTCTCTAGGTGACCAATCTCCCCCTTTTTCTGCAGAAAGCGACAAGGTTTCGTTAGAGTGACTCTTTATATAAGCATCAAGACTCAGCTTGCCTCGCTCTTTTCCAGCCCATTGAGCAGATAAGAGAATACCCTGTTCGCCCTTTAGCACCAACTCACCCCGTTGGTTTTCTAACATCAGATCCGGGGAATTAAAACTCAAAGGAGTTACAGAAAACAAAGCCAACCAAATTCCACATACAGCAAAGACTCCTCGTCTCAAAGGTGTTTGGAAAACCCAATAAATTAATAAGATAAGCATAATTAGCCTAGGGATGGAGGAATCAAACTGTTCGAAAAAAAATAAGGGGGCAGTAAAAGCAAGAAACTCAACAAGCGACAGCAAACAATTTAATAAAACATCTAAAACAGCATAACCATAAGTCGTTCCCGTGATTAGCCCCTCTACGCAGGCAAGAACACCCCATGGAAACCAAATAAACCCAGTAATAGGGACAAGCAATAAATTCACTAAGATAGACGCACTAGAGATGGCTTCCTGCCAGCCAAGTACTAGCACCATGGAAGCCGTGCTCAACATTAACTGCACGGCAAACAACCGCGTCCAGTGAATCGATGTCTGAAAAAAACCAATGAGCAAATACACCATACTGAAAGACAACCATAAACCAGCGTCCAAAATAGCTCGCGGATCAACAAGCAGCACCAACCAAAGCGCAAAGGTAATCACCGCATAAGCAGACACTTTCATTGAGCACACTCTAGCCAATAAATAAGTAGTGAGCATTATGCTCGCCCTTACAACAGGCTCTCCCCAGTTGGTTATATAGCAATACAAGAGCAAGATAGGAATAACAACAATGGCATCCATATGCCACCTTGCTAATCCGGCAAGAAGCAAAGATTTAGGCATCATTCGCCACAAGAAGCGACTCAGCAAACAACCCAAGACAAAAACAAAACCAACATGCAGACCTGAGACAACAAAGAGGTGTGCTAAACCAAGAGTTCGGACCATCCAGACATCGCGCTCACTCCAAAGATCATTGCTACCAAGTAACAAGGCTTTTGAAAAACGCCAAGAAGCAAAAGAATCAAAATAATCATCTAGGATACGGACAAACCGCTCTCTTATTGCCAACGCTGCGATAGAGTGTTGTTGCCTAGTGATTGCAGCAGGGTCAAAAAACTTAAGGCCAAGCTGGACGACCTGCCTTTCAATATACAATTGCCTTTGCCACCAAAGACCATTTTTATCAGGCAAGGTAATTTGAGTAATTTCTCCTATCATGGAGCTTGCAGCGCCCAATTCGGAAACACTTAGGCTAACATCACGGATGACCTCCCTATCCCCCAGCGAATTAAAGAAGTGAATGGTGATCTGTTGTTCTTTATTGATTTCTTCCCAAGCTCCCCCCCCTCCCGCTAAAGGCGCTGATCTGGGAGCAAGCGTCATTATTCGGGACTCGGGATTAAAACTTACCCTTTGCCCTACTATCAAGGGCAATGAAAATGCCTCTTGATGAAACTCATTGCAATATACTGAAAGAAGGGAAAAGACTGTCAAAATTAAAACAATTAAACGCTTTGAGACTATTAGGTAGAGACACACCAGAATGATATGAGTAGAATACAGCCACAAATATTCGCTCGGCACCAATACGGCGCCCATCAAAATGGACAAACTACTGAGTAACATAAGACCTCCATGTCTTAAGCTGCTACATTATTTTACCAGCCTATGCCAAAGCATTACTTTAAAAGATTTATCCCCGACCCAGAGAAGCTTAAAAAAAATAAAGCTTTACGTATTCTTGGCTCACAAATATATGAAGCCAATCTATGGCATCTAAATAGAAAGTCTGTTGCTAGAGCTTTCTTTAACGGCTTGTTTTGGGCATTTATTCCTCTACCACTTCAAATGCTTGCTGCCGCTTTATTGGCAATTCCTTTACGAGCAAACATCCCACTATCTTTGGCCTTAGTATGGATAACCAATCCTATTACTATGCCTTTTGTTTTTTACTTTAACTACAAGATAGGAACCTTAATCCTTGGATCCAGTGACAAAAAGGATTTTCAATTATCAGTAGAATGGATCTGGGATAAGATGGAGCATATTTGGCTTCCCCTCTATACTGGCTCTATCGTTTCTGGGTTAGTTGTCGGTGCGGTTTCCTACGCATTAATTATCATCTTATGGCGCTTACACGTTATCAAACGCTGGAAAGAACGCAAATCACGTAATCAAGCGTAAAAAAGCCGCTATAGATTAACCATCTATAGCGGCTTTTTACTCATCAATACCTTACTCTATGAAGCTGATTCCTTTAACCCCACTAAAGCACCCTGCGAAAGGCGGTATGCAGAATCCATCCAACTCAACATTTTCTCATCATGGGTAACAATCAAAAAGGCCATATCATAGGTTACTTTCAACTCATTAATTAATTTCTGAATATCGAGTGAAGTACTTTCATCTAGGTTCCCTGTGGGCTCATCCATCAACACACAAGCAGGCCGATTCGCCAAAGCTCTAGCAATAGCAACCCGCTGACGCTCACCACCAGAAAGCTGTGAGGGTTTATGATTCAAGCGGTCAGCTAAACCCACCTGCCCGAGCAGTTGCTCACTACGCTGGCGAGCCTCTTTTTTATTCATACCTGCGATCCACATGGGCATCATGACATTTTCCAAGGCAGAAAACTCAGCAAGCAAATGATGGAACTGATAAACAAAGCCCATTTCCTTGTTACGCATTTTCGCGCGCTTAGCGTCTTTCATGCTAGACCAAGAAACGTTCGCCAGCTTCACATCACCTTTAGTGGCAAGATCCAATCCCGCTAACAAATTAAGCAAGGTCGTTTTACCCGAGCCTGACGCACCGACAATGGCACAGGTCTCACCTTTATTCAGGGTCAAATCAATAGAATGAAAGACATCCACAGTTTGCTTGCCGTCTTGGTACTGCTTAGAAAGCGCACTACATTCCAATACAATGTTACTCATAGCGCAACGCCTCCGCAGGCTCGACCTTAGAGGCCTGCCAAGCAGGGTAAATGGTTGCAGTTACCGTCATAATAAAGGCAGAAATCACGATCATTTCAACATCTGACCACTCAAGCTGAGAAGGTAAATAGTTAATAAAATAAACATCCGCATTCAAAAACTGAATACCCAATAAATTCTGCACACCGGCAATGATTTCACTAACATTAAGCGCAAGGGCCACTCCTGATATCACTCCGATCAAGGTACCCAACATGCCAATAAACATCCCCTGAACAATGAACACCCACATAACCTGCCCTGACGTGAGCCCCATGGTTCTTAAAATAGCGATATCATTACGCTTATCCGTTACGACCATTACCAAGGTAGAAACAATGTTAAAAGCCGCTACCGCAACAATCAGCAACAGCAACAGACCTATCATGGTTTTTTCCATCTTTATGGCCTGAAACAAGTTGCCATGAGTTCTTGTCCAATCACTGACACGGTTTTGACCAGGTACAGCGCGAGCAATATCCCAGATACGCGTAGGTGCCAGAAACAAGTCATCAAAAGAAATACGTAATGCCTCTACCTCATCGACACCATAGCGTTTAAGTTTTGCGGCATCCTTGATATTGATATAAGCGAGACTGCTGTCTAATTCAGCCCCAACCTCAAAAGTTCCCACTAAAGTAAAGCGTTTTAATACTGGGGATACACCTACAATAGAAACATTGGCTTTAGGCAAAATCGCCGTTACCTTATCACCAACCTTCACCTTCAGCATTTTTGCCAGCTGAGCCCCCAATACAATACCAAAGCGAGTCTCATTTAATGCCTCAAGTGAGCCAGAAGCCATATGCTGATCAATGATAGAAACCTTTTTCTCCATTTCTGGGTTAATACCATTCAAAATAGCACCATGCACACTCGCCCCAGCTTGAAACATCACTTGCGCTTGGGTATGGGGAGCAACGCCTACTACATTAGGCATTTTCTCTACTAATTCAGCTGTCTCACGCCAATTCGGTAAAGCTGGAGCTCCCCAAAGGGTCGCATGGGGTACCATGCCTAAAATACGTTCCCGTAGCTCGCGGTCAAAGCCATTCATTACCGACAAAACGGTAATCAACACAGCAACCCCTAAGGCCAACCCAGCAATAGAAGAAAAACTAATAAAGGAAATGAAATGATTGGAACGCTTCGCTCGCGCATAACGTAAGCCAATAACAACAGGAAGGAAATTAATCAAAGTGTATCCTTGCATAGTAAAAATGAAGGAGCAGACGCCCCTTCATTACAGACGATATAGCCAAACAGCTTATGCGTCGAAATCCATACCTATGCGACGACCCACATCCTCATAAGCTTCAATAACACCACCTAAACCTTGGCGGAAGCGATCTTTATCTAGTTTTTCTTTGGTGTTCGCATCCCATAAACGACAACCGTCAGGAGAAAACTCATCCCCCAATAAAACTTCACCTTTATATAGGCCAAATTCCAGTTTGTAATCAACCAGAATCATACCGCCTTCAGCAAAAATCGCTTTTAATACATCATTGACCTTATAGGTAAGCTCTTTTGCTTTCGCGAGATCATCAGTATTGGCCCAACCAAATGTTTCCACATGGGACTCATTGATCATAGGATCACCTAAGGCATCGTTCTTTAAAAACAATTCAAAAGTCGGTGGATTCAGATCTAAGCCCTCTTCAACACCTAAACGACGGCATAAACTACCAGCAGCCACATTTCGAACGACACATTCAACAGGCATCATGTCTAGGCATTTCACTAGCGATTCAGTATCACTCAATAGCTTTTCAAAATGTGTAGGGATACCGGCCTCTTGTAGTTTTGTCATAATGAAAGCATTGAACTTATTGTTAACCATGCCTTTACGATCTAGCTGTTCAATTCTTTTACCATCAAACGCAGATGTATCATCACGAAATACTAGAACCATTTTGTCAGGGTCATCTGTACGAAACACAGATTTTGCTTTACCTGCATATAGCTCTTGTCGTTTTTCCATTGGAGAATCTCCGGTCTTCTTTTATAAGGGGTTAATTGTATTTAGTTCACAAATCGCTGCGCTAAATGGAATGAGATCGCTTCAGGGAAATCCACTGAAGAAACATCAATCACCAAAAAATCGCCCGCCTCTTGCCGAACAATTTTATAGCTGTATTCACGTTCTTCCCAGCTAACATCATCAAGGTTACGGCGACGAACATTAAATAGCTTAGTCTTTTGTCCATTACCAGTAGGAATATTAAAATCAATAACATCTCCCACACGGGCAACGTCTTCTGGCGGTACTGGTGCAAGAAGATTTTCAGTATTTGGCATCAAGTAAATGCCGGCACCATTTAACTTGGCCTCAAAATCAGATTTAGAAAGGCGATCACCAAGATGAATCGCAAAAACGCCATGATTATTAATCCATACAGGGAAGGAAGATTTTTCACCACGATTTGATAAGTAAGCTGACGCCTGATTTAATTGGCGCCCCATCGATCCCCACAAACGAGCAACCACAGAATAAGCATCATCACTTTCAACAGGACTCAACCAGTCACTAGGCTCTTCTCCAGCTTGTTCATCACGAAATTGAATCAAGATATTTGTTGCTTCACCAGCTTCAGTGAAAGTAAAAGAAAAAGCCGTTTCCGCAGGGTAAACACGGGTAATGCTACTCCAAAGAGAAGCCCACCAACCTTGTGGGTGAAAGTCAAAAGGCACACTGGTTATTTGTGTTTCTGTTTGTGACGCGATAGGTGTGCCAGCACCGTGTAGTCCTGTTAAGAAATCAACAACCACGCGTTTCGCTAATTTTTGATTAGCCGGAACCATAAACTCTAGGCCATTATTCTGTTCTGTAACTGGCACATGCACCATAGGATAAAAAACAAAAGGCGCTCTTGGCACTTCAAACGCTTTTTGTTCTTTCAGGTTATCAATAACATCTTCATTTGGAATGACTAAGCTGTCTTCTATTGGCATAGAACCCTGAGGCGCTTGTATAATGGTCGTTTCAGCCTGTGCCTTCTGATAATCATCGGCATGATCAGTAAAAAACAAACTACAACCAGATAGAGTAAATGCGAATACACTTGCACTAGTGAACTGTAAGGCTAACTTATTCATACAGATAAAATTCCTACTTGTATCATGGCTTGTTTAAGTGCTGAATGATGCGGTTCAGCAAGTGGCGTTAATGGTAAGCGTATTCCAGCGTCACACAAACCCATTTGGTTGCATGCCCACTTAACGGGAATGGGATTAGATTCTAAAAATAAATTTGCATGTAGAGCAGCGATCGATTGATCAAGGCGACGGGCCTGCTCAAAGTCTCCCGCCAAAGCAAGCTCTGCGGCTTGAGCAACGATTTTTGGTGCAATATTAGCCGTAACTGAAATGTTGCCTTTACCTCCCTGCAAGATTAACTCAATCGCCGTTGGATCATCTCCAGAATAGACAGCAAACTCTGTTGGTACAGACTTGATCAAAGCCTCTCCACGCTCTAGATTACCAGTAGCATCTTTAATGCCTACAATATTTTTCACCTTAGACAAACGCACTACCGTTTCGTTCTGCATGTCACATGCTGTTCTACCCGGCACATTATAAAGAATCTGAGGAATATCGACCGCTTCAGCAATGGCTTTGAAATGCTGGTATAAGCCTTCTTGAGTCGGCTTATTATAGTATGGGGTTACCAATAGGCAGGCATCAGCTCCCGCCTCTTTGGCGCTACGAGTAAGGTCAATTGCCTCATGGGTTGCATTTGCCCCAGTCCCCGCAATAACAGGCACCCGCCCTGCTACCGTCTGCACCACTTGGTGGATCACGTTGGAATGTTCTTCAGGCGTTAACGTAGAAGACTCCCCCGTTGTACCCACAGCAACAATGCCATGAGTCCCCTCTTTGATATGAAACTCAATTAGATCATCTAACTTCTTAGTGTCTACTGCTCCATTTGCCAACATGGGGGTAATAAGAGCAACTAGGCTACCTGTGATCATTTCGAGTCTCCGTTAAATTATAAGCGTGCCTATAGTAACGTCCAAAAACGGCTTTAACAATAATTCAGAGTGTTAAAGCCCTGCTAAATTAACAAGAAGCGTTATTCCGAGGGATTTTTCTTTTCTCTCTTGGTAAGCTAATAATATTACGCGTATTTTTATCACAGCTTAGCTAGTCGGAGAACAGACTTATGACAATCGAAATTGGACAAAAAGCACCAAATTTCAGCGTGAAAGATCAAAATGGTGACATCATTACGCTAGAGCAATACAAGGGTAAGAAAGTTGTTCTGTATTTTTACCCTAGAGACTCCACTCCGGGCTGTACCGCTCAGGCTTGTGACCTGAGAGACAACTACACCACACTGCTTGAACAAGGTTATGTGGTATTAGGAATAAGTACCGATACTGAGAAAAAACATCAAAACTTCATTGCAAAATACCAACTACCTTTCCCATTACTTGCTGATACAGAAAAAGAAGTTCACGAACTGTATGGCACTTGGCAATTAAAAAAATTCATGGGCAGAGAATCCATGGGCACAGTCAGAACCACTTTTATTATTGATGAAAATGGTCTTATCGAAGAGATTATCAGCAAGGTAAAAACCAAAGAACATGCGGCACAAATCCTAAAATAAACTCTTTTCCACAGTAAAAAGCAAAAGGCACGAATACATTTCGTGCCTTTTTATAAAAAAAGTCTAAATACCACCGCGAATTTCTTTTCTCACTTGCTGGCGATAAAACTCACTAAGCAATTTATGTAACTCGCCATCTAATGGCGGAAGCGCTGACACCGCGGCATTACGTACTACTTGAGAAGAACGGCTTGCTCCAGCGATAATGCTAGACACTTGAGGATGATCAAGAATCCACCTTAAAGAGACATCCAGTATATTTTGTCCTTCTGGTAATTTTGCTTTTAATTGCTCTACCAAGGCAACCCCTTTTTCATATGGAATACCGTTGAACGTTTCCCCGACATGAAACGCAACTCCGTCCTTATTGTATGAACGATGATCACCTTTATCAAAAGCATGATCCAACGTCATTTTTCCGGAAAGCAATCCACTCGCTAAAGGCAGGCGTACAATCACTCCCACTTCATTCTGTTCCGCCAAAGGAAAGAGAGAGTCAACAGCATCTTGTCGGAAAATATTAAATAAGATCTGCAAGCTAGCTAACTGTGGATGGGCACAGCAAAAAATAGCTTCATCGAGCATTTCAACACTGGCACCAAAATGTTTGATTATGCCTTCTTGCTTAAGGTCTTCCATCCAAGCAAAAATATCTCCACCGAACAACACTTCCCTTGGTACACAATGCAATTGAGCCAGATCAATCACCTCGACACCGAGTCTTTTAGCGGATGCTTGTAGGCTCTTTTTTATTGCCGCTTTGTTATAAGCATCAGGGTATAAGGCAGCATCCCTACCAACCTTAGTGGCTATGATAGGTTGCCGACTTAAAGATTGCCGCCATTGACCAATGCGCTGCTCACTTAATCCTCCACCATAAACATCCGCGGTATCAAAGAAACTAATACCTTGATCAACCGCTGTGTGCAAAATCGCACTCGCCTCTTGATCTTCAACAGGGCCAAAATCATTACCAAGCTGCCAGCAACCCAGGCCAATTTCAGACACCTGATACCCCGTCTTGCCTAATATTCTTGCTTTCATAATGCTTCCTCTCTTTTTATTTTTCCTTATTCAACATACATCAAGCTACTAGAAACAAGGTTCCCTTCCAACTTTAAAAAACAAAAAAAACCGCATATTAAATGCGGCTTTTAGTAACTCTAGAGTAAAAATATCAAAGCGTTAAACGACGTAAATCACTTAACATAGAGTTTAAATAGGTCATAAAGCGACCAGCATCACCACCATTTACGGCTCTGTGATCATATGACAAACACAACGGCAACATAGTACGTGGCTCAAACTCTTTACCATTCCAGCGAGGCTCGATATCGGCTTTTGATACACCAAGAATCCCCACTTCAGGACAGTTAACGATAGGAGTAAATCCTGTACCGCCAATCGCACCCAAACTAGAAATAGTAAAACAACCACCCTGCATATCTGCTGGTTTTAGCTGCTTATCTAACGCTTTCTTGATCAGTTCATTCGCTTCTTTCGCAATTTGCACAACGGATTTTTTATCCGCATCACGCAATACTGGAACCACTAAACCCACCGGTGAATCAACAGCAATACCAATATGCACATAATGTTTCTGAACATAGCTTTCACCATCGGCCATTAACGAAACATTAAAACTTGGATTAGCAACCATAGCTTGTGCAACCGCTTTAATCAGGAATGGCAGAGGAGTCAACTTGACACCTTGCTTCTCCATTTCCCCTTTCAAACCTTTGCGGAATGCTTCTAAGTCTGTGATATCAGCCTTATCGAATTGCGTAACATGCGGTACAACAAGTGCGTTGCGAACCATGTTTTGAGCTGTCAGCCGTTGGATCTTACTCATCTTAACAAGATCAACGTCACCAAATTTACTAAAGTCCATATCAGGAACAGTAGGCAAACCAGCACCGCTGGCAACACCAGCCGCTGGAGCGGAAACCGCTTTCTGAACAGCGGCTTTCACATAGGCATGCAGGTCTTCTTTGAGAATCCGACCGCGGGGACCTGTAGGACGAACAAGGGACAGTTCAACACCTAATTCTCGGGCTAACATACGGACGGCTGGGCCAGCATGTACCTTAGTAGAAGGCGTAGACAAAACAGCAGATGATTGCTCAGTCACAGGGGCAGCGGTTTTAACAGGAACGGCTGGAGTAGCTTTTTGCTCTACTGGAACCGAAGCGGCTACAGGGGCAGAAGAAGCTTCAACGTCAAGTTCAAGAATCAAATCACCTTCAGAGACCTTGCCGCCTTCCTTAACTGATATTGATTTAACAGTACCCGTTTTAGGAGCAGGAATTTCCATGGAGGCCTTATCTGTTTCAAGAACGATAATAGAATCACCCTCTTCAACTTTATCACCAACAGAAACGGCAACCTCAATTATCTCAACACCTTCCGCTCCGCCGATATCAGGGACATTAACAACCTCAACACCACCAGCAACCACTTGAGCCACAGGCGCTGGAGAAGCAACGGCCTCAACAGGAGCTACTGCACCAGTAGACTCCGCAGCCAATATTAAAATGTCAGCACCTTCTGAAACAGTATCTCCAACTTTAATGGAAATACTGCCAACCTTACCTGAGAATGGCGAAGGAATGTCCATCGACGCTTTATCGGTTTCCAATACAATGAGAGAGTCACCTTCAGCGACCACATCACCTTCGGCAACACAAACTTCAATAACTTCCACATCCGTCGCGCCACCTATGTCTGGCACAGACACCTTTTCTTCGCTAGAAGAGGCTGACGAAGCAGCAGGCACAGGCGCAGATACTACAGGTGTTTCTTTCGCTGCTTCAGGAGCAGAAGAAGTTGCACCTTCAACTTCAAGCACAAGAATTTCATCGCCTTCAGAAAGCGTATCGCCTTCTTTAATAGAAATACTAACTACTTTACCAGCCATAGAGGATGGAACATCCATAGAAGCTTTATCTGTTTCTAGCACAATAATAGATTGGTCAACTTCTACCATGTCACCAACCTTAATACTGATCTCGATAACTTCGACATCAGTCGCACCACCAATATCCGGTACTCGAATGATTTCAGTACTCACAGAAATCTCCTTTGTCGTATAGACGCATCAAACTTTAAAATCTATCTGGCTTAGACAAATGCCCAAGCCAGATTCCTAGCTTGTTATGTAATTAGCAAGTCACTGGATTTGGTTTTTCTGGATCCAGACCAAACTTGGCAATTGCCTCACCAACTACAGATGCATCGATCACACCATCTTGCGCGAGTGCATTCAAGGCAGATACCACAACCCAGTAACGGTTAATTTCAAAGAAGTGGCGCAACTGAGCACGCGTATCACTACGTCCAAAACCATCAGTACCAAGTACATTATAAGTACCCTTGATGAATGGGCGAATCTGATCTGCGAACAGTTTAATGTGATCTGTAGACGCAATAACAGGACCCTTACCAGCCAAACACTCTTCTACATAAGACGGACGAGCATCTGCTTCTGGATGTAACATACTCCAACGACTTGCATCTAAACCTTCACGGCGCAATTCATTGAAAGAAGTCACACTCCATACATCCGAGTTAACGCCGTAGTCTTCAAAGAGTATTTTCGCTGCTGCTTCAACTTCACGGAGTATTACGCCAGAGCCAAGTAATTGAACTTGTTTCTTATTCGCTTTTTTCTCATGAGTTTGAAGTTTGTACATCCCCTTGATGATGCCTTCTTCGACACCTTCTGGCATATCTTCATGGGCGTAGTTTTCATTCATTACTGTTAAGTAATAGAAAACACTCTCTTTTTCTTTATACATACGGCGCAAGCCATCTTGAACGATAACAGCAACTTCGTATGAATAAGTTGGATCATAAGAAACACAGTTCGGAATCGTTCCGGAAAGAATATGGGAATGCCCATCTTCATGCTGCAACCCTTCACCGTTCAGTGTTGTACGACCAGCAGTAGCACCAATCAAGAAGCCTCGAGCCTGAGAATCACCCGCCGCCCAAGCTAAATCACCGATACGCTGGAAACCAAACATTGAATAATAGATGTAAACAGGAATCATAGGTAGATTGCTGTTACTGTAAGAAGTAGCCAACGCTAACCATGAAGAGAATGCGCCAGCTTCGTTGATACCTTCTTGTAAAATTTGACCATCAGCGGATTCTTTGTAATACATAACTTGAGTGTGATCATGCGGTGTATAGCGCTGACCTTCACTGCTGTATATACCCAACTGACGGAACATACCCTCCATACCAAAAGTACGAGCTTCATCAGCAAGAATTGGCACAACATGCTTACCAATTTTTTTGTCTTTCACCATGACATTCAGTGCACGAACAAAGGCCATTGTTGTCGAAATTTCACGACCTTTTGTGCCTGCAATTTGAGCTTTAAACGCTTCTAAAGAAGGAACTTCAAGCGCTTCGCAATCACGACGACGTATCGGAAAATCACCATGCAATTCTTTACGACGAGCGCGCAAATATTGCATTTCTGGGCTGTCTTCTGCAGGTCGGTAATAAGGTAAATCTTTTAGCTCTTCATCACTGATTGGAATACCAAACTTGTCACGGAATAGAGCCAGAGACTCCTCATCCAGTTTCTTAGTTTGGTGCGCGGTATTTTGCGCTTCAGCCGCTTTAAACATGCCGTAACCTTTAACGGTTTGCGCCAAGATAACGGTCGGCTGACCTTTGTGAGAAGTTGCTTCAGCATAAGCAGCATACACCTTGTATGGATCATGACCACCACGATTAAGATTCATAATCTCATCGTCAGTCATATCTTTAACCATTTCTAATAACTCAGGGTATTTGCCAAAGAAATGTTCACGAGTATAAGCACCACCATTTGCTTTGTAATTCTGAAGTTCGCCATCGCATACTTCATTCATACGTTTAATAAGCAAACCTTTGTGATCTTTTTCAAACAAAGGGTCCCAATGACGACCCCATAGACATTTAACTACGTTCCAGCCAGCGCCACGGAATACGCCTTCTAACTCTTGAACAATTTTACTGTTACCACGAACAGGTCCATCAAGACGCTGCAAGTTACAGTTAATGACGAAAATTAGGTTATCTAGATGTTCGCGCCCTGCTAAAGCAATTGCCCCTAAAGATTCTGGCTCATCACACTCACCATCACCTAAGAAAGCCCATACCTTACGATCACCTTGATCAATAAGACCACGGCTATGTTGGTACTTCATAACATGAGCTTGATAAATAGCTTGTAGTGGACCAAGCCCCATAGATACCGTTGGGAACTGCCAGTAATCAGGCATCAACCAAGGATGAGGATAAGAAGAGATACCTTTACCATCGACTTCTCGACGGAAGTTATCTAGCTGTTCATCAGTCAAACGACCTTCAATGTATGAACGTGCGTAAATACCTGGGGAAATGTGTCCTTGAAAAAAGACCATATCCGCTTCTTGCTTACCGTCATTACCACGAAAAAAGTGGTTAAAACCAATATCATAAAGCGTTGCGGCAGAAGAAAAGCTCGTAATATGACCACCAAGTGTTGAATCTACTCGGTTGGCTTTCATCACCATTGCCAATGCATTCCAACGAATTATGGAACGAATTCGACGCTCCATAAATATATCACCAGGTAATGGCGTCTCATTTTGAGGAGCGATTGTGTTCCGGTAAGGTGTAGTGATGGAGGATGGCATTGACGTACCAGCTTTTGAAGCTTCATTCGTCAAACAATTTAGAATGTATTGCGCGCGTTCAGGACCTTCTTCGCGAAGGACAGACTCAAGCGCATCGATCCACTCTTTGGTTTCAATTGGATCAATGTCTTCGAGAATATGCTGCTCAGTCATCGTGTTAATAACTCCCGCTATTAGAACAGATAGTTAACCTACCAAGAACCTTATGTATTAACGCCTTGGAGGCTACTTAAACGAACCGTCGGCAGTTGTATGAATAGCCATACAAAAACCAGCCAATTTAAGATAAAACGACACCCTATTTCTTTTAAAGCATCGCTTATCTGTGTTTTCAACGCTGTTTTCAATTAAACAATCATTGTATCGACCACCAAGAGACTTGGTCGGCTCGCTTCCAGTTAGGGTTTGGTTCATCAAACCCATTATTAGTTTTTATGTACGTTTAGCTTTAACCAAACTCACAGAAAAACTTAAAACTTATTTACTAAATTCCATCTGAGAAAAAACCTCTGCATCCAAGAAGAGGTATCTACATCATTCGTTTATTTACGAAAAATTTGCGGAAAATACGCTTTAGACTTATAGAATGTAGTTCTCCATAGGGGCGTAAGATTAACACCTAATCAAAGAATCGCCTAGCCATCCATCGCAAGATTGCTTTGCTTACAAGGCTTTTGAAGCTTTTCCATTCTCACATTTTTGCTAAAACCATGCGTTCAAAAGCACGAAATACCGCTGAAATAGTGGAAGCGCCCACCAACATCCTAAAAAAACACATCATCAATAAATAAAATTAATTTTATGTATTTTCTACAAAAAGCTGTCGCGCATCTCAAAAAAACCAATAGAAACAGCTTAAAAAACAACCAGAGAAAGCAAACATCCATACCCCATATAGACAAAACCAGCCTACACTGAAATCTCTACTACAAATTGAATGACATGAATGAACCTTCATTTTAGAGCTTAAAAAAACAGACTAATTAAGTTGAAAAAGAAGCCTCACCAAGAGGTATAAATGGAGCTTTTTTCAGAAATGGCTAAATAAATCAATCAATACCAAATAATCAACACTGACGAGTATAAAATATAAAGCTACAATACGACCTTTATTGGCGACAAAAATTAGGGTAGAACATGACACAGCCAAACGCTCTGCTAGCCGAGCACATCCAATCACAAGTTGCCTTTGCATTAGCAGAGGATGTCGGCTCAGGCGATATAACCGCTCAACTGATTCCTGATGAGCAACAAATCACTGCTACAGTCATTAGCCGCGAACCTGCAATATTATGTGGACAAGCATGGGTTAATGAAGTGTTTAAGCAATTAGGCAATACCGTTTCCATTACTTGGCATAATAATGAAGGTGACACATTAGCGGTAAATCAGGTTTTTCTAACCCTTAAAGGTCATGCACGTAGCATCTTAACAGGGGAAAGAGCAGCGCTAAATTTCTTACAAACGCTTTCTTATACTGCAACCATTACTGGACAATATGCCAATATTGTTGAAGGCACCAAGCTCACTATTCTTGATACCCGTAAAACCCTTCCCGGTATGCGGTTAGCACAAAAATATGCCGTTACAGTAGGCGGTGGACAGAACCATCGCATTGGCCTATATGATGCTTTCTTAATCAAAGAAAATCATATCATGGCTGCTGGTTCGATTAGCAACGCCGTATCCATGGCAAAAACAATTGCTCCTGGAAAACCTATTGAAGTCGAAACTGAAAACCTAGATGAGGTTGCTATGGCCGTTCATGCTGGCGCCGATATCATCATGTTGGATAACTTTTCTTATCAAGACATGAAACAAGCCGTTGCAGAGTTTAGAGGTCAAGTGAAATTCGAAGCTTCTGGTAATATGGATCAAGGTAGGCTTTTAGACGTTGCTGCAACAGGCGTAGATTTTGTATCTATCGGAGCCTTAACAAAACATGTTCAAGCAATAGATCTCTCTTTACGCGTATCTCAGGAGCAATGATGAAGGATGGTATATTAGTAATCAACTGCGGCAGCTCATCGTTAAAATTTGCGGTTCTCAGCCATGCAGGTCAACACATCCTCGTTGAAGGTATTGCTGACAAATTGGGTTCTAATTTAAGTAGCATTACATTTAAATGTGATGGTGAAAAGAAGCAAATTATTCTCGATGACGGCAGTCATAAAAACGCAATTACGCAAATAAAACTATGGTTAGATTCACATCCGAATATCCATGATTCATTAATTGGTGTTGGGCATAGAGTGGTTCATGGTGGGGAAACCTTTAGCAAATCAGTATTGATTAACCAAAAGGTGGTCGATGGTATCGAGGAATGCGCAAAATTCGCACCGCTTCACAACCCAGCCCATCTGAAGGGCATTGAAATCGCCTCCGAGCTTTTCCCTGGACTCCCTCAAGTCGCGGTGTTTGATACGGCATTTCATCAAACCTTAACACCAGAGCAATACCTTTACCCTATTCCGATGGGGCTTTATCGAGATCATCACTTCCGTAAGTACGGTTTTCATGGCACGAGCTATCGCTACATTAGCAAGCAATTGGCTACTATTTCGAAAGGCAGTCATCAGCAAGGTGTATTGGTTGCACACCTAGGCAATGGTGCCAGCATTTGCGCAATAAATCAGGGCGAATCTTCAGATACTAGCATGGGCATTACACCACTTGAAGGTCTTATGATGGGCACTCGGTCTGGTAGCTTAGACCCAAGCCTACTCTCTTTCATTAGTCAGGCCGAGGACATTTCCGCCCAAGCAGCGCTAGACATTCTTAATAAAAAAAGTGGCTTACTGGGCATATCAGAGCTATCTAACGATTGCCGGACTCTTGAGGAAGCAATGACTTCTGGCGATGAAAGAGCAAAACTCGCCTTAGAGATGTTTGCGGCAAGAACAGCGAAATACCTAGCCAGCGCAGCAACAACTTTAGAGAATATTGACCACATAGTTTTTACTGGTGGTATTGGAGAAAACTCCAGCTACCTTCGACAAGCCGTTTGTAACCGCTTGAAAGCGTTCAATATCAGTATAGACTCAGAGTTAAATGAGAGCGCCCCTCGCGGTGAAAACTTAAATATTAAAGCACAAACCTGCACCACGAATGTTTGGGTTATTCCAACCAATGAAGAGCTAATGATCGCTTTAGACACTATTAACTTGATCCAGCATTAATCGATATTAACAGAACAAAAATCGATCGACTTAGGACTTTTAGCTATGTCAATAAATGTACTTATGACAGTACCAACAGGCCCCGGCGTCGGCTTGACATCTGTATCAGTTGGTCTTGTTCGTGCACTCGAACAGCAAGGCTTAAAAGCCAGTTTTTTCAAGCCCATTGCCCAACCTCGCCCCGGCGATACGGGCCCTGATAAATCAACCGCCATGGTATCACAAGGCTCGTTATTAACGCCTGCAGAACCGATATCGTTACAGGACGCAGAAAGATATTTATACAACGATAATATTGATGAGTTAATGGAAGAAGTTGTCGGGCGCTTTCAAGCCAGTGTAGAGCCCGATTCTACTGTTATTGTTGAGGGTCTAGCACAAATCCCAGGTCACCCTTATGCAACTCGGCTCAATAAGGCCATCGCCAGAACTCTTGATGCTGGGCTTGTTTTAGTGACGGCCCCCGGTGATATGCGCGTCAATGAACTTGAGCATCATGTGGAAATAGCTGCAGGCTCCTATGGCGGAATAAAAGCGGCAGATGTCATTGGTTGCATTTTAAATAAAACTCCTCTTGGCTCCCTAGGCGCAAAGTCCTATGGTGACCTATTTGCACAACGGGGTATTTTCAAACGCAATTTCAGTCTATTAGGACAAATCCCTGTTTCTGATGAACTTACCTTCCCACGAGTTAAAGACGTTGCAGACTTTCTAGAAGCCAAAGTCATTAATGCTGGAGAAATAGAATCCCGCCGAGTGCAATCTTATACTCTATGTGCTCGCGGTGTAGAAAACATGTTAGAGGCATTGAGACCTGGCGTTTTGGTATTCACTCCAGGTGATCGCACCGACATCATTATGGCGACAGCCATCGCCGCGTTAAACGACACTAAAATTGCCGCCCTTGTTCTCACGAGTGGTTATCAACCCAGTGAAGCTCTGATGATTTTATGTGGTAAAGCGATGGCCAAAGGGCTACCTGTCCTTTCTGTAGATACTAACAGCTGGGACACTGCCATCACCATGCAGTCATTCAATCAAGAAATTCCACTCGATGATAAAGAGCGCGTGTTAAATGTTAAGGAACATATAGCCCGCTGTATCGATCATGACTGGATAAACTCATTTGCTCTCAACCAAGAAGAAAGAAAGCTTTCTCCTCCAGCCTTTCGGTTTCGTCTCATCGAGCAAGCACGGGCACTTAATAAACGAATTATTCTTCCTGAAGGAGAAGAGATCCGCACCATCCAAGCAGCCTCTGTTTGCGCTGAAAGAGGTATCGCTCGATGTACCTTATTAGGCAATAAAGCGGAGATTGTTCGCATAGCCCAAAATAACGGTATTGAACTCGATGCGAGCGTTGAAATTGTCGACCCAGAAAGCATTCGTGAAAACTATGTTGCCCCTATGGTTCAGCTAAGAAAGAAACGCGGTTTAACTGATATTGTGGCTCGCGAGCAGCTTGAGGACAATGTGGTGCTTGGCACCATGATGCTACAAATGGGTGACATGGATGGCTTGGTATCTGGCGCCATTCATACCACAGCAAACACAATTCGCCCTGCTCTTCAGCTGATTAAAACTTCGCCATCAGCAAGTTTGGTCTCATCGGTTTTCTTTATGTGCCTCCCAGATCAGGTTCTCGTATATGGTGATTGTGCTATCAACCCCGACCCTACCGCGGAACAACTCGCAGAAATTGCCATACAGAGTGCCGATTCAGCCACTGCCTTTGGCATAGCACCTAAAGTCGCCATGATTAGCTACAGTACTGGTGGTTCTGGTAGTGGTAATGACGTAGATAAAGTAAGAGAAGCCACAATCATTGCTCAAAACCGTCGTCCAGACCTACTCATCGACGGACCATTGCAATACGATGCCGCTATTATGGAAAAAGTGGCTAAACAAAAAGCACCTGATAGTAAGGTCGCCGGCAAAGCAACTGTGTTTATTTTCCCCGACCTAAACACCGGCAATACGACCTATAAAGCGGTACAACGAAGTGCTGAGGTGGTCAGCATTGGCCCTATGCTACAAGGGATCCGTAAACCCGTTAATGACTTATCCCGTGGTGCTCTGGTCGACGATATTGTTTACACCATTGCTATAACCGCAATTCAAGCAAGCCAACTAGAAAACGCTTAGCTACTCACCCTGTGTCCAATACCATCCATATAAATCGATGGTATTGGACATCTCTCTCATTCCGCATTAAGCTCTAGTAAGAATACTTGTTAATTGAATCCCTATTTGTCTATTTGTAATCAAGTGGTGGCGTTAATGTCTGGTAGTCTTCCTCACACCATTGCAATAACTAACCATACCCTGCCGAATGCTAATTCCACAGGGTACACCCCGTTCGACCTACGTTCCGATGAAGACAAAAATATCGCCGCTCTTAATGCCCGCAATGCAAAAGCGTCTAGTGACTTTGTTGTCACCATATCCGAAGAGGGACAAGCATTATCCCAACATAGCAAGCCTCAATCTGAAGAAATGAAAGCACAGCCTTTATCTAAAAATGATATTCAGAAAGCCGAAACGGTAGAGGTGCAAGCATCAAACTCCCGAGAGGAGTTAGAGAGTATTCAAAGTATTGAAGAAAAGCATCAAGGTGAGCTAGAAGACTATCAAGATAACGATGCCCATACGGGACATTTTTTAGACGACATTGTTTAGTCTAGTCAATTTAGTAACGACAAACTAAAAACCATGTTTTAGCAGGATGCTAAAATAGAATATTCAAAGGAGTGAAGAAAGATGTCTCACAAACCTTTTGCACATGGATTCACCCTATTAGAACTCATGGTAGTTATCGCTATCATCTCCATACTGGCCAGTGTCTCTGCTCCTACTTTTACTCGACAAATCACCAAAGCGAAATTGGTTGAAGCACAAAATCTAGCCACACAACACCAATCCTTGGTAGAAGAATATATTCTCTTAGAAGGCCTATTTCCTACCACAACTGAATTCGATCAAATCAAAACAACGCTCAATGACGATACAATCGTCAAGTCAATTTCTGTTAGCCAGCAAAATGATGATACGGGTCACCTCATTATTGCTCTTAAAAAGAGCACCGGAATAAAAGAAAATCAAAATATCACCTATATTCGCGACTCAAATAAAACTTGGCACTGCACTTCAGATATAAATCAAAACGTTCTTCCTCAGCAATGTGACAGCTTAGAAGGAGAAGAAGAATGACTCTAGAAGAAATCATTTCAAACGCCATTAATAACAATGCCACGGATGTGCATATTGAACACACCCATTCCAGTGTAAAAATCTATCAGCGCAGTTATGGGAAGTTACACACGGTCGCGACACTGCCCAGTGATAGTAACCTCATAAATCGTATTAAAATTCGCTCCAATCTAGATTTATCTGAAACGAGAAGAACTCAAGAAGGGCAGTTTTTGTTTACAGAAAAAAGCCGTAGTACTTTTATCAGAGTCAGCATCATAGCAACGGTTAAAGGTGAAAAAACCGCACTCAGGTTACTGCCGGAAAAAAGCCGCTTACCACTAGACGAAATAGGCATACAAAAACCTTTACTGCAAACATTAAAATCGACCTTAAAGTCTCCAAGTGGTTTGATTTTGGTCTGTGGAGCAACAGGCGCAGGTAAAAGCACTAGCCTGTACTCATGCCTGGATGTATTAAACACAGGAAACAAAACAATTTTCACAATAGAGGACCCTGTAGAATACGAAATTTCTGGCCTCTTTCAATGTGAGCCAAACAAAGCAATTGGTTTAGATTCCGCCGCCCTACTCAAATCGTTCCTAAGACAAGACCCAGATATCATTATGGTTGGAGAAGTACGTGATGCAGTTACCGCAAACCTTGCAGTAAATGCCGCCTTAACAGGCCATCTCGTATTAGCCACATTACACACGAATTCAGCCTTAGATGCGATTCATAGATGTCATGGCTGGCAAGTCGATTTCTTTTCACTGGTCAGCTCATTAAAATTGATCATTCATCAATCCATGTCTTACAAAACAAACTCACAAAAACCTATTTTTAATGGCTTACTACCAAGATGGGAAAATAACCTTCCAAGAGATTATGAGTCCCTGATTTCTTTATCAGGATTATGGCAGGCTTTTAGCTATAAAGCGGAAGACCCCCAAAATGCCATGGTATAAAATAAAATATGACGATGGAGAAATTGAATATCGTTTTAGTCACGCTGAAAAAGAAATCCTTTTCAATTGCATCAAAAAAGGGCAATGGAATGTCAGCATAACGAGATGGCACCCTAAAAAACTAAATTACAAAACGCTATTGACCTTTTATGAAGAAGTACAGAATGCCTTACATTCAGGCCTACAACTTAATGAAGCCTTAGTTCATTTGGCCCAATCCTCAACCCATACTGACTTAGCGAATATCTGTAAGACCATATTAAGTGAATTAGAAAATGGCGCTATCTTAAACACTGTTTTGACAAAGCTTGCGGACCGCCACACAGCCCCTTACTGCCAACTATTAAATTCTCAAGGTTCTCGGGAAGACTGTGAAGAAAGCCTAAAGCTATCTATTACACAATTAAACACTCTGTTGGCCTGGTCTAGACGCCTTCTAAAAGCCATGGTTTATCCATGCTGTATCATTCAAATCGCCCTCTTAATGAGTGTATTAAATACCGCTTTTTTATCTAGTCAGAGCCTTACTTTATCTTTTAGGCTTATCCATGATATCGGTATCTATCTATTTTGTAGCTTAATCCAGATTTTGATCATCACCAGTCTATATAAAGGTAATGCCTGCAATTGGTTAGAAACATATAGTCATAGCTTCCGTCTAACCAAATTTTTTTCACTGCTAGCGACAACGAGAAAAACAGGTTACCCGCTACAACAAGCTTTGAAATCTATGCCGGAATATTTTCAGCACAAAACAATGCAACACGAGATTTTAAAAGTGTATTATTCCCTTCGTCTTGGCCACAATTATGGTGACTGTTTTCCACAGCAATGGTTTCCTAATGAATCAGCAATTGCTTTACATTCAGCAGAAAAAGATGGTGATATTGAGCGGGCTCTACATTTAGCAGCAAAAGAACACGAAAGACGTTGGCAGAAGAATGTCACTTTTTTAGAAAAATCAATTCCTGCTCTCTGCCTTTTTATTGCAGGCGCTTTTGTTGCTTCAACACTATTATCCTTATACGCACCACTCATAGAGACACTATAAATGAGCGTTACTTTAGTAGAATGTTTTTTGTATGCCTTGGTTATTTTAAGCTTAGGCAGTTATTCAGCGGCCTTTTCGATAAGGTGGCCAATAAAACAACGGCATGAATGGAATAAAGAAGCACACCAATTACTAGAGCAAACCTTTACAGCTCCCTTTCCAAATGAAGCAGCAAGCAAAAGGTCTCATTGTCCTCACTGCCAACATACATTAAATTGGAAAGATCTCTTCCCGTTACTTAGCTTTCTCTTGCTGAAAGGTAAATGCCGATATTGCAAAAAAATGATATCTTATCGATACCCCATTATCGAATCTCTTCATTTTATCTGTTGTCTGCCTTTATTATTCTTCTATCAAGACGTGTATCAATTAGCACTCATGACGATTCTTATCAGTGCCCTTATTACTTCGGCGTCAATTGACTTCGAACATAGATTGATACCAGATGAGTGCAATGTGATTGCATTAGGTTGCGCCCTACTTAGCCACCTGCAATCAAATACATTAAATAATAGTGTTTTAGCTATGCTAGTAGGCTATTCCAGTTTATATCTTCTGAGGTGGGCCTATTTAACATTAAGACATAAAGAAGGACTGGGCTTGGGTGACGTAAAGCTTGTTGCGGCGCTAGGGGCTTGGTTGGGCATCATGAATTTAGCGCCGCTATTACTTTGTGCAAGCTTAGGCGGAATCTTATACACTGTTGTGATAACACGAAAAGCTCCGACACAACTGGCTTTTGGACCATTTTTAATTTTTTCAGCAATTATTTTATTTTATTATTCAAAACTATGACACATAACCCCCCTATTGTTGGACTGACTGGTGGTATCGGCTCAGGTAAAAGCACTGTCGCTCAACTTTTTAATACATTAGGAATTCAGAGTGTGGATGCTGATGATGTAGCTAGAATTGTTGTCCAATCAGGCTCCCACTGTTTAAAAAAAATTCAGCAACGCTATGGCGATCGAATACTGTTAGAAGACGGCACCTTAAACCGCAAGACACTTCGGGATATCATCTTTGACCGAGCAGAAGAAAGAGTCTGGTTAGAAGAACTTACACATCCTGTAATCCGTGAAGAAATCAGACGTCAACTTAGTTCTGTCTCTTCCAGCTATGTTCTGCTAGTTCACCCCTTACTATTTGAAACACACCAAAATGAAATGTGTGAGCTCATTGTCGCTATTGATGTTCCAACTGAGCTACAACTTGAACGGGTGATCAATAGAGATAATTCCACCCTTGATAAAGTAACAAAAATAATGGCAACTCAACTACCTAATGAAAAACGCAAGAGTCGTGCCGACCTAGTATTGGAAAACACTGGTAATACTGTAGATTTGAGTGCTAAAGTCCTAGAATTACACAAGAAAATCTTAGAGTTATTACAATGTCGAAAAGCAATCCCTTGACCCTAGTTAGCTGTCCAACTTGCCAAAAGAAAACACCTTGGTCTAATGAAAATATAGACCGTCCATTTTGCAGTTCACAATGCAAACTAATTGATCTTGGAGAGTGGGCCAGTGAATCTTATGCTATTCCACAGCAAACATCCGAAGAAGACGAAGTTTTTTCAGAAGAACTGGTCGTGA
Source organism: Marinomonas transparens (assembly GCF_016463975.1). GTDB lineage: Bacteria > Pseudomonadota > Gammaproteobacteria > Pseudomonadales > Marinomonadaceae > Marinomonas > Marinomonas transparens. Next base: position 15,314 of record NZ_JAEMNX010000011.1, on the reverse strand, counting down.
ACCCAAATAAGTCATTCTTATAATTTGTAAACAGGATATGCATTCTTTATGGGACATCAAGACTTCTCAAATAAAAAAGCCTTACTCATAGAGGATATGGCAGAAGCGCGAATCATGCAGAAGAAGATGTTAAATGACTTTGGATTTAAGTCAGTCGACATTGCCATGAAAGCAGAAACTGCCATTGAACTATTAAAAAATCAACAATTTGATATCATCTTGGCCGATTATAACCTTGGCAAGGGGAAAGATGGGCAACTGCTTTTAGAAGAAGCAAGGCACACAAAACTTATTCCAAATACTGTGACATATCTTATGGTTACTGCCGAAACATCCATAGAAATGATCATGGGAGCCATCGATTTTCAGCCAGATGGCTACATTACAAAGCCCTTCTCCCAAGCGGAACTTCAGCGACGACTGACCAAGTTACTTAAAACCAAGGAAAGGCTCCTTAATGTCAATCTCGCTTTAGATGCCGGTGAGTTTCAAGAGACCATTAAAGCCGCTAAAGCGGTTATGAAAAAGCACCCTTCCCTTGAAGGCCGATGTGAAAGAGTTATTGGAAAAAGCCTGCTAGAACTCAAGCAGTATCCAGAAGCCCTTAAGCTATTCAATAAAACATTAAAAAGCAGAAAGATGCCTTGGGCCTTATTTGGTCAAGCAAAGTCTTACTTCCACTTAGGCGAACTAGATAAAGCTGAAAAAAACCTGCGCCAATTAATGTTGGACAATCGTTTTTTTGTTAGCGCTTATGACTGGTTAGCAAAAACTAAAGTCGCTCAAGGACACCCGGAGGAAGCACAGGCTATCTTAATTGATGCTATTGGCCGTTCTCCCAAAAATGTCCTCAGACAAATTGAACTGGGCCATCTTAGTTTATCGATTAAAGACTACACTACCGCCGAAATGGCCTACCGTAGGGCTGTCTTTCTCGCTAAACACTCTTGCTATAACACGGCAGACGTCTACTTAGGTCACCTAGAATCTTTAGTGCGCATTGCAGATGATGGCCCCCTAGCCGAACGACAGCTAGACAATTTTAATAATACATTAAAGAAAATACATCAATCCTTTATAGATGACCCTCGCGTCGCAGCAAAATCTTACAGCTACGAAATTGACATTTATCTAGCAAATAAAGACCTTACTACAGCTAAACAAATGTTTGAGCTTTGGCTGAATGAAGTAAAAACAAATGTTGCTTCTCCCCCTACTAAACAACAGACTCAAAAATACACCGCCGCTTTTGGAGGCTAATGATGAAAAAAATGGATATTAGTACCATCCTAGCCAGTGCCATACATGAAAGTAAAAATCAGGTTGGGACATTACTTTATCAATTACAGGGGTTGAAGGACTCCCTAGAAAACAAAGATGGCAATCAAACTAAAATCACTTTGATTGAAGAGTCGCTTAAAAAGCTTAACGATGAATGGGTTGAATACCTATACCTTTACCGATTGGCTTCAGATGGGTATGAGCTTCATGTTGATACTTTTCTAATGGAAGAGTTTTTAGATGATCAAGTGTTTGCACTTCAACCTTCAGCAACGGCCAAAAATCTCAAATTAGACTATCAATGTGATGCAAGTCTTACAGGCATCTTTGACGAAAGACTGATGACTGCGGTTGTTAGTACTGCCGTTTATAACGCCCTACGCTTTGCAAAGTCTAAAATTGTCATCACCGCCAAAATGGACGAAAACTTTCTCGTCATAGCAGTAGAAGATGATGGTAATGGCTTTAATCCGGCCGAAGAATCAGAAGATAACTTGCTCGACTCTAATACAGGCTTAGGCTTATATTTCGCAGAGCTATCTGCTAATGCCCACATAGCACGTGAGACAAAAGGCTTTATTAAAAAAGAGAGTTCAGTCAATTTAGGTGGAGCGAGCCTTTGTATCTATTTACCCCAATAACCCTTATCTTCGATAGGGCTCGAATTTTCACCCATATCTCTCTGGGGATCGATGCAAAATCACCTAGCCTCTGATGATTTCAAGTAATCCACCAACAAAACACCAGCCTCTTCTATATGTAACTTTAAGAGACATTCCGCAGATATTTTATCCTTATTTTCAATATGATTAAGCAGAATCTCATGCTGATACTCACTTCTATGCCGGTAATCTAACGGACCATATTGAAACCCCATGTAACGAACCACCTGTTCATTTAAGCCTGCGATTACTTGCAATAAAGTGGGTCGGTTTGCGGCTTGATAAAGCGCTTTATGGAAAGACCAATTGAGCTTACCTCGCTCCAATAAGCCAACTCCCTCTTTATCTAATTCCATTAGAAAGCCTCTGGCCTTAAGAAGATCTTCAGGACAAATGTGCTCAAATGCCATATTGAAAATAAGCCCCTCTAAATAAGATCGCATAAGATATAAATCTTCTGCTTCTTTCCAGTCTAAAGCAGGAATCATTACCCCTGCTTTCCCATGGGGAACCAGCCAACCTTCTGCCTTTAGCGATAATAAAGCATCGCGAATTGGTATGCGACTCACGCCATAGCGCGATGATAACGTAACTTGTCTCAGTGGCTTTCCTCTCGGAAGTTGATTTTTAATAATATCCGTTTTAATTTTTTGGCAAATATTCATTAACTAAAAGCCCTTAACTAGCTTTAAAGCTAACGTTAGAAATTAATAAGCAAATCACCCCAAACAAAATCCCCCAAAAGGCGGACGCAATGCCAAAAAAGGACACGCCTGACACGGTCACTAAAAAAGCCACTAATGCCGCTTCTCGGTTCGTATCGTCCGACATAGCATTTTTCAAATTCGCCCCAATTGTACCTAGTAAAGCAATGCCAGCCAGCGCAGCAATCATGGTATGAGGGAAAATAGAAAATAAGGCGACAACTGAACTCCCCGCCAATCCTGCTATTAGATAAAATATTCCCGCTGAAAGTCCTGAAATATAACGACGCTTTGGGTCTTTATGACATTCCTCACCAGCACAGATCGCCGCGGTGATTGCCGCCAAGTTGAATGCAAAACCACCAAACGGGGCAAGCACCAAGGAGGTGAATCCAGTCCAGCTAATCACAGGAGATACAGGAGTTTGAAAACCACTGCTACGCATTACTGCAACACCAGGAATATTTTGGGAAGTCATGGTAACAATATAAAGAGGTAAACCGACGCCGATTAAAGCACCTAGATTCCATTCAGGCCCAACCCAGACCAGTTCCCCTATAGTCAGAGGTATAGATGACATCATGCTACTATCAGATCGTGCGATAACAAAAACAACACCTGCCATTAAGACAAATAAAATAGCATACCGGGGTACAAAACTTTTACTAACAAGGTAGGTCACCAACATAGTACTCACAAGAAAGGTATCGCTTTCCATTGAATCAAAAACAGACAACCCAAATTTAAACAGCACCCCTGCTAGCATGGCACAAGCAATTGGCAATGGAACCCAACGCATTAACTTATCAAATAACCCAGAAACCCCAGTTAATAAAATCAAAATGGCGGCAAAAACAAACACGCCAATAGCCTCGGGGTAACTAACACCTCCTAGACTGGTGACTAATAACGCAGCGCCAGGTGTGGACCAGGCGGTAATTACTGGCGATCGATACCATAAAGAAAGGAAAAAACAGGTTAAGCCCATACCTAAACCAAGAGCCATGATCCAAGAAACAATAATATGGGAATCGGCTCCAGCCGCTTGAGCTGCTTGAAAAACAATAGAGACAGAACTTGCAAAGCCGACAAGAACTGCCACAAAACCTGCCACTAGGGCACTCAAACTAAAATCATTGAAAACCTGACGCACAATTTCTGCTCCCTTTCTAAGTAATAGTAGCTAACACTATATTTGAGAAAGGGTATTTTTGTATACATTTTTAAAATATAAAACTTAAAATGCTAAACAAAATTTTAAAATTCTTGCTTAAGCTTGCCGATACCAGCATTCGCGTATACAGCCAAGTTTTATCACCTAACTGAATATTATTAGATCTTCAGGTCAATATAGGGAAACTTATTCGTACCGTTAGCCCCTGTATGACCGAGTCTTCATAAAAAATATTTCCGTGGTATTTCTCTACAATATTCTTAACGATAGAAAGCCCAAGACCTGCCCCTTCAACTTCTCCAGAGCGAAAAAAACGCTCACTTAATCTCTGCCTTTCTTCTTCCGTCACACCTTTGCCGTTATCAACGACTTTAAGCTCGATTGCCTCAAGGGATTGCTCCCAAACGACGTTAATGACACTTCTATCAGGTGAGAACTTTATGCTGTTGCTTATTAAATTTTGCAACAAGATCTCAATATGACTAGGTTCAAAAAGATAATACCAAGACAAACTATCATCAACATCCATAACAATTTCAATATTTCGCTGCCAAGCTAATGGCAATATATCGGCAATCATAGAGCGGGTAATGGCTAATACATCTACCTTTTTACTTAATAGGTTTTTCTGGTGTTCGAGGCGTGCTAAAGCAAGTAGTTGGGAAACTATTCGAGTCGAACGGTCAACGCCGACCGTCAGTTGTGTTAAGGATTGGTTACGTTCAATGTCATTGCCCGCCGTCTCCGCATTTTGAGCGTGAACTCTTAAAATGCTTAAAGGGGTTCTTAACTCATGGGCAGCATCCGCTATCCAACGCTTTTCCCTCTCCATCAACACATCAATTTCAACTAAAAGCCCATTAAGAGCCGTTTTAACTGGGGCTAATTCCTCTGGAACATACGACATTTCAATAGGTTCCAATTTCGTTGGAGTAATTTTCTTTATACGCTGTGCCAACTGCTGAAGAGGCTCCAGACCAAACCCAATAGCAAACCAAACTAAAATGGCTAAAACTGGCCAAGCTAATATCTCAGGTAGAAGGGTTTGAAAGACAATCTGAGCAGAAATTTCTCCTCTTACATCAGAACGCTCGGCGACAATAACTTTTACATTGTTGACTTTCTGATTTAGGGTGAAAGTCCTCCATTTATAATGGTCAGCAACCGCATCACCAAAACCATCAAGATCCTCGGTTTGCTGAGATAAAACTATGTCATCCGAGGCTACCTTAAGCTCCGCCTCTTTCCATATTTGATAAAAAATTTTACTTTCATACCTATGCCCAACAGACGTATTAGTATTTGCCTCATTAATAATCAAAGTGGATGCCTGCTTAATATTCGCATCTAGACTTTCAATATTCTCAGACAGCACAAGCAGTAATCTGGCCTGTTGTGCCAAACGAGCATCAAATAACTCTTCCACCTCATGGTTAGCAAATAGCAACCCCATTATCATAATCATTAAGCTTGTTATGGTGAAAAGCAGCATGACAAAAAATAACGTTCTTCTTCGAATAGAGCTAAGCATTTGAATTCTAATCCATGTACTGATCGACCACATAACCTAGCCCTTCTTAAAAGTTCACAACGCTTCATCATACATTAGCAACGAAAGAATATTGAAAAAACAGGTACTTATAGTCATATATCTGATTAAACATTGCACTTTAGTGTAAAAAAAGGCATATTTATTGTTTACATAGGTATTCTTTAGAAAAGAAATGTAAATCAGGATGTAAGGTTAGCAATAAAATGATGCCTGTAAAGCAGCGAAAATTAATCGGATTGGGTTTCTTGTTCTATGCATAATTCCATTTAGAAGTAGGAAGACATGCCATGATGTTTAAGTTTGAACGCTTAGCTCTAATCTATTTACTCTCAAAAATAGGCATGGCTCCTTCCCTTGCCCACGCAGAAAACACAGATTTGGGCTATAAACAAGGAAACACAAGCATCGCAGCCAATTTAAAAATAGGATATGACTCTTCACAAGCTCAGGCATCAAGTTTTTACCATCAACCAAGTTTTGATTTTTTATCTGGTATAAAAAAAGACACCTATGGTCTTCAGGGGCGCTATGGATACAGTTTATTTTCCCCTGAAAAAAAGAAAGATTTAGCACAGAGTCATTTGTTAGGAGTAAGTTCCTATTGGTCTCCCGTTTCATCAAACACTCTGTCTTTTTCTACAACAATCAAACAAGAAGATGAGCAACGTGGCACAGGACTAACGTCTGATACTATAGATTTTGAGAATAAAATCGATTCGTTTCGCTATGAGAGTATTACAGGCGGCTATGTTTTTGACCGCTTAAGCCAAGAAAGTTTAATTTTTACATTAGCCTATGCTCTAGATAAAAAAATATATAACTCGAATCGTGAGCTTGCCCTGAATGCCAATCTAGAGCAAAAAAAACTAATAACGAATCTAGGTTATAAATGGGGGGATAGTAAAACAGTTTACTTTGAGTCGACGATAATACAGCAAGAATATTTTGATGTTAAAGATAGATCGAAAGATTCTGAAAATAAAATTTCATCGCTAGGAGTGACATGGCCACTGACTTCTATTAGTGATATATCTATTGCTTACGGTAGAGAAAATAAACTCTTTGTGATTGGGAGTAAATCCCTCACCACGAATTATTGGCTTGGCCTTCTAAATTGGTCACCTCTCACTTACACAGAATTTACTTTAGAAGCAATAAATAAACAAAATCCAATAAGCAAGATAAACCAAACACTCAATGAGTCTAACAATCTATCTTTAAAGTGGAAGCACATTAGAAACTCTTATCACAATATTATTATTTCAATAGCAAAAAATAAAACAAAAGAAATCATTAACAACATATCAAAAACAACAAATGAAATCTCACTCGATATAAAAAACAACTATCAAGACCTTGATTTAACATTAGCCTTAAAAAAGAAAACATCATCTAAAGAAGAAACAGAGCTCAACATTTCTCTAAGCTATAATTTTAAGGGGGTATTATGACTAAACTTTTAAAATGTATTTTATTATTCTCAATATCAATGGGCATATATGCTCAAGGAAGCTATATTTTAAAGGCGGGAGATATTATTGAAATCCATGTTTATAATGAAAACAACTTAGATTTAACTACGAAAATCGACTCATCAGGAATAATAAATTTCCCGTTTATTGGTGAAGTTAAAACACTTAATAAATCAACAAAAGAGGTATCAAAGAACATCTCATCTAGATTGAGAAATGGTTACTTTGTTAACCCTGAAGTACATGTCTCTATTGTTGAATATAGACCATTTTATATCAATGGACAGGTAAAGAAACCAGGTGGATTTCCCTATCAACCAAACATTACAGTCTCTATGGGAATAGCCCTAGCGGGTGGACTTACAGATAGAGCATCCAAATCTAATTGGTTTATAAAAAAACCTAGTAATAAAAAGTATAAAGTAACAGGAGAGAGCTTTCTTTTCCCTGGTGACATTTTGATAATCGATCAAAGTTTCTTTTAAAATGAAATCACAAAATATCGATACAGATGAAATAAACATTCTGCAGATAGTTTCAACTATATGGCATAGAAAATGGTTGATTTTGGCCATCATAATAACTAGCATTTTCATTAGTATTTATTGTTATTACTCTATTCCAAATACATATAGGTCAAATATAAATATCCAGGTAAATTTAGACTCTAAAGGCGGTATGTCGTCTATCCTTTCCCGTCTTCCCCTAGGCTCCAATAAAGCAAATAATTATGGTTCAGAAATTGAGCTAATTAAATCTAGAAAACTCTTATCAGAAGTTGTTGATGACTTAAATCTTAATGAGTCTCAATTAAATATAAAGCTAAAAAACAAAGAACCAGAACCACTCTTACCTTATATTAAAAAAATCAACACATATCTAAATGAATTATTTTCATCTTTAGCAACTAAAAAAAATAAATATGAAAGCCTATCCAAGAAAATATTGATAACAAAAAAACTACAATCAATGCTTTCTGTATCATATTCAGATTCTGGAAAATTTTTAACCATCAAAATTGAATCCTACCGACCTGAATTATCAACAAGAATAGTGAACTCTATTGCGAAAATATACATGCAACACAAAGAAAAACAAATTAAAGAACAACAAAAAAACACTCTAAATTGGCTTTCAAGCGAGCTGGCATCTATAAAAAAAGATATAATGAGATCAGAAAATGAATTAATCCCCCTCTCTGGAAACGAAGACTCACCAGACATAAGAGTAATGTTGAAATTAAAAGAAGATGAATTAAACTCTTTATCTTCTAAAAAAAATGAACTAGAACAAAAAATAGAAATAGATGAAATTCATTATAAAAATTTAGAAGGGGTAACAGAGCCAACTATAATTTTAGAGTCACCATTAATAAAATCCACCCCACAAATTGAAAAAGCCCAGACTTCAATCTCTGATGCTGAAAATAAATTACTCGAGCTCAGTCTAAAGTATGGCCCTAAACATCCATCTTATATAATAGCTAAAGAGAATTTATATAATGAAAAATCCATATTAAAAAGACAAGTAAGAAATCTATTAAACACTTACATTTCGATATTTGAAATAGAAACAAAAAAAATAAAATCACTAGAAAAACTATTATCAAAAAACAAAATAGAGCTGCAAAAATTAAGACAATCAGAGAATATTTACCTTAAAAAACTTCGAGAAATAGAAACATATCGAAGTCTATACAACATGACTTTAAAGCGTTTCCAAGAAGCCCAAAGTATTAATAATCTAAAACAAGAGATTGCTACAGTCCTTGATTATTCTCTAGTTGAAGATGCTCAAAAAACCTCAAGGCAGAACTTAATTTCAACTATGATAGTTTTTTTAGGTTTCTTTATTAGTATTTTTATTAGCCTTTTTCTAGGAATAATTGATCAAGGAATACACAGTAAAGATGACTTAAACAACCTAACAGAAGCTCCAATACTCACTAATTTACCTAAAGTGAAAAATAGAAAAAAGATAGGGCAATCCTACAACTTCATCCAAGATAAAATCTACTTGGAGTCTATTTATCGCTTAAGAACACGACTTAGAACGATAGATAAAAATAAAAAAATGCTTTCAATAACGTCAGCAATCCCCAAAGAGGGGAAATCAACTACGGTTCTACATTTAGCAAAGGCCCTTTCCGAGTTAGAAAAAGTGCTAGTTATTGATATCGATTTCAGAAGACATTCAATCACAAAGGATCTCAATATCTCAAATGAAAAGTCTGGCTTATCTGATATCATCTTGAATAAAGCTAAATTTTCTGACGCCATTATTAGAAACTCTAAAGAAGGGTTCGATATTCTTGGTGTAGGAACCGCATTAGACTACCCCAATGCATTATTATCTTCAGATATGATGGGAAAAATATTAATGCACCTAAGAAATCATTATGACAGAATCATTATTGAAACGCCTCCTGTTCAACTTTTTTCAGATGCAGAGGTAGTATCAAAATTAGTAGATGCCACACTCCTTATAGTAAAAGCCGACTATACAAAAAAGAAAGATTTAACAGCAACGATTGAACAGCTAGAACAAATTAATATTAATATACTAGGCATCATATTAAACCAGACTGTCTTCACCTCTAAAGAAAAACATTATGATAAATACATTCAAAATAGCAAAGCGTAATCACATGTCACTCTTAGCTCTAATATATTCAACTTTCTTCTTGATCAACGACGTAACCAATACCTCTTATAGTACGAACCAATTCGGGAAAGAGCTTTTTACGTAGATGGTGGATATGTACTTCTAGAGCATTGCTTTCAACATCGTCTCCCCAGCCATACATAAGCTGCTGAAGTACATCACGAGTAAAGACATGACCAGGCTGACTAACTAGTTCATGCAGCAGTGAATACTCTCTTCGCGTAAGGTTTACATCTTTATCTTGATAGGTCACTTTATGGCTAGCAGGGTACAACACCAGCCCTTTGTAATGAATTTCACTGATTGCGCGGCCATAACTGCGCCTTAACAAAGCTCGCGCTCTCGCCTTCAGCTCAGTCACATCAAAAGGTTTCACTAGGTAATCATCGGCACCTAAATCTAATCCGGCAACACGATCCTCCAAAGCGTCTCTTGCTGTCAGAATTAAAACAGGAACTTCACTTTTATCTGACCGTAATTGCTTTAATACAGCAAGTCCATCAAGTCGTGGTAACCCAAGGTCTAATATCACCAAATCAAACACTTCATTTGCTAAGGCTTCCAATGCATAAATGCCATCATGAAGTAAATCCACAGTGTAACCTTCTCGCTTCAAAGCCGTCACTAAACCATCCGCCAAAGAAAGATCATCCTCTACCACTAATATTCGCAAACCCATTCCTTCAATCATAGGGCAGCCAAGGTAGAGTCAACTGTGCGTCTAAATTCCGCTAAATCAATTTCACCTTGACGTACCTTTGTTAAATCGCCATGTTTAGAAAAGAATAACAGAGTTGGAGGTCCAAAAATGCCATATTTACTCAAAAAGTCCTGCTGTTTAGAAGTATTTTGCGTCAAATCAAGTTGTAGAAAAATCACATTATTTCTATAAGAATTCAACTCAGTGCGACTAAAGATATCTTTTTCCATCTCTAAACAAGCAGTGCACCAGTCAGCATACATATCGACAACCACAGGCTTGCCATCAATTGAAGCCTGACGCATCGCATTGTCAATAAAGCCAACATCTTCAGTTCTCGTAAACAATGGCGCTCTAACTGTCTCAGAGATAGCCATTGAAGTAGGTTTTAAATAACCAAGTGGCCTATCTAAACTTGGCTGTCCTGCCAAACTGGATGTCAATATCGACACACCATAAATAAACAAAATCAATGCAAAACCTTGGCGCGTTTTCCCCCAGCTATTGTCGCCTGATTGAAACGGTGAAAGATGTAGCGCATAGGTCACACAAAGCACTGACCACAAATATACACTCACAGTATCGGATACCATCCGAGATACCAAAACAATCGCAATACCAAGCAAGACAACCCCAAATGCCGCCTTAACCTGCATCATCCACATGCCAGCTTTCGGTAAATACTTACCGCCACCTAGACCAACCAGTAATAATGGAACGCCCATTCCTAGGCTCATGACAAACAAAACACTACCACCAAGAACAGCATCTCCAGTTGTGCTAATGTAAATTAAAGCACCTGCTAGAGGAGCAGATACACAAGGGGAGACGATAAGAGCAGAAATAGCCCCCATGATACCAACACCAATGTATGGCCCACCGATGCTTTTTTGACTCAAGCGATCAAGACGATCTCTTAAAGACATCGGTAATTGAAGCTCATAAAAGCCAAACATAGACAAGGACAACAGCACAAAAATTAAACTAAAGGCAATTAATACCACAGGTGTTTGAAACAAAGCCTGTAAATTAAGTTGAGCACCAAATACTCCAACCAGAACACCAGCAGCACTATAAGAAACAGACATACCTAGAACATAAGAAAGTGATAAAAAGAAACCTTTCTTCGCTGTGATATTTCCAGACTGTCCCGCTATTATCCCAGCCAGAATAGGAATCATAGGTAAAACACAGGGGGTAAATGTAAGCCCGAGTCCTAATAGAAAAAATGTCAGCAATACCCAGACTCGATCACCATTCAATAAAAGCTTAACCAACTGCCCTTCTTCACCAGAAGTCTGTGAAGATTGAATATTTTCAGAAGGAATTTGCTCAAGCTCGCTAGTTTGAGGTACCGCCTGCTTACCACCTAAAGATATAACCTTAGTTTGTGGTGGGTAACAAAGACCGGCCTCAGCACAACCTTGATAAGTTACCTTCACCTCATCTGGCACACTGCTAACTTGTCCGATCTTAATAACCATTTTTTTATGAAAAACATTAACCAGTCCAAAATTTGGATCATTCTTTTCTTCTGATATGGTTAAAAACTCAAAAGGGACAGACGCTTTCTTATCACTCGCCAATGACACCTTTACTCGAGACTCATACAAATAGTAACCATCAGCAATGATCCACTGAACTTCCCTTTGGTTTATATCAAGATGTATTTGAAATGCTTCAGATGGTTTTAAAAAGACATTCTCGGCCCATACATGAGTCACAATGAATAAAGTCATCAATGTAGCGATAAGCCATTTGATATGCCTAGCAGGTAAAAAAGAAGTGATCACTTAATAGCCCTTAACATTACTGGTGTTTAGCTACTATAGATAAGAAACCTTAAGCGAATCTTACGCCCTTTATTTTTTCACCTTAATTTTTCCTTAAGAATGACTCTCTATTATTCCAAACATTCCTCGTATTTGGAGAAAGTCATGATAGGAAACAAATCACTCACATTCACCACTGCACTGTTCTGTAGTATTGCCTTTTCCTCTTTTACATGGGCAGCAGAACTCACACCTTCTAGTAACGTAAAAGCCGCTCCACACCAAAGTGTTCAATTACCTAGCTACCAAGGTGAGCAAGTTTCACTAAAAAGTCAGAAAGGTAAGATTTTATTAGTCGATTTTTGGGCTTCCTGGTGTGGCCCTTGCCGAGAATCATTCCCTTGGATGACAAATATCCAGGCCAAATATAAAGACCAAGGTCTTAAAATAATCGCCATAAATTTGGATCAAGCAAAAGAACAAGCTCTCGATTTCTTAAAAGAATACAAACCAGGATTCACGGTGCTGTTCGATTCCGATGCGCTTTTACCGGAAGACTTTGGGGTAATTGGTATGCCTACCAGCTACCTAATAGACCGCCAAGGTAACATTAGAGCAACACATATTGGATTCCATAATGAAAATCTAGCGGATTATGAAAGCGCTATAACCCAACTATTAGCAGAGAAAGGAGAATAAATTATGCGAGGCGTCTCCGGTATATTCGGTTTGATTTCCATCACTATTGCTTTAACAGGTTGCAGTGACTTGGGCGTTAAACCATGGGAGCGAGGTATTCTTGCCCAACAAGAAATGAATCTGATCAACGAACCAATAGAAAGCAGTTTGAACGATCACATTTACTTTAGTAAAGAAGCCAGCAGTGGCGGACAAGGTTTCGGAGGTGGTGGCTGTGGCTGTAACTAAAACAATGAAAAAGAATAAAGACTTAGCTCGTTTACTAACAGCAGCAAGTTGTGCATTAGTTAGTGGGCTATCAACAACAACGCATGCAGACGACAGCTGGGATGTGGATTCAGCCTTTTTACTCTATTCAGAAAGTGATAGTCGAGTGTCTGCTGTAGAGCCTGTTGTCAGTGCAACAAAAAACTATGATGAAGAAACCAAGCTCAACTTCAAAATAGTGGCTGATACCTTGACTGGCGCCTCACCTAATGGCGCAACACCAAGTGATCAAGTCCAAACATTCACTAGCCCTTCCGGTAAGTCATCTTACAATGCGACAGCAGGTGAGCAACCTTTAGATGACACATTTAAAGACACACGCATAGCGCTTTCCAGTAACTGGTCTGCACCGATTAACCGAGATTGGGCTTATGGCGTTGGCGGTTACCTATCAGCAGAGCATGATTACCGCTCCCTTGGCGTAAACGGCAACCTATCTCGCTATCTCAATCAAAAAAATACAACACTTACATTAGGCTTAAACCTATCTAATGATGCTGTCACTCCAGAAGGTGGTGTTCCCACAGGATTACATCAAATCCCTCTTGATAGGTCTGACAGTGAATTTACACAACGTTCAGATTCTGAAAATAAGAACCTTGTCGATGCCGTGTTTGGTGTCACTCAGGTAATTAACAGCAAAACCATCATGCAGTTTAACTACGCATTAAGCACTAGCTCTGGCTACCTCACAGACCCCTATAAAATGCTTTCAGTCATTGATGACACAGCAGGAAGTAATTTTGGTGGTAATTTTCAAAGTGGTGGCAACAATGTCTACCTTTATGAAAAAAGGCCTGACTCTCGTTTGAAGCAAAGTATCTATTGGCAAACCAAACACCAATTTGATAACAGCGATGTTCTCGATGTAAGTTATCGTTTTATGTTCGACGATTGGGGCGTGAATTCGCATACTATTGACGCAAAATATCGATTCCGTTTTGATAACCAATACCTAGAGCCTCAACTTCGTTGGTATACTCAAAGCAAAGCGGATTTTTATAACCGATACTTAACATCAAGCGATTATACAAATACCAGTCTGGCTAGTGCTGATTACCGATTGGGAGATTTAGATACCTATACAATTGGATTAAGATACGGCTATGAATTTGCTGACAATACCGAATTTTATACCCGCTTCTCACTCTATCACCAAGAAAGTTCCGGTGAGAAAGGTATAGGTAAGCTAGCCTCCCAAGAACTTTATCCTGGTTTAGACTCCATGATGCTAATCATGGGCTATAAATTTTAATTCCTACAAAATACCCTCTACAAAAGCAGTAGAGGGTACTTCTATCCAAAGAGACAGCATGATATTTATTGAAGATCTAGCAATAGCCTCTCAATTCAATATAAGTAATCACCCTAACCCCAGCTTATGGTTAGAAGGCTCTAATTCCTATCAAATACGCTTTGATTGTATGGCAAGCAATTGCTCAATCCTCATTGAATGCGACCATATTGATCTTGTTAAAAGCGCAGCAAAAAAAGCCATAATGGAAGCGTGGCGTATAGAACATAAATTCAGCCGTTATAGACAAGACAACACCTTTACCGCTATTCATTCCCATGCAAATCACTGGCAAGCACTTGATCATGAAACAGCTCAACTGATGATTTTCGCAAGTCATGCATACCAAGCATCCGAGGGGCTGTTTGATATCACCTCTGGTATTCTAAGAAGGGTATGGTCATTTGATGGCAGTGACAATCTACCGCAACAAAGCCAGATCGACGATCTTTTGACTCATGTTGGTTGGGAAAAACTTGACTGGAACCTTGATACACCTGAACAGTTAAATATTCCTGAGGGTATGGAACTGGATTTTGGTGGTATAGGAAAAGAATACGCGGTAGATAGAATGCTTAATATCTGCATTAGAGTATTACAAGATGCCCCCTCTGCCGTCTTAATTAATTGCGGCGGAGACCTTACTTGCAGCGGGCCTCGACTTAATGGCGAAAGCTGGAAAGTAGGAATTGAATCGCTTTCCGTAGATAATAAAGCAGAAAGGATAATTGAACTATCGTCAGGTGCCCTTGCCACTTCTGGTGACAGCAAACGCTTTCTACTTAAAGATGGTATTCGTTATTCTCACGTATTAAACCCTCGTACCGGTTGGCCGGTTAAAGGTGCCCCAAGAAGCATTACCGTTGCCGCACCTAACTGTGTAAATGCCGGAATAATCGCCACCCTCTCTCTTTTACAAGGAAACAAAGCTGACTCTTTTCTTTCCTCTTTAGACATGCCTTACTGGATTAACCACTAAGCGCTCCAAACGAAAAAAAGCCCTGACAGCATGCTATCAGGGCCTTCTTAATGTAAAGCTTGACGACGACCTACTCTCACATGGGATCTCCCAC
>NZ_JAEMNX010000010.1 GCF_016463975.1 Marinomonas transparens | reverse complement strand
TAGGGGATGACGCGAAGCGTCAGATCATTGAGGTCGTCGTCTTTTTGTTATGCTTCGCACTTAAGGGGCTCTATACGGCTTTATTAAGAAAGCCCTGATAGCACAGCTGTCAGGGCTTTTTTTTGTCTGTAGAGAACGTCAATAGGCAAGTGTGGGGCTCTTTATTGAAGACACACTTCTTGGGGCGGTATGCATTGGTATTATCCAATGGTGGCTTTTTATTCGCCTCAGGCGATTGCCATCGTCGATGGTAGTCGTAGTCCCGTAAGGGTATATATACGTGGAAATTTGAAAGGTTGGTTGTTATTTCTTTAGTGCGGAGAGTAAATGTCGGAATTTTTCGCCTTGGATAGTAACATGGCCACGCAGTAACTGGGCCGCTTTGTCTGATTCTCCTTGGGTGAGGGCTTCTACTATTTGCTCATGCTCGGACATAGATTGTGGCATGCGTCCTCGGACTTGCAGTTGCAGACGACGATAGGGCTTTAGCCTTTGATGTAGCCGCTTAGTCTCTTGTTCTAGAATGCTATTACCTGACTCGCGATAAATGATCATGTGGAAGACTTCGTTGGCATAGTAATAGGTATCTGCTTCGCCTGCAGTCATAGCGATCTTACATTTACCATTTGCCTCTCTTAGTTTTTCTAAAGCGACTTCTGATATGCGTAGAGCGGCAAGGCGACCACATGAAGCTTCGAGTTCTGCCATCATTTCAAAGAGCTCAATCAGCTCAACAGGACCAGGTTGGCGAACAAAAACCCCTTTTCTGTGTATCTGTTCTACTAGGCCGGATTTTGTAAGCTTTTGCAGTGCTTCTCTTATTGGTGTTCTTGATACGCCAAATTCAGTGGAGAGAGCGACCTCATTGAGCCGCTCACCGGTTTGGTAATCGCCTCGTAAGATCGATTCTTCTAATGTACTAGCAATAATATCTGAATTTTTCATTGGTTCACTATACCACATTAGGAAATACACTGAACAAATTGTATACAACAAATATCATATTGTGTATTTTAAATTATGGTTTGTATTATATAGGTAAATATTTACGTTTGGCGTCTGTCAAAAAAGACACTAACTCTATAGAAAATAGAGTGAAGTGCGAGATTCTCTAAAATAAAAATAAATCCTTAGGAGAAATAATAATGAAGAAGATCCTCTTTAAATCACTTATCACATTAGCGGCTTTCGGAGGTAGTTTTGCTACCAGCGCTGAAGAGTTAAGGTTATCTCACCAGTGGTCAAATAAAGATATTCGTCATCAAGTTGCGCAGATGGTGGCAGACGACGTAAAAGCGGCGGATGTAGATTTAACCATTAAAATTTTTGGCTCGAAATCATTATTTAAACCTCGTGAACAGTATCGTCCAGTCAGCCGTGGTCAGTTGGATATGACCTTGGTACCTCTTAGTTATGCGGGTGGTCAACAGCCCGCTTATAACCTGACTTTAATGCCAGGCTTAGTTAAAAATCATGACCATGCAGCTCGTCTGAGCAACTCTTCTTTTATGAAAGAGATTGAGAAAAAAATGGCAGAAGATGATGTCATGGTATTAGTTCATGGTTATTTGGCAGGAGGCTTTGTTGGAAAAGACAAATGCATTACTAAGCCTGCTGATGTGAAAGGCTTGCAAATGCGAGCGGCGGGTAAGTCGTTTGAACAGATGCTAGCAGGTGCCGGTGCTTCTATTGCCTCTATGGCGTCATCTGAAATATATAACGCAATGCAAACCGGTGTTCTTAATGGTGCGAATACGTCATCGGCGTCATTCGTTTCGTATCGAATTTATGAACAAGCTAAGTGCTACACACCGGCGGCTGATGTCGCTCTCTGGTTTATGTATCAGCCTCTATTAATGAACAAAACCACATTTGAAAATTTAAACAGTGATCAACAAGCCGCACTATTGGCGGCATCAAAAAAAGCACAAAACTTCTATTTAGTGGAAGCGAAGAAGCAAGATGCAGCGTCAGCTGACGTATTTCGAAAAGCTGGCGTAGAAGTTGTTGAAATGACGCCTGCAGATTTTACTGAGTGGCGAGAATTGGCTAAAGGAACCTCGTATAAAAAGTTTGCCGAGGATGTTTCTGGTGGCCAAGCATTGCTTGATTTGGCGTTGGCGGTTGAATAGGGGCTGGATAATGAGGTTACCAAATCAATATGCTAATGGCAGTCAAGGAATATCACATAAGTTTATCTACCTTGTATCTTGGATGTCGACGTTATCGGGTTGGCTAGCGGCGTTGATGATAGTGGCCGCTGTCGTTATCACTTGCCAAATGATTTATGTTCGAGCAGTGCTTAATTTATCGACTATTTGGCAAACGGAAGCTGTCGTTTATCTGATGATATCGGCGACCTTAATGGGGTTGCCTTATGTACAACTATTGCGTGGGCATGTAAATGTCGATCTTATTCCCATTTTGTTGCCTATGCTGCTGCGTAAATATCTCTACTTATTTACGCTTGTCTTATCACTAGTGATTATTCTCGTGATGGGCTTTTATGGGTTTGAAAATTGGCACCTAGCTTATGAGCGTAATTGGAAGTCGGATAGTGTTTGGGGGGTACGACTGTGGATTCCTTATCTTGCATTGCCTGTTGGCTTTTTCTTGTTGTTTCTTCAATTATTAGCAGATTTTTCAGCGGCTATTATTGGTAAAGATAGGCCATTTGGCTTGGAGGACAAATAATGGATCCTCTTGTATTAGGTGCAATAGTTGCCGTATTGACGATTCTCACGTTATTTTCAGGTGTATCGGTGGCCATCGGTCTATTGATAGTGTCTGGGGGCTTTTTGCTGGTGTTTGATGGCATGCGTTCTTTAGAGCTTTTACCGGAAATATTTTTTGGCAAGCTGGATAGTTTCGCTCTGTTGTCCATTCCTATGTTTATCATTATGGGCGCTTCTATTTCGTCAACCCGAGCTGGGGCCGATTTATATGAAGCGCTAGAGCGTTGGCTAACCCGTGTGCCTGGTGGTTTAGTGATATCGAACCTAGGAGCTTGCGCCTTATTTGCCGCCATGTCGGGGTCCTCTCCTGCAACCTGTGCCGCGATTGGTAAGATGGGCATACCCGAAATGCGTAAGCGGGGTTATCCTGATGGTGTTGCTTCGGGCTCTATCGCCGCAGGGGGGACGCTCGGTATTCTCATTCCTCCCTCCGTGACCATGATTGTTTATGGGATTGCGACAGAGACATCCATTGGACGTTTGTTTTTAGCCGGTGTGACGCCCGGTTTGATGCTGGTTGGCCTGTTTATGGTGTGGTCGTTGTATTCAACTTGGAAGTCAGGCAATAAAGAGTTACTCGCAACAGGTAGCTATAGCTGGCGCGAACGCTTTGAAGTTTTGCCTCGCGTTGTTCCATTTCTAGCAATCATCGCTGGGGTTTTGTATGCCATGTATGGTGGTGTGGCGACACCATCTGAGACTGCCGCAGTAGGGGCTTTGTTGTGTCTTGTTATCGCGATGATTATTTATCGTTTGTGGCATCCTAAAGCGCTGTGGGTTGTGCTTCGCGATAGTACCCGTGAAAGCGTGATGATTTTATTTATCATCGCGGCGGCGGGTGTCTTTAGTTACATGCTTTCTAGTTTGTTTATTACGCAGTCAATTGCTGAATGGATTGGTACGTTAGAGGTTAATCGCTGGGTATTGATGATTGCGGTGAACATTTTTCTACTGATTGCAGGTTTCTTTCTACCTCCTGTTGCAGTGATTCTGATGTCCGCGCCTATTTTGTTGCCAATTATAACGGCCGCTGGTTTTGACCCTATTTGGTTTGCTGTGGTGTTGACCATCAATATGGAGATTGGTTTGATCAGTCCACCCGTAGGGCTCAATTTGTATGTTATCAATGGCATTGCGCCAGATATATCGCTGAAAACCATTCTGTTGGGGTCTTTGCCTTATGTAGCCTGTATGGTGATTGCGATTATTCTTTTGTGTGTGTTTCCTAGCATTGCTACATGGTTACCAAATATGGTTATGGGAGATCGAGTATGAGCATGGTGTTGGAGCTGCTGAGTAATATTTTTGACCGACGTTATCGGCCTCTCGCCAAAAATAAGGTAGAAAATGATAGCTCTATTATTGCTTTAGTTGATAGCTTGATAGGGACGGCAGGGGAGTCTTCAGGTATCGCTTTAGCCACGCAAGTTTTAGACCGTTTTGATACAATAAATGATGAAGATAAATTGGCCTTCTTCCATCACTTATCCATCAACATGGATATTGATGCTGCTAAGGTTGAAGAGGCTTTAAAGCATTACAAACAAAACCCCTCGAAAAAAACCTATTTTGATTATATGACGGCGGCCGAACCTAGGCGACAGGAATTGATTCGGCGTTTAAACCAAGTTTCAGGTGCGACCGGTAAGCTGGTAAATATGCGTGCTGATCTGCTCAGACTGAAAGGTAAATCAGATGATCTTGCAGCATTGGATTTGGACTTTCGTCACTTGTTTGTTTCATGGTTTAATCGTGGATTTTTAGTACTACGTCCGATTGATTGGGAAACACCGGCTAATATACTGGAAAAAATCATTGCTTATGAAGCGGTTCATGCCATAGATAGCTGGGACGATTTACGTCGTCGTATGCAGCCGGAAGATCGCTGTTGTTTTGCTTTTTTTCATCTGTCTATGCCTGATGAACCCTTGATTTTTGTTGAAGTGGCTTTAACGCATGGTATTGCAAGTTCTGTGCAATCGGTTTTATCCGATGATCGTGAAGAGATAGTGGTGAGTGAGGCGGACACCGCGGTTTTCTATTCGATTTCTAATTGCCAGCAAGGGTTGAATAGTATTTCGTTTGGTAACTCTCTTATTAAGCAGGTAGTGACGGATTTGTCCTTAAGGTTTAGTAACCTGAAAAACTTTGTCACCTTATCGCCTATTCCTAGCTTAATGACATGGGCTCAACAACAGAACATTGATACCACATGTGAGCCCTTTAATAACATGAAGTCGTTAGCCGCTCATTATTTGGTGAATGAGAAGGGGCAAAACGGTAAGCCTCTCGATCCTGTGGCACGTTTCCATTTGGGTAATGGTGCTAAAATACACGCTATTCATAATGATGCCGACTTATCCGATAAAGGCATCAAACAATCAGGAGGAGCCATGGTGAATTACCTCTATGAATTGAAAAATGTATCGGAGAACCACGAAAAATTTGCCGCAACAGGATATATTTCTGCGGCTCAAGATGTTCATAAACTATGTGAGAATTTGTCTCCATTGCTAAGAGAAAACAACAATGTCTAATCCACTTTATAATGGTTTGTTTGCTGCCCATGAAGGAAAGCAAACGACTTTTATTTTTGATTCTTTAACAAAAAAAGAAGTGTCCTATGACGCTTTTTTAAAGCAGGCATCACAGTATGCTAATGCGATTACCCAACAGGGACTGCAGCCGGGAGATCGTCTTGCTGCACAGGTAGGTAAATCGGTTTCAACACTCGCTTTGTATGCCGCGTGTGTTCAGGCAGGAGTGGTTTATTTACCATTGAATACGGCTTATACACTCTCTGAAATCGATTATTTCGTGAAGGACTCTGGTGCGAAATTGCTGGTCTGTAAGCCTGAATCGGCAGAGAGTATGGCTGAGATGACCAAGCAATATAACACCATACTCATGACACAGTCTGATGATGGCGTATCTGGTACTTTGCCGGATGCCGCTCGAGCTTTGCCAACAGAATTTTCCACCGTAGATCGTGCTAATGATGATATCGCTTCGTTTCTCTATACCTCTGGTACAACGGGGCGTTCCAAAGGTGCTATGTTGACTCAGAATAACCTTTTGTCGAATAGTGAGACGTTGAAAGAAGCATGGGAATTTAGTGAAGACGATGTGTTGCTACATGCTTTACCGATATTCCATATTCATGGATTGTTTGTTGCGGTCAACATCGCTTTAAAATCCGGTGCAAAAATTATTCTCGAACCTAGCTTCAATCTTGACCGTATTATTGAGTTATTGCCTAGTGCTACGAGCTTGATGGGGGTGCCAACTTTTTATACTCGGTTATTGAGCGATGAGCGTTTTAATCGAGAGCTGACACAGCATATGCGCTTGTTTATATCCGGTTCTGCTCCCCTATTGGCTGAAACGCATGTGCAGTTTGAGCAACGCACAGGCCATCGTATCTTAGAGCGATACGGTATGACAGAAACCAATATGAATACGTCTAACCCTTATCGTGGTGAGCGTCGTGCTGGAACAGTCGGCTTCCCGTTGCCCAATGTGGAATTGAAAATCACCGACCCTACAACGGGAGAAACTTTGCCGAATGGAGAAATTGGTCTGATCGAAGTGCGCGGCTCTAATGTCTTTAAGGGCTATTGGAATATGCCAGAAAAAACAGCAGAAGAGTTACGTTCTAATGGTTTTTTTATTACCGGTGATTTGGGCACGATTGATGACGATGGTTATGTCAGTATTGTTGGTAGGAATAAAGATCTGATTATTTCGGGTGGCTATAATATTTATCCGAAAGAGATTGAATTGGTGCTTGATGAGCAGCCTGGTGTTGTTGAAAGTGCAGTAATCGGTGTGCCACATCCTGACTTTGGTGAAACGGTTGTTGGTGTGTTAGTAGCGGATAAGGATATAGTCGACCTTGATAAAGTACAGCTTGCCGTGAAAGATGCTTTGGCAAGGTTCAAACACCCTCGCCAGCTTGTGGTAATTGATGCTTTGCCAAGAAATACCATGGGAAAAGTCCAAAAAAATATATTACGCGAGACTTATAAAGGGCTATTTACCCACTGATATTCTGGCGATCGGCTTGACCTAGTGTAATGGGTGATATACCACGAAACAGTTGAGAATAGGGTATTTTAAAAGAAATGTTTTACCTATATTAGTAGGTTTGAGGCCTTCATAAAATATTATGAAGGCCTTTTTTATGCACAGGCACTAAGTATTTATTGAAATGTTAATAACTTAGGCACTTATCCACTTCTTCAGAGGCACCTAGAATCACCGCAACACGTTGGTGTATTGCTTCTGGTTGAATGTCTAAAATACGTTGGGTATGAGTGTGGGCTTTACCGCCGGCTTGTTCAAGTAGCATGGCCATTGGGTTGGCTTCGTACATTAGGCGTAATTTGCCTGCTTTAGTTGGGTCTTTGCTGTCCCAAGGGTAGATGAAGATACCGCCGCGACACAAAATACGATGCACGTCTCCAACCATGGCGGCAACCCAGCGCATGTTGAAATTCTTATCACGAACCCCTTCTTTGCCTTTTACTAAATCATTCACATAGCTTTGCATGTTGTTAGACCAGAAGCGTTGGTTAGACATGTTAATGGCAAACTCTTGTGTCTCTTTGGCGACTTGTACGTTTTCGGTCGTTAGCACAAAAAGTTGTTTGGTGGGGTCATAGGTAAACATGTTGACGCCATTGCCTGTGGTCAGTACCAGCATGGTTGATGGGCCATAGAGCACATATCCAGCGGCAACTTGTTGTTTGCCTGGAATGAGGAAGTCATTTTCGGTCGCGGGTTCGCTACCTGTTTGATGATAGATAGAGAAGATGGTGCCGACCATGGCATTGATATCAATATTAGAGGAGCCGTCTAGTGGGTCGAAAGCAATCAGGTATTCACCGTCTGTGTTCGCTGGCACTATGTAATCTTCTTCTTCAGAAGCAATTGCTCTTACTGAAGGGCAAGCCGATAGGGCGTCTTTTAGCATATCGTTGGAAATAACATCGAGTTTCTTTTGTTCTTCTCCTTGAACATTCTCGTTGCCAGCCATGCCAAGGATGCCTGCAAGGGAGCCTTGTTTTAACGCATCAGAAATTGCTATGCAGGTGTTGGTGGTAACTTGTAAAACGGCCTGTAGTGATTCCGGAGTCGAGCTTGATGCTAAAACATGAGATAGGTTTTGCATGGTCTGGCATTTCCTTATTATTTGGGAGAAGGAAATTATGCCATTGCCTGAGTAGAGTGTCAGCCAAGCTAGGTTAATAGACATAAAATAAATTGGGATGGTATCGCTTATCAGCTAATCTAAGCTGGGCATTTTTCGAGGAAGTCGGTATGACAGAGTTTGTTATTTACAATTTAGAGTTAGATGGACAAGGTGGTGCACAAGAATTAGCGCTATCAGATTTACCGACACAGCTTCCTATACAGGGCCGTCGTTGGATACATCTTGATTGTCTTGATGATTTAGCTAAAGCTTGGTTATCGACTGTAGAAGGGGTGCCAGAAACCGTTGTAGATGCTTTATTTGCTGAAGAGACTCGCCCTCGTACCGTGAAAATGGCAACAGGATTGTTAGTCAATTTACGTGGCGTTAACCATAACCCTAATTCTGATCCTTCAGACATGGTCTCTCTAAGACTTTGGGTCACACCATACTTTATTGTCTCCACTCGGCGTCGCAAGCTTTTATCGGTTCAGGATGTGGTGAAAGATTTGGCTAATAAGGAAGGACCAAGGAATACGGCGGACATTTTAGTTACCTTGACCGCAAGGTTAACGGAGCGAATGGCTGGAGTTATTAATAGTTTAGAGGATCAATTATCCGAACTAGAAGAAAGTATAGGTGTGGGGGTAGAGTTAGGTCAGCGAGACTCTTTGGTCCAGCGGAGGTTGGAAACCATTCGTTTAAGGCGTTTTCTAGTGCCACAAAAGAATGCCATTAATAAGCTTTATCAAGAGTCTCAAGCTCTGATGACTGTGGATCAGCTTATTCAAACTCAAGAAGCTGCCAATGATATTACACGTTATGTGGAATCGCTGGAGTCTCTGCGAGAACGTTGTTTTTTGATGCAGGAAGAGTTTGTTAACTTACATTCCGAAAAGATGAACGCGCGCATGTATGTACTTTCTATCTTGTCTGGAATCTTTATGCCTTTGGGATTTTTGACGGGGTTGTTTGGCATCAATATTGGCGGTATGCCGGGTACAGATAGCCCACTTGCGTTCTGGATTTTTTGTGGTTCGTTATTGATATTGGGTATTGGGCAGTTTGTTTTGATGCGCAGAAGCCGCTGGTTTTGACCAACGGCTTTTGGTGTTTCTTTTGGTGGAGGTTATTTCTTAAGGGTTTTGATACCGTCTTTGGTTGCTAATAACAGTACATCTGCAGAGCGTTTTGCAAACAGGCCATTAGTAACCACACCCACTATCTCATCGATACTTTTTTCTAATGCGATAGGGTCGAGTATTTCTAGGTTATACACATCGAGAATGCTATTGCCGTTGTCTGTAACAACGCCTTCACGGTAGACCGGATCGCCGCCTAGTTTGACTAATTCACGTGCCACATGGCCACGTGCCATAGGGATGATTTCTACTGGTAAAGGGAAGTCACCTAACACCTTCACCAATTTTGATTCATCAGCGATACAGACGAACTCATCACTGCAAGCGGTGACGATTTTTTCACGGGTTAACGCCGCGCCGCCACCTTTGATTAAGTGTAAGTGATCATTTGATTCGTCAGCGCCATCCACATAAACACGAATAGAGTCAACGCTGTTTAGGTCATAGACTGGAACCCCATGGCCTTTTAAGCGGGCGGTTGACGCTTCTGAGCTGGCTACGGTGCCGTCGAATTTGGCTTTGTGTTTTGCCAGTTCATCAATGAATAGGTTCGCAGTTGAGCCTGTTCCAACCCCCACAATAGTGTCCGATTCCAGCATTGGCAGTATGTATTCAACAGCGGCTTCTGCAACCGCTTGTTTTAGTTCATCTTGGGTCATGAGACTTAGAACCTTTTCTATGGTGTTAGTGGTCGAGATGTTTTTTGAAGTGGGCATATTATAGTCATATCGAATATCGATTGTTACCCTGAAACCGCTGAATTCTCGACCTTAAGAGGTATATTTATGTGTATCTCTTTTGCTTGATTTAAGGTGAGAGGGTATATTTCATGTTCATTTTTATAAAGACTGTATAGCGCCATAGAATTGCGGTTTAGAGCAACACTATGGCGATTGTTATATTCGCTTAGGAAGCATTATGCCCCATACCATCATCAAGAAAATTCTACAGGCACGTGTCTATGACGTGGCGATAGAAACACCACTGTCTCGTGCCAATCAATTATGCAATCGATTAGGTAACGAGATTATTTTGAAGCGAGAAGATCTACAGCCTGTTTTCTCGTTCAAAATTCGTGGGGCATACAACAAAATTTGTCAGTTAACCACAGAAGAGCGTGCTCGTGGTGTGATTGCCGCATCGGCAGGGAATCATGCTCAAGGTTTGGCCTTGGCTGCTAAAAAGCTGGGTGTGCAAGCGACCATTGTAATGCCCGCCACAACGCCGGAAGTAAAAGTCAGTGCGGTAAGAAATCATGGTGCAGAAGTGGTGCTGTTCGGCGATGCTTTTGATGAAGCTTTGGGAAAATCCAATGAAATCATGGCGCGTACTGGCCAAGTCTACGTACACCCATTTGATGATCTAGACACCATTGCTGGACAAGGCACTATTGGTATGGAAATTCTACATCAACATGAAGGAAACATTGATGCCATCTTTGTTCCTGTTGGCGGTGGTGGTTTGATTGCGGGTATTTCGGCTTACATTAAATACCTTCGCCCAGAAATTAAAATCATAGGGGTAGAACCCGTCGATGCGGCATGCTTAAAAGTTGCCATGGAAAATGGCAAGCCAACCCGTTTGGCGCAAGTCGGCATTTTTGCCGAAGGCGTTGCCGTTGCGGAAATTGGTAAAAACACCTTTGCGATTGCCAAAGACACAGTGGATGAGGTGATTACGGTTACCACAGATGAAATGTGTGCCGCGATCAAAGACATCTATGATGATACTCGCGCTATCACAGAACCTGCGGGTGCTTGTGCATTGGCTGGGTTGAAAAAATACATCGAACGCGAAGGTGTGAAGGGCCAGACTTTAATTGCGATAAACAGTGGCGCGAATGTTAACTTTGATCGTCTGCGCCATGTTTCTGAACGTGCTGAATTGGGTGAAAAACGCGAAGCCATTATCGCGGTGAAAATTCCAGAATCACCAGGCAGTTTTAAAGATTTCTGCCAAGCCTTGGTGGGACGTAATATCACCGAATTCAATTACCGTTATGGCGATGATGAGCAAGCCGCAATTTTTGTGGGTGTTCAGCTTGGTGGTAGCCCCCATAGCCGTACAGAGTTATTGGAAGACTTAAAAGACTATGAAATTACCGATTTAACCGATGACGAAACCACTAAGGTTCATGTTCGCCATATGATCGGCGGCCATTTACGCAGTGATAAAGGCGAATTGCTCTACAGTTTTGAGTTCCCTGAGCGTCCGGGGGCATTGTTGAAATTCCTGAATACCCTTGGTGGTCAATGGAATATTTCCATGTTCCATTATCGTAACCATGGCGATGCCTATGGTCGAGTTTTAGTTGGTTTACAAGCGGTGGGCGAAGAAACCGATGTGACCCATTATTTGGATGAGCTTGGTTACCCGTATCAAGATGAAAACAACAACGAAGCTTGTAAGTTGTTCTTTCGCTAAACGGGTGAAAATCGTTTATCATTAGCGCCATTATTTTCTTGAAATCAACCCTCTGATTGTTTGTTCGGTCAGAGGGTTGTGTGATTCTGATGTGCTGTCTTTTAAGACACCATGTCTACTGTTTAAAGGTCTTCTTTGTGAACATTCAAACTCTACTTAATCAACGTATTCAGGCTGCTATGGTAGCGGCTGGCGCACCAGAAACCGCGCCGGCGTTAACTCGTCAATCTGCGAAAGTACAATTCGGCGATTACCAAGCCAATGGCATTATGGGCGTAGCGAAAGGCTTGAAAATGAACCCGCGCGAGTTCGCTCAAAGGGTTCTTGATAAATTGGACTTGTCTGATATCGCTGAAAAAGTAGAAATTGCAGGGCCGGGCTTTATCAATGTTTTCTTGAAGAATACTTGGTTAGGAAAAGAATTGGTTGAGTTACGTACTAGCGACCATTTAGATGTGTTGGAAGTGTCTAACCCTGAAACCGTTGTTGTGGATTATTCTTCGCCAAACCTTGCGAAAGAAATGCACGTGGGTCACCTTCGCTCTACGGTTATCGGTGATGCGGTGGTACGCACCTTGGAATTCCTTGGACACAATGTGATTCGTCAGAACCATGTGGGTGACTGGGGAACTCAATTCGGTATGCTGCTGGCTTATATGGAACGCTTGCGGGCTGAAAATGCCGAAATTAGCATGGTATTGTCGGATCTTGAAACCTTTTACCGCGCTGCGAAAACCTGTTTCGATGACGACCCAGAGTTTGCCGTTCGTGCCCGTGAATTAGTGGTTGCCCTACAATCTGGTGATGAAGATTGCTTGAAGCTTTGGGATGAGTTTATCGACATTTCTTTGGCTCACTGTGAAGAAACCTACAAGATGTTGGGTGTGTCTTTAGAACGTAAACATGTGATGCCCGAAAGTGCTTATAACGATGATCTGCAAAACGTTATCAATGAGTTAACAGAGCAAGAGCTATTACAAGAGTCTAACGGTGCTCAATGTGTTTTCATGGAAGAGTTTGCTAACAAAGAAGGTGAAATCACACCGGTTATTGTGCAAAAAACCGGTGGTGGATTTTTATACTCGACTACGGATTTAGCTGCTGTTCGCTTTCGTCAGCATACGTTAGAAGCCAACCGTGTTTTGTACTTTGTGGATGCGCGGCAGTCATTGCATTTCCAACAAATTTTCACCTTATCTCGTAAGGCTGGTTTTGTGAAACCTGAAACACAGCTCGAGCACATGCCTTTCGGTACGGTAATGGGTAGCGATGGCAAACCCTTCAAAACCCGTTCTGGAACCGTGGCGAAACTTTCTGACCTATTAGCAGAAGCACAAGAACGCGCTTATCAACTGGTTGCTTCTAAAAATCCAGACATGGAAGAAGAAGAGCTACGTAACATTGGTCGTGTGGTGGGTATTGCGTCGGTGAAATACGCCGATTTATCGAAAAATCGTACCAGTGATTATGTGTTCAATTGGGATACCATGTTGAGCTTTGAAGGTAACACCGCCCCTTATTTGTTGTACGCCTACTCTCGCGTGGCAAGCATTGTTAAACGTTCTGAAATCGACGTGACAAGCTTAACCGGTGACATTGCCGTTGTTGAAGCACAAGAGCGCGCTTTGGCGATGAAGTTGTGCCAGTTCGAAGAGGCCATTCAACAGGTGGCTAATGATGGCATGCCGCACTTCTTATGTGCTTACTTATATGACCTAGCAGGGACCTTCATGAGTTTCTACGAGGCGTGCCCAATCTTGAATGCAGAAGACGAGGTAAAAAACAGTCGTCTACAATTAGCATTGAATACGGCTTCTACCTTAAAACAAGGCCTTGAATTGTTGGGGATCGAAACCTTAGAACGTATGTAACCTTGCGCTGATGCGATGATAAAAGCGCCGCTGGAGGATACGCCTCATGCGGCGTTTTTGTTTTTCAGCTTGCAACAATTTGTAATGGAAGAGAACGGATGAAAATATATCTAGCCTATACTGGCGGCACCATTGGCATGGTGGATTCTGATCAAGGTCTGATTCCTGATCCAGAGTTTGCCAAGGTGGTAGAAACCATGCTGAAAAACGATTGTCCAGAGGACAGCGTGACAGTGCATTGTTACGCCAATTTGATTGATAGTTCGAATGCTCGTCCAGAAGATTGGCAAACCATCGCTTGCGATATTCAAGACAATTGGCAGGATTACGATGCTTTTATGGTATTACATGGCACAGATACCATGGCTTATACCGCGGCGGCCTTGTTCTATTGTTTCCAAACACCGACTAAGCCGATTATCGTCA
Organism: Marinomonas transparens; assembly: GCF_016463975.1. Lineage (GTDB taxonomy): Bacteria > Pseudomonadota > Gammaproteobacteria > Pseudomonadales > Marinomonadaceae > Marinomonas > Marinomonas transparens. The sequence goes on along the minus strand of NZ_JAEMNX010000010.1, from coordinate 156,042 downwards.
CGGGGTCACAGATTCCTTTGTTTAAAGCCCGTAGTGATGCAAAAAATAATGTATTAGGTGCGGTTGATGCGTTAAAAAATGGGCCAAATGAGGTGTCTCTGTTTTTTGCTGGTCGTTTGATTGCAGGCAATCGTGCTCATAAAGCGAATACCACAGAGCTAGCGGCTTTCGCTTCTCCTAATGCCCTGTTACTTGGTTTGTTGGGTATTGATTGGCAATGGTCTCGAACGGCTTTGCTTGATGGGAGCAGCGAGACAAAGATTAGCATTCCCAATATGACATCAGGTACCGTCACCATTCTCCCTGTGTTTCCCGGCGTGACGGCAGAGCATTGGCAAGGCCTGCTTAATAATAAGGTCAAAGGAGCGGTATTGTGGAGTTATGGCGCGGGTAATGCGCCGGATAAAGACCAAGCTTTGCTCGCGCTATTGAAAACGGCTTCAGAGCGTGGCGTGGTTATTGTGAATGTCAGTCAATGCGGTGCCGGCAGTGTTGTTGCAGGGGCTTATGCAGCTGGCTCTGCTCTGGTGGAAGCGGGTGTTATTTCTGGCATGGACATGACCTACGAAGCGGCATTTGTGAAGCTGAGTTTTTTGATTGGCCTTGGCTATTCATCCGCTGACATAAGAGACCGTTTCACTAAGACCCCTTAACTTTTGCTATGAAAGAACGGCATCACCCATCATGAAATGGACGATGCCTGTTGCTATTTAGCACTTCTTTTCGATTTTAGATTCCAGTAGGCTTTTGTGTGGTTGTTCTTACCCATCACCTGCCGCTCATTACGCAAGAAGTGCCTAACTTTTTTGGCTGAATCCGATTCGAATGCTGCCCAGACTACATCTATCTTTTCTATCTGTCTTAATATGGCCAATACGTCATCTGCTTGTTTTTCGGCTGAGCAAACTACCCTATGTACTTGGGAGTCGTGAGGCATCATCTCGCCTGTAAAGTAGTCTTGTTCCTCTTCTGCTGCACTGATCAAAATAACATAAGGCGGCAATGGGTTTTGCCATTGCTCCAAAATACCCGCGAGTGCTGGATAGGCTGTCTCATCAGCTATCAGTAGAGCTTGACCCGTGACTAAATGAGGATGCTTATCCTTGGATTCAGAACGGCTTAAGATGATATTGCCAACTTCCAACTTATTGGCCCACTGGCTACCGGCCGTGTCATCATGAGTAAATATGTCTATATGGCCGTGATCAATCCAAGTTGAATCGTCGCTCTTCCAAGATTTACGCAAGGTATAAAGGCGAATGTCTTTGTTGCTATTGTTGAGTAGTTTTTGGCGGTTTTTACTGGATAGATTTTTCATCAGCCAAATAAAAATGCGATCAAAAAGGTTTTTACTCCAATGTTTCTTGTTGGTTTTTTTTGTGTCTTCGTTAGGGCGCTTTGTGAGACTTTTCAGTACGAAAGCATGGGCGTACCCGGGATAATACTCAGGCAGGGGGGTTGTACATTTAACAGTAAGACGGATCATATTAGGGGTTATTTTTTGCTTGTTGATGACCTCAAAAAAGCGCTTACCTGTCCCACTAAAATCACGGCCCTGCTTGATGACAGCGGCATAGGCCAAATACAAAATGTTTTCTTCTAAATCCCCTTCGATCTCAAAAGGGATAAACATCTCCTTGGCGTCAGTATCTGAACCAAAAGTGACGTTAATCTGTATCCCCTCTTTGAAAATGTCCAAAATCTTGGCTGAGGATATTTCTGCCCCTTGCTGATAATGATGATGTGCAATAGCGAATAACTCTTCAGGGTGATCTTGATTTACGTGGTCAATAATGTCGATTTTATGATCAAGGTCTTGCAGTGGTGTGGGGGAACTCATAAACAACCTTTTTTCGTTGTGCTTTTGGAAATGAAAAAATAGAGGCTCACTTGGGCCTCTATGTTTTAATGCGAAGGGAAAGGACTACATACGGTAGAGAGCACTAATACCGAATGTGCGTGTTTGACCAACGGATGCAAGTGAATCTGCTCTGAAGTAAACGGCGTCTGTATTAGTTAAGTTTTTAACGTAAGCGTTAATGGTAAGGTCACCTATGACATATTGAGCCTGAGCATCGGTAATCACGTAATCACCTGCTGTGGTATTGTCGCTGTTAGCAAGGTCAGAATAGTATTCACCAACATAAGTCATGTCGGCGCCGAACGACCAGGCATCGCCAATATACTGGGTAAAACCAAAGCCTAGGTTGGTTTTCGGTGCGCTAGATAGCTGATTGCCTTCATTTGTGCTGTTTTCATCAATTTTGCTTTGCAATAGACCAATCGAGCTTCGTAGCTCAAGGTTATCCGTTTCCCAAGTGATTATTTCTACTTCGGCGCCCATGGTATGGGCCGCATTAACATTGACTATGGTAAAGCCGGACAAAGCTTGGTAATCGCTATAGTCGTTATAGAATAAAGCGGCATTCAGTGTTGTGCCGTTACCAAAGTTGCTTTTGCTGCTGAACTCAAAAGAGGATACTTCTTCACTTTTAAAGGAAAAAGCTTCGCCAGCGGTATTGATATAAGTACCACTTGAACTATAGCCTTGACGGATTGAAGCCCCCAACGTGGTTATGTCTGAAATGGCGTGTGTGATGGACAGTTTTGGTAAGTAGTAAGTCTTGTTGGTATTTTGATCCACTTTCGTGGTGGAAAAAAACGAGCCTGTTTTATCAACTTCTTCATTCTCAATGCGTAACCCCAAGGTTGCTTTTGTTTTAGGTGAAAGCGAATAAGCGCCTTCACCATAAAGAGCCGTCGTGGCAATGCTGTAGTCAGTATCAATATTAATAATGCCTTGAGTGGCGTCGATGACTGAGTCTTTGTTTGCGGAAAACAGACCTATGACACCGGTTAGCTTGGCATTTTCACGATTAAAAACAAGGCGATTTTCCAGTGAGGTGGTAGTTTGTTGAATGGCGTAAGTATGTGTGGTGCCGCCATTAGCAGAACCGTAGCCGTCCGCATAAATATCTGAATCGATACGGCTAATGTGTAGATGGTTGGTGATGCCAGAGCTTAATTGGTAACCAATATCAGCGGCTATACTGTTTTCTTTGGAGTCCTGTACTCGTGATATAGCACCACCAGAATCCGCTACCGTCATGGTCTGTGTTGCTACGCCTGCATCTGTATTGCTGGCAAAATTGGCATGTTCGCCATCATTTTTCAGATGGTTCAGGGTAAGTTTAGCAGACAGTTTTGGGTGGTTTTTGGGTTGCCAAAGTAGTTTACCTCGTAAATTGAGATTTTCTGCTTCGCTGAGGTTAGGGTGGTCTTTGCTGTAGCCAGAAGTGTCGTAGTTTAACCAGCCTTTGCCTTTATTTTCATCCACGGCGATACGATAGGCCAGCTCCTCCTCAATAAGGGCGCCAGATGACATGGCGGCGAGGTTATATTTTAAGTTGCCGTTTCTATATCTTTCTAGTCCTGCTCGAACTGCCGCTTCATTGTCGAAGGTTGGATCATTGGTGTTGACAACGATTGCTCCGCCAATGGCGCTGGACCCTTGAGTGGTAGACTGTGGGCCTCGTAAAACCTCTACCTGTTTTGTATCCCAGAGGTCGGTGGGGGCAAAGTTATAGCCGGACCAGTCTTGAGTTGAGCCGTCAACCACTGTGGTAACGCGAGCGCGGGCGCCTGTCATGAGAGCGACTCCGCCAGTGGCAGCACCGCCTCCAGAGACACCACGTATGGCAATATGACCAAAGGAGTCCGTCACTACGTTGGGAGCTTGGGTGGCGATCTCTTTTACTTGTTTTGTTTCACCTGACTCTAATTGATCTTCTGTTATGACGGTAATAGCGGTGGTCGTATCTTTAATGTTTTTATCTATTTTCTCACCTGTGACCACTATTGCATCTAACGCAATTGTTTCGGCGCTGGTCATTGAAGAAACTAGCATGCTGTTTATTGCAATAATGGACAGTGCAACGACAGAGAGAGGTGTGGGAATGTGGGCGGTACTCGCTTTGCTTGTTTTACTCATGGTTTGGCGTTTCCTCTGTTTATACAATTTGTGTTAAAAATAATGTTGCAATCAATAATCATTTCTTTATCTATTGTTTAAAAAATAGCCTTGCAGCCATTCTAGAGTGTGTGGTGGTATCTTTTTGAATTACATCATGTTTTTGCATTGCACAGTGTGTTTATGTGGTGATTAGTCTTGTTTCGTCCAAGTACTATCCAAACCAATAAAGCGATTCCAAAAGTCAGCGCGGCACCTGTTGTGACCACTGGGCTGTAACCAACATGTTTTGCTATGGCCATACTCGCGGCGGAATAAATAAACCCAAGTAGTGAAGCAAAACTAAACTGTAGGGAGAAGAAGGTGGCTTTATGTCGTGTTAGAGCGGCCTTGTCCATGATGATGGTAGCGGAGACCACTAGGAGTGCTGGGAAGCTAATAAAGTGCACGGTAATCGCCGCGTATACCATAGGCTTATCGGTAAATCCTAGGGTTAAGGGCACCATCAATACTAAGGCGAATGCCTGAATCAGTATCACGCAAACTAAGGCATGGATTCGGCCGATTTTGCTAATGAGCGGGGCGGCGAGTAAGGCTGAAAAAAGGCCGATGGCTGAGCCGTAGATCTTCATGGCAAAGCCAATGTCATCAAGGTGCCAGCCGTTGTCTACCAGTAACGGATTGAGTAGCGCAAAGCCACAGGTAGAACCGATAGGGTAAAGTGCCATGATGATGAACCAGTGTTTTTGCTGCTTGATAAACGCCTTGATATTGCGCAACAAGTGTTTGTCGTCTTTCTGTTGCTGTTCGTCATAGGCGGACGCTTCAGGCTCGGTAAATAGTACTATTTGTATTAATGAAATGCTGGTTAACCCTGCTAATAACCAGAGCGAGCCATGCCATTCTAGCCAAGGGTAAAACATGAGTATCAGGCCACCCCCAATGATATTGCCCAATAAGTTGCCCGAGAACTGAATGCTACTGGCGAGCTTTCGTGATTCTGCATCGAATAATTTGCAAGATAAACCATCCACAGAAACGTCTTGAAGGCTCATGAAAAAAACATAAAAGGCGAGTATGGCAATGATCAAGGTGAATTGGTGGGCAAAGTCCAGTGCTCCAGCAATGACTAATAACAGTGCCATGCTAGCTTGAGAAAGAATCAACCAGCTACGATAGGTACCTTGTAACCATAAACGATATTTATCAATCACAGGCGCATAAAAAACCTTACCTGCTAAGGGTAAAAGCGCTAAATTGAGCAGCGCTAGCTTATCCAGAGCAACGCCCTGCTGTCGTAAAATAGCCACTGCTGCAGACAGAATAAAGGCAACACCGATATATTGCGTAATATAGATGCTCGCCAGCATGAGCCAAGGGTATTTAGTGTACTGCATTGTTTTGTCCTGAATAAAAGCGCATTTCTGCACTGTATGAGAAGGTCTTTAGATATTTTTATAGGGTGATGATTATGCCTAGCCAATATTTAATAGACCCTCTGATTTAAGTCTATCGATGAAAGGCGGTAAGCTCTTTCGAGTGGGGACATGTTACTTTCGAAAATGGATATTTGTGTGTTAAGCGCTGTGTTTTATTAACAGTGATTGTCTGTATTCACTGGGCGTGACACCGACTTCGCTTTTAAACAGGGTTGCGAAGTGGGCCTGACTCCTGAACCCCACGTTATGCGCTATTTGGGTGATGGATTCTCCCCCAGCTAATTGTTCATAGGCGGCTTCTAGCCTCGCTTGTTTAAGCCACTCTCGAAAACTAACACCTTTAAGGTCTTTGATGTCTTGCTTTACGTAGGTTCGATTGCTGCCTGCTAGGCTTGCAACGGCTGATAGCGGCCAGTCTTGTGCTAAGTGTGTTTTAATGTGGTTAAGTACATTCCCTAACTGAGTCATGCGTAATGTTTCTGGCGCTTGACGTTGTTGGCGCCGTTTATGTAGAAACAGTGCTAATACTTCCTGCGCTTTTGCTTTAATAAACAACTCTCTTTCAAAGCCTTTAAAGGTACATTCCCAAACCGCTTCACAGCAACGTAGTATGTCTCTAGGAACCGGGCCTAGTTCTGCGAGGCGTATTTGAGGGACAGCATGGGGGAAGTTGGCGCGTAGCTCGGGAACAAGAGGTTGTTCATCGCGTCCATGCAGTGGAAGCATAATGGAAAGTGTTTGCCAGATGCTATTGTTAGGAAAATGCATGTGGCCAGAACATGGCTGATCGACGAGTGTGACCATGTATTGATGGCTGTAATCTCTCTGTCGATCCATACCGTCATTGAGTGTTTGCCCTTGGCACTTGCCGAACATCGAGATATAGAGCCCCGGTTCGCTGATATTTTCCACTAAGGTGTCTTCGATAAAACGATGATTTACTGAACGTACCCAACTTCGAGCATCAAAGCCTAGGTTAAAATGCTCGAATGTAGCGATATCCTCGACAGAGTGATACGACACTGTGATTTTCTCCTTAAGTAAATCAGACTTGTTTCTTATTAAGAATCATTATCAATAATCAGTATTTATTTGCAAGGAAGCAATTTATATCTGTTATTTGTTTGTAATGGCAGCAATGTGTGGTCGTAATTTAAACGCAAGGTTTGAGTGATACTGGTGACTTTTTGTGATTGCCTATTGGCTGGCTGTTGTGATCAGAAAGGTTGGATGATTGCATTAATGTATTTGAAGGATCTTTTGTGGCAATTTTTTATGTCTTGCTGGTGCTGATTTGGTCTACAGGGTTTATTACTGGCAAATTTATTGTTGGTTTGATTGACCCTAATGTTTATCTAGGTATTCGCTTTTTTTGTGCAGGCCTTTTGTTTGCTGTGATTGCTTTGATTCAACACAGGCAGTTTCCCACATGGGGCCAGCTCCCCAAACACATTATTGCTGGCATGTTGATGAATGGCTTTTATCTAGGCTTTGCCTATGTGGCCATTGCCAAAGGTTTACCTGCTGGCATGATGGCTCTAATTGGCGCGTTACAGCCAGCTTTGGTGACCTTGTTGGCCTTCTTGTTAATTAAAGAGAGAACGGCATTAAAAGGGGTTCTCGGTATGTTGATTGGTATGGTGGGGTTAGGGCTGGTGGTGAGCCCTGCATTAGAGCTCGATTTGAGTCATGGTGGTTTATCTTTACTGACCTTTTCTTTGGCTTGTGCTGCGATTTTGGCGTTATCCCTAGGTGTAACGTATCAAAAAATGTCGATTTCTTCGTCTGATATTGTTAGCTCAATGGCGGTGCAGAACCTAGCGGCTGGTGGTGTATCTGTGGTATTCATGCTGCTATTAGAGGAAAGCCTGTTTAAAGTACAGCTAGAATCCTTCTTACTGGTGATCTGGGGGACGCTGGTTTTATCCTGCGGCGGGGTGTTCTTAATGGTGTGGTTGTTAAGAAAAGTTAGTGCTTCTCAAGTCACCACTGTGATGTTATTGGTTCCTCCCCTTGCGGCGGTAGAAAGTTATTTCTTGTTCAGGGAGTCTATGACGATGATTCAAATCGTCGGTTTTATGGTCACTATTGCAGGTGTGTATTTGAGTCGCGCTACGTCAAAGGTGGTTTAAGTGAATGGCAGAAATGAAACGCGAGCCGTTATTTCTTGGTGAGAATATTGAGTTTCGCTTCAGCGCGATCAAGCAGGGTAGCAAAGCGTTCTATTTCGTCCACTTGGTGGTCGAATTCTACCTTGCTAGGCAGTAGCTGACTGTCAGATTGCAGGTGATGTACAAGTTGTATTCTAGTGTTTGTGGCGAATTCTTTACTCCATGACCATTTGGCGCGAAGCAGGCGAGCCAAGGCGGAAGCCGGTAAGTCGCCAATCTGATCGGCGAGTAGACCTTCCCAATCCAATTCAAAGTTTTCCATTACCTTGTGCAGTGTCATTAGTGCTTGGACATTGCCTTGAATGCGTAAATCACCGTCAAAGAAACCGTCTCCTTCAAGTAGTTTCCTATAGGCGTTACTTGGTCCTTGGACAAGCGTATCGAGTTTAGGGTCTAGATCTATGTCGTCTAGGCTGTCAGGGCGATGCAGCATGACGCCTTGTTCAAGGATGTGGATTTGCAGAATCAGAGAAAAGTCTTCTACATATAGAAAGATTTGTTGACCTGCCAGTTTACTGAGTCGATCTTGGGAAGGGGTGTCTTGTTTCAGAGCAAGATTGATGGCGTTTTCAATAGCGCTGAGCGCCGATAAGCTGAGTGAACCCATAAAACCTTCCTGATCTTCTATAAACTGATGAATGTTAAAGCTGGTGGATTTGAATCACCGAAGTGTCTCGCGTCTGACCTTCCTTTTCAAGGCGATCTAGGTACATTTGCCAGAGCTCATCATGGTTTTTTCCAATATTGTAGAGGTATTCCCATGTATAAAGCCCAGTATCATGACCGTCATCAAACGATATTTTTAACGCATAGTTTCCTGCGCCTTCCACATTGTTGATGGCGACGTTCTTTTTGCCAACTTGTAGAATGGGCATTTGTTGTCCATGACCACGCACTTCGGCTGACGGTGAATGGACGCGTAAATACTCTGCTCCCAGTCGAAAAATTTGACCGTCGACGAACGCCAGTTCCAATTCACGGGATTGCTTATGGTAGTGAATTTTTGTTGGTACTGGCGTTGCCATAGAGTATTCCTAGGAGTGACTGTTTTACAGTATATATTGGCTTAGATCTTCGTTTTCTGCCACTTCACCTAGTTGTTCATCTACATAGGTGGCGGTGATGTCGACCGTCTGCTCATCTGGCATATCACTGGCAGAATAAGATACTTCTTCCAGTAGACGCTCTAATACCGTATGCAAACGACGGGCTCCAATATTTTCAGTGCGTTCGTTCACTTGGAAAGCGATTTCGGCAATGCGCTGAATGCCTTCTTCAGTGAAGTTTAGGTGAATGTTTTCGGTTTTCGCCAAGGCTACATATTGCTTGGTCAAAGAAGCATTTGGCTCAACTAGGATGCGCTTGAAATCATCAACAGTCAGAGCGTCTAGCTCAACACGAATCGGTAGACGGCCTTGCAACTCAGGAATCAAATCCGATGGCTTAGACAGGTGGAAGGCACCAGAAGCAATAAATAGGATATGGTCAGTTTTGATCATGCCGTACTTTGTGGTGACGGTGCAGCCTTCGACTAAAGGCAGTAGGTCACGCTGTACGCCTTCGCGGGAGACTTCTCCACCTGAGCGCTCAGAGCTTTTTGCGACCTTATCGATTTCATCCAAGAAGACGATGCCATTTTGCTCAACAGCCTCTACTGCACGAGCTTTTAGTTCATCTTCGTTCACTAATTTTGCCGCTTCTTCGTCACGCACCTGACGCAGTGCTTCTTTAACCGTCAGTTTACGTTTTTTGGTTTTGTTAGAACCGAAGTTAGAAAACATGTTTTGCAGCTGGCTGGTCATTTCTTCCATACCAGGAGGTGTCATGATTTCTACGCCAACTGGCGCATCAGCGACATCGATATCTATTTCTTTATCGTCCAGTTTTCCTTCCCGTAGTTTTTTTCGGAAGGTTTGACGTGTGCTGTTGTCTTCCAGTTCTGGATCGCCGCCACGGGCAGGAGGGAGCAATACGTCTAGAATACGATCTTCCGCAGCGTCCTCTGCTTTATGGCGTAGCTTTTCTGTTTCTTGCTCACGCAGCATTTTTATAGCCATTTCGACTAGGTCGCGAATGATGGACTCCACATCACGGCCTACGTAACCGACTTCGGTGAATTTGGTCGCCTCTATCTTAATGAAAGGCGCGTTTGATAGCTTGGCTAAGCGACGGGCAATTTCTGTTTTACCGACACCTGTTGGCCCAATCATTAGGATGTTCTTTGGTGTCACTTCGGCACGCATGTCTTCAGGAAGTTGCATCCGGCGCCAGCGGTTTCGCAGGGCGATGGCAACAGCGCGTTTGGCTTTCTGTTGACCAATAATATGATTGTCTAGGGCGTTGACGGTTTCTCTTGGGGTCATGCTATTCATCATGAATTCTCTACTATTCTTGTGTTGTCGTGTCGGCTGATTGGTCTTCAAGCTTGGGATCAATAGTGATCTCTTCAATGGTCAGCGTGTGGTTAGTGAAAACACAAATATCGGCCGCGATACTGAGACTTTTTTCTACAATGTCTTTCGCGGATAGATCAGTGTTGTCTATCAAAGCACGAGCGGCGGCTTCTGCGTAGTTGCCACCAGAGCCTATGGCTAGGGCACCGTGTTGTGGCTCGACTACATCACCTGTGCCAGTAATAATTAGGGTGCTGTCTTTGTTAGCGACCACTAGCATGGCTTCGAGCTTGCGTAGTGCTCTGTCTGAACGCCAGTCTTTGGCGAGATCCACCGCCGCGCGTACAAGCTGGCCTTGGTGTTTTTCTAATTGACCTTCAAAGCGTTCGAATAGGGTGAAAGCATCGGCTGTACCGCCAGCGAACCCTGCAATTACTTCACCATGGTATAGGCGGCGGACTTTGCGCGCATTACCTTTCATCACAGTGTTGCCTAAAGAGACTTGTCCATCGCCGCCTACGACGACTTGGTTGCCTTTACGTACAGTAAGAATCGTTGTCATGGTTTACTCCAGTTTCGATTCTAACAAGGTGGGGGCTAGGTAAGCCGTTTTCAAGGAAAACACCTACACGGAACAAAGGATTTTGTTCCGTGTGTGAGGTGGGGGAGAGGCGGTCTATTTTCGCTAGTCCTCTTTTTTTACTCGATAGGAATAAGAAGAGATGTCCATGGCGACTAATCTATCTTCTGCTCGGTTCATTTTAGAGCGAGATTCATAGGGGCCAAGTACTACACGGAACCAAGGGTTGCCGTTTTTTCCGGTCGTTTGGCGAATGTGAGTTTCTACTAAACCGGATAAAATGAGTTTCGCCCTTAAGCGGTCAGCGTCCGTTGAACTTCTAAAAGAAGCCGCTTGCAGCATATAGAAGAAATCTTGAGTACCACGAGGCGTTGATTGATAAGCGTCTACATGACTAGTGTCTACTTCGCTGTCTTGTAGAATTTGGTAGAACTCAAATTTATCTTTTTTGGGTGCCGGCTTGGTGACTGGTTTAGGTGCCGTTTTTTTGATTGGCTTGGTTTCCACCTTAGGCTTGGCAACAGCATTCGATTTAGGAGCCACTTGGTTGAGTTGGGCTAGGCCATAAATGAAGGCGACAAGGATCGTAGGAACTAATAACCATAACCACCAAGGTGTTTTACGCTTAGGTGGCGGTGGTGTTCGACGGGTCGCGCCTTTTTTGGGGCGACTCCCTTTAGCTGCAATGTGTATCGGATTGTACATAGTTTGGGCTTTTAGCAGTTGAAGCGCGGTATTTATACAATGTGCGCGATGCGCATATTATGCGGGCTTGATCAGTAAGTTTCCAGTGGATCGACGTCGATTGCGAAACGAATTTTGTGTTGACGCGTGGATTGTTCTAACCATTGGGTCATCATTGCTGTGGCTTGGTGTAAGGGCGCACGATGAGCCGACTTAATGGAAAGCAATGCTCTATGCTGTCCGGCCTTGCGAACTATGATAGCGGCATAGGGGCCAACGAGGAAAATCTCGTTTGAAAAAAGTGGCTCTAGGTCGTTTCTCATGGCAGATAACAGCTGCATGGCTTCCTGTTCGTTGCTTGATTCTGCCCGTACTATGACTTGATGGAAAAAAGGGGGTAAAGCCAACGCCCTGCGTTCTGATAAACCATTGATAGCAAAGTGCTCGTAGCCTAAGTTGCATAGGCATTCAATTGCGGCATGGTCTGGGTGGTAGGTTTGCAGTAACACGTGGCCTGGTTTTTTGGCTCGCCCTGCTCGACCTGCTACTTGAGTGATAAGCTGTGCAGTGCGTTCCATGCCTCGAAAATCGGCAGAAAAAAGTCCTGCATCGGCATCCATAACGATCACCAAGGTAACATTGGGAAAGTGATGTCCCTTCGCCAACATTTGGGTGCCAATCAGAATAGCTTGATCGTGTTCGTGAATTTTCTGAGTCAGCTGCGCCATGGCGGATTTACGCTGTGTGCTGTCCCTATCTATTCTTAAAATTGGTGTGTCTTTAAGCAGAGTATGAAGCTGGGTCTCTATTTGTTCCGTGCCTTCACCTACCGTAAACAACTCTTCTGACTGGCATTCTGGGCAGGTATGAATAAGCGCTTTTTGCGTATCGCAATGGTGGCAATGGAGCTTGTTCGCGCGTTTGTGTACGGTGAGGTTAACGTCGCAATGGTCGCAGGCTGCAATCCAACCACATTGATGACACATCAAGGTGGGGGCATAACCACGACGATTTAAGAAAATAAGTACTTGTTCTTTACGATCAAGACAGAGCTGCATCGCGGCTAAAGCCGATTCACTGAAACCATTGACTAGGGTTTGCCCACGTAAATCGACGCGTTCCATTTCCGGAATGTGTGCGTTACCAGCTCGCTGACGTAACTTAAGCCAAACAAAGCGTTTTTGTATGGCATTGCTCAGGCTTTCAAAGGAAGGGGTCGCCGAGGCAAGTAATACGGGAATGTTAAGGTTTTGAGCGCGTTTAATGGCAAGGTCTCGTGCATGATAACGAAAGCCTTCATGTTGTTTATAGGAATTGTCGTGCTCTTCATCAATGATGATCAAACCGAGGTTGGGTGCTGGAATAAAGGCCGAAGAACGCGTACCGATAATGACCTTGGCATGGCCGCTGGCAGCGAGTAGCCAAGCATCTAATCTTTCTCTGTCATTCATGTTGGAATGCATTAATACAATGTCAGTATTGAAGCGACTTTCAAAGCGTTTTAAGGTCTGAGGCGTGAGGCCGATTTCGGGCACCATCACCAAAATTTGCTTGTCTTCCTCGATAAGGCGTTCCATCACTCGTAAGAAGACTTCTGTTTTACCACTTCCGGTTACACCATCAAGCAACGCCACACCAAAGTGATGTCGCCTATCCAGTAGTTCTTCCGTAGCAATGGACTGTTCTGGGTTGAGTGTTGGAGGCACTTGGGTCTGGTGGGCGTGTTTTTCTCCGCCTCTGTTGAATGAGCGCTGTTCGCGTCTTAATAGCCCTTTTTCTTCTAATGTTTTACCTGCGGCAGGGGCAAGGCCTAGTACCGACGCGGCGTGTTGACTTAAGCCGTTTGGGTGTTGCTGTACGGCTTTAAGGAAGTCTTGCTGGCGAGGGGCTCGCGTGAGTTGTTCCAGAGGCTGTGTTTGTCCTTGTTGCGTGGTGAACCACCAATTCTCCGTTCGAAACTCGGCATTTTCTCCTTTTCGCAGCAATACAGGCAAAGCATGAAAGAAAACATCCCCTATAGGGTGATGGTAGTAACGTGCTGCCCATGTACATAACGCCATGAGCTCTTTTGTAATGACTGGGGCTTCGTCTTGTAATGAAGTGAAGGGTTTTACTTGTTCTGGGTCCCAGTCACTGGTTTCGCTTAACGCTACGATAATTCCTAAACGACTGCTTTTACCAAAGGGAACCTTGATACGCATGCCGGGTTTTAACTCATGTCGTAAGGCCAGAGCTTTCGGTACTTTGTAGTCGAATAGGGTGCGCATAGGCACAGGTAAAGCGACTTTTACGAAAGGGTAAGGAGTCAGTAGCGCCTCGTGCATGAGTTAAGTTAAACCTTGTTTTATAAAGCAAAAAGAGACTGTTAGGGCCATGTATTAAGTGTACGCCAGAGTGGTGCTTGTGTGCGAGGTCGAATTTTATAAGAAAAGCATAATAAAAAGGTTGCTGATTGAGTGATAGATCCCTAAAATACGCGGTTCTTGGCACCACTGTACAATGTCTGTACAACGAATCGTGCGGTGCTTGGCGCGGCAATAGCCCATTTATATCGACCAAGTGGCGGCACACCAAACCTGAAGGTAACTACAATGAAAAATGATATTCATCCAGATTACGCTGCAATTACAGCAACTTGTACTTGCGGTAACACACTAAATCTAAACTCTACTGCTGGTAAAGACATGCACATCGACGTATGTAGCAACTGTCACCCTTTCTACACAGGCCAACAAAAAATGTTGGATACTGGTGGTCGTGTTGATCGCTTCAACAAGCGTTTCGGAGCACGTCTTACTACAGCTAAGTAATAGCGGTGTAATGACAGTGATCAGATCAAAAAAGCGTCAAGTTGTCTTGGCGCTTTTTTTGTTTTTGCCCTCTATTGCGGTACACGCTGACAATGGCGCCTGTTTGGCGCAGGGGGAGCTAGAAAAGGCTCGTATTAAACGTGTGGTGGATGGCGATACCATGCATCTGGCTGATGGCCGAAAAGTGCGTTTGGTGGGAATCAATACACCAGAATTAGATCATAAAAGCGGCCACCATCAGCCTTATGCTTTGGAGGCAAAGGCGCTGTTAACAGTGCTAGCGGGTGATTATGTTTACCTGCAGAAATCAAAAAACGAACGTGATAGATATGGTCGATATTTGTACTACCTCTTCAATAAAGATCGTATTTCGCTAACAAGTCAGCTACTATTCGAAGGACTTGGTTATCGTGTTGCTGTTCCTCCTAATCTAGCGTATCAGACGTGTTTTGAGGGGGCTGAGAATAACGCCCGCAATGCGTATAAAGGACTATGGCAGCAAGTATTACAGTGGCAGCCACAAGCTGGTTTTGTATTATCTCGAATAACCATTACCTCTATTACCCATAACCGAGGTGGTTGGTGGCTAGAAACGGATAAGAATTTAGTCATCAATTTGCCATCGAATGCTGCAGACTATTGGCCTGCCCAGAAAGTGTTTTATCTTGAAGGGAAAATGGTTGAAGTACGTGGCTGGCAACATCAGCGAAAAAGTCGGCATTCGGACTTTACGTCTTGGGTTCTTCTTGTAAGGCATCCTAATGACTTGCGTGAAGTCAAAGATTTCTTTGATCATTAATGGATAGGGTATTCTTAAAGGTTTTTTTGCTTTAATGCCCTGTAAATATCGATTATTCTGGCGATTCAAAATGATAAGGTGTCGCTTTTAAGCTTTTTCAAAGCTAAGAAACAAGGCCCAACTTCGCGATTATAAAACTAATTAAAAACACCTAATAAACGGAAACATCACAATGGCAGAAGATATTAAACAAGCTGCACTGGACTACCATGAGTATCCAGTTCCAGGAAAACTAAGTGTTACTATTTCCACGCCTACGGCAACTGCTCGAGACCTTGCTTTGGCTTATAGTCCAGGCGTTGCAGAGCCTTGTCGCGAAATCGCGAAAGACCCAGAAGCGGCATACCGCTATACGGGCAAAGGCAATTTAGTTGCTGTCATCTCTGATGGTAGTGCGATTCTTGGTTTGGGTAACCTAGGTCCATTGGCGAGTAAGCCAGTCATGGAAGGTAAGGGGTTGTTGTTTAAGCGCTTTGCTGGTGTTAACTCTGTTGATGTGGAAGTTGAGTCAGAAAGTCCGCAAGCTTTTATTGATACTGTAGCGCGTATTGCGAATACCTATGGTGGTATTAACTTAGAAGACATTAAAGCGCCTGAATGTTTTGAAATCGAACGTCAGCTAATCGAACGTTGTTCTATTCCTGTTTTCCATGATGACCAACACGGTACGGCAATCGTAACAGCGGCGGGTCTTTTGAATGCGCTTGAGCTTCAAGGTAAGGACATTGCAAGCGCTAAAATCGTTTGTCTAGGTGCCGGTGCAGCAGCAACCGCTTGTATGAAGCTAATTATTGCTTGTGGTGCGCAGCGTGAAAATATTTTCGTGCTTGACCGTAAAGGGGTTATTCACTCTGGTCGTGATGACTTAAACCAGTTTAAAGCGATGTTCGCGATTGATACCGACAAACGTACTTTGGATGATGCTATCGATGGTGCAGATGTGTTTATCGGTGTATCTGGTCCTGATTTGTTCTCTGCTGAGCAGCTTAGCAAGATGGCGGCTAACCCAATTATCTTCGCTTGTTCAAACCCAGACCCAGAAATCAGCCCAGAACTAGCACATAAAACCCGCGATGATTTGATTATGGCAACAGGTCGTTCAGACTATCCTAACCAAGTTAATAACGTATTGGGCTTCCCGTTCATATTCCGTGGTGCTTTGGATGTTCGCGCGACTAAGATAAATGAAGAAATGAAAATTGCGGCGGTTCATGCGCTAAAAGATTTAGCGAAAGAAGAAGCGCCAGCTGATGTGGTTGCGGCCTATGGTGGTGGAGCACTGAGCTTTGGCAAAGAGTATATTTTGCCAAAACCAATGGATGCGCGTTTGCTAAATGTCGTCTCTGCTGCGGTTGCTCGTGCAGCGGTTGATTCTGGCGTTGCAGGCCTTCCATACCCAGATTTTTATCCTCTTGAGAATCTAGACCATTTCGGTGCTTAATCGTAACCAGCTAGGTGAATAAGAGCTAAGCTAAAAAAGCGGCACCTTAATTAGGTGGCCGCTTTTTTTATGTTAAAAATATCGCTGTAAGTGGCTAAGAAGGGGGAAATATGAATGTTGCTGTGTTTTGTGGTTCTGCTGCTGGGCATACACCGGATTTTGCCAATGCGGTAAAGGCCCTCGGTCATTATTTTGCCCAACAAGGTATTGCTGTGGTTTATGGTGGTGGCAATGTTGGGCTCATGGGGGTGATTGCAGACTCTGTTATAGCGGGTGGTGGGCAGGTAATTGGGGTTATTCCCGAACATCTTAGAGATAGGGAATTAGCTCACCCAAACCTAACCGAGTTGCATGTGGTGGCAGATATGCATGAGCGTAAGGCTAAAATGGCGGCGTTGGCAGATGCTTTTGTTGCCTTGCCTGGTGGTGTTGGTACGTTAGAGGAGATTTTTGAAGTATGGACTTGGGGGCAGCTGGGGCTACATGCAAAACCTTGTGCCTTTTATAACGTGAATGGTTTCTATGATCCTTTGTTTTCTATGGTTGAGAGTATGCAGCAAGCGGGTTTCGTTAAGGCTCAATATCTTGATATGTTGATTCGAGAGCAAACTCCCGAGTTGCTTCATCTGGCTTTTTCAAGGTATCAGCCACCTAAGCAAAAATGGAGTTAGATAGACTTCCTATAAAATGAAAAAGCGAACTTAGGTGTTCGCTTTTTCATTTTATAGGCTTAGAAAAGGTTTTCTAGGGCGCTATTTTCCTGTTTTTCTTCCTGAGACTCATTGCTCGCACCATTGTCTAATGTTGGTAAATCAAGTTTACGTTGAGGAGGCACATTTTTCTTACGGAAGATTTCAAAGAGCGCATCTTTTTGGCCGGGTAGGGCTCGCTCCCCTGTTTTCGGGTCAATTCTTACGGTGACCAATGATGAGGGCTTGTGAACGAATGAAGACTCCGTCTCGTTCAAAGCATAACGCATATAGTCGATCCAAGGTGGCAGAGAAACCGATCCGCCCCATTCACCACGTCCTAGTGGCGTTGAGTTGTCAAAGCCACTCCACACAGAGGTGACTATGTCGCCGTTAAAACCAGAGAACCAAGCATCACGACCATCATTGGTGGTACCTGTTTTGCCGGCAATATCATCTCGATTTAATACTCTTGCACGGCGGCCTGTGCCGTACTTAATTACATCACGCATTATGTCGTAAATAATATAGTTTACTTCTGGGTCAAGCACTTGCGGAGCTATGGGGAGGTTACGGACGCCATCAGTGGTATTGAAAAGTCCCATTTGAGGTTTGCCATCTTGGGTGTTTTCTAGCTGGGTACAAGTTCGGCATACGGTAATAGGGTTAGCTTGAAAGAGGACTTCTTGGTCGCGACTGACGACTTTATCAATTAAGTAGGGTTGTACCTGATAGCCACCATTGGAAAATACGGCATAACCTGTTGCTATTTGTAACGGTGATAAGTTGGCACTACCTAACGACAAGGAAAGGTTATGGGGTAATTCATCTGGGTTGAAGCCAAAGCGACGTAAATAATTTAGGGTAGGGCGAACGCCTAAATCGTCTAACAAGCGAACCGATACAATGTTTTGTGAGCGATAAAGTGCTTGGCGTAGTCGTGTTGGGCCATAAAACTTGCCACCATCATTGGTTGGGCGCCAAGCGGAAGCTAGATTAGCATCATTAAATACCACAGGCGCGTCATTAATGATGCTGGCTGCGGTATAACCTCGATCTAACGCACTGGCATAAATGAATGGTTTAAAATTGGAACCAGGTTGACGTTTAGACTGAGTAATTCGGTTGAATTTGTTTTCGTAGAAATTGAAGCCACCGACTAAGGCTTGAATGCTGCCATCAGTGCTGTTCAACGAGATTAATGCACTTTGTACTGTGGGTTTTTGTGCCAGTATCCAGCCTAATTTTTCATCCGGTCGTAAGCGCACGATATCGCCAGGAACAAGGATGTCAGGGACAATTTTTGGTTCTTCCCCTTGGCTGTTTTCATCAAGGTAAGGTTTCGCCCATTTTAATGCATCCCAAGAGAGTGTTGCCCTATCACCATTGGCGAGGCGGGCATCTGCTGTGGTATCTGTGGTGGATATTATTAGGGCTGTCTGCCAATCCTCAAAGGTGGCAATTTTTTTTAGTCCTTTTACCTGTTCATCCAGTGGTGCATCAACAAGATCTGTTCGTGTTTCGATAGAGCCACGGTAACCATGGCGCATGTCATAGTTTAACACCCCACGGAAGATAGCGGCGTTGGCTGCTTTTTGCTTGCCTGAGTCAATAGTGGTGTAAACCGTCATGCCAGCGTTGTAGAGGTCATCGCCAAAGGTGTCATGTAGCTCAGCACGAACCATTTCTGAGACATAGCCTGCTTCAACATCGGGAGCGACACCGTGGTTTTTGGCTGTGATGGGAGCTTCAACAGCGGTCTGATAAGACTCTTTGTCTATCATACCGAGTGTGAGTAAGCGTTGTAGGATCCAATTGCGTCGAATCAAAGCGCGTGAGGGGTTAACCACTGGATTGTAACGAGACGGCGCTTTAGGTAAGCCGGCAATCATGGCTAATTGAGCCAAATCGAGCTCGGCTAAGGTTTTTCCATAATAGACTTGGGCTGCCGCTTCAAAACCATAAGAGCGTTTGCCCAAATAAATTTTGTTTACATAAAGTTCAAGGATTTCATGTTTGGATAGTTCTCGCTCCATCTTGAGAGCGATAAAAATTTCGGTGAATTTGCGGGTGAAAGTTTGCTCGAATGATAAAAAATAGTTACGTGCAACCTGCATGGTGATGGTACTACCACCGCCTTGTTTTTGTCCTGTGGTGATTAACTGTACGACAGCTCGAGCCAAACCTAAAATGTCGACGCCTGGATGATGGTAAAAGTTAGTGTCTTCCGCTGCTAAAATAGCATTCTCTAGGTTAGGGGGGATTTCGGCATAGTTAATAGGGGTTCGACGCTGCTCGCCAAACTCACCAATAAGTTTATTGTCTGCGGTATAGATACGTAACGGAATTCTTAGCTCAATATCCTTGAGTTCCGCTACGGTTGGTATTTTATCTTTCACATTGTAATAAATGGCGTAGGTCACGCCTGCAACACTAATAGCACCAAGTAGACCTAAAAAAAATAATATTTTGAGTACCTTAGACATACCAATCCAATTTAGAGGGGTGGAGAAATAGGCATTATACCTATAGAACGCCTTAGAGTAGATGGTTACTTTGTAGTAAATCGTGTTATCTTGCGAATGAGCATGTCAGGAAGACAGATACAGCTATACATTTTATGTTGATTACTTCAAGGATGAATTATGACACTTATTTCTTCGTTTTTTGTCGCTGTTTACTCTACGACACAATGCAGTCTATTTGATTCCCACAAAGTGCCTATAGCAAGCGGCTTGTTACCGCCGGGTGATGCGCTTGTTCCTGATGCATCACGAATTGAGGCGATGCAAAATAGGCTGTTTTCTGAACAGAATGAAAGAATAAAAAATGTGGTAGTGGTCGTGCCTGATGACTGGTTATCCATTTCTGAGCATGAAGTAGATCACCTTATTCCTCCTAAGTTGGCGCCGTTAGTCGCGCTGACCTATGCTGTGGAAGATGCCTTCGCCCCGCCAGAAAATCTACGTTTTAGTTATCGACAGAAAGTAGTACAAGGTCAACATACTCGATTAATGGTGTTTACCTGTACGGGGGAGCAGGCAGATTTGTTTTGTTCGCCATTTAAACAGCGCGGTATGAGCTGCCTATTGGTGCCACATAAACAGTGGCTAAATGCACAACGAGAGAAAAAACCTTGGCGCTGGTTCGTGCAGCAATCTTTACAGGCTTATCAGCCTGAAAAAGAAAAGCGTCAGGAGTTTAGGCGGCTTATTGCTTGTTTAGCTTCTATTAGTTTACTAGTTAACCTTATTGCTTATCTTTGTTTTGATAGCTGGAATAAGCAATCTCGTGATGTACTGTTTGAGCGTCAACAAATCATGGTGACGCAGTCCAGTTGGTCGTCGAATGATTCCCTGCATAGTGCGTCAGATATTGCGTTAAAGCTAACGCAGGGGTTACCTATATCGGTGCGTTTGAACTCTGTCGAAGGCAATGCGTTAACGGCAGTGGTGATGTTAACGTTAGCAGAAGATGACGCTGCTTTATTGTTAGATTCATGGCGTGAAAAACAGCCGGAATGGCAGTGGAAGATGGAACGGTTGAGTTCTGATGAGCCCTTATCTGGAGGGCAAGAAGAGGTTGTCGATGTGGCTATTTCGATTTCTAAAAATTGATGTTCAACGTTGCTTTCCTATTACCCCTTCGATTGTGTTTCTTTTGATCGTGCTGCAGTTGGCTGCTTGGTACCCCTTCCTGAATAATGCTTACCAAGAGGTTACTTATCAGAATAGGCTTAAGAATCGGGCGATAAAAAACTGGCAGAAAGCGCTTTATCAGGCGCAAAAATTAGAGTCTTCGTCTTTCATCACTGACGAGTGGGTATCTCATCAGGTGATCGCTTCTAAGGAAGGCGTGCCAAGACAATGGGGGGTTGAAGGCGGTGCTTCTTTAGTCAGGTGGCAAACTTTACTTGAGTACGTCGAAGAACAGGTTGCTTTAAAGCTTTCTTCTGTTGTTTGGCAAAATCGATTTGATGGTAACTGGTTTGGACATCTATCGTTTGATGTTCTGGCTCCCCGTAAAGGTATAGCGTCCCATTATTGGTTACCTATTCAATCACATACTGGTCGTTTTGCTGAGCGAGAGTGGAAGTTGCTTTCGATTTTGCATACGGATAATCAGGCGTCGGCTTTACTACAATACAAGCAAGCAAAGCGTTGGGTGAGTGAAGGGGATTGGTTGCCTCAAGCCGCAATGACGGTTGATCAGGTGTTATATGACAGGATTACTTTGATTACAAAGGATGGTAAGAAAGAAGTGCTCAGTACCATGCAAGCAGAGAATATTGAAAAGGCAAACTAATGCTCTTGCTTGTAGTGGACGTGAGGAAGAAAGGGAGAAGAAAATGATTCAAGTTACTCGCTGTTTAGTATTGATTAGTTTTCTGTTGTTGCCTCGACTCAGTCAAGCCATGGACGTGCTTTTTGAATCCCGTTCGTTGCAAGAGGTGTTGCCTTGGTTAGCGGCGCAAATGCATGAAAGCTTGGTAATGAGCCCGGAAATTGATGAGGTTCTGACCTTATCTATTAAGGATGCTAGCTGGAAGGAGGTGATGGAAGCCGTGGCGCAGCAACCTAATATTAAGCTGCGTTGGCAGGGCAATGTGGCGGTTTTGATGCCTAACAAAAAATCCCCAGAGGAAGTGAGCTGTCAACGTTCTTACTGGATGCTGAAACATGCTAAGGCAAGTGTTGTTGGTAAGCATTTGCAAACTCTATATCCTCCTGTTTCTTTGGTTGTCGATGATAGGACTAATTCGATTATTACTTATGCTTGTCGGTCAATGGAGGGGTTACAAGCCACCCTTGCTTGGTTGGATATTCCCCTTAGGCAAATTGAAATTAGTGCACAGATAGCCCAAGTCAGTACTTCTGCTCAATCTCAGTTTGGAGTGAACTGGCAGGCCCAGTTAGCGGATGGTGTGCGCTCTTCTGTTGGTGGGGCAATTGATTTGGGTGCGCTGGCACCGACTTCTAGCTTGTCTACAGATCTGAATGGCGGTTCTGGTCTATTGGCTTTTACCTTAGATATGTTAGAAAGCGAAGGCATGGCGAATATATTGTCGAAACCGAAAATAGTGACATCGGAGGGGCAGCCTGCCCGTATTGAGTCTGGAACGGAAGTGCCTTATCAAACTGTGAGTGACGATAATGTGCATGTTGAATTCCGCCAAGCGGCATTGATGTTAGAGGTGACACCTTTTGTTAAAGAGGGTGGGCAAATCTTGTTAGAGCTGAATATTCATCAAGATTTTGTCGGTGATCTGGTGAATGGGGTGCCGAGTTTGGAGACCAATCGCTTGAATACTCAGGTGGTTGTAAAGAACCAAGAAACACTGGTGTTAGGTGGTATTTTTAGAGAAGAACGTATTGAGTCTGAAAGCCATGTTCCCATATTTAGTGATATTCCATTGTTGGGTGCTTTGTTTAAAAGGACGTCTCAGCAGCAAGAAAAGGTTGAATTACTTGTATTTATTACACCAAAGCTGCTACAAATGTCAGTTAACTAGGCTGCGGCCGAAACCTGCTTAATTTCGATGTAATTGAATTCAATGATAAAAGCCCCAAAAATTATTTTAGTGGGCCCGATGGGTGCTGGTAAAACGACGATAGGCCGTTTACTTGCGCAAGCTCTGGGCAAAGAGTTCTATGACTCAGATAAAGTCATAGAAGAAAATGCAGGGGCCGACATCCCCTGGATTTTTGACAAAGAAGGTGAAGACGGCTTTCGTAGACGCGAAACGCAAGTGTTAAAAACCATGGTGCAAGAAAATGCCAGTGATATGGTTCTTGCAACAGGTGGCGGTATTGTGATGCGTGAGGAGAATCGAAGCATTCTCCGTAATGATGCTCTAGTGGTGTATTTATATGCCTCAGTTGCTCAGCAATTACATCGCACTTCTAAAAGTAGTCATCGTCCTCTACTGCAAACCGGTGACCCTAAGGCCACTCTCAAAAAACTATTTGCTGTACGTGATCCTCTTTATCGGGAAGTTGCAACGCTTATTGTTGAAACTGACTCGCGTCATCCTAAGCATGTCGTTAATAAACTAGTTGATGCTATACAGCGTCATCTGACAATGGAGAAAACAGAATCATAATGCGTACATTAAACGTTGATTTAGGCGAACGTAGCTATCCTATCTACATAGGTAGTGGCATTCGCCAGCAAAAGGCGTTATTTGATAAGGCCATTCATGGCAAACAAGTGATGATAGTGACTAATGAAACTATCGCCCCTTTGTATTTAGATGCCATGGTCGCCATGTTATCGACAGACTATAAAGTTGATGTTTGCATTTTACCGGATGGTGAAACCTATAAAACGCTAGATACTTATGCCAGCATTATGACGGCATTATTAGAAGCTAAGCATAATCGAACGACCACTATTGTTGCGTTAGGTGGTGGTGTTGTGGGCGATATGGCTGGTTATGCGGCGGCAACCTATCAACGAGGCGTGCCCTTTATCCAGGTGCCAACTACGCTTTTATCTCAAGTAGATTCATCTGTTGGCGGTAAAACCGGAGTGAATCACCCCCTCGGTAAAAATATGATTGGGGCTTTTTATCAGCCTCAAGCAGTGATTATTGATACTGAAACTTTATTAAGCTTACCCCAGCGAGAACTGTCTGCGGGCATGGCGGAAGTTATTAAATATGGTTTGATCTGTGATGCTGAGTTTTTTGATTGGCTTGAGCAAGAAATGGATCAGCTGATGGCGCTTGATAACGACAAAATCAGTGAGGCTATCTATCGTTCTTGTTTAGCAAAGGCCGATGTTGTTGCGCAGGATGAAAAAGAAGGCGGCATTCGTGCTATCTTAAATCTTGGTCATACTTTTGGTCATGCGATTGAAACTGAGATGGGTTATGGCAAGTGGTTACATGGTGAAGCAGTGGCCGCAGGTTGCTTTTTAGCCGTTGATTTATCTTGGCGTATGGGAAATTTGACTGAACAGGACGTAAGCAGATCTGTGGCGTTGTTTGAAGCCGCTAAACTGCCTATTTTGCCTCCTGTTGAGATGACGTTGGAAAGTTTTATCGAGCGTATGGTGCTGGATAAAAAAGTGTTAGACGGTAGCCTGCGTTTGGTTTTGCTCGGTAGTATGGGTGAGGCGATAGTCACGTCGGATTTTCCGATGGACGATTTTAATGCGTGCCTGTTAGACGCGCTTGAGGTGAGTAAGCAAGCCAGTCTTGCTTAGCACTCCTGTAATTATTGTTGAAGGACGAGTATGCCGAAGTCTGACTTTTCGTTTGACCTAGAAGATGCCTTAAATCAGCCGCCTAAAGCAACGCTGAGAGACCCTTTTGGCTCGAAAGATACTTCTGCTTACTTTGCTTCGGAAGAGGGTAATCAACAACTGGCTTTACTTGAGCATTTAAGTCGATACAGCAATTTATTATCTGTTATTCAAGGCCCACAGGGTAGTGGAAAAAGCCGTTTTTTGATGGAATTTGCTCGTCATCAAGATGACTCGACTGTGATCAGCCATGTGAAGGGCACTATATTGATGACTGCTGGTCAGCTGTTGCAGGCTATTTATGCAGGTTTTGCAGGGCACTTCACTCAACCGCCTAATGAGGCCACCTTTGGCCCTTTACTTAAGTTTTCCCATGATCTAGATGAAAAAGGTCAATCGGCGCTTATCTTGATAGATAATGCTCAAGAATTACATACCGACGCCATTAGCATGTTGTTGGATATGATGTCTCTAGCAACCGATAATCAAACCGTGCCTCATGTTGCTCTATTTAGTGAATATTCTTTAGCGCGTAATCTGGATTCCTATCAAGGGGCTCGTTATGAGCAACTTAGCCATACTCTGACTTTAGCGCCTTATTCTTTAGAGCAAACACGAGCTTATTTGCTGCATCGAGTTCGTGCTGTTGGTGGTGGTATTAACCTGCCTTTCGATGAGAAACAGATTAAACAAATTCACCAAGACTCTGGTGGTTATCCGGGAGCGATTAACCAGATTGCACAAAAGATAATGGGTAATGGTGGGAAATCAGCAAAGGCTGGTGGGCGTTTTAATCTTGCGTTGGGCTTTCCATTAGCCCATATGGCCATGTTGTCTGTCGTCATGTTAGGTATTTTGATGGCCGTTTTGTTTAATGATTCAGATGATGAAAAAACGCCTGTGGTGACAGACAGAACCTCTAATGTGATTCCCCTTAGTCCGCGACAAGGGCAATCCTCCGCTGAAACCATTGCTCGTATTGATGCTATGCAGCGTAAAATTGGTCAAGGCGGTGACATTATTTTGCCTCCGATACCAACGGGCATAGGTGAACCGGAAGTGAAACCGGCAAACACCGAACAGTCAAAAGTGGCAGCGGTCATTGCGCCGACAGTGACTACCGCTCCTATTCGTGCTGAAGTCCCTATTCGTACAGAAGCGCCACCACAACCTAAGTCTGTTCCTCCAGTGGCTGCTCCGACTGTCGTTCCTAGTGAAAAGACTGAACTGAAAACGGAAACAGACCCCTTTGATAAAACCCAATGGTGGTTAACGCAAAACCCTAATCGCTACACTTTGCAACTATTGGGAACTCATAATCAGAGTACGGTTAAAGAGTTCATTCGTGATCAGGGTAGTGTTGATGCTTTTGGGTATTTTAAGTCAATACATAACGGCAAGGATTGGTTTGTTGTGGTGTATGGAGTTTATCGTAACCGTAGTGAAGCGATTGCCGCCGCCGAAACCCTGCCTAAAGATATCCGTGATTTAAATCCTTGGGCTCGTAATGCCCGTGGCATACAGGATGACATTAAAAAGGTTCAATAAATGGCCTCTTTACAGCTAGTTAGTCTTGCTGTCGGACACGCCGGGATACTTTTGCGTGTGCTCAATGACTTTGATAAATGAAGAAACAGACCATCGCAGGGTTGATCTTTGTCTTGTTTCGTCAATTTTTATCTAAACGGACTAAATTTAGTAAAATTCACCATAATTCTCTGAAAAACATCGATGAACAGTGGAATTTTCTGTTTGAAAAAACTCCAACCATAGATAATTCTCTCACACGCAGTTATTTACTGCTAAACCCCCTTTAAAAACCACAAAAGTAACATAAAACAGCCTGCTATCGATTTGAGTAGTAGGCACCTGCGAGGTAGTATGACCGTCCATTTTGATGGTCTTTAGGGTAAATAGTAATCATTCTCGAAGCGATTTTTTACGCTTCAGCGCCCAGCCATCCGGATACTCAAATTCAGATCATATTATTTTACGTTTCAACTTTGGGAGTTGGTGTATGAATGCAGGCCTTTATCGTCCTGGCGAGTTCAAAGACAACTGTGGCTTTGGCTTAATTGCCCATATGGAAGGCAACACCAGTCATGAGCTGCTTAAAACAGCCATAGAATCTTTGACATGTATGACACACCGTGGCGGTATTGCTGCCGATGGAAAAACGGGTGATGGCTGTGGTCTTCTTATACAGAAGCCAGATGCTTTTTTACGCAGTGAAGCGGTTAACTTATTTGGCCATACCTTGTCGGACTTATATGGCATCGGCATGGTGTTTTTGGATCAAGATGAAGCGTTAGCGACAGAGCAGCGTGCGGTCCTAACCAAGCAATTGGAAGAACAAGAATTGAATGTTGTTGGTTGGCGTGACGTGCCGACGGATGCCTCTTGTCTTGGTCGAATTGCAGAAGAATGTTTGCCACGAATTGAACAAGTGTTTATCGATAGTAATCGTATGGATGCCCGTACCTTTGCGACACGCTTGTTTGTCGCTCGTCGTCAAACGGAAATCGCTTTAGCCCATTACGAAAATTTCTACGTTTGTTCTTTGTCTGACAAGGTATTGTCATACAAGGGATTGATGATGCCAGTGGATCTGCCTGTTTTTTATAAAGATTTAGGCAATGAAAAACTGCAAACAGCGATTTGTGTTTTCCACCAGCGCTTCTCTACCAATACCTTGCCTCGATGGCCACTTGCTCAGCCATTCCGCATGTTGGCACACAATGGTGAGATCAACACCATTGAGGGTAACCGCAACTGGGCATTGGCTCGTGCTAGTAAGTTACGTTCTCCTCTCATCCCTGAACTGCAAGACCTGCAACCGTTAGTAAACCTCACGGGGTCAGACTCTTCTTCCATGGATAATATGCTGGAGATCTTGGTCACTGGCGGTATGGATATTTTCCGTGCGGCGCGTTTGATCATTCCACCAGCATGGCAAAACGTAGAGAACATGGACCCAGAGTTACGTGCTTTCTATGAATACAATTCGATGCATATGGAACCATGGGATGGCCCAGCGGGTTTGGTAATGACCGATGGTCGTCATGCGATTTGTATGTTGGATCGTAACGGCTTGCGTCCAGCCCGTTGGGTAATCACCAAAAATGGCTTTATTACGTTAGCGTCTGAAATCGGCACTTATGATTATAAACCTGAAGATGTTGTGTCTAAAGGTCGTGTTGGACCGGGGCAAATGCTGGTCATAGATACACAAAATGGCAAGGTTTTACACACGAATGATATTGATAATCGCCTTAAAGCGATGCATCCCTATAAAAAGTGGTTGAAGCAAGAAGGGATTCGAATTGAAACCATCTTGGTGGAATCATCGCAAGAGTTTGAACCTTTCACTAAAGACGAAATGCTGACCTACCAGAAGATGTTCCAAGTCTCTTTTGAAGAGCGGGAGCAGATTTTCCGTCCATTAGCCGAAAGCGGCCATGAGGCTGTAGGTTCCATGGGTGATGATACACCTATGGCCGTTATGTCTAGTCAGACTCGTCCAGTATCTGATTATTTCCGTCAGAAATTTGCCCAAGTAACCAATCCACCCATCGATCCATTACGTGAATCGATTGTGATGTCGTTAGAAACCTGTATTGGTGTAGAGCGTAATTTATTCGAAGAAACACCAAAACACGCTAATCGTATTATCCTATCGTCGCCTTTGTTGTCGCCACGTAAGTTTAGCCGCTTATTGGCGATGAATGATCATAGATTTCGCCTAGTGCGTTTAGATACCAACTATGATCCAGCAGTCTCTTCCTTAGAAGAATCCATTAAAAACTTGCAAGTGAAAGCTGAGCAAGAAGTGAGAAATGGCGCGGTTATTCTCGTATTAACTGACCGAGACCTAGCAAAAGGGAGTTTACCAATTCCTGCGCCTATGGCGGTAGGGGCCGTTCATCACCACTTGACCAAAGTGGGGCTGCGTTGTGATTCTAATATCATTGCAGACACAGGTTTTGCCCGTGACCCTCATCAATTTGCTGTGTTACTCGGCTTTGGCGCCACAGCGGTTTACCCATACCTATCGTATCGTTTGATTAACGACATGATTGATAAAGGCGAAGTGTTGGGTGACCCGATTGCTTGCCACGCGAAATATCGTAAGGGTATTAACAAAGGCTTGATGAAAATACTCTCTAAAATGGGTATTTCTACCATGGCTTCGTATCGTGGTGCACAATTGTTTGAAGCGATTGGCTTATCGAACAATGTGGTTGAGCTTTGTTTTAAAGGCGTTTCTAGCCGTATTGAAGGCGCGAATTTTATCGATTTCCAACGTGAGCAAGCGTCAGTGGCGAACAATGCCTGGAAATTACGCAAGCCGATTCAACAGGGCGGTTATCTTAAATACGTTCATGATGCGGAATACCATGCCTTTAACCCAGATGTGGTGCGTAATCTACAGACGGCGGTAGGCAGTGGAAAGTTCGAAGACTTCAGCAAATACACCGAACTTGTAAACACTCGCCCTGCTTCTATGTTGCGAGACCTGTTTGCTTTATCAGATAAGGCTACCTCTATTTCGATTGACGATGTTGAATCAGTTGAAGACATTCTTCCTCGTTTTGACTCTGCTGGTATGTCGCTAGGTGCTTTGTCGCCAGAAGCTCACGAAGCATTGGCGCAAGCGATGAACGAACTAGGCTGTCGTTCAAACTCAGGTGAGGGTGGTGAAGACCCTGCTCGTCACGGGACCGAGCGTCGCTCTAAGATCAAACAAATCGCCTCTGGTCGTTTTGGTGTGACACCAGAATACCTAGTGAACGCAGAAGTGCTACAAATCAAAGTGGCGCAGGGTGCGAAACCGGGTGAAGGTGGTCAGCTGCCGGGTGGTAAGGTAAATGGACTGATTGCTCGCCTTCGCTATGCGGTTCCGGGTGTGACCTTAATATCACCGCCACCCCATCACGATATTTACTCTATTGAAGATTTGGCTCAGCTGATTTTTGATTTGAAACAAGTGAACCCAGACGCCCTAGTGTCTGTGAAGCTGGTATCTGAACCGGGTGTCGGAACCATCGCTGCGGGTGTTGCAAAAACTTACGCCGACCTTATTACGATTTCTGGCTACGACGGCGGTACAGCGGCATCGCCACTGACCTCTATTCGTCATGCGGGTTCTCCATGGGAGCTAGGCCTTGCCGAAGCGCAACAAGCGCTGCGTTCTAATGACCTACGTGGCAATATCCGTTTACAAACCGATGGTGGTTTGAAAACCGGTTATGATGTGGTGAAAGCGGCCATTCTAGGGGCCGAAAGTTTTGGTTTTGGTACGACCCCCATGGTGGCAATGGGCTGTAAATTCTTGCGTATTTGTCACCTAAACAACTGTGCAACGGGTGTCGCAACTCAAGATCAACAGCTACGAGATGATCACTTTATCGGTACGGTAGAGATGATCAAGAACTTCTTTCGCTTCATGGCACAAGACACGCGTCTATGGTTGGCGAAGCTTGGTGTTGCTAAGTTGCAAGATTTGATTGGTCGAACTGATCTACTGGCTCTGTTACCGGGTGAAACAGAAAAACAGCAAAATTTAGATCTATCGCCTATTTTGTTTAACGATGCGATCCCGGCAGATAAACCTCAGTATTGCCAAGTTGCCTTCAATCCACCACATGACAAAGGTCTACTGGCCTTGAAAATGTGGGATACCGTAAAAGACGTTATTGAAGAAAAAGAAGGGGGCGAGTTCGAATTCCCAGTGACCAACTGTGACCGTTCTATTGGGGCGCGTTTATCGGGTGAAATTGCCAAACGCTACGGTAACCAAGGCATGTCAGATGTGCCGCTTACGTTGAAACTCTCTGGAACCGCAGGGCAAAGTTTTGGTGTTTGGAATGCGGGTGGTCTGAACATGTACCTAGATGGGGATGCGAACGACTACGTTGGTAAAGGCATGACAGGCGGTAAATTGGTGATTCGCCCACCTCGTGGTTCACGTTTCGAATCGCAAAAATCGGCGATCATTGGTAACACCTGCCTATACGGTGCAACCGGCGGTAAGTTGTTTGCTGCTGGTACCGCTGGGGAACGCTTTGCGGTGCGTAACTCTGGTGCTCATACGGTCATTGAAGGCGCGGGTGATCACTGTTGTGAATACATGACTGGCGGTATGGTGACGGTACTGGGGAGCACGGGTTACAACTTTGGTGCGGGCATGACAGGTGGTTTTGCTTATGTGCTCGATTTAGATCGCACCTTTGTGGACAAATATAACCACGAGTTGGTGGAAATACATCGTATTGGCACGGAATTAACCGAAGAATATCGTTCGCATCTTCGTTCTGTGATTGAGGAATATGTTCGAGAAACTGATAGCGAATGGGGACATGAAGTCCTAGAAAACTTCTACGACTACATTGGTAAGTTCTGGCTGGTGAAACCAAAAGCGGCGAGCTTAGGTGCACTATTGGCCAGTACTCGCCAACGTCCGGAATAAAAACGCTGTTGTGATGCTGGGATGAATCAGCACCATTAATGAATCAGTTTGACCCATTTGAGAGAAGCGCCGCTTGTTCGCAAGCGGCCACAGGAGATAGCAGCTTATGTCTGAGCGCTTGAACAATGCATTTCAATTCGTCGAAGTGGATCGTAAGGATCCGAAGAAAAAGCCTTTAATTACGCGTAAAGGTCAGTTCGTCGAAATTTATAAACCGTTTGAAGAAACTGGTGCCAAAGGGCAGGCCCATCGTTGTTTGGAATGTGGTAACCCATATTGTGAGTGGAAATGTCCTGTACACAACTACATTCCTAACTGGCTTAAGCTGGTTAGCGAAGGCAGTATTTTAGAAGCCGCAGAGCTAAGCCATCAGACTAATTCGTTACCTGAAGTATGTGGTCGTGTTTGTCCACAAGACCGTCTGTGTGAAGGGGCTTGTACCCTTGGTGAAGGTGGCTTTGGTGCGGTAACCATTGGCTCGGTAGAAAAATACATTACCGACACCGCCTTTGCATTAGGTTGGCGTCCCGATATGTCTAATGTAGAGCCCATTAACAAAACCGTTGCGATTGTTGGGGCTGGCCCTGCTGGTCTGGCGTGTGCCGATGTATTGGTACGCAATGGCATCAAGCCTGTGGTGTTTGATAAATACCCAGAAATCGGCGGCTTGTTAACTTTCGGTATTCCAGAATTTAAGTTAGAAAAATCTGTGATGAC
Organism: Marinomonas transparens; assembly: GCF_016463975.1. Lineage (GTDB taxonomy): Bacteria > Pseudomonadota > Gammaproteobacteria > Pseudomonadales > Marinomonadaceae > Marinomonas > Marinomonas transparens. The sequence goes on along the minus strand of NZ_JAEMNX010000010.1, from coordinate 124,632 downwards.
ACGTCGCCGTGAAGTGTTTGAAGAGATGGGGGTAGAATTTGTCTTGGGTACGTCGGTGGGTGATGACGTGCCGTTTGAACATGTATTAGAAGAGTACGATGCTGTTTTCCTCGGCATGGGAACTTACAAATACATGAAAGGTGGCTTCCCAGGTGAAGATCTTCCGGGTGTTTATGATGCCTTAGATTATTTGATATCCAATGTGAATCATTGCCTAGACTTCGAAGAAGACGAAGCCGATTACATCAACCTAAAAGGCAAGCAAGTCGTTGTTTTAGGTGGTGGTGATACGGCGATGGACTGTAACCGTACTGCGATTCGTCAAGGGGCGAAAAGCGTGTCTTGTGCTTACCGTCGTGACCAAGAAAACATGCCCGGTTCTCGTAAAGAAGTCACCAACGCCAAAGAAGAAGGCGTACAGTTCCTTTTTAACCGCCAGCCAGTGGAAATTGTTGGTGACGGTAAAGTGGAAGGCATTAAGGTGGTTGAAACAAAAATGGGTGAGCCAGATGAGAATGGTCGCCGTTCGGCAGAAGTGATCGAAGGCAGTGAGCAAATCATTCCTGCTGATGCGATTCTTGTCGCCTTTGGTTTCCAAGCTAGCCCTGCGCCATGGTTCGAAAAATTTGGCATTGAAACCGATGCCCGTGGCCGTGTCGTTGCGCCGAGTAAAGGTGAGTATAGGTTCCAAACCACAAACGAAAAAATCTTCGCTGGTGGTGATATGGTTCGCGGCTCGGATCTTGTGGTAACTGCCATTGATGAAGGTCGTAAAGCGGCTGAAGGCATCATGGACTTTTTAGACGTTTGATACTTTACGTTACCAATACCACCCATTGTTAAATGGATTTTAGTAACTGATAAAACTCAAAAACACCTATTGATTCCAATGGGTGTTTTTTTATGTGTTCAGCATAGCGGTAACATTCCATTGATGGTCTATACTCTTTAGTGATTTGATTATGATGAATAAGGACGTTGCCATGCCTACCGCCAACCCCTGCGTACGACAATGTTGTTTAGATGATCAAGATATTTGTTTAGGTTGTGCTCGAAGTTTACAAGAAATACTCAGTTGGCATTCCGACGATGAAGAGCAAAAGTTACATACGTTAGAAAAAGCACAGCAACGTCAGTTTGCTCGTAAAAATCAAATAATTTCAGCGTCACCCACTTCACAGTCATCCATATTGAATTAATCTGCGTATTAATCAGTACCTCATTAAAATAACCTCAAAGGATAACCATGTTTTCTTTTCTAAAATCTGATCCGATCAAAAAGCTCGATAAAGAATATGGTGTGCTACTGGAAAAAGCCATGCAAGCGCAACGCAGCGGCGATATCAAACTTTATTCGGAGCTGACAGAACAAGCAGAGGAAATTAGGGCAAAAATAGAATTAGCGAAAGGTTAACCTTGCGTTACTGACTGTGATGGATTTTAAGCATACGGAGCTCCATGGCTCCGCACTTTTATTTTACGCTGTGTTTTTTTCTACGGAATGAATCAAGGTTAGGCTTTCTTCCGCGAAGCCGGTACCCGCGTCCGTGTAGAAGTTGAAGACGTTGTTTATGCCTGAAGCCAGTAAATCTTCGCGCTCGTCTTGGTACCGGGCAATGGCGGCGATTTGACCTTGGTAGTTGGCTTTGCGCAGCTGGATGGCGATATTAGTACTGTCTTCCGCGATAGGTAAGGCGAGCAATACCAGACGAATATCCGAGGTATCTAAATGCTCCCATAGATCGGCGTCTTCACCGTCCCCATAGAAGACGTTTTCTTGAGCGTCCTGCATTGCTTTAATTCGGTTCTGATCGGCATCCATGCCCGCGATAATGTTTTTACCTGCGAGGGTTTTTAATGATTCAAAGGCCCCTCGACCTACTCGCCCTAAACCAATCACCAATATTTCGGCATTCTTTGGCTGGGTGAACACATCTTCAGTTAAGCATTTGTCGCTCTCGAATTGGCGGATAGTTTCTTTGTTTGTTTGGTATAACCGGTGTGATAGTCGATAAAGCACGCTCGTAATAACAAAAGAAAAAGACACAGCAAGTGCTAATATCACCAGCCAATCTTTAGCAATCCAGCCGTTTGCCACGCTCAAGGCCACCACAATCAAGCCGAACTCGCTGTAATTCGACAAAATCATAGCGGATAAGAAGGAAGTCCGTGCACGAAGCTTGAGTTGGGTTAATAAGCCAAAGAAAAGAGCAAATTTGGCCAGAATGATTAAGGTGATGATTAGGCTGATACCCACCATGTTGAGCGTCGGTAAGGCGGTAAAACCAATCGATAGGAAAAAACCGATCAGGAATAAATCTTTGAAGTTCATCAGTGATTTATTGAGCTCTGACGCTTTTGAATGAGAGGCTAACAAAATGCCGAAAATCAGTGCCCCCAAGTCACCTTTTACCCCCACCAGATAAAATAATTCATAGCCACCGAGTGCGAGGAAAAGCCCTGTTAATGGCAGCATTTCTCCGTGACCCGCTTTATCGAGTACCTTGTTGAAAATAGGTCGAATCAATAACAAGCCAAATAGCCCTAGCGCCCAAATTGAAGGGATTTTACCTGTCGCCGCGACCAGAAAAATAACCGCGACGATATCCTGCATGACCAGAATGCCAAGGGATAATTGACCGTGACGGGTTTTTAGTTCGCCACTTTCTTCCAGCAGCTTCATGATGCAAACGGTGCTGGAAAAGCTTAAGGCAAAACCCAGTAATGCGGCGGTTTTGAAATCCAGTAGGCCAAAGTATGGCAAGCTGAGTGTACCAAGTAATAGGGCGATGGCACCGAACAACAGTGTCCATATTCCCATATGACTTAAGGTAGAGGCCCATACTTCACGTTTGAGTAAGTCTTTTACATGCAGTTTCAAGCCGATGCTGAATAACATCAGGGTAATGCCTATATTGGCGAGAGAATCCAAGGAACTACTGGGCTCTAGGCCTAAATAATTGAGCAAGAAGCCGGCTAAAAGAAAGCCAATCAGTGGTGGTAGGTTAACGATTTTTACTGCCAGTCCACAGACAAATGCAAACAAGAGCCAAATAAATTCCATAGGGTCCTTCTAATTGAAACAGGGCGAGTAAAGCGTGCTTTCATCATACGAAATTTGCGTTCAAGGCGCAGCTGATAATGCTTTTTCCTAGGTTGTGGTAACGAAATATTACGTCATGCCAAAAATGGTATGTTCTATGACATTTATTCTATTTGAATGGTATATGTAATGATTCTACTCTTAGCACAGGTCCTTTAAGGCCTAATTGGCTCAAAAAAATAAAGATAACAAACGATACTCGGCCAACCGAATACGCTCATCCGCAGCGTAAATTTGGTCGTGACAGGAGAAGCTAATGAACTACTTTAAGAAGATTGTGGCTGGTTCTATCATGGTTGCAAGTGTTTTAAGTACCGCCAGTGTATTGGCAAAAGAATATGTTGGCATCGCCATGCCAACCAAATCCTCCGCCCGTTGGATTACCGATGGGGCTTCCATGGAGCAGCTATTTAAAGACGCTGGCTATAAAGTGGATTTGCAATACGCTGAAGATGAAATCCCGAATCAACTTTCTCAAATTGAAAACATGATAGTGAAAGGGGTAAACGTCTTGGTGATTGCTGCCATTGACGGCACCACGCTATCGAATGTGTTAGAAAATGCGAATGCCGCTGGCATTAAAGTTATTTCTTATGATCGCCTGATCAAAAACAGCCCTTATGTCGATTACTACGCTACCTTTGATAATTTTAAGGTGGGTGTATTGCAGGCTAAATCCTTAGTTAGCGGCATGAAAAAACAAGGCAAAGGCCCTTATAACGTAGAGTTATTTGGTGGCTCTCCTGATGACAATAATGCGTACTTCTTCTACAACGGTGCCATGTCTGTTCTACAACCTATGATAGATGCCGGTGACATCAACATCGTATCGGGTCAAATGGGTATGGAAAAAGTAGGCACATTGCGTTGGGATGGTTCAGTCGCTCAAGCGCGAATGGACAACCTATTGTCCGCTCACTATACCAATAAAACAATTGATGGCGTTTTGTCGCCTTATGATGGTTTATCTATTGGTATTTTGTCTTCGCTAAAAGGCGTTGGCTATGGCTCTGGTGGTATGAAAATGCCAGTGGTAACCGGGCAAGATGCCGAAGTGCCATCGGTTAAATCCATTCTTGCGGGTGAGCAATACTCAACGATTTTTAAAGACACCCGTGTCTTAGCAAGCGTGACTGTGAATATGGTGCAAGCTGTATTAGGTGGCGTGAAGCCAGAAATCAATGATACCAAAACCTATGACAATGGTTACAAAATCGTACCAAGTTATTTGCTTGAGCCTTTAACCGTCGATAAGTCGAACTGGGAAGAAGTGTTATTGGGCAGTGGCTATTACAAGCGCAATCAAATTCAGTAAACCTTCTTGATTTACCCTTTTAACGAAAACAATAAAAGGCGGATGTGGCGATAACGCATCCGCTGATGGGGCTTCTTATGGAAAATATTATTTTGGAAATGCGCGGCATTACCAAGACGTTTCCAGGTGTGAAAGCACTCGACAGTGTCAATCTCAAAGTTCGTGCCGGTGAAATTCATGCTTTAGTAGGGGAAAACGGCGCAGGTAAATCGACCTTAATGAAAGTGCTAAGTGGTGTGTATCCACATGGCAGCTATGAAGGCGATATCTTATTCAATGATCAAAAAATGGCTTTTTCAGGCATCTCGGACAGCGAAGAAAATGGCATCATTATTATTCACCAAGAATTGGCTTTAGTGCCGCTTTTATCCATTGCAGAGAACTTATTCTTGGGTAATGAAAATGTGGAAAACGGCGTTATAAATTGGCCGAAAACCTTTTCTCGAACACAAGAATTACTTGCCAAAGTGGGCCTTAAAGAATCGGCTTCTACCCTATTAGGTCAGTTAGGCGTGGGTAAGCAGCAGCTGGTAGAAATCGCGAAAGCCTTAGCAAAAGATGTGAAGCTGTTAATTCTTGATGAACCAACCTCGGCATTGCAGGAAAACGACAGTGCCAAGCTGCTCGATTTGTTGCTTGAATTTAAAGAGCAGGGCATTTCCTCCATCTTGATAACCCACAAGCTAAACGAGATCAGCCGGGTTGCTGACAGCATTACGGTCATTCGTGATGGGGCTTCTGTGTCCACTTTAGACTGCCATGCTCAATCGATCAGTGAAGAAGACATCATTCGAGACATGGTGGGCCGAGACATAGCAAACCGTTACCCGTCTCGTGAAACTAAGCTGGGTGAAACCCTGATGCAGGTTAGAGAATGGAATGTTTGGCATCCTGAAACGGTAGAGCGTCAAATTATTCATGATATTGAATTTAATGTTCATGCCGGTGAAGTCGTCGGTATTGCTGGCTTAATGGGGTCGGGTCGAACGGAATTGGCAATGAGTTTATTTGGTCAAAGTTACGGTAAAAATATTCGCGGTAAGGTGACGCTTCGTGGAGAAGACGCGGATGTATCGACTGTACCAAAGGCGATTGCCAATGGTTTGGCTTATGTCACTGAAGACAGGAAAGAACTGGGTTTGATTCTAGAAGAAAGCATTCTGACCAACACTACGTTAGCGAATTTAGAACGGGTGTCTTCCCATGGGGTGATTGATGAAAACATGGAGCGCCAAGTATCGGAAGACTATCGTCGAGCGCTCAATGTACGCACCCCAAGTGTATTTCAAAAAGTAATGAACTTGTCTGGCGGCAATCAACAAAAAGTTGTGCTGAGTAAGTGGCTTTATTCAAAGCCCGATGTACTGATTCTAGACGAACCGACTCGCGGTATTGACGTGGGGGCGAAGTTTGAAATTTACAGCATCATCAACCAGCTTGCCGATGACGGCAAAGGGGTGGTGATGATCTCTTCAGAGATGCCAGAGTTACTGGGCATGTGTGATCGTATTTACGTAATGAATGAAGGCCGTTTGGTTGGTGAGCTTGATAAAGCAGATGCTAGCCAAGAAAAAATCATGTCGATGATAGTCAAAGCCTAAGCGGAGTAAGCAAATGAGTACAACAAAAGAAGCAATGACAGAGGTTCAACCAGCTCCGTCTGTGGCGAATTATCTAAAATCTCACATGCGTGACTATGGCATGTTAATCGCCTTAGTCGTGATTATGGCGATGTTTCAATTTTTGACTGAAGGCACCTTGATGCGCCCAGTCAACTTAACGAATTTATTCTTACAGAACAGCTACATCATCATTATGGCAATTGGTATGTTGCTGGTGATTGTAGCGGGTCATATCGATTTGTCGGTGGGGTCGGTTGCAGGCTTTATTGGGGCCCTTGCGGCGGTTATGTCAGTAAATTATGACTTACCAACGATAGTCGTGGTGCCTGTTTGTCTGGTTGTCGGTCTAATTATCGGTGGTTTACAAGGCTATTGGATCGCTTATTGGCGTATACCTGCCTTCATCGTTACATTGGCTGGTATGTTGGTGTTTCGTGGGCTGACGTTGGCGTTACTTGCAGGTCAATCCGTTGGACCGTTTCCAAAAAGCTTTCAGTTATTGAGTACTGGCTTTATCCCAGACGTGTTTGGTGTGGGTCGTCCTAATGTGACCGCTATGGTGTTAGGTGTTTTGGCAGCACTGGCAATCGCTTTTCTAGCCGCTCGTTCTCGTTCTCGTGCCTTGAAATATGGCATTCAAGATGAGCCATTTTCTTTCTTCATTGTCAAAAATGCCTTGATCGCCAGTGCGATTATTTATCTAACCTATTTGTTGGGAACGTACCGAGGTCTTCCCAATGTCTTGATGATCATGGCGGTATTGGTGGCGTTTTATACTTTTGTCACTAATAGCACCACAATTGGTCGCCGTATTTATGCCCTAGGCGGGAATGAAAAAGCCGCGAAACTTTCAGGGATAAATACCGAAAAACTGACCTTTTTAACCTTTGCCAATATGGGCATGCTCGCAGCGGCGGCAGGGTTGATCTTTGCGGCGCGTTTGAACACCGCAACACCAAAAGCTGGTTTTGGCTTTGAGCTCGATGTGATCGCTGCGGTATTTATTGGCGGCGCGTCGATGACTGGCGGTGTGGGTAAAGTCATAGGTGCGGTTGTTGGAGCCTTCATTATGGGTGTCATGAATAATGGCATGTCGATTCTTGGTATCGGGATTGACTGGCAGCAAGTGATCAAAGGTTTGGTCTTATTGCTAGCGGTTATTTTCGATGTCTACAACAAACAAAAAGCACGCTAGGGGAGAATCGATATGTTGTTTTTATCTCAAATCAAACAAGGTGGTGTGGTCTGTCGTCAAGATACAGAGGCCTTTTTAGTAAACAATGCGTTCAGTGTTTATGAATTAGCCCAACAGGCGGTTGCTCAAAGTGTGTCGTTAAGCAAAATAATTGAAAATCATGGATTAGGAGAGAAGATCGATTTAGCCGAGTTGGCAAAAAATAATCGTTTAGATTGCCCTGTTCGTCATCCTGATCTTGCACACATGTATTTAACAGGAACCGGTTTAACTCACCTTGGTTCGGCGGCAACGCGAAATGCCATGCACGCAAAAAGTGAAGAATTAACGGACTCCATGAAAATTTTCCAAATGGGTGTAGAAGGCGGCAAGCCAGAAGAAGGTCAAGCGGGTGTGCAGCCAGAATGGTTTTATAAAGGCAATGGTGCGGGCGTGATTGCACCGGGTGATGCTTTGCCTTCTCCGTCTTTTGCTTTAGATGGGGGTGAAGAGCCAGAAATTGCTGGTTTTTATTTAGTGGGTGACGACGGCAAAATTCATCGCATCGGCTATACCTTGGCGAATGAGTTTTCTGATCATGTGACGGAACGTCAAAATTATTTGTACTTAGCCCATTCAAAACTTCGTCCAGCGTCATTCGGGCCCGAGCTTTTGGTAGGAGAATTGCCAGAACACATAGAAGGGCATTCACGTATTGAGCGTGGCGAAGCGACTTTATGGGAAAAAGGTTTCTTGTCTGGTGAGGACAATATGTCTCACACCCTTAAGAATCTAGAGCATCATCATTTTAAATATTCGATTTTCCGTCAACCGGGCGATTTACATGTGCATATGTTCGGCACGGCAACCTTGTCTTTTGCTGACGGAGTAAAGACCCAAGAAGGCGACGTGTTTGAAATTGCTTCTCCTACCTTTGGTTTGCCTTTGCGCAATGCCCTAGGGGAAGAAGCAAAAGCTTCAAATGAATCACCTATTGTCGAGGTGATGTCATTATGAAAACGGCAGAATCCGATGGCCCGTTAACAGCCAGTTATCCCGATTTAAAAGGCCGCTCAGTGTTTATTTCGGGTGGTGCAACCGGTATTGGTGCGGCCATTGTAGAAGCCTATGCCAAACAAGGTGCGAAAACGGCCTTTGTTGATTTAGATGAAAAGGCTGGTAGCGAACTGGCGGCACGTTTAACCAAAGAAGGTTATCAGGTGCGCTTTGAGGCTTGTGATATTACCAAGATTAAAGACTATCAAACAAAGATTCGCGCAGCGGCTGACGCCTTTGGCCCGATCAGTGTGTTGCTGAATAACGCCGCTAATGATGTTCGACACTCGTTGGAATCCTTAACCGAAAAACGCTTTGACGAACTGGTTGGGGTAAACATTAAACACGCCATGTTTGCCGCACAAACCGTGGCGCCAATGATGCGAGAGACGGGTGGTGGATCGATCATTAATTTCGGTTCTGTAGGATGGATGATGGCCACAGCGGGTTATCCAACGTACGGCACATGCAAAGCCGCCACCCATGGTTTAACTCGCTCCTTAGCGCGAGATTTAGGCGGCTTTGGTATTCGTGTAAATACCTTGGTGCCTGGTTGGGTAATGACTGAAAAGCAAGTTCGCTTGTGGGTCGATGATGCGGCGGAAGAAAAGATCAAACAAAGCCAATGCCTCGCTGGAAAAGTACTGCCTGAGCACATCGCGAACATGGCGTTGTTTTTAGGGGCAGATGCGGCAGCTATGTGCTCGGCGCAAAACTTTATTGTGGATGGAGGTTGGGTATGAGTGAGCTTAAGGAAAACACGTTCGTGCCAAAAGAATGGCCGCGTAAACTGCGCTCTACTGAGTGGTTTGGTGGAACATCACGAGATCATATTTACCATCGCAGTTGGATGAAAAACCAAGGTTTGCCAGCCGATCTATTTGATGGCCGACCAGTGATTGGTATTTGTAATACATGGTCGCAACTTACACCTTGTAATGCCCATCTTCGTGAATTAGCTGATCGTGTTAAACATGGTATTTATGAAGCGGGTGGTTTGCCTTTAGAGTTCCCTGTGTTTTCAGTTGGTGAGAGCTCACTTCGACCAACTGCCATGATGTATCGTAATATGGCAGCGATGGATGTAGAAGAAGCACTACGAGCCAATCCGCTTGATGGTGTGGTTTTACTGGCGGGTTGTGATAAAACCACTCCGGCTTTGATGATGGGCGCATGCAGTGTGGATATTCCCGCCATTGTGGTCTCAGGCGGCCCTATGTTGAATGGGCAGTTCCGTGGTGAGCGGGTGGGTTCTGGGACGGCGTTATGGCAAATGTCGGAAGACATAAAAGCCGGAAAAATGACCAAAGAAGATTTCCTTGAGGCTGAACAATCTATGTCTCGCTCGGCGGGCAGTTGTAACACCATGGGAACCGCAAGCACCATGGCGTCCATGGCGGAAGCCTTGGGTATGGCTTTGTCAGGGAATGCAGCGATTCCAGCGGTAGACAGCCGTCGTCGAGTGATGGCGCACCTTACTGGTCGTCGTATTGTGGACATGGTCAAAGACGATTTAAAACCGTCCGATATTCTGACCCGTCAAGCGTTTGAAAACGCGATCCGTGTGAACGGAGCCATTGGTGGTTCTACCAATGCGGTGATTCATTTACTCGCGATTGCGGGTCGAGTCGGCGTGGATTTGGATTTGGATGATTGGGATAAACTTGGCCAAAACATTGCGACCATAGTGAACCTGATGCCATCAGGTAAATATTTGATGGAAGAATTTTTCTATGCGGGTGGTTTGCCCGTTGTTATTAAGCATCTAGCCGAAGCGGGAAGGTTACATAAGAGTGCCATTACAGTATCGGGTCAATCTATTTGGGACGAAGTGAAAGACGTTCAAAATTGGAATGACGATGTTATTTTACCGGTTGAAAAAGCATTGACACAAAAAGGTGGTATTGTCGTTCTAAAAGGGAATATCGCTCCGAAAGGCGCGGTGCTGAAACCTTCTGCGGCGTCGCCTCATTTATTACAGCACCGAGGCCGTGCGGTGGTATTTGAAGACATTGATGACTACAAAGCCAAGATCAATGACGAAGCGTTAGATATCGATGAAAACTGCGTCATGGTGCTGAAAAACTGTGGACCAAAAGGCTATCCGGGGATGGCGGAGGTGGGCAACATGGGCTTGCCGCCAAAAGTACTACGCAAGGGCATTAAAGACATGGTACGGATTTCCGATGCACGAATGTCGGGTACAGCTTATGGTACTGTTGTGTTACATACCACGCCAGAAGCCGCAGCAGGTGGTCCGCTGGCGGTGATTCAAAATGGCGACATGATAGAACTTGATGTCGAAAATCGTCGCTTACATGTGGACATTTCCGACGAAGAAATGGCCTCACGTTTAGCCGCGTGGGAAAGCCATTTGCAACCGCCTAAGAGCGGTTACATAAAATTATTCCATGATCATGTGGAAGGGGCGGATACAGGAGCCGATTTTGATTTCTTAAAAGGCTGCCGTGGATCTGATGTACCAAAAGACAGTCATTAAATGGCTGTCAAACATTCATAATGCAAAGACGATGAGGAGAGATACACATGTTAACGGGACAGCACTTTATTGCAGGTAAATGGGTCTCAGGCGATAAGACATTTTCTTCAGAGCCGTCCACAGGGCCTTCCCATGAATTCGCAGTAGGGCGAGTGTCGGATGTAGAAGCCGCAGCTCAAGCAGCTGAAGCGGCATTTGACGTTTACGGTTATTCTTCTCGTGAAGATCGTGCGGCATTTTTGAATGCCATTGCCGATGAAATTGACGCAAGAGGCGATGCTATAACTGAAATTGGCGTGCAAGAAAGTGGTCTACCTGCGGCGCGTTTACAAGGTGAGCGTGGTCGTACCGTTGGTCAGCTTCGTTTGTTCGCGACGCATATTCTATCGGGTGAGTATTTAGATCGCCGTTTTGATGAAGCCTTGCCAGAGCGTGCGCCTTTACCTCGTCCAGAAATGCACATGGTGCAACGTCCTATTGGCCCTGTTGCTGTGTTTGGTGCCTCTAACTTCCCACTGGCGTTTTCTACAGCGGGTGGCGATACCGCAGCGGCATTAGCGGCAGGCTGCCCTGTCGTCGTTAAAGGACACTCTGCTCATCCTGGAACAGGTGAAATCGTTGCTCAAGCGATTGCTGCCGCAATCAAAACCTGCAACATGCCAGACGGTGTTTTTTCCCTTATTCAAGGTGGCAATCGCCAAGTGGGTCAAGCGATCGTGCAGCATCCTTTTATTAAAGCGGTAGGCTTTACTGGTAGCTTAGCGGGTGGTCGTGCTTTGTTTGACTTGTGTGCAGCGCGCCCGGAACCGATTCCTTTCTTTGGGGAATTAGGTTCAGTAAACCCCATGTTTGTGATGCCTGAAGCGCTGAAAAATCGTGGTGAGGAATTGGGCAAAGGCTGGGCGGCTTCTTTAACGATGGGTGCAGGTCAGTTCTGTACTAATCCGGGTATTGCCATCGTATTAGATAACGAAGACGCAAAGACCATGATGGCAGCAGCGAGTTCTGCGTTGGAAAATACACCAGCGCAAACCATGTTGACGGATGGCATTGCCGATGCTTATCGCTCTGGTATCGCCGCGTTTGCAGAATCACCAGCAACCAGCCTTGTTCATACCAAGAGTGAAGGCCGTACTGCATTAGCTAATTTGTTTACGGTGAGTGGTCAAGCTTGGCTTGATAACCCGTCATTGCATCAGGAAGTATTCGGTCCGATGGGGTTAGTTGTCTTAGCCCAGAGCACTGAGCAAATGGTTGAATTGGCTCGCCATTTGGAAGGTCAATTGACTTGTACTATTCAGCTAGATGATGGCGATCACGAGGCTTGTCAGAAATTATTGCCAGTGTTGGAACGTAAAGCGGGTCGCTTGTTGGCAAATGGTTTCCCAACAGGCGTAGAGGTAAACGACACCATGGTTCACGGTGGGCCTTACCCTGCTTCGACGAACTTTGGTGCCACTTCCGTTGGTACTTTGTCGATTCGTCGCTTCTTGAGACCAGTGTGTTATCAAAACATTCCAACGGCCTTGTTACCGAAAGACCTCGTTGGTTAGTTGATTATCCTCCTGGGCTTAGTGTCACCATGAGCCGTTGAGCGAGCTCTGCTTTAAAAAGTAGGGCTCGCTTTTTTTATATGTTTGGTCTGATGGGTTTTTGCTCTAACTCCGCCAGCACCAAACGCTTAAGTTGGTTGGCAATGGGGGATAACTGTCGACCACGCATCTGTAATAAATAATAAGGGCTCATGGTAATGGTGCGGTCCAGTTTTAAGGCTTTTAGATTGGCTTGAACTTTATTTCCAATGAGCAATTCGCTGACCTCACTGGCGATAGGGGCAATGGCGTTGGAAGAAACTAAAATAGCCAGCAATGCGAGTAGGGAGGTGCTGTTGGTGATACTGATAGGGAGCTCAGCGCATTCTTCCATGAAAGCCGCTTCTACGGCTTCGCGTATTGGCGCGCGGTGAGATTGCATAACCCATTCGAAGTGCATTAAATCATGAACGCTAACCTTATCAAGACTTGCCAGTGGATGGTCCTGACGCACCATTAGGGTGACAGATTCCGTGCGAGCAGGGCAGATTTCGAATTCATTGGCGTCATATTGTGTTGGGATACGAGCGAGTACAAAGTCGTTATGTCCCGCTATCAAGTCACGTACGAGAATATCACTGGTATCCACATTAATGTCGATTTCAGCTTTTGGCGAAATCGCACGTAATTGTTGTACTGCTGGAATCACGAACCCCACGGCCGCACCTGTTACTGCGCCGATGGCTGTGGTGCCACCACCACCCGCTTTGAGTTCGTCTACTTCGCGGGCAAGATCCCGTAGTTCTACTAAGAGGTTATGGGCTCGGCGTGCTACGGCTTGGCCAACTAAGGTAGGCTCCATGCCTTTGGCATGACGAACAAATAAACGGGTGCCAATGGTTTGTTCAATTTCGCTCAGCATGCGCGATGCAGCGGGTTGTGTCATCGCCATTTCATCGGCGGCAATACTCAGTTGGCCGTGCTCAGCAATCACCGAGATTAAGCGTAACTGATTGAGTTTTAAGTGTTTGGCTAGACCTATATCCATTGCTTTCTCATTTGTTATTCTTGTTAAGGGTTATAGTACCTGAAACGATTTTATACATTATAAGGATGTTGGTTTAGTGTCGATATTTAAAAAAGCCACCAGTGCTACAGACTATTTACCTGAAAAAGAATTTATCGCGCTATTTGCTTTAATGATGTCGTTAACGGCATTGAGTATGGACGCTATATTGCCGGCTTTTTCCCATATAGCTGCTGATCTGAATATTCAGGATTACCAGCAAACCCAGTGGATTATCTCGGCAATGGTGTTCGGCATGGTTTTTGGTGAAATTGTCTTTGGCCCTTTATCCGATACGTTGGGGCGTAAAAAAAGTATTTTTCTGGGTGTTGGGATCTTCATTATCGGTTCGTTTATTGCTTTGTTGGCGTCTTCCCTGACGATGTTATTAGTGGGACGTATGATCCAAGGGCTGGGAGTATCGGGCCCGAAAATCGTCTCTAGGGCGATGATTAGGGATATGTATAAGGGCGCTGCTATGGCGCGCATCATGTCCTATGTGATGATGATCTTTATTCTTGTGCCCTTGTTAGCGCCTTTTTTGGGACAGCTTGTTATGCTGCTGGGCAGTTGGCGTTGGGTTTTTGCTGTGCTGATTGCTCAGGCCCTGATTGCCAGCATTTGGATGTGGTTGCGTCAGCCTGAAACCCTGCCGAAAGAGAAGCGTGTGCCTTTCGTCTTCTCACAGATTGCTCAAAATACCTACCTAATTGTTTCTCGCCGTGATGTGATGGCCTTTACCCTATTGTTAGGTTGTGTTTTTGCTTGTGTGATGTTCTACATCAGTATAGCTCAGTCTATTTTTCAGGACATTTATCAAGTGGGGGAACGCTTTCCGCTGTATTTTGCTCTGTTAGCGATTGGCTCAAGTCTGGTGAATTTTTTTAATGCAAAGATTGTTATGCGTATCGGTATGAAGCGCTGTGTTTATGGCGCCTTGATGATCATGATCAGCCTGTCTTTTTTATTGCTAGTGGTGGTGTGGTCATTTGACGGTGTGCCGCCCTTTCACCTTTTTATGGGTATTTGCATGGTGTTGTTTTCTTGCCTTAGCATGGTGTTTGGTAATGTCAATGCCATGGCCATGGAACCACTGGGGCAGACGGCAGGATTAGGGGCTTCTATCATTTCGTCGCTATCGAGTTTTATTGCCATTATTTTGTCTGTCACTGTGGGCCTGTTTTATCACTTTACCCTGACACCATTAGCGGCTGGCTTCTTGGTTTTTTCTTGTATTGCGATTGCTTGCCTAGTGTTTGCAACGAGATCTTCTTCTGGAAATTTAGACAGATAGCACAAAGTTGTCACCTGATTAGCGTATAATGCTATCAATAATTTGCTGATGGTAGTCCACAACCTTATGTCTTCTTCAAGCCAACCTTCTCTCGCTCGCGACCTATTTAGCATGACCTGGCCCATGTTGTTCGGGATCTTGTCCTTGATGAGTTTTCAACTGGTTGACAGTGCCTTTATCGGTCAATTAGGTATCTTGCCCCTCGCGGCACAAGGTTTTACCCTGCCAGTGCAAATGATACAGATGGGCGTGCAGATTGGCCTAGGCATTGCCGCGACGGCAGTGATTGCCCGTGCACTGGGTGCTCAGAATGTGAATTATGCTAAGAAATTGGGTGGCTTGGTGATTGTGTCTGGCGGTGTTGCAATCGCTTTATTGGGCATGATTATTTGGTTATTGAGACACCCAATCTTAACCATGCTCAGTGCGCCATTAGATGTGTTTCCTGTGATAGACAGCTATTGGCCTTATTGGCTCATAAGCTCTTGGGTGGGGGCCATCCTCTATTTTTATTACAGTATTTGCCGAGCCAATGGCAACACCATGCTGCCCGGCATTCTAATGGTGGTGACGAGCATTCTTAACATGATACTCGACCCTATTTTTATCTTTACGTTAGACCTTGGCATTAGAGGGGCCGCCATCGCCACCATAGTATCCTTTGGTCTCGGTGTGTTGGTGGTCGCGCCAAAAGTGATGCAAAACAAATGGCTAAGCTTGGATTGGAAAGAGTTCAATGTGAAAGCAAGCCTGGCCGAGATAGGCAACATCATGGGGCCGGCCATGGTCAGCCAATTGCTGCCGTCTGTGTCTTCCATGTTGGCGACCAAACTGCTGGCTGGCTTCGGCGCGGCGGTGGTCGGGGCGTGGGCGTTGGGTTCTCGCTTTGAATTTTTTGTCATCGTGCCAGTATTGGCGCTAACCATGTCCATGCCGCCCATGATAGGGCGCATGTTAGGCGCCAAACAGCTACAAGATGTTCGTCAATTGGTACGCATTTCTGTGCTATTCATTATCGCCTCACAAGTTCTGATCGCCTTATTGACCTTTGTCTCATCGGGTTTTATTGCCAACTTAATGAGCAGCGAAAAAGAAGTAACCGACGTGCTGAGTTTACACCTTATGCTGGTGCCGATCAGTTTAGGAGGGTTAGGTGTTTGCATGTTAATGGTGTCCGTCTGCAACGCCTTGGGTAAATCCTACATCGCCTTGTTGATATCCGCCTTGCGCCTGTTTGCCTTCTTCTTGCCATGTTTATGGATAGGATCTGAACTAGCGGGGCTGAAAGGCATCTTCATCGGTGTGCTGGTGGGTAACCTACTGGCGGGTGTCACGGCTTGGTTTATCTACCGTAAAGCACTGGTACAGGTAGAGCAGAACTTAAGCCAAGATTCCTCATAGCCTTTAGAGCGGAATCCCCCTAAAATAATTGCCATTCAAAAGGGCATGGCTTTCCATGTCCTTGCATGCATTAGGAATGGCGCCACAATGACCGAAGACCAAAAAAAGAAACTCGAACAAAAACTCTGGAACATCGCCAACGAACTGCGCGGTAAAATGAACGCAGACGAATTCCGTGATTACTGCTTGGGCTTTATCTTCTACAAATACCTTTCCGAACGTTTAGTGAACGCCTGTAATGACATCCTAAAAGACGAAGACGGCAGTCCCACCTACCAAACTCTAGACGAAAATGACGATGCCACAAAAGACATTATTGAAGCGTTAAAAGATGAAGTTCTTGGCGGCCTCGGCTACTTTTTAAAACCCTCTGAACTGTTTAGTAACCTCGCTAAACGCGGCGCCCACACGGAAGAAACCGACAACAAAGAGCAAGATATCAAGGTGGATGACTTTATCCTTGGTGACCTACAAGAAGTACTGAACAACATAGAACGCTCTACAATGGGCACGGAAAGTGAAGACGACTTCGACCACCTGTTTGAAGAACTGGACCTCACTTCTAGCAAATTAGGTCGCGACCCAGATGCCCGTAATGCCCTGATCGCGAAAATCATGCTGCACCTAGACAGTATCGACTTTGCCATCAGCGACAGCGAAAGTGATGTACTGGGGGACGCTTACGAATACCTGATAGGCCAGTTCGCCGCCGGTGCTGGCAAAAAAGCCGGTGAATTTTATACACCACAAGCCGTGTCCACCGTATTGGCAAAACTGGTGACCCATCGCAAAAGCCGTTTAAAAAGCGTCTATGACCCAACCTGTGGGTCAGGCTCCTTGTTATTGCGGGTGGCCAAAGAAGTGGGCAAAGACAACATTGGTCATTTTTACGGCCAAGAAATGAACCGCACCACCTTTAACCTTGCCCGCATGAACATGATTCTTCACGGCGTGCATTATCGTAATTTTGATCTAAAACAAGAAGACACTTTAGAAAATCCACAGCACATAGACGAACGCTTTGACGCGATTGTCGCCAACCCGCCGTTTTCCGCCCAGTGGAGCGCGAAAAAGATCTTCGAAAGCGACGACCGCTTTGCCCAATACGGCAAACTGGCTCCCAGCTCGAAAGCCGATTTCGCCTTTGTACAACATATGTTGTATCAGCTCGACGACAACGGCACCCTCGCCGTGGTGTTACCCCACGGAGTGTTATTCCGTGGCGCTGCCGAAGGCCATATTCGTCGTTACCTGATCGAAGAACGCAACTGGTTAGATGCCGTGATCGGCTTGCCCGCCAACATCTTCTTTGGCACCAGCATTCCCACCTGCATCTTGGTGTTTAAAAAATGCCGCGAAAACCCAGACAATGTCTTGTTCATTGACGCCAGCCAAGGCTTTGACAAGGCGAAAAACCAAAACCTGCTCAAGCCTGAGCACATTGAAGACATTATCGCCGCCTACGACAACCGCCTAGAGATCGACAAATACGCCCACGTCGCACCGCTTTCAGAAATTGCTGACAACGACTACAACCTCAACATTCCCCGTTATGTGGATACCTTTGAAGAAGAAGCGCCCATCGACCTAGCTGCCGTCACCCAAGAGCTAAAACAGCTAGACAAGGACATGGCGGAACTGGACAAAACCATCCAAGGTTTTTGTGACGAACTGGGCATAGAGGCGCCGTTATGAAAACAGCGCAAAACACCGTGCCAGAACTGAGATTTCCAGAGTTTGGGGGGCGTTTTTGGGAAGGTAAAAGAATATTTTCTCTTGTCGAAAAAGTTAGCGATCCGGTTGCCGTAGATATTGATAGAGTTTATCGAGAGATTGGAATTCGGTCGCATGGAAAGGGGGTGTTCCATAAAGAGCCAATTCTAGGAAAAGCTTTAGGAGACAAAAGAGTATTTTGGGTAAATCCAAAAGCCTTTGTCATAAATATTGTTTTTGCATGGGAACAATCGGTAGCACTAACTTCTGAAGCTGAGCAAGGTTTTATTGCATCACATAGGTTTCTGATGCTTTTGCCTAAGAATGGGCAAACATGTCTAGAATTTATGCTGTATTTCTTTAAGCGAAAGCGAGGTAAATACCTCTTAGGGCTTGCTTCCCCAGGAGGTGCTGGGCGAAATAAAACGTTAGGTCAAAATGAGTTTCTTAATTTGACTGTCTTGTTTCCAGCTGTAGAAGAACAACAAAAAATCGCGTCTTTCCTTACCAGCATCGACGACAAGCTGACCAAGCTGTGCCGTAAACGCGAGTTGCTAAACGACTACAAGCGCGGCTTGATGCAACAACTCTTTTCTCAAACTCTTCGTTTTAAACAGGATGATGGTAGTGAATTTGCTGAGTGGGAGAGTGATGAATTTAGAGTAATAGCGAAGCGTGTGAGCGAATCCTATAATTCGTCTATTGAAACAGTTAAATATCCAGCTATTGAACTTGAGAGCCTAGATCAAGGTTCTGGTAAAATCCTTAATGTTTTTAATTCATTAGACCAAAAAAGCATCAAAACTTTATTTAAACAAGGGGATGTACTTTTTGGAAAACTACGTCCTTATCTAAATAAGTTTGCTAAGCCAAACTTTGATGGTGTGTGTTCATCTGAAATTTGGGTCTTGCGTGGTAAAAAGATCACGAATGATTTTTTATTTTTTGTGGTTCAAACAAGTCGTTTTCAAAAAATCGTTAATATTCAGTCTGGATCAAAGATGCCAAGAGCTGATTGGAATACAGTTGCAGATTCTGTGTTTCTATACCCTTGCCCAACCGAACAACAAAAAATCGCTGACTGCCTGTCGTCCTTTGATGCCAAGATAGACGCGGTGGCGCAGCAGATTAAGCAGCTAGAGACCTTCAAAAAAGGCCTGCTGCAAAAGATGTTTGTTTAACCCCCTCCCAGCCTCCCCCTTGGCAGGGGGAGGAGCAGGTTGGTTTGTTCCCTTCCACATTGGCAGGGGAGGAGCTGTCGGTTTGTTCCCTTCCACATTGGCAGGGAATGAGCAGCAGGTTGGTTTGTTCCCTCCCCTTGTGTCTTTGAAGGGGAGGGCTAGGGAGGGGGGGAATAGTTAATTAAGTAAACAAGAGGTAATGATGGAAAACGATATTCGGTGGATACAAAGATTTAATAACTTCCAGCGTTCCTTTAAGCAGTTGGAGATGGCGTTCACTATTATGGATGAACGTGAGTTGAACGAACTGGAAGAACAAGGCGTGATTCAGGCGTTTGAATACAACTATGAATTGGCTTGGAATGTGATTAAAGACTTTTATCAATACCAAGGTGTTACCGATATTCAAGGTAGCCGTGATGCATTCCGTTTGGCCGCTAAGCAAGGTTTAATAAACAACGGCGAAGTGTGGATGGACATGATCAAAAAACGTCAGTTAACGGTACACACTTACAACCGCGAAACCAGCCAAGAAATATTAGATGCCATTATTGATGATTACTACCACGCTTTCTCTACTTTAAAAGACGTGTTCACGGCTATCTTAAACAAGCAACAAGAAGAGACATAAAACACCATGATTAGGGAAGTATACGGGTTAAAATACGACGACTTTGAACGGATTCTTGCGGTGTTTTCCCGCTTCCCTGATATTGAGTCTGTGGTGCTTTATGGCTCCCGTGCGAAAGGCAATTATCGTGCAGGGTCTGACATAGACTTAACGATTTTTATCCAAGATGGCCGTGATGTGTTGTTTTCGGTTATGGAAGCATTAGATGATTTAGATCTTATCTATGGGTTTGATGTGTCGCTGTACAAACACATTGATAATGACAGCTTAAAAGACCACATCGAACGAGTCGGCATTGAAATCTACAACGCCGCTAAAAATGCGGTCATTGAACAAGAGGTTGAACAACAAACCCGCCAAGCAGAAACAGAAGAAGCCCACGGCCATGCGCCAATCGACAACTACGACCCCGCTCATACGCAATCCGAAGCGCAACTAGAAGAAAGCCTGATTTCTCGTTTAACTCATTTAGGTTATGAGCGAGTCAAGATTGGTAATGGTGATGAGTTACGCGCCAATTTAAAACGCCAGTTAGAAATTCACAACAATTTGGAATTAACCGACGCAGAATTTGCCTTTGTGCTAAATCATCTTGATAAGGGCAATGTGTTCCAGCGGGCAAAAACCTTGCGAGGTCGCTGTCTGGTTACTCGGGAAAATGGTCGTGATGTTTATGTGAAATTTTTAAACACGGATCATTGGTGCCAGAACGAATACCAAGTCACTAGCCAAATTACTCAACAGGGTAAGTATGAGAATCGCTACGATGTGACGTTATTGATTAATGGTTTGCCATTGGTGCAGATCGAATTAAAACGCCGTGGTGTGGAGCTGAAAGAAGCTTTTAATCAGATTAACCGTTACCAGCGTCATTCTTTTTGGTCGGAAAATGGTTTGTTCAATTACGCCCAGTTGTTTGTTATTTCCAATGGCGTGAACACCAAGTATTACGCAAATAACCGCGACCAAGATTTCAAGCAGACTTTCTTTTGGGCGGATAAAGATAATCATTTAGTCACTAAATTGGATGCGTTTGCCGATGCCTTTTTAGAAAAATGTCATGTCTCTAAAATGATCAGCAAATACATCGTTTTGCATGAGTCTGATAAGTTGTTGATGGTGCTGCGTCCTTATCAATATTACGCGGCGGAAGCGATTGTTGAGCGTGTCAAAGCGGGTCGTAAGAATGGCTATATTTGGCATACTACAGGCTCAGGGAAAACCTTAACCAGTTTTAAAGCCGCGCAATTGCTGTGTGATTTGCCTAAGGTCGATAAGGTCATGTTTGTGGTGGATCGGGCGGACTTGGATTATCAAACAACGCGGGAATTTAACCATTTTAGCGAAGGCTGTGTGGATGGAACCGACAATACCCGTGCGTTAGTCAAACAAATGGCAGGCTTGGGTAATAAGAGCAATAAGCTGATCGTTACCACCATTCAAAAACTCAATACTGCGATTACTCGTTCACGCCATGAAGTGGCAATGGAAGCGGTGAAAGATCAGCGAGTGATCTTTATTTTTGATGAGTGTCATCGTTCTCAGTTTGGTGATACCCATAAAAATATTAAGAAATTTTTCACCAAGGCGCAGATGTTTGGTTTTACAGGTACGCCGATTTTTGCAGAAAATGCCACAGCAAATGAAAACGGTAAACGTACCACTAAAGATTTGTTTGGTGAGCGTTTGCATCAATATGTGATTACTAATGCCATTGCCGATGAAAACGTACTTAAGTTTTCGATAGAGTACTGGGGAAAACTGAAGAAAAAAGACGGTTCTCTAGCCGATGAAAGCGTCACCAACATTAATACTAAAGCGTATTGGGAAGACGATAAGCGTGTGAATGATGTCGTGGATTGGGTGATCGCCAATCATGGACGTAAAACCCATAACAAACAGTTTTCTGCCATGATGTGCGTCAGCAGCAAAGAGGTGTTATTTAAGTATTACGATGCTTTTAAGCGTAAACGCCTTGCTGGTGAGCATGATTTGCGCGTGGTGACCATTTTTACCTATGGTGCGAATGAAGAAGATCAAGATGCTAATGGCTTAATTGGTGAGCCCGACTTTGATATTAAAACAGACAGCCCGAAAGCTCAGCACAGCCGTGAAAAGCTGGAATCTTATGTAGAAGATTATAATGCTCAATACCACACGAGCTTTTCGGTGAAAGACGGCCCGAGTTTTTATACCTATTACAAAGACATCGCCAAGCGCATGAAAGAGCGTGATAAGAAAAATTTTAAAGACGCAGATCGTGCCGATATTTTGCTGGTGGTAAACATGTTCCTGACAGGGTTTGACGCGAAAAAGCTTAATACCTTGTACGTGGATAAAAATCTTAAATATCACGGTTTGATTCAGGCGTTTTCTCGTACCAATCGCATTTTGGGGGATGTGAAGTCTCAGGGCAATATTGTTTGTTTCCGCAATTTAAAAGACAACACAGACGAAGCTATCAAATTGTTTTGTGATACCAATGCCAGTGAAGATGTGCTGATGGAGCCTTATGAGTTCTATGTGGAAGAATTTAATAAAGGCTTGGTTGATGTACTTAATTTGGCACAAACGCCAGAGGCTGTGAATGATTTGATTAGTGAAGATGCGCAATTGGCCTTTGTCCGTTCGTTCCGTCATATTGTGCGTCAGCTTAATAAATTGAACTCTTTTACCGATTTTGCATGGCAAGATTTAGCCATAGATAAGCAAACCTTTGAAGATTTTAAAAGTAAGTATTTGGACATTCATGATCGTACTCGTAAAGAAACCGATGAAGGCGCCTCCATTATTAACGAAGTGGATTTCGAGCTGGAACTGATTCAGCGGGACGAAGTGAATGTGGCGTATATCTTGATGCTACTTGGGGACATCCAAAGCAAGTATCAGCAGCAAGGCCGAAGTGTAGACATTGAAACGGCCACTCGAGATGTATTGAACATGCTAGGTAACGAGGTGCAGTTGCGCAGCAAACGGGAATTGATCGAAAAATTTGTCGCTGAATACATGCCCAACCTTGCGCCAGAACAAGATCTAACCGACACCTTTGGTGGGTTCTGGCAACAGCAAAAGCGCCAAGCGATCCATGCTTTGTGTGAAAAAGAGCAGATGGACAAAACGGCGTTTTACGGTCTGATAGACGAATACATTTTTACCGGCAAGCCGCCCTTGCGAGATCAGCTATTTTCCTTACTAGATTACAAACCTAAGCTGGCCGAACGTAAAAAAGTCTATGAGCGCATTATGGGGGAATTCAATGACATTATTGAAACCTATGAAGAAAATACTGGCTTAATCGAAGGGGTGGCGGAGCTGAACACAGACTACGACACGGCAACCTTGGCGAACCTTGCCCATTCCTTAGGCGACCGAGCACTGTTCTTTAGTGATCAGGTAGCGCGTGCTCGTTCTGTAGTGCCTGTTGCTGCTTTTACTCTGTACTTAGACACGCCCTATACCAAAGAATTGGCCACTTTGAACCAGTACCAACTGGGCAGCGATTTATTGGCTCATGGTGTTGTTAATGACGATATTTTAGCCCAATACTTGGGTGTTACTTTTCGTTTTCAATCCCTATTAGCTGAAGAGGGTGTGCCCTTTGTGGATGCGTCTTGTATCGCCGGAAATAATCCTGAATCGTCTGCGTTGTTTTGGTCGCTCAGTGAAGCACGGGAAGGCAGCACGGTTGTAGAATTTGTTCTGCAATATTGGGAAGCGGTAGCAAGCGTTGGTGTTGCCGGAGCAGGCGTATACAAGTTTATTTTAGATTACCCTAAATTGTCGGACGGCCTTAAGCGTATTAAAGCGGATATTAAGACCTTGTTACCGGAAGCCAAAGCGGAAAAGTCCTCGATGATCATCGTCGAGAATGTGGAGCAGGAGTTTAAGAAGTTGCTGGATGACAGAGAGTGATGTTGGCTTTGTCATTAGAATAAAAAAGGCTGCCGATACTACGACAGCCTTTTTTGTTGATCCGATCCACGCTTAGTCTTTATTCACCGCGCCTATTTTATGGATAGATAAGTCGGCACCGTTGAATTCTTCTTCTTGGCTTAGGCGTATTCCACTCATGGTTTTGACTGCGCCATAAACAATAAAGCCACTCCCTAATGCGATGACGATTCCGACAAAGGAGCCGATTAATTGTGATGTTAGGCTAACATTACCCAGCCCACCCAAAGACTCTAAACCAAAGATACCCGCTGCAATGCCACCCCATGTTCCGCAAATGCCATGCAATGGCCAGACGCCCAAAACGTCGTCCACGTTTTTGAACTTCTGTTGAATAAGAGTAAACAACCATGTGAATAAGGCGCCGGCGACTAGGCCTGTAGCTAAGGCGCCGATGGGATGCATGATGTCAGAGCCAGCACAAACCGCAACCAGACCCGCTAAAGGGCCGTTATGAATAAAGCCCGGGTCATTTTTTCCTAGGATCATGGCGGCAATAATACCGCCTACCATTGCCATTAATGAGTTGACGGCCACTAAGCCGCTGATGCCATCTAGCGTTTGTGCTGACATAACATTAAAGCCGAACCAACCAATGCAAAGTATCCATGCGCCTAATGCGAGGAAGGGAATGTTGGATGGCGCAAAAGCGACCAGTTTGCCGTTTCTGAAGCGACCATTACGAGTGCCTAATAAAAGAATAGCGGCAAGGGCAACCCAACCACCAAAACCATGTACCACGATAGAACCTGCGAAATCATGGAAAGGCGCACCATATTCTGCTTCTAGCCAAGCTTGGAAGCCATAGTTACCGTTCCAGATTAGGCCTTCTAGGAAAGGGTAAGCGACACCGACAATAACCGCTGCCGAAATCAGCATAGGGTAGAACTTAGCACGTTCTGCCACACCGCCAGAAATGATAGCAGGGATAGCGGCGGCAAAGGTCATCAGAAAGAAGAACTTAACTAATGAGTAACCGCTTTGCTCTGAAAGAACCGTAGCGCTTTCGAAGAAGTTAATGTCATAAGCAATTTGATAACCGACGAAAAAATACACCAGCGCTGAGATGGCAAAATCCGTCATGATTTTTACGAGGGCGTTAACTTGGTTTTTATTGCGTACGGTCCCCACTTCTAAAAACGCAAATCCCGCATGCATGGCAAATACCATGATGGCACCAAGAAGGATGAAAAAAGTATTTGAGCTGGAAACCAGCATTTCTACTGCACTGTTTGTGGCTGTCACGAAAAGCTCCTAGGTCATATGCACCGTATGGGTGCTCATTATTATTGTATTGCTCTTTTTTAGAACTGGATTAACGACAAATTAGTCGAAATATCTTGATCTTTATAAAAGAAAGCAATTTTTGTTCCATGTCTGCATTGTTTTGGTGCTTTATTTTTTGTTCGGGAATTGTTTCGCACCATGTTGGGGTATTCTTTCTGAGGTGTTGATGATCATTATTAAAGTGGAAGGTGAAAAGTAAGAAGGGGCTAATTAAGCACCTTAAACATTGAAAATGAAGTTGAGAATGAATACCATTGGCTTTAATGTATTTTATAAATTTGGAGCGTATTTTGGAGCATTCAGTGCAACAGCAAATAATTGAGTTTTTGCAGGTTGGTGGTCCCGTTGTTTGGATCCTGATGGTGTTCTCTGTGGTCGCTTTAACGATTGTCTTGTTAAAGTTATGGCAGCTGTCTTCTTTGCGTGCGGAAAGCCGTAAAACAGTAGATGAGGCTTTGTCTGCGTGGCGTTTGAACGATAGTGAAAAGGCGCTAGCCCTATTAGATGAAAAACGTCCTGTTGATTCTCTTGTGGGTTTTTCGATTCGTTCTTTATTATTAGCAAATGTTGCTTTGCCGTTAGTGCGCGAGGAAGTAGAGCGACTTGCGATGAATCGGTTGCATCAGCTTCGTGCCTATTTTCGCCCGCTGGAAATTATTGCTACCTTGAGTCCATTACTGGGCTTGCTCGGTACGGTATTGGGTATGATAACTGCCTTTCAGCAAATGGAAGGGGCCGGTAATCAGGTAGACCCTTCCGTATTATCTGGTGGTATTTGGCAGGCGCTCCTTACAACCGCGGTAGGGTTGGCTGTTGCTATTCCTGTGGTGAGCTTACATAGCTGGTTAGAGCGCAAGGTGGATCGTATTGCTCACAATATTAATGATGCGGTGACACAAGTTTTTACGAATCAACACTCTATTTCTAGATTTGAAACCACAACTAAAGTGTCTGAAGAAGCAAGCGAACAGGTCGAGAAATCGGCGGTGAAGACGCCAAAAACAAAAGAGGCTGTTCATGCCGCTTAATCTCAGTCAGCCAAAGCGTAAGCAGGGGATTAGCCTGACACCGCTGATTGACGTTGTGTTTATTCTGTTGCTTTTCTTTATGCTGACGTCCAGTTTTGTGCCTTGGCGAACGGTTGATACCCCTTTATCCGTTTCTTCTGAACCGATGTTGACGCCAGACGAAAATGATGTGGTGATGCTGACCTTGAAAGCAAATGATGGGCAAGTTTGGGTAACCGGCGAAGCTCATTCTTTATCCGATACGACTTGGTTTCAAGCTTTGATTGTTGATCATGCAAAAGGCACTTTCGCGGTACAAGCCGAAGAGGGTGTGAACCTACAAAGCTTGATGAGTCTGGCGGATCGTTTGAAGGAAAATGGCGCACAAACCGTGTCTATTGCGAATGCTTTCACGACAGAGAAGGCGAAATGAAAATAGATCAAAAGTTCGCTGCAAAAATCAAAAACGATGAAGACAACATGGTGCCACTCATTAATGTTGTTTTTTTAATGTTGGTATTTTTTATGGTGGCAGGCCAGATCCGCAAAGCCGATCCTATTCCTGTTATTCCTCCTACGTCTATTAATGAAAATCGTCCCGTGTCTGACCCTAATGTATTGATCGTTGTGGGCACTGATCGCAGTATTTATGTGGACGATAATCTGATTACTTTGAACGAAGTGAAACCCTATCTAGAGCAAGCCTTTGAAACAGCATTGGATAAAGACGCGTTTTGGGTGCAGATCAAGGGAGATGGCTTGTTACCTGTTGAAGAGCTACGACCGATTTTTAGTGAAATTCGTTTGTCTGGCCTGACGAAAGTCAGCCTTGCGACTCAGTTACAACGAGGGCAAGAATGATATCCAAACGACATTGGATTCTTGCTAGTACTTTAGCGGTTTCTGTTCATGCTGCGGCATTTTATGCTGTTTTTTATAGCCCATCAAAAGGTGGTCAAGCGGCGGGCCAACAAGGCATTGAGTTTGACCTTGGCATGATGGGCGACATGGGCGTTGCAGAGCAAACAACGTCATCTCAAGAAGAAATAAAAGAGGTAGAAGAGCCACTGGAAGAAGTGGTTGAAGAAACACCGCCAGAGCCAATCGTTGAGTCAGAGCCAATTGTTGAGCCTGAACCAATTATTGAACCAGAACCAATTGTTGAGCCTGAGCCAATCGTTGAACTAGAACCTATCGTTGAGCCAGAACCTATCGTTGAGCCAGAACCTATCGTTGAACCAGAGCCGGTCGTGGTGAAGCAAGAGTCTGCGATTGTCGTGCCGAAGAAAAAAGCGCCGAAGCCAATACCTAAAGAAAAGCCGAAGGAAAAACCTAAAAAGGAACCAGAGCCTAAGGTAGAAGAAAAAGCGCCTGAACCAAAGGTGGTCAAAGCGCCGGTTAAAAAAGTAGCTCCTCCTTCGGCTGCCAATCAAAAAGTGACGACGGGTACGGCCAATGCACAAAATAATGGTGGAAATGAAGGCGCCAAAGTCGATTATTTCAGTAAGTTAGCTGCTGTATTAGCGAGTAAAAAGCGTTATCCGAGAGCGTCACGTCGTCGTGGTGAAGAAGGCGTTGTAACGCTCTATTTTGTTGTTTATGCGAATGGCTCGGTTTCTGATGTCGCAATTCGTAAAACGTCAGGGTCAAAGCGTTTGGATCGGGCGGTGCTGGATATGATAAAAAAAGCGACGCCTTTACCTCGATTCTCTAAAGAGATGACGGAAAGTCAGCTGAGCGTTACTTTACCTGTGTCGTTTAAGCTTAGCGATTTATAAACGCAGTTATGAAAAGAGACAACGACGCAACTGGATTATTTGAACGTTGCGCCGTCTTTTATTCAGTTATTGCCTTCTATCGGGTGTTTCTTCCGCAGCCGCTCTTCAGATAACGCTTTTTCAGGTTGCTCTTCGTGAGACGCTTGCTTAGGTAAGAGTAGCCAAACCTTACCAAATTGCTTTAGTTGTCCGGCGTGAAAGCGTGCTTCTTCCCCAATACCTTGATACCAATCTATATGTCCGGGGCCTTTAATGGCGCCCCCCTTATCTTGGGCAAGCAGCAAACGAAACTCGTGGCCTATCAGGTTGCCCGTTTCATCTAGCTTGGGGACTTCCGTTAGCAGTATGGCGCCTAAAGGAATAATGCTGGGGTCGACCGCTGCGGAATACAAGGGGGTTAATGGTACGTTGGCTGCGCCGACGGGGTCGCTGAGCCCTTCACTAAAAAACAAATAACTAGGGTTAGTCGAGAGAATTTCTCGTACGCGGTCAGGGTGATCTTTCAGCCATTGCCGAATGCTTTGGGCGGATATATCAGCGCGGTCAATTTCCTCACGCTCTATCAGTTCTTTGCCGAGGCTGCGATAAGCATGTCCGTTGACCCCGCCCCAAGAGAGTAGCTCGCGCTGACCGTCTTCAAATTCCACCATGCCTGAGCCTTGAACATGTAGAAAGAAGTTGTCCACTAGGCTGGCAGAATAGGCAATCTCTAAACCTTGTCCATCTAATGCGCCTTCAAAGTCAATGGCTTCTCGGCTAGGGTATTGGCCCTTTTCATCGGGTTGTGAGGGTTTGCGGTATAAGGGGTATTTGTAGGTATCATCTGCGTTATGTCGAACGGATAACACAGGCACGTAGTAACCGGTTATCTGTACATTACCTCTGTTATCTTGTCCTGCGAGTTGATGGGCCACCAGCTCAGGTTGTTGAGAGGGATTATTTAGCCAGTCAGTTAGGTTTTCAATGGCAGATTTGAGCTCTGCTACGCTGACCTGAGTTTCTTCCAGCTGGTAACTTCTTTCGGTAGGTAGCCTATTTAAATATTTAATCTGTTCTTCTAACCCCGTTTTGAAACTGTCATCTGGGTAGGGCAGCCAAGGGATTAGGCTTTCTTTGAGATAGAGCGTATCTCGTTTGAAAGCACTGATATCACGGCCATTGTTGGTAAAATCGTTGGAATGATCAACTTCCATTTGGCTACACCCCACCAGTAATACAAAGGTGGTGATACTGAACGGTCGGAGTGCAGAGAGGCAGATATTTTTAGTGGGTAACAAACGGGGTAAGTGGAAAGTCATAAATTCTAATTCTATATAATGAGACAGCGTGGAAGGTTTCGACCACGTTTAATCAAGAGGGTTCATATTGAGTGTTAGGACTTTCTAAATCAACGCCTTAAAAAGATAGCCATACAAATGGTAAGAGAAAACAGTTAGAAAATTAGGTACTCGTAGGCCTGCCGTAATCCAATAAAGGTTTCCTTATCGCCACCCCGATCAGGGTGATGCTGTTGTGCTAGTTTACGATAATGTTGTTTGATTGCTGTTTTACTTGGACTTGGTTCTGCTATTTGTAGGGTTTTAAGGGCGGCTTCCCTGTCACCTTTTAAATCAATGCCTCGATAGAAGCTGTTTAACAGGCGGGAGACTTCCTCTTCATCGGTTTTTTCGTATTCAGTCCAATCTAGGTAGTAGGCGGCGAGTTTTGCGTCTACGCTATCATTGAGTTCTGTGCTCTCAGATAAATGGACCTGTTCTGTTAGGAGCAATTTAATATGCAGAGCACTAATAGAAAGCATGATGCTCTCTTCTTGCCACAGGCTGGCTTGTAGTTGGTAAAGAGCATTCATGATAAAAAAGTGCTGACGGAACAGTTGTAAGTTAGCGTCGTCAGCCAATTCATTTAGCTCAGGTAGTTGAACTTTTAACTTCTTAAGCATATCAAACTCGCTAATCCCACAGGGGTTGTCTTTTAAAATAGCGAGAATGGGGCTAATTAAAGGATTTCGCATGCCTAGCTCATTAGGGTGAAAAGTAAAGTAATTACAGTGTATGTTACGAAATCGAAAAGCGCCAAAATTGAGGTGGGAATCTTGTTGATGATGGATAACGTAAGGGTAAAAACATGTTGTGGGTTGCTTTAATTATTATTGCCCTTGGTCTGATTGTCGGCCCAAGTATGTGGGTGAAGTTTACCCTGAAACGCTATACCACAGAGCGTAAAGACTTACCCGGTTCTGGGGGTGAGCTTGCTAAACACTTGGTTAAGCGTTTTGAACTTGATGCCGTTAAAGTTGAAACTACGCAAGAAGGCCATGATCATTTTGATTTTGTACAGCATGCAGTGCGTTTAAGCCCGAGTGTGTTTAATGGTCGCTCGCTGACGGCGGTTGCTGTGGCGGCTCATGAAATAGGGCACGCGATTGCTCATGAAAAGCAGCAACCTATTTCGAAATTAAGCACGCGCTATTTGCCTTTTGCTCATGTTGCTCGACGTATTACCGCAGGCTTATTAGTAGGATGGCCGCTAATTTCTGTGATATTGCATTTGCCTTATGCAGTGGCATTACACGCGATGGTCGTGGGCTTATCTGGTTTGTTAGCTGTATTTGTTCAACTGGTCATGCTGCCAGAAGAGTGGGACGCCAGTTTCAACAAAGCGCTGCCTATTTTAGCGCAAGGGAATTACATACCTGAGCAGGATCTACCTAAAGTGAAACGCATTTTGACGGCCTGTGCGATGACCTATGTGTCGGCTGCACTGTTACAAGTACTTTTTGTTTGGCGTTGGTTTAAACGCTGACTTTTGAGTTTGGCTGACATTAAGCGGAAGCTAAAACACCCGTATGAATTGACTTCATGCGGGTGTTTTTTTATTGCTCGAGTGTGTCTTAAACTGTGTTTAGCGTTGCTTAGTTTCAAATTCAGGATGAATCCAAACGGGCGCTTCTAGGCTTGGTAATGCTTCTTTACCCAGAATCATGTCCGCTGCTTTTTCGGCGACCATGATGGTCGGTGCATTCAAGTTACCATTGGTGATAGTAGGGAAAATGGATGAATCTACCACTCGAAGGTTTTCTATGCCACGTACTTGGCAGGCTTCGTTCAATACAGCCATAGGGTCCTTGTCGTCGCCCATTTTGCAAGTACAAGACGGGTGGTAAGCGCTTTCTACATTTTCCTTTACCCATTGGTCGATTTCTTCATCGCTCTGAATATTCAGTCCGGGCTGAATTTCATCACCACGGTAAGCGTCCAATGGGGATTGTTGCAGTACTTCACGGGTCAGTCGAATGGTATCCCGCCAGTCTTGTTTATCTTGTTCTGTTGAAATGTAATTGAACAGGATACGAGGCTTGGCTGTTGGGTCAGCGGACTCGATCCATAACTTGCCACGGCTTTCTGGCTTGTTTGGTCCAACATGCACTTGGAAGCCATGTCCGTCTACGGCGGCTTGGCCATCATAACGCATGGCCGCTGGTAGGAAGTGGTATTGAATGTTTGGCCATTTCAAACCCGCACGGGAACGAATAAAGCCGCAGGATTCAAAGTGGTTGGTGGCACCTAAGCCATCTTTGAATAAGATCCAGCGAGTCCCTATTAGGCCCTTACTAATCAAGCCTAGCTTGCCATTAAGAGTGACTGGTTCCTTACAGTGGTACTGGAAATAGACTTCCAAATGATCCTGTAAGTTCTCACCAACACCTGGTAGCTCATGAACCAGTGGGACGCCAGCTTTCTCTAGGACGTCTTTCGGGCCAACCCCTGACAATTGCAATAATTGCGGAGAGCCAACGGAACCAGCGGAAAGAATAACTTCTTTACTGGCATTGGCTTGGCTAATTTGACCATTTTTACTGAATTCTATGCCAACGGCTTTTTTACCTTCTGTTTCTGAGTCCGCAAATATGACCTTATGACTCAGCACCCCGGTTTTTAGCGTCAGGTTAGGGCGTTGCATCGCACGACGTAGATAGGCATTAGACGTGGAAGCGCGCACACCATTTTTAACCGTCATATGCATGGGGCCAAAACCTTCTTGACGAAAGCCATTGTAGTCGTCGGTTTTTCCGTATCCTGCTTTGTTGCCTGCATCAATAAAGGCTTGATACAAGGGGTTATAGGTCATATCGTTGCCGTTATTGGTCGTTAATGGGCCATTTCCGCCACGATAGAGGTCTGCACCGCCTTTCCAAGATTCTGCTTTTTTGAAGTAAGGCAGGCAGCTTTGGTAGTTCCAACCTTTGGCGCCGTTTTCTTCCCATTGATCAAAATCACAGGCGTGGCCACGAACGTATACCATGCCGTTAATAGAAGAAGAGCCACCTAAAACTTTGCCGCGAGGGCAATGCATTTCACGATTATCCAGCGCAGGTTCTTTGTCGGTATGAAATTGCCAAGCGTATTTTTCTGTGTTCATTGGGTAAGACAGGGCGGTCGGCATTTGGATAAAAATACTTTTATCCGAACCGCCCATTTCTAATAGGAGAACGGTATTTTCGCCGCTTTGTGTGAGTCGATCTGCCAGTACACAGCCCGCAGAGCCCGCACCCACGATAATGTAATCGTATATTTGATTTGCCATGCTTGCCTCTTAATAAGGGTTTTGAACGTCGTTTAGATCGACAAAAACGCTCTTGTTTTGAGTGTAGTGGTATAAGGTATCTATGCCATTTTCACGACCAATACCAGACTCTTTATAACCACCCACTGGCATTTCCGCTGGAGAGGAGCCCCATGCGTTGATCCAGCAAATACCAGCCTGCATTTGGTTGATAACTCGGTGAGCACGGGCGAAGTCTTTGGTAAAGACGCCTGCGGCCAAGCCAAACTTGGTATCGTTAGCACGTTTGATGACTTCGTCTTCGTCGGTGAAGCTTAGAACAGACATCACAGGGCCGAAGATTTCTTCTTGTACCTGAGGCATATCGTCGGTGCAATTAGTGAAGACAGTTGGCGCGACGAATGCGCCTTTGTCTAAACCGTTTTCGGTGACTTGGTAACCGCCACAAAGTAAGGTGGCACCGGCGTCTTTTGCCGCTTGGATATAACCGAGTACTTTTTGCATGTGGTCTTTCGAAATGAGTGCGCCAACTTGTGTGTCCATGTCCATTGGATCGCCCACTATCATGGCTTCGGTGCGAGTTTTCAATTCTTTGGTGAAAGCGTCCATCATGTCGGCGTGTACGAAAACTCGTGTCCCGTTAGTGCAAACTTCTCCTTGAGTGTAGAAGTTCGCTAGCATGGCGCCAGAGACGGCTTGATCAACAGGCATGTCCGGGAAGATGATCATGGGTGATTTACCCCCCAACTCCATGGTGACTTCTTTTAAGGATTGTGCAGAAGCTGACATGACTTTTTTACCTGTACCGACTTCACCGGTGAAGGACACTTTATCAATTTCAGGGTGGTTGGTGATCATCTGTCCGGTACGCCCATCCCCTTGGATGACGTTGAACACGCCATCCGGTAAGCCCGCTTGAGTGTAGATTTCGGCCAATTTTAGTGCCGATAAGGGGGTTTCTTCCGATGGTTTAAAAATCATTGCGTTGCCAGCAGCAAGCGCTGGGCCTGATTTCCACATGGCGATTTGAATCGGGTAGTTCCATGCGCCAATACCTGCGCAAATACCGAGTGGCTCGCGGCGAGTGTAGAAAAAATTGCCATTGCCAAGGTCCTGGTATTCGCCTTGAATTTTGTCTGTTAGGCCTGCGTAATATTCGATCACGTCTGCGCCTGTTTCGATATCAACACAAATCGCTTCTTGAATCGGTTTGCCGCAGTCTTGTACTTCTAATTTTGCTAATTCTTCGTTGTGCTCACGAAGTAACTCAGCCGCTTTTTTTAGAATACGACCACGTTCAACAGGGCTCATTGCAGCCCACATTTTTTGGCCTTGTTTCGCTGATTCAACGGCGGCATCGAGTTCTGCTTGGCCTGCGTGTTCAACTGTGGCAATCACTTCCCCAGTGGCAGGATTAATGCTTTCAAAGTGTTCTCCGCTGGTAGATGCATGGTAGCGGCCGTGGATGTATTGCTGCTTATGTGCCATGGGTAAACCTCTCTTAATTGTATGTATGGTGAGCGTCGGCTGGATAGACGTTTGCAGTCTTCGTCATTTGTATTTTTTATTAAACGCTCGTTTAATAAAAATAATTGTACACTTTTTGGCTATACATTGCAGCCCGCTCTTATTTTCGTTACTAACAATAGTCGCTAAATGGCGTAATAAATTGTGTTTATAGGTTAATTGGAAATTATTTTAAATGGATCGGGAGACAAAAAAACGCTCCCTGTCTAGTCGATTAAACAGGGAGCGTTCTTGATAAGATAGGTTAAATACTGATGACGCAATTGGTTTCATGACTGATTGGGCTATGGACATAAGCATCTGCCATGTCGTCATTTAGCCATTGTTTACCATCGATGACATAACGAAATTGATAGCTGTTATCGACTTCTAAACTGAGCGTCGAGGCAAAAACACCTGATTTTTGTTTGCGCATTGGGTTAGCGGAAGCATCCCAATTGTTAAAGTCGCCAACGACTGCAATTTTATTCGCGCTACCAACGATGTCCGAAGATAAAGCGAATTTCACTTTGCATTCTGGTTTGGTTTTTAAATATTTTTTCTCAATCATTTCCAGCTCCTGTGTCCATTGTCGAGGTGAAAGGTTAGTGAATAATTGGTTGGTTTATTAGCGCATTATCCCAAAGGACAATTCCTTGCTTTGAAAGCAAGTCCTGCGCCATACATAGCAAGTGATTAATTTATTAGGTTTTTTTTCTATTGCCCTCAAAACTCTTCACAAGTGCTGCATTTTCTAAGAGCAAACCATCATGCTTTGCTCTTTTAGTGTAGAAAAGAACCCGATCTATGTCATGGTTTGGTGCAATTTAAGCAAAAATAAGCTCGTTTTATTCCTTGTCGTACTAAACTAAACATGTAGCAGAGAAAACAGGAGGTAAGGGTATGAGCATACAAATGGCTGTTCTTCTTATTTTGTTCTTAGCGCTGATTGGTAAGATTATCTATTTGATCACAGTTAAAAATAAGAAAAAAAAAGACCCATCTCATCATCCACATAATCATCATGGCTTACATTAGTGCCGTTGCTGAGTTGTTGCTAAGGATGCATGAAAATTCAAAAGGCATGGCGATGATTTCCATGCCTTTTTTCTATTTTCTTTTTCTGTTTAGGTCTGAGAGGCTACAGCGTATTGACCCTATTGTGTCCGCGATAGCGTTTGTTTTTCGCTTCTTTGATGGCGTTTAGATCCACTAATACTAGCCCATCGACACAATAACCAAAGTCGGCATCGACTCCAAAGTCTAAGAAACGAACGCCACCTTGTTCACACAGTTCACTGTACTGCTTGTACAGCGTCGGCACGCTAGCACCAAAATGGCTAAGTTGTTCTTTTAAAATCTTAAAGTCGTCTTCGTAATTATCCCCAGTAAATATGTTTGAGATAATGTCTCTATGTTCCGGGTTGACCTGATACGGTGTGAAAGAGCGAGCCAAATGTTCTTTGTCTGCAAAGTACAGCTGGTAGAAGGAGACAATAAAGTCTTTTGCTACCTGTGGGTAACTGTTACTCAAACTGACGGGGCCAAACATGTAGCGGATGTCTGGGTGTCTATCTAGGTAAGCGCCAATGCCATACCAGAGATAATCCAAGCTACGTTTACCCCAGTATTTAGGCTGTATAAAGCTGCGACCTAATTCGATACCTTGTTCAAAATAAGGTTCCATATCGCAGGAGTAGCGGAACA
Source organism: Marinomonas transparens (assembly GCF_016463975.1). GTDB lineage: Bacteria > Pseudomonadota > Gammaproteobacteria > Pseudomonadales > Marinomonadaceae > Marinomonas > Marinomonas transparens. The sequence continues at coordinate 89,245 of NZ_JAEMNX010000010.1, read as the reverse complement.
GTTCGGCACTGTAGATTTTATTCTTGCTGTCGTCACGCATATAGCGAGCAACTTCCCCAATCCGGTAGGAACCGACAATTTCTAGCTCTTCTTCATCCCACAATACTAGGTGGCGATAATGTTGATCGAACTTATCTAGATCAGAACGCTCTCCTGTCCCTTCGCCGACTTTTCGAAAAGCGATTTCGCGCAGGCGACCGATTTCTTTCATGGTGACAGAGCTTTGATCGTAATCGAATAAGTAAATCTGTTTGTTGTCTTTGGTGCTGCCAAGGTGTTCAGATTGCTTTAACTCATTACGAATTAACTGGCGATTCTGTGGGTGTTCAATGGTTTTTTCTGTTTTGAGCAAAGGCTTTTTCCCCTTTGCAATACGGTACAGATGACGCTTTACCAATTTGTTTTTTTCTTTGTCGCTCAATGGCAACTTGGCTAATTCTTGAATTGGAATAGCCTGACCAACTTGCATGGGGATTTTACGGTTTTTTTGGCGGAACATTTCGTTAGCAAGTTGAATGGTAGAAAGTGGGCGGTATACGATGGAGCTGGTGTAAAACAACATGGAATTGCGGCCGCCAATGTGCACTGGTAATAGTGGGCTATTAGTCTTTTGTGCCAATTTTAAATAGTTATGATTCCAGCGTTGGTCTTTTACACCGCTTGGCGACATACGAGACACTTCACCCGCAGGGAAAATAATCACCGCTTCTTCATTATGTAGGCAATTCATAATGGCTTTTAATTGTTGGCGTCCTGTCCTGCCCCCCATATTGTCTACGGGTAAAACCAAGTTTTTCAAGCCATCGAAGCCCATTAATAAATCGTTACCGACTATTTTTACATCGGGACGGATTTCACCCACTAAGCGCAGCAAAGCTAAGCCATCTAAAGCACCAAGAGGATGATTCGCAATGATCATCATACGACCACTGGCTGGAATATTACGACGGTCAACCTGACTCACCTGATAGCCAAAATTGAAATGGTCCAGTACTCGGTCAATAAATTCGAAGCCGACACAGTCGTCGTTCTTTTCCAGGAAGTGGTTAACCTCACTTTCGTGGAATAAGCGTTTTAACACGCTCAACGTAGGACGAGTTATTAGTGGGCTCTTGTCGAAAAATTGAGGCGATTTACTGGCAATCAATTGCTCTACTTGTATCACAGTGGTGCTCCGTTTGGGGTCATAATCTCTTTGCTTATAACACTCAGATTAGAACGGATATGTGACAACTAGGTGACGGTTGTATGGCGAAATGATGACCAATTGTCATAAATGAAAAAGATACACTGAGGATTATAGGGAAGGTAAAGGTAGTTTAGATGTATCGGCTAAACTCATTTTTGTGCTGTTGGCTTATTCGATTTTTAACAACCCGGCAGCAGTTGTCTTGAACCCACAGTCTTGATAGAAACTCTGCACATGTGGCTCATAATCTACATGAAACCAAGCAACAGAAAACAACAGGTTGAGTTCCACTATTTGTTACGGAGTGATTAGCGGAATACGAAATGTTGTTTTTATTCACGGTATTCATTAAACCTAGTCTTGTTAATGACTGACTATCCATGGTCTCACTATAAGTAAAAGTTTGTCTAGCAAGGCAGGCCCACCTTGCTATTCTGCGCCATTCTCTATTGGAACCAATAGAAATTTACTTGTAGAGCCTGCGTGCCGAGCTTTTTTGTAGGGTTCATATTCTTTAGAATGATAAAACCCTAGGGCAACTTCTTTTGATGGGAATTCTACGACGACTGAAAACTGAGGTTTTTCATCCCCTTCAAGCAATTCAATGTTGTCGGTTCTTGTTAGGTATCGCCCTCCGAGATCTAAGACCATAGGAGTCACTTCTTTTGTGTATGCTTCAATCCATGAGGGATCAGTAATGTTCGTTTCTATAATGGCTAATACTGTCATTTTATAACCCTGCAACATTATTTTTTATTTGATACTAGAGGAATTCTTAACTTTTCACTAGCGTAAGAAAACATCCGTGTAACGTTCCGGATAGGCGATTCAAATTAGGCTTTCTTTAACCGGCTTTCGTGGGCTCGGCACGGCAGGCACAGTAGGGTAGCCCATGCGAAACGCAAAGGTAGTTTGCCAAGCGGCCCCACCCGCGAGTAGAGACAAGTGTTGTTCTGCACTATTGGCTTGGCCTAACTGCTTTTGCCTATCTACCCATTCCACTGGTTGATTCATTGGGTGCATGGATAGGCCCGCAACGGTTGCCATGAGATGCAGGCGTTGCCATAGGCGACCGACGGTTAGGTTTTCCGCTTTGCTATAACGATGGCGGATTGAAATCAGTCCAATGGCAGCGGCGGTCGCTAAATGAGACTCCTTTGTGGCAGTGGCCCATATGCGGTGGCCTTCTAACGGTGTGGGATCGGGAAATATTTTTGCTAGCACTCGAATCATTGGGGAAAGCCCTGCGCCATCGAGCGTCGGGCCATCGCGATGGGTTTGAATGGCTTTGTCTGTGGTTCTCAACCAACGGGTGCTGTCCATCACCATTTCTTCATCTTGCACTATGGCTTGTGTTGCTTTGTTCATTAGGAGATCGATAGATTGCCGCGCTTTGCCATGCTCGAAAATATCCAGTCGGCAGGCGTGGGCTTGGCACTCAGTGGCAAACGCCTGAATCATGTCATCCGGAATACTTTTTGTGACATCGTAAGGGTTGCGATCAGTATGGCGGTGCGCAATGGCTTGATACAGCGAAGTATTCTCGGCAATGCCCTGGGTGAATGAGACGGTCGCAATTTTGTCTATGCCCTCTGTGATAGGGTGCTCTGCCAATGCTCCTTGGATCACCTCGACCTGAGAATCATAGCCATGGGCTTTGGCTGCTAACGTCATGTTTTCAATGGCGCAGCCAAGGCCTATTTGCATCTCCCGGCGAAATGGGTCAAAGCTGCCCAGATGTCTACGCCTGTCTGCAAATATTTCGATGGAATCCTGATGGACTTTAAATAGCCAAGGCTGAGTGTTGTGGGGATTTGCAGCTAATATCGCCATTTGCACCGTGACCAGAGGAAAACTCAGAGGGTCTGTTTTCCACGATTTCCATGGCTGGTAAGCAGGGCCATCAAAGGGAGAAAACATATCTTCTTCGACAGCGCGATAAACAAGGCCGCCCGATACCGCAACGGCTATGCCTCCAGTAACCTTAAGGCTGCTTTTGAGCAGCTTTCTACGAGTTAAATTTTTTGTCTGATTTTCCATGGTGTTTTCCTTTTGTGTTGGTATTCATTAATTTATTTGTCACTTATCGGTGACTTTTAGAGCAAAAAAAACCAAACGCTAAAGTAGCGAATGGCATATTTTTTTCATCATATTGGTTAGGCGTTGCCAGCCATCTTCTTCGCTAATATCAATGCCATTAAACACACGGATACTGGTACTTCTTGCTGCTAGGTAATTGGTACAGGCTGAAAACAGAGTCATGAGTGCTTCGATATCTATTTGGCTGTCGGCGGTGGCTTTATCGTCGTACCAAACCCACTCAAATAACTTGGCACCAGACTTTTCTCTGACCTTTTCCAAATGCATTGTTAGTTCGTTTCTTTCCACCATTTCCCAAGCCAAAATTTGCAAGGTAAGGGGCCGACGACGAATCCCTGCGGCGTAGTTATCGACGATCTGGCTAAGCTGGTCGCTCAAAGAGCGTTGTTTAAACTCGGCTAAATCCTCACCCAGCAATTCCTCGGTCGAAGGCCAAAAATCACCCTGACGTGCATAGGCATCAATTAACCCAGATAAGCCATCAAAATAGCGATAGATAAGTACTTTATCTAGGTTGGCTTCACGGGCAATGGCATTAACGCCAAGTTTCTTAAAGCCGTCTCTAGCTAACACACGCCCTGCGGCTTCCACTAAACGCTGTTCGGTTTCTTTTCTGTCTCTGGCCATTGCATCTAGACTCTGTATGTTTTTTTAAGGTCTTTGTCACTAAGTAGTGACAAATTAGTCACCAAATGGTGACTTGTCAACATAAATCTTTCCATAAAAATGTGCATCCTTTTGCAGGGAGTCACGTCTCTCTATGTGAACCAACAACATATAGGAAGGCTATACTATGAAAACTGATGAAAATAAAAACGCTACATGCTGTGCCGATGATCAGCATTGTTCATGTCGCTGTGACAATACTCATTGTTGTGCGGATAATGATTGCTGCCAGCGCTGTGAATGTGATTGTGGGCAAGAAAAATCGTCCTGCTGTTAACCCATTTGACTGGGGGTCTCATGGAGACCCCTAGTCATTCTAGGTGTCTATATGATTGAGATAATTTGGCAGGAGTTTCATCGAAAACTTCTCAACTTCATTACTACTAAAGTGAATGATAGGTCTATCGCTGAAGACATACTTCAAGAGGTCTTTGTTCAGGTGATTAAAAACATTGATACCTTGGAAGATCACACAAAACTGCAGCCATGGCTGTATCAGATATGTCGAAATAAAATTATTGATTACTATCGCAGCAGAAAATTACCGTTTGAGTATACAGACGTTGCTGAAACCTTAATCACGGATATTGAACCTGAGCAGCAAGCGTTTGAGCTGCATGTTTGCATTCGGGTGTTAATTTCTGATTTACCCACAAGCGTTAGCTCAATACTGTTAGCCAGTGAGCTAGATGCCATAAAACAGAAAGAGATTGCAGAACATGAAGGTTTGAGTTTATCAGCGGTAAAATCACGTTTGAGGCGAGGTCGAGTACTGTTAAAGAAAAAGCTTTTAGCCTGCTGCCGCATTGAGTTCATTGATGGCAGAGCCGATACCCAATGTAAGAGTGAGTGTGGCTGCCAAGTGGTGGGATAAGAAAACAACCTCATAGTGCTATCCGCTAACGTATGCTGGAGCAGAGGGCTTTATTTTGCTACCGATTAACCCCCTCCCAGTGAGTTAGGCGAGAGACTCTAGTGCTTTGTTCAAGGGATGAAAGAGGTGCTTGGGGTCGGCTTTGGTTAAAGACACTGTGTCACAGTTTTGGAAATGACAGAATGGGGTCATGGCCTCAACAAATGCGGCAATGATCAACTCTTGGTCAAAGTTGTGTTGTTCTAAATGCAGTGATTTGATTTCTAAATGACGGTCTTTCCTATGGGCTTTGCAATCCATGCGTCCAATGAATGCATCACGGTAAAGCAGCGGCAAGCTAAAGTAACCATACTGTCGTTTGGCGGCCGGCACATAACATTCTATTTGATAGTCGAATTGAAACAGATTTCTGAGTCGCTCCCGTTGGATAACACTGTTGTCGAATGGTGAAAGAATCAGCAGACGATTATTCGAACGGGGCATAGGGCGCTCAAGCGCACCTGTTTCTAGGAAGAATTGCTCGCCATTGGTTACTTGAACTTCTTCTAACATACCTTGTGTTAACCTTTCGTTGAGCAAGGTTTTCATGGTTTTTCGTAGCTCTGTATTGCGGCGCAAATAGGTTAGCCCTTTCAGTGAAACCAAGCCATGGCAGCGTAATTGTTGATCCAGCAGATGGGTGGCAAACTCTTCCACGCTGGGCATGGTTGAGTTGATTTGAGAGGGCAATACTCGCTCGGTGAGATCATACATTTTTTGGAAACCTTCGCGGCGGCTGACTATTAGGTCACCTTGCATGTACAACTGTTCGAGCGCCTTTTTGGCTGGTTTCCAATCCCACCAACCAGCACCTTTTATGGTTTTCGTTTCTATGTCTCGGGAGCGCAATGGTCCCTCTGTTTTGATGCGTGCTAAGAGTTCGGCCATGAGCTTGTGGTCAGGGTTTTTATACCAATGAATTTGACCGCTTTTAAGGGCGTGTTTGTAAGGTAAGGAAAAGCGAAAATCATCGATGGGCAAAAACGCCGCTGCGTGTGACCAGTACTCAAAAATATCGCCATCTAACAGCATTTTGTTCATCATCTCGGGTTTGAAATTCGGCACCCTAGAGTGAAGTGTATGATGGTGCGCTCGCTCGACCACAGAAATGGTATCGATCTGCACGTAACCTATATGATTAATGGCTTTTTTAGCCCCCAATAACCCCGCCCCAAAAGGTTGTACCTGTAATAGCCCTTGTGCTGCTAGGGCAAGACGACGTAAACGCATCAACTCTTTTGGGTGCTTCATTTTAATCATGATGATCCTTGTGCAACTAATTTAGCCGTTTTTATTTTTATCTCGAGACCTTTTCACGACTACTGTGCTCGTCAACACTTTGTTAAAAATAGACTCAAAATGCTCATTTATAACCCATAAACTCCGCTTTTTCGTCTATTTTTGCCTCGTTTTGGCTTCGCTCGTGACTTCGTGCAAAGGTCTTATCTCGATAGAATAAGAGGTGTTTTATTCCGCGACCTTATCAAGTGAGGTGAGCTTTAACGTTACTCTGATGGTCTTTATTCATTACAATGCATGCATAGATTAAATCGAAGAGCGACAAATGGACACCCTGCTAAATTTACTGAGCGAATACGGTCATCTTTCCTACCCTGTCATATTTATGTACTGCGCCATGAAAAGTGGTGCTCTCCCTTTGTTTGCAGGAATGGCGGCGCAGTATGGCTACTTGGATATCTCACTGGTTATTTTAGTGGTGTTTTGTGGCGGTTATTTGGGCGATGAGCTGCGTTTTCACTTGGTACGAAAATATGGCGATGACTTTGTGAACTCACGCCCCAGATTCGCTCGGTTAGCGGCGGCAGCTAAAAAACTCTTAGATCGCTATGGCTTAGCGTATATGTTTATTTACCGCTATCCCAAAGGCATGCGACTATTGGCGCTTTACCTGTCGCACTTACTGACATTAGATGGCGTAAATTCACCTTGCTTAATGCGTCATCAGCCGCATTGTGGGCAGCGCTATTAGTGGGGGTTGGCTATCTTTTTGGCCGCACATTAGAAAACCTCATTAACGAACAGTGGAGCAGGGTAAGCCTCGTTCTACTGTTTGTATTTTTAGCGGTTTCCTACATGGGATGGCGAACCGTGAGAGACCGCCCTAAGTCACTTTGAATCTGCTGGATATCATGCCCGTCGAGTGGGGGTTCTCTTTTTGTATTAGATGGCGTCGTGTTATTGTCGTTAACAATGGTTCGGAACGTTAAGTTAATTCTTGGCTCTGTTACTTTTTTGGTTGGCGGTAAACGATGTTGCCAATAGGTTTGCGTGGTGCCTTGCATAACCAAAAGGCTACCGTGTTCCAATACCAGAGCAAGGGTTTCTTTACTGGCTTTGTGTTTAAAAGCAAACTTTCTTTCTGCCCCAAAACTCAATGAGGCAATTGCACCATTTCTTTTCAAGTCTTTCTCTCCATCGCTGTGCCATGCCATACCTTCGCTGCCATCGTGGTACAGATTTAACAGGCAAGCGTTAAAGTGTTCGCCGGTTTTTTGTTCAACGAGTGTTTTAAGTTCTAATAACTCGCTCGTCCATGGAAGAGCGCGCTTAGTGATGTTTGAGTAGGTGTATTCAAACGCGTGATCAGCGTACCAAGCGACTTTTCTTTTGGTAATGATGCGTTTTCCGTAAATAACCGCTTCATCATTTTTCCATTCGATGGCAGTGAGTAAACGATTAAAATAATCGTCAGCAGATGCCAGCGAAACGAGTTCACCGTAGTATTTTACGACCCCATCTTTCGGAAGGAGGTTGTCTGGTTGTTCAATAGACTGACGGAATAGATCCATTTTTTATATTCACTTTTGGTATGACTGCACTGGCAATTTTCAGATAATGTATCTGGTTTATCGTATCAATGACATCTTGTACGAGACTGTTTTGCTAACTCTAATGCTTCTCAAGCAATAATGGCTGACTTTTGATTGCTTAAGAAGACCTTTCACTTTTTGCTAGTACAAAGCTAAATGAGTTGAGGCAGTGCGGTGTTTCAATGAGGTAGGCGGTCGTACCTAGTTTAAAGAGTCGAAGAGAAACGCCGCACTGCTGAATTGATACATCGGACTGTTTCTGAGTAACCGCAAAAAAAATGCCCACCTAATTAGGTGGGCAAATGTCGCTGCTGAGTCAGGAGGCTAACTACTAAAACCAGTGCGACAGAGTCATTCTTTCTAAGCGTTTTTTACTTCATCGTTGGCATAGAGAATTCTGCACCAGCGCGTAGGCCTGTAGGCCAGCGAGCGGTGATGGTTTTCATGCGAGTGTAAAAACGCACACCATCTGGCCCATGCATGTGCAGAGGGCCGAACAAGGAGCGTTTCCAGCCACCAAAGCTGTGGAACGCCATAGGCACAGGAATCGGCACGTTAACACCGACCATGCCTACTTGAACGTCTTCACAGAATTGACGAGCAGTATCGCCATCACGGGTGAAGATAGAAGTACCGTTACCGTATTCATGGGCGTTGATCATATCCAGCGCTTGTTGGTAGCTTTCGGCACGAACCACACACAATACTGGGCCAAAAATTTCTTCGTTATGAATGCGCATGCCTTCTTTAACATGGTCAAACAGGGTTGGCCCAACGAAGTAGCCGTTTTCGTTGCCCGGATAAACAAAGTCGCGACCATCACGAATGAGTGTGGCGCCTTCTTCTACGCCAATGGTGATGTAGTCTTTGATTTTTGCGCAATGTTCTTTGGAAATGACCGGTCCCATGTGAGCTTCTTCTGGTAGTCCAACGCCTGGTCCAACACGCATGCCGTCGATTTCTTTGCTGATTTTTTCTACTAGGTTGTCGGCCACTTCATCGCCCACACAAACTGCAACGGAAATTGCCATGCAGCGTTCGCCAGCAGAACCGTAAGCCGCACCCATTAGGGAGCCAACCACTTGGTTTGGGTCCGCATCTGGCATCACAATCATGTGGTTTTTCGCGCCACCTAGGGCTTGTACACGTTTGCCATGGGCAGACGCTGTGGCGTAAATGTATTCCGCGATGGGTGTTGAACCAACAAAGCTTACCGCTTGAATACGTTCGTCTGTTAGCAGTACGTCTACCGCTTCTTTGTCACCGTTGACTATGTTGAAGACGCCATCAGGAAGGCCGGCTTCGCTAAGCAATTCCGCCAAACGTAACGGTACAGAAGGGTCTTTTTCTGATGGCTTCATGACGAAGCTGTTACCGCAAGCGATGGCGACAGGGAACATCCACATTGGTACCATGGCTGGGAAGTTGAAAGGGGAAATACCAGCGCACACACCCAGTGGTTGCATCAAGGACATGCTGTCTACGCCACGACCGACGTTTAGGCTGTGTTCACCTTTTTGTAGATGTGGAATACCACAGGCAAATTCCACTACTTCGAGACCACGGGTGAGTTCGCCTTTGGCATCTGAGAAGACTTTACCGTGTTCGTTGGTGATCATTTCGGCGATTTCGTCGGCGTGTTGCTCCAGTAGTGCTTTAAACTTGAACATAACGCGGGCTCGGTTAAGCGGTGTGACCTTGCTCCAGGTTTTAAACGCTTCTTCGGCCGAAGCAATGGCGGTGCGGGTTTCGTCAGCACTGGAAAGCGCGACGCTTATGCTTTGTGCGCCCGTTGCTGGGTTGTAAACAGGACCGAGACGACCACTTTTACTTGGAGTTTGTTGACCATTGATATAATTGCCTAACGTTTTCATGTGCTTACCTTTTATCTTGTCGCTTGGGGAAGCGAGTGTAAGGGAGAATTTAGTTGATCAGATCGAGTTGTGTTTCTGCACAAAGTGCTTTGAGATTGTCGGCGCCTAATGTGGCATACGTCAGCGGATGGGCGACGGCAGGGTCTTGCTCTGCCTCGACTACTAACCAACCTGAATAGTTGCTGGCCTTAAGTTGTTTGAACAAACTTGTGTAGTCGATAAAGCCATCACCGGGGACGGTGAACACGCCGTTGAGCATGGCGTCTAGGAAACTTAGATCGCGGTTTTTTGCGTCTTTTAAGATTTCAGGGCGTAGGTCTTTGCAATGCACATGGACCACGCGATCTGCGTATTTGGCTTGAACTTCTAATGGGTTGCCACCAGCGAAGGTCAGGTGACCTGTATCGATCAACAGCCCGACAGATGGCCCGGTGTGTTTCATTAATAACTCGACTTCTTCTTGGCTTTCTATCACTGTGCCCATGTGATGGTGGTAGGCGATTTGTACCCCTTGAGCCAAGCAGTAATCTGCCACTTGGGTGAGTTTTTTACCCATTTCGGCGATTTGCATTTCGCTTATTCTTGGTCGGTGGGAAAGCGGTGTGTCCTGTTTGCCATGAATGCAGTCGGTGACTTCGCAGTACACCATGACTTTGGCACCAAGGGTTTTTAACAGGTGAAGATGTGGCTGAATGGCCTTGATTTCTTCCTCTACACTGCGTGTAAGCAGTTCGCCGCTGAACCAACCCGATACCAAGTCTAGATTGTGGGCTTCTAAAATAGGGCCAAGGACTTCCGGTGTACGGGGGAATTTCTGTCCTAATTCAAAACCACTAAAGCCAGCTTGTTTGCCTTCTGTTAGGCAGACTTCCAAAGGCGTGTCTGCTCCTAGTGCTGGCATGTCATCATTGGTCCAAGTGAGAGGGTTGATGCCGATTCTGATGCTCATTGTTATTCTTCTCCAATCGATGAGGTTGTCCAAAGTGATGGCGTTTGTGCCTGTTGGAACCGCCTCAACAGCAAAATAAATGTTATAGGTTGTTAAATTGACGCGCTTTGTGTTGTTCGTATGCTTTACGGGCATCGCGTACTTGTTCGCGTTCTGATACTTCCGCTAGGGCTACATCCCACCAATGGCCGCCTTCTTGCGTGGTGGCAAGCGGGTCGGTGTCTAAGGTGATTAGGTAACTTATCGGTGACGATTTAGCGCGAATGAGAGCCTGTTCTAACTCGGCGATGTTGGCGACTTTTTCAGCATTTGCCCCCAATGCTTTGGCATGGGCGGCGAAGTCGGTTTTTGGTGCGCCTTCTGGCACGGTTAAGCAATCTTCCAATAGGTTATTGAAGCCTGCGCCACCACCTGCTTGCTGTAGACGGTTTATGCAACCAAAGCCACGGTTGTCTAACACGACCATGATGACCTTGTGGCCGAGCATCACGGAAGTGGCGATTTCGGAATTCATCATTAGGTAAGAACCGTCGCCGACCATGACGTAGACGTCGCCCTCTGGGTGGGCCATTTTGGCACCTAAACCACCCGCTAATTCGTAGCCCATACAGGAATAGCCATATTCCATGTGGTAACCACGGGGATGACTGGTGCGCCAAAGTTTATGCAATTCACCCGGTAAACCACCCGCGGCACACAGTACCATGTCGTTTTTGCCAGCAGCACGATTGACAGCGCCAATCACTTGGGCGTCTGTGGGTAAGTCCAGCCCTTTATCTGCCATGGCGTTATCGACAATCGCGTTCCAGCTTAGGCGCTCGTTTTGTGCCTGTGCATTCCACTCATCCGCCACTTTCCAGCCTTTTAATGCATGGCTTAATAGTGGAAGTGTGAGTTTGGCATCGCCGACGAGAGCTTGGGCTTTGTGCTTGATAGCATCAAATGAGGCCACATTGAGGCTGAGAATCTTAGCGTCTGGGCGAATCATGGCACGGGACCCCGTGGTGAAGTCCCCCAAACGTGTACCTACGGCGATGACAAGATCCGCTTGGCTGAATAATGTGTTGGCCGCCGCTGCGCCGGTCACGCCGACGGAGCCCATATTTTGTGGGTGATCCCAAACCAAAGCGCCTTTGCCTGCTTGGGTTTCACCTACTGGCAAGTGTAGGTCGCTGACAAACTGATCGAATTCGTTTAACGCCGCTGAATAGTGAAGCCCGCCTCCAGCAATCACAACCGGCTTTTTCGCTTGGCGAATCAGTTCAATGGCGGCTTCGAGTTCGTGCTGATCCGGCCCTTGACGACGTAAACGGTGAATTTTTTCTTGGAAGAAATCTACCGGATAATCAAATGCCATGGTTTGCACATCTTGTGGTAAGGCCAAGGTGGCTGGGCCGCATTCGATGGGGTCCAGCAAAACGCGAATCGCCTGTGGCAATGAAGCGAGCAATTGTTCTGGTCGGGTAATGCGATCAAAGAATCGGCTGACTGGACGGAAGCAATCGTTGGAAGTGAGCGTCATGTCGTGGAAATTTTCTACCTGTTGCAGCACAGGGTCAGGGACACGGGTGGCAAAGGTGTCACCCGGTAGGAACAGCACGGGAATACGATTCACATGGGCCACTGCCGCCGCGGTGACCATATTTAATGATCCGGGGCCTGCCGAGGCAGTACAGGCCATCATTTGCTGACGGTTTTTGGTTTTCGCATAGGCAATGGCTGCATGGGCCATGCCTTGTTCGTTGTGGGCACGGTAAGTTGGTAATTGCTCTTTGACTTGGTAAAGGGCTTCACCCAGCCCGGCGACGTTGCCGTGACCAAAGATGCCCCAAACGCCCGCGAACATGGGTTGAACGCCGCTGTCGGTCGCAATTTTTTGCGCCATCATGTAACGCACAACGGCTTGTGCCATGGTAAGTCTAATGGTGTTCATGTATTTTCCCTTTAAGCCTGTTCTTGGGCGAGTTGTGATGAATCGCTTAGCGATGAATGGTCATAGCGTTGTTTCCAATACGCCACCAATTCTAGGTAGTTGGCAACAATGCCATCAATGAATTGCTGATCTGTATAGCGATTGGCTAACCATTCGCGACTTGGGCCACTGAAAATAGAACGGCCAACGGCGAACCCTTTGCAAATATCAAAGCCTGCGCTGTTGGCAAAGCCTTCTTTGAGTTCTTCCATTGGGGCATCTAGGCCTAGCATCACCACACCGCGACAATGCTTATCGTACTTGTTTACTATGTCGGTAATGGCCTGCCAGTTAGATTTAGATTGTGGTGGCAGTTTCCACCAATCTGGCCGTACATTGAGATGATAGAAGCGCTGTATGGTGTCGGTGAAGACGCTGTCATCATGTTCTTTGTCCCGTGGTGGGATGATTTCTAATAAAAATTCATGACCAGACATACAGCAAGCTTTATAGAGTTCGATGACTTGGCGCTCTTGGGCTACGCGTAGCTCGACTTCATCCTGAGAGTGGTAGAACACCAAACATTTTACAATGTGCTCTTTGGGCCAGCTCTTTAGACGTGAACCAATGCTGCGGCCACCTTCTAGTTCGATGGGGCGCGAGCTCGGCAGTTCAACAGGGCGGCCAATCCAAAGCCCTTTACCTGTGACATCGTTAAGGGCATCTTGACCATAGGTGTCGTCGATTAAGACCCCGTATTGGCTGCTGCCTAGTTGTTTGGAACCCACTTCTAGGGCCTCTACCATGAGGCGTTTTAAGGTTTTTATACGACCAAGATCGGCACCCGCTTGTTTGGCCATATCAAACAATTGTTTGCGATGGTCAAAAGCGAGAATACACAGGTCTTGCCAGTCATAAGGTAAGCGTTCTGTGGTGACCCTGTGTAGATGATTCAATTCTTGGTCAAGATCAGGGCGTTCAATGCTTTCTGCACGGGCGATGTAGTTGTCTAATTCTTCGGCGCTTGGAATCGCAGGCGCGCAACCATGGCGAGAGACCACGAGCGCACCGCAAGCATTGGCGTAGACACAACATTTAGTAGGGGACTCGTTACGAATCCAGCCGCGTAGGTAGCCACTTATAAAAGCATCGCCAGCGCCTAGAACGTTCATTACGTCAACACGCACACCAGTGTGTAACTCAAAGTCGTTTTCACTGTCTGGTATGTCGCCTTCTAGCACGGTACAGCCTTGGGAGCCCAGCTTAAGCACAATGGTCGCTGTGCTGAGTTCACGAATCTTTTTCAGTGCGGTAATAGTGTTTGTGCTGCCGCCTGCTATGTGCACTTCTTCTTCGGTACCGACGATCAGGTCGAAATCCCCTAAAATGCTTTGTAAATGAGCCGATACTTTTTCGTTCGAAATAAAACGTGTCTCACCGTCACCAGGATTAGTCAGTCCCCAAAGGACGGGGCGGTAATCTATGTCTAGTGCGCATTTCGTGCCAGCTTGTTTTGCATAGGCAATGGCTTGTTTGCTGGTTTCGTAGGTGCTTTCAGTGGAGAAGTGTGTCCCTGAGATGACTAGGGCTTTTGCTGAACCTATGAAGTCGGCATCAAAGTCATCTTTGCTGACTGCCATGTCGGCACAATCGTTGCGGTAGAAGATCAGTGGAAAGGTGTCTTGATCTTTAATACCGAGTATTACTAGAGCGGTAAGCCGTTGTGGGTCTGTAATGACATGGCTGGTGTCGACGCCAGCGCGTTCGAGCTCTTCACGCACAAAACGCCCCATGTGCTCATTACCGACACGGGTCAGCATGGCGCTTTTAAGGCCAAGGCGTGCGGTACCAAAGGCCATGTTGCCTGAAGAACCACCAAGGTATTTTGCGAAACTGCTGACATCTTCTAAACGGCTGCCTATTTGTTCAGAATAAAGATCGACGGCAGCACGGCCAAGGCAGATCAAATCTAGTTTTTTGTGATTGTGCATCTTATTTCCTTTCCCGTACCAGCTTTAAATATGACGATTCTTGAGGCTGAATCCACCATCTCTGGCTGTTGCTTATTATTGTTGGTAACCATAAGCCCTAGATTAGAATATATATTCCATTTGTTCAACACTTTAGAATAAAAATATCCATGGTGGTTTTTTCAAAAAAATTCCTTATAAATCAATTTGAAATGGTTGTTTATGGATTCTAGTATGATTTTTTTAAGGCTTTTCTAGCAAAGTGTTTTTGAAATTTGGAAGATATATTTCAAAAAAAACGGGGGAGAAGTTTTCCTCCCCGTTTTTTATTTTAATCAACGATACAGTTCAGGGCGCTCTGGTAGGTTGATTTTTTCTATCTGACCGCTTTGTTGGGCAGTGACGCAGGCATCACTGGCAATGGCGGCTGCCAAGCCGTTCCATGAAGAGGGTCCGGTTAGTTTGTTGGCACTGATGCCATCAAAAAAGTCTTGTAACTCCACATCGTAAGAGTCAATGAAGCGGTCTTTCCAATCCGTCAATAGGGCGTTACCTAGTTGGGCGTTTTTGCGCATGGTGATGGCTTGGGGTTCTGGTAGGTTAGCAATGCCTTGTTCGCCAACAACAGCACATTGAATGTCGTAACCGTATTGGCAGTTAACAAAGACTTCGACATCGATGCGCACGCCTTTTTTGGTTTCAAGCAAGACAATTTGTGGGTCAGCTAATTGATCGTGGGCAAAGGTTGTTTTGCGCGGGAATACTACTTGTGTGCTGACGTATTCATCGTCTAGTAACCATCGGAACACGTCTAATTCATGAATCAGTGTGTCGTGAATGGCCATAGGCGTGTTGTAGTTTTTGCCAACCGATTGGTTGCGGTGAGCGGCATGAATCATGAGTGGTGTGCCTATCTCTCCTGAATCGATGGCTTGTTTGAGCATTTTGTAACCAGAGTCATAGGGGCGCATGAAACCGACTTGGACAAGGCGTTTGCCCGCCGCCATTTCGGCATCCACTATGTTTTGGCAGCCCTGCGCTGTGGTGGCAAGAGGTTTCTCACAGAATACGTATTTGCCTGCTTTGATGGCGGCTAGCACGTATTCTTCGTGGGTTGCGCCCCAGGAGGTGACCAGTACCGCATCAACGCCGCTATTAGCGATTAGCTCATGACCATCGGCGTAAACGGTGGCGTTGAGTTTTAGGGTGTTTTTTACGGTTTCTGCTTGCTCAAGGTTCACATCAGTGAGGGCGATGACCTCTGCACCTGTTAGTGTCTGGGTGATACGACGCGCGTGATCGGCACCAATGGCGCCTGTACCTATTACTCCGACTGTGATGGCCATTTATCGTTTTCCTTTTACTTATTTTTTGTTGATGTGTTTGTGTCATGCGCCAGCATTCGTATCGCAAGCGTATCTTTTTTAAGCAACTTTACCTGAGATTGCATTTGATAAAGTTGTGTTAATAACATTTTGTTAAAAATGATCTTTCAATGTACTTGACAAAATTGCCTTAAGAGCTCAAATTGGAACGTATATTCCATTGCAAGTCAACAATGGAATATATATGTTCCATTAGGTTTATAGTTCAAATAATTGCGATGAAAGCGATGTCTTGAACGCGCTTTACCGAAATAATAAAAACAAGAGAGAGCTTAAGCTCTCACATTCGAGGAAAACGCCCAATGAAAAAACTAGTATTGACCGCTATTGCTTCAACTCTATTAGCCACTTCTGTGTCTGCTGCTGATTTAAAAATCGGTGTTTCTATGGCTCTGTTTGACGATAACTTCTTAACTTCTTTGCGCACCGGTATTCAGGAAGCAGCTAAAGAACAAGATGTTGATGTGCAAATAGAAGATGCTAAGAATGGTGTTGGTAATCAGCTAAACCAAGTTCAAAACTTCATCGCCTCTGGTGTTGATGCCATTATTGTTAACCCTGTTGATACGGATGCTACTCTGTCTATTTCAGACGATGCGCAGGCGGCAGGTATCCCTCTAATTTACGTTAACCGTCAACCAATTAACGTTGATTTACTTCCAGACAACCAAGCTTTTGTTGCTTCTAATGAGGTGGTTTCTGGTACTTTGCAGACGCAAGAAGTGTGTCGTTTGCTAGGTGGTAAAGGTAACTTGGTGGTTATGATGGGTGAGTTAACCAACCAAGCGGCATTGCAACGTACACAAGATATTCATGATGTTATTGCCACGCCTGAATGTTCAGGGTTAAAAATTGTTCAGCAGCAAACTGCAGATTGGTCTCGTACCAAGGGTAACGACTTGATGACGAACTGGATTGCCGCTGGTATTCAATTTGATGCTGTGGTTTCTAATAACGATGAAATGGCGATTGGTGCCATTCAAGCATTGAAAGCATCAGGTCGTTCTATGGATTCTGTTGTGATTGCGGGCATTGATGCGACGACGGACGCGTTAGCGGCAATGAAAGCGGGTGATCTAGACGTTACTGTTTTCCAAAGTGCGAATGGTCAAGGTCGTGGTGCTGTTGATGCTGCCGTTAAATTGGCAAAAGGCAGCGATGTAGATCAGAAGGTTTGGGTACCATTTGAATTGGTTACTCCAGCAAATCTTAGTAATTACATGAAGTAATCCACTGAGACCTTTTCTCGATGTTAATGTGTCTTTTTTTCCTATGATGTCGTGGAAAGGTCTCCCACTGACCTAATTGAAATTTGGAGGGATTGCGTTATGAGTAACGCAGCAGTTATGGAAACCTTACCTGTGAGTGATGCAGTTCCTCAGGATCATGCGTACAAGTATGTGCTTGAAGTGGCCAACGTACGAAAAGAGTTTCCTGGGGTTTTGGCGCTGGATAATGTTTCCTTAAAAGTACGTCCTGGAACGGTTCATGCCCTAATGGGAGAGAACGGTGCTGGGAAATCCACTCTTATGAAAGTCATCGCGGGTATTTATCAGCCTGACAGCGGTGAGGTTCGTTTGCGGGGTGACGTTATAACGCTAGAAAACCCGTTAAAAGCACAAGAATCCGGCATTGCCATGATTCATCAGGAATTATTACTGATGAATTCCATGACGGTAGCAGAAAACATTTGGATTCGACGAGAGCCGATGAATCAGTTTGGTCTGATTGATCATAATCAGATGAAAGCACAGACTCTCGATTTGTTTGAGCGCTTAAATATTCAACTTGATCCTGACGCTGAGATTAGTAACTTGTCGGTTGCTAATCGTCAGATGGTAGAGATAGCTAAGGCGGTTTCTTTCAACTCTGATGTGCTGATTATGGATGAGCCTACTTCGGCTATTACCGAAACCGAAGTAGCACATCTTTTTGAGATCATTCGCAGCCTGCGTGAGCGAGGCATTGGTATTGTTTATATCACCCATAAAATGAACGAGCTGTTTGAAATTGCCGATGAGTTTTCGGTCTTTCGTGATGGCAAATATATAGCGACGCATGCTTCTGCGGATGTGACTCGTGATGAAATCATCCACATGATGGTGGGCCGTGACGTATCACAAATGTTCCCGAAAGAAGAGGTAGAGATAGGCGAGGTTTTATTATCGGTTAAAAACCTTTCTTTAGATGGGGTATTTCATGATGTTTCTTTCGATGTTCGAGCGGGGGAAATTTTAGGCTTTGCGGGTTTAGTAGGCTCTGGACGTTCTAATGTGGCAGAAGCTATTTTTGGTGTCACACCAGCGACTTCTGGTAGCGTGTTTATTGATGGTGAAGAAGTGCATATCAAGACGCCCAATGACGCTATTTTGAAAGGCATGGCTTTCTTGACAGAAGACCGTAAAGAAACCGGCTGTTTCTTATCGTTAGATATTCAAGAAAATATCCAGTCCGCTGTGCTACACGAAAACTTTGTTAACGGTGGCGGCTTTGTTGATCAACAGGCATTGGATGTTGAATCGGAAGAAATGTGCCGTAAATTGCGGGTAAAAACCCCGGATATGGAAGAGAGCATTGAAAACCTTTCCGGAGGTAATCAACAAAAAGTTTTGATCGGCCGTTGGTTGCTGACGAATCCACGCATTTTGATTCTCGATGAGCCCACCCGCGGCATTGATGTAGGGGCGAAAGCCGAAATTCACTCCTTAGTGACGAAATTAGCGCATAAGGGGGTAGCTGTGGTGATGATCTCTTCTGAATTACCGGAGGTACTTGGCATGAGTGACCGAGTTTTGGTAATGCATGAAGGGCGAGTGACTGGAATTTTAGATCGCTCAGAGGCGGATCAGGTTTCTGTGATGAGTTTAGCTGCTCAATAATGATTTAGGGCCTTGGCATTCCGAATGGATGAGTGCACAGGCTTTAGTACTTACTATAAGAATAAGAGGTTGATATGACGACATTGGATAGTTCTACAACGGTGGCGGCCGACGCTCAGGATGTTCCTAAGAAAAAACGCATACCGGCTGAAGTCAGTATTTTGCTGGTTTTGGTTGGTATTTCTATCATGTTTGAGATTCTAGGCTGGCTTTTTGTTGGGCAAAGTTTCTTGATGAACATGAGCCGCTTGCAGATCATCGTCTTGCAGGTATCGGTAATCGGTATTATTTCTATTGGTGTGACCATGGTTATTATTACCGGGGGTATAGATTTATCTTCCGGTTCCGTGGTGGCCATGTCTGCCATGATAGCAGCGACTTTTGCACAGACCAGTGTTTGGCCTAAGGTACTGTTTCCAGCGTTAACGGATTTGCCTTTTGTAGTGCCATTAATTGTCGGTTTGTCAGTTGGTGCATTAGCAGGGTTTGTAAATGGTTGGTTGATTACTAAGACAAAAATACCGCCTTTTATTGCCACCTTGGGGATGATGGTGTCAGCCCGTGGTGTGGCACGTTGGTACACAGATGGTAGCCCAGTTTCTGGTTTCACTAAAGATTTTGCCATGCTAGGTAACGGTTTAGATCGTTGGATGCCTGTGGTGATCTTTATCATAGTAGCGATTATTTTTCATGTGGTGATGCGTTACACGCGCTTTGGTAAGTTTACCTATGCTATCGGCTCCAATGCTCAAGCAGCACGGGTGTCTGGTATTAACATCGATAATCATCTCATTAAGGTTTATGCGATTGCTGGTTTGCTAACCGGTTTAGCGGCGATGGTTGCCATTGCACGAATCCAAACTGCGCAAGCCGGTATGGGCTTGATGTATGAGCTGGATGCGATTGCCGCAGCGGTTATTGGTGGTGTGTCTTTGTCAGGTGGACGTGGGCGCATTGCAGGGACGGTCATTGGTGCATTGATATTAGGTGTGATGTTGTCTGGTTTCACCTTTTTGCGTATCGACGCCTACTATCAAGATATTATCAAAGGCATCATCATTGTGGTGGCTGTGGTGATTGACCAGCAGCGTCAGAATAAGCGTAAGAAGACCACATAAACTATTATTCTCGACAATGATGTATAAAAATGGCCCGCTAAGGGCCATTTTTTTGAATGGTTTTTGCTAGAAAGAGAGATCATTTTTCTTCATCTAAGGTGCTTTTTTCGTCGGTATTATTGGACTCAACGAAACGGTAGAAGAAGTTCCATAAACAATAAAAAGTCATGCCAGTGGCAATGATTGCCCAAAAAGGCTCATTGGATACCCATTCTAGAATAGACCAAGCAGCGCATAGCACAGTGGCGGTTACTCGACGCCATTTAGGGCGAAAAAAATTGCGATCAGATTCGGTAAGCATAATTTTCCTGTTTTTATAATGAGTGAAAATGTGACGTGTCTATGATTGTACCCGTGACATAGTGTAGGGGGTTATTAAGTGTTTTCCTAACTATATAAGACTAGACAGGTTAGTGACCACTAAGTTAGAATTTTTATTCTATAATTGCAATGATTTCTTCTTTCTAGGTAGGGTTTACTGAATAGTCTGCCTATGTCTTGTTTCAAATCAGAAGAATAATCGACACAGTGAGTAACCATGATTGATACCCCAGCAGATTCCCTGAGCGAGTTGAAAGAAACTATTAAGCAGCAACACCCTACTTTGAGTAAGCGTTTACAGCAGGTTGCTGAATTTGTCTTGGATGCCCCGAGAGAAGTGGCATTTGGTACCGTGGCGGTATTGTCTAAGGACGCTGGGGTTCACCCTTCTACCTGGGTTCGCTTTGCTAATGCCTTTGGTTTTAGTGGCTTTAGTGAGATGCAGAAGTTGTTTCAGCAGAGTTTAATGGAAGAGTCGCCAAGTTATCAAGATCGTATTCGTATGGCGCGTGATGCTTATGGCGAAGATAAAAATGAGCACTCCCCTTATCAACTGTTGAATCGTTTTTCCCATGCTAATGCCATGGCTTTGGAGCATTTGGGAGAAACCACACAGGCTGCTGATTTAGATAGGGCAATTAAGATTTTATCGAATGCTCAAGCCGCGCATATTGTTGGAGTGCGACGTGCTTTTGTTGTGGCGAGTTATTTTGCCTATGCATTACGTCATATTGACCGTAAAGCGTATTTGGTGGATGGCGTGGGTGGCATGTACAAGGAGCAAGCGAGTTCACTTGATATGGATGATGTATTGATCGCTGTAAGTTTCCATCCCTATGCGACAGAAACTCAAGATGTTGCCAAAAGTGCAGCAGAGAAAGGGGTGCCTTTAATTGTCATCACTGATAATCAGGTGAGTCCTCTGGCGTCGATAGCTTCCGTGTGCTTTGTTGTCAAAGAAGCCGAAATCGATTCTTTCCGATCTTTATCTTCATCTCTTTGCTTGGCTCAGGCTTTGTCTATCGGACTGGCGTACGAGTTAGAAAATCAGAACGCCTGATTTGATGTAGTCTTTAAGACACAAAGAAAGCGAAAAGCTTGTTAGCTCTTCGCTTTATTATTTCCTAGAGAAATATGGCGTGATCCAGTCAGCTGCGATTGGCCGCTAACGCCCGAGTCAATTTTGTCTATTTGACCACCACGAGCAAGAAATTCTTGCATTTGCTTTTCAATGGATTCCGAGGTTTCCGAAGCGGCTGGCTGTTTCTTCTTAGTTGCCATGGTAAAAGTCCTTGTCTTTATTATGCTGATAGAGAGTAAATAAGTAGATTGAGCAAGGACTATACCATATTTAGATAAACTATGCTTGTTATAAGGGAACGTCTGCAAACGCGCTACTATCCTAGTCACTTCTTGTCTTAAGTTTTTATGGTGAGTGAGGATGGTAGCGACGTAAAATCGGGTTAAATAAACGGGCAAACCAGCCTGTGAATTCAATCGGTGCATCTAATACGGTTAAACAGATACATTCTGCATCCTTGGTGACGATAGGTTTGTGCTTATGGCTGGCGTCACGATTAATAAAGTCCCCCCGGCGGTAAACACCTTGTTCATCAGAAAATGCTCCTTCTAATACTAATGTAATTTCATCGCCTGTATGGGTGTGAGTGGGCATGTGGGCGCCAGCTTTGACTCGAGTAAGAGACACTTGGGGGCCGCCTTCTTCATTATGAAGTATGGCGATTTTGAAGGAAGGTGATAGTCGCATCCAAGTGAGCTCATCATAGCTTTTGGTGATGAACTGTCTTAGGCTGTAAGGCACCTTATACTTGTCCCATAGGGTAGAGTTCTCCGCATGGTCAGCAAGGGGGGTGTTTTTTTGTATTGTTGGCTGTTTTTCGAGCCGTTCGAAAAAGGTATCTTTTAATTTATCCAAACGACTACTTTCCTGTGGTACCTGATCAAAAAAATGGGCACCAAGTATTTCTAGTTTTTGCACTTGCTGTTGACACTCTGGGCAATGTTCCAAATGCGCAGCGATGCATAAGGAGTGTGACAGGGCTAATGAGCCGGCAGCGTAGTCGGTTAGCATTTCAATCGATGGGTGATGGTTAAGCATCGATTCTACCTCTTAATGTAAATGGTTAATTTATGCATGGCTAGGCGAACCCTAGATTTTATCGTCCCTAATGGTAAAGACAGTTCTGCTGCTGCTTCCTTATGCGTTTTCCCTTCTAGATAGACCTTAGATAATACTTGTTTTTGATCGGGTGGAAGTTTATCTAAGCCCTGCTGGATGCGTTCTTGATCTCGTTTTTGTTGTGCGTCTTTAAATGGATCGGCGTTTTCATCGACGACATTTCGCCACAGGTATTCTGGATCTATGCTTGATTGATGGCGGCTATTTTTACGTAAGTAATCAATGCGAGCGTTTCTCGCTAAGGTGAACACCCAAGTATTTAAGGAGGCGGCTTCTGGTTTGTATGTGTGAGCTTTATTCCAGATGCGGATCATGACCTCTTGCGCTATGTCATCTGCCATTATGTTAGAGCCTGGTTGTGCTGCAAGGCAAAAGGCTCTGACTTTAGGAACATAGTGGTCAAATAAGCGAGTCAAGGCGAGCTGATCCCTGCGTTGGGCAATGGCTAGCATGTCCTCGACTAGGTGATCATTGGGTTGTGTCTGTGTGGCACGCTCCATTTATGACTCCATAGATAATGAATGTTTAATCCCGTTGTGCAATGTGCATACGGGTGCTTTGTATAAGTGGATCACTAAATGACAGGTTAGTTGTAAAAAAATAAATTTTATTTTTTATCGGGTGATCCAAAAGAGGGTTTGATGCGTTTATCTAGCATATGTAATTGATAGGGTAAGTAATGGCGATGGCGAATACTCAAATGGATACCGGTCTTGCGCTGGTGGAGCGTTTTAAAGCCTTCTATGTGGATGTTAAGCATCCTCCGCTGGATCAGATTGGAGAAATATACACAGAAAATGTGTTTTTCAAAGACCCTGTGCATGAGCTACGTGGTGTAGAAGAGCTCCATGCTTACTTATCAGAAATGTGTATTAATGTTGATAGTGGTCGATTTGAGTATTTAGATCAAATGGTGTCTGAGGGGAAGGCTTATATCAAATGGAATATGCATTTTAAGCATCCTAAATTAGGCCGTAAGACGATTACGGTACGTGGTATTACTCAGATTGAATTCAACGAGCGCATTTATTTTCATGAGGATGTGTATGACCTGGGTCAGTTGATCTATGAGCATATACCTTTACTTGGTTCTGTGGTGAAAGGTTTGAAGAATCGTTTGGCGTATTGAAGGAAGCATTCGATGAGTTCGGCAGAAAAAAAAGTGGTATGGATTACGGGAGCAAGTTCTGGCATTGGGTTGGCACTGACTAAAAAGTATTTAGATGAGGGCTGCCGAGTGTTTGCTAGTGCAAGGCGTGAGGGTGAATTGGCGCCTTTGTTGGCATCTCATGATGCTTTGGTTTTTGTGCCTTTTGATATTACTGATGATTCACAGGTTCATGATGTCAGAGCAACACTGTTAGCTCATACAAAGCATGTGGATTGTGCAATTTTGAACGCAGGCACTTGTGAATATTTGGATCTAACCGAAACGGATCCTGATTGGAAAATGATGAATCGTATTATGTCGGTGAACTTTTCTGGATTAGTCAACAGTGTTGAGGTTTGTTTGCCCCTGCTGAAATATTCATTCCGCCCTCATTTAGTCGGTGTGAGCTCTCAGGCGGTACAGGCCGCTTTTCCTCAGGCTGAAGCGTATGGCGCTAGCAAAGCGGCCATTAGGTACTTTTTATCGTCATTACGTATGGATCTAAAGCCTTTTAGTATTGACGTAACCTGCATTTTACCCGGTTTTGTGGACACGCCATTAACCAGAAAAAACACCTTTCCTATGCCCTTTCTTATGTCGTCAGATGAGGCCGCGAAAAGAATGCATCGCGCCATAGAGTCACGGCCTTATGAATTTTCCTTCCCGAAACGTTTGTCTACTTTACTTTGGTTTGGACGGCATTTCCCTAAGTTATGGATGACTATGTTGACGTCTAAAAATGAGTCCAACTGATGAATGAAACGCAAAACTTATGTTTGTTCGCTACATTGAATACCACTGTTAAGGAGAAAGAGTGAAGATTGCCATTATTGGGTCGGGTATTTCAGGATTAACCTGTGCCTATCTTTTACACAAGCAACATGATGTCACCGTATTTGAATCTGCTGATCGCATTGGTGGTCATACGGCAACGGTGGAAGTGCCTGAAGGGAATGGTCTGAGGGCAATTGATACGGGTTTTATTGTTTTTAATGATTGGACTTACCCAAATTTCATTCGCCTGATGGATGAATTGGGCGTTGCCTCTAAAGCCACAGAGATGAGCTTTAGTGTGAGTTGTCAGCGTACTGGTCTAGAGTACGGTGGTAACAACCTAAATACGCTGTTTGCTCAACGTCGTAATCTGTTTAATGTTCCTTTTCTTGGTATGTTGAAAGACATTGTTCGTTTTAATAAAGAGGCGATTCAAGACTTAGAAGGTGGTGAATTAAAAGAAGGTGTGACACTGGGGGAATATCTACAAGAAAAAGGGTACGGCAAACGCTTCGCAAGTCATTATTTGATCCCTATGGGAAGTGCTATTTGGTCTTCTACGTTGGATGAAATGTTGACCTTCCCCTTAGTGTTTTTTGTTCGATTTTTCAAAAATCATGGTTTGTTGAGTGTTAATAACCGCCCCCAGTGGCGAGTGATTGAAGGTGGTTCTTCAGCTTATTTACAGCCACTCGTTATGCATTTTCAAGACCGCATAAAGCTGGCTGCTAAGATTCAAAAAGTGGAACGACTGGCTGATGGTGTGAGCATCCATTTTGAAGACAGTGTTACGCAAAATTTTGATCAGGTGGTGTTTGCCTGTCACAGTGATCAAGCGTTGGCGCTGTTGGCAGATCCAAGCCAAGCAGAGCAAGAAATTCTAGCCGCCATACCCTATCGCAATAATGAAGTGGTGCTGCATACGGATACACGACTTCTCCCTAAAACGAAACTTGCTTGGTCGAGCTGGAATTATCATTTGGGGCAAGATCAAACGAAACCAGCAACATTAAGCTATAACATGAATATCTTGCAGAGTTTCTCCAGTGATCAAACCTATGTTGTCACGCTGAATCAAACGCAGGAGATTGATGACGACAAGGTACTTGGTCGCTTTAACTACGCCCACCCAACATTCACGCTGGAAGGGGTTAAAGCGCAAGGGCGTTGGCATGATATTAATGGCGTGAACAATACTTGGTTCTGTGGAGCCTATTGGCGTAATGGTTTCCATGAAGATGGTTGCTGGAGTGGCGTCCGTGTCGCGAATGTACTCGGTGTGGAATGGTGATGGCAAGACAGGAATATGGTTCGGTTAAACACAGTGCGATTTACTCTGGCATAGTGCGACACCGTCGCTTTATGCCTCGTTCCCATGTGTTTAGCTATCGTGTTTTTATGATGTACTTTGACTTAGATGAGCTAGATGATACGTTGGCTTTAAGCTCTTGGTGGTCAAAGGCTGGCTGGTCTTTAGCTCGATTTAAGCGGGCAGATTATTTTGGTGACAATGATTTGCCGATAAAAGAGGCGGTTTTGAACCATGTGAACAAAGCGCTGAATAATGACATTGAGAGCAAGTTAGACGGGCCAGTGCGAATGCTAACCAACTGTCGTTATTTTGGCTTTATTATTAATCCCATCACTATTTACTACTGCTTTGATAACAATGAAAAGCTGCAAGCCATGTTGCTTGAAGTGACCAATACCCCTTGGGGAGAGACGGTCGCCTATGTCTTGAAATGTGATCCGCTTTGTCAAAAACAACGTATGCGATTTAATAAGGCTATGCATGTTTCGCCGTTCCATCCGATGAATCATTTTTATGATTGGCGTAGTAATCAACCCGCAAAGCGATTAGTGGTGCATATGCAAAATAAGGTGTTAGCGGATGAAGCTTGCGTATTTGATGCAACCTTATCACTAACTCGATCTAGATTGACGGCATCGAGTATGGCGAACGTGTTGTTCACCTACCCAGTGATGACCATGAAAGTCGCCTTCGGTATTTATTGGCAGGCTTTAAAGCTGTGGCTGAAGAAGGTGCCATTTTACGCCCACCCAAACGACTCTTCGTCGATGACTAAAAATTAAAAGGAGCCTTGATGAATTTGGCTGGTATGGACAATCAGAAAGAGAGCACAAAGCGTATCATGACATGGTTTGATAAGTTCACTCAGAAAATGGTGTTCGCTATGTTGCAAAAGCTAGAAGTAGGTCATCTTACTTTAGACGTAAATGGCACTACATATGAGTTTGGTCAGACACAAGAGGATGCCAACTATATCGCGCATATTTATGTTCATGACAGCCGAGCTTATCGGGATGTTTTCTTAAACAGTAGTATTGGTTCTGGTGAAGCCTATATGAAGGGCTGGTGGTCGTCCTCCGATCTTGTCGCCGTGATCCGCTTGATGGTTGCGAACTTGAACTTGATCAATAAAATGGATGCGAAGCGCCCAATCTGGAGTCGAATCGGGGCTAAAATCGCCCATCGATTGAATGCGAATACCAAAGATGGCTCTAAGGATAATATTTCAGCCCATTATGATTTAGGCAACGATTTTTTTTCGCTTTTCCTCGACCCCACCATGATGTATTCCGCTGCGGTTTATCCTCAAAAAGAGGCGTCATTAGAAGAAGCCGCGGTCAATAAACTGGATCGAATTTGTCATAAATTACAGCTAAGCACAGAGGACCATTTGCTTGAGATCGGCACTGGGTGGGGCGGTATGGCAATTCATGCGGCTAAGCATTATGGCTGTAAAGTGACAACTACAACTATTTCTAAAGAGCAGTACGAATTTGCTAAAGCACGAGTGGCAAAAGAAGGCTTAAGTGATCAGATTACCTTGCTGTTAAAAGATTATCGCGACCTTGTTGGTCAATACGATAAGTTAGTGTCGATTGAGATGATTGAAGCCGTAGGTCATGAGTTTTACGACAGTTACTTTTCGAAATGCAGCGACCTATTACACCCCCATGGAGTGATGGTGATTCAAGCCATTACCATTGCCGATCAGCGCTATGATTACGCGCGTCGTTCGGTAGACTTTATACAGCGTTATATTTTCCCCGGCGGCTGCTTACCTTCAAATCAAGTGATTGCCCACAAAATCGCGTCTAAAACCGACATGCAAATTATCGGCTTGGAAGATATCACCGAGCATTATGCGAAAACACTGGCGGATTGGCGTGTGCGTTTTCATGCCGCTCGCCGTGATGTTATAGAAATGGGGTTTGATGATGTCTTTTGCCGTATGTGGGACTTCTATCTGGCTTATTGTGAAGGCGGTTTCAAAGAGCGAGCGATCAGCACCGGGCAGTTTGTTTTTGCTAAGCCGAAACATCGTTTATCCATCGTATAAAATAGGGCGCATGAGATGAAACGTCTTATTAATGCCGTGTTGTTTCAAGTGGTTTGGTTTGCCTGTTTGTTGGGGGGGAATGTATGGGCACTGGTGGCGACAGCGGCTTATCTTGCCATACATCGTCATTATTTTATGAAGAGTCCAAGAGAATGGCGGTTATTAGCGGTATTCGTATTACTGGGGGTCATGGTAGATGGTGCCTTGTTTGAGTTTGGTGTTTTTTCAGCAGAAAAGAGCATGTTTTGGGTCCATGGTCTTCCTCCTATCTGGTTGTTATGTCTATGGTTGTCTGTGGCAACCTTATTCCCCCACAGTCTTGTTTTTCTTCGCTCGCGCTATTGGTTGAGTGCTGGGGTCGGTATGGTAGGACCAACCTTGAGTTATTATGCCGGCGCTAAAATGACGGGCATTATGTTAGCTGAACCTACTTGGCTGTCTTTAGTGATCGTAGCCTTTTTATGGGCTTTGATATTACCTTTGGGTCTTTATCTATCTGAAAAGTGGGGACTGTTTGAAATGCAGGGTACAAAAACGTGATGTTGTTTTTACTTTCAAGACGTTACCGAGTGGCTGTTTTCTTGAGCGCTTTGGTTATGTTTTCGGTGAGTCAATTCAGTATGGCTGCCCTTGATTTTAGCAAGGTAGTGGGCAGTGCTTATAGTGTAAAAACAGGTGAGTTGCTCTATCGAGAAACGCATCAGAGTCTTAGTCCAATGGAACACACCGTAGAGTACTCGGAGCCGGATGGGCAAGTGTTTGGCCATAAAAAGATAGATTGGTCTCGTTCCTTAATTACCCCTGATTTTTCTCAAATCAATGGACGAAATGGAGAACAAATAGTCGTGGAGCAGGTAGGTGACCAGTTTAAGATTGAATATCAAGAAAATCTAAAGTCAAAGTGGGTTACGGGGACTGAGGATTTAGTGCCAGGTATGGTCGTAGACGCGGGTTTTGATGGCTTTATTAAGAAGTATTGGGCGGCGTTGGACTCGAATACTCAAATGGATATTGAATATTTGGTTCCAACTCAGCAAGCGACGTTTTCCTTTTATGTTAAGAAAACAGTTTGTCTTGATGGAACCGTGCAAGGGGCTACTTGTTTTGCTTTGATACCAGCTTCTTGGGTTGTTAGGTTGGCGGTTGATCCCATTACTGTTGCTTATGACTCGAACACTCATCAGCTGCTACGCTTTACAGGTAGGGCGAACATCTGTGATATCAAGGGTAAATATCAAAACGTTGATATTCTGTACCACTATCTTTAATTGGGAGGTTGTAATGAAGCACATTAGAAAAATGGTGATGAGGCAAATGGCGATCTTAATAGGTTTGCTGTTTTTGGTCGGCTGCTCAAGCACGGATGTGTCTCTGTATGCTGACAATAAGCCCAAGTTTGAATTGCAGGAATTCTTTTCAGGTTCCTTAACTGCCCATGGTATTTTGAAAAATCGCAGTGGAGAAGTGACACGTTATTTCAATGCGACCTTAGAAGGTCATTGGGAGGATGGCATAGGAACTTTAGATGAAGTGTTTTTATTTGATGATGGTGAAAGACAGAATCGTACTTGGACAATGACCCCTGATCTGAATGGCCACTATACGGCGACGGCTAATGATGTGGTGGGGGCAGGGAATATAAAAATAGCCGGTAATGCTTTGTTTATGAATTATGTCTTACAGGTGCCTTATGATGGCGACCTGCTTGAAGTCAATGTTGATGATCGCATGTACATGGTGAAAGAAGGTGTGGTGATTAATGAATCTGTTATGCGTAAGTTTGGCGTTGAGGTTGGGTATTTATCCATTGTCATTGAGAAGGTCAGATAGCAGTCCTTAAACCATCGTTAGAAAATCTATTTTTTCGTTATTTTATGTAATTAATAGCAAAATACCACCTTATAAAAGCCTTTTACTATTGGCTAGTTTATATCTCTTCTGTAATATCTCTTTTCTGAAAAAACGTTTCTTTACAAAAAAGAAGACTAAATGCGTGCCCTGATTACAAATAATGTGTGGACTTTGTGATAAAAGATCTGTATGCATCCATCCCGTCAAATAATAAATGGTTGCTTATTTACGGTTCTCTGTCTTTTTGTGTCTGTGTGTTTATTTTTCCTATCGGTCTTTATTTTTATCTACACGCGCAATTAGATCAGCGTGCGGATGAAGCTGATTCTGTACTGACTCAGAAAATGACTAACATCTTTGCTGAGTTGCAATACGTTACTAGTGAGGCAACGGCGTCTTGTGAAGACGCAGACTTGAAAAGTCTCAGGCGGGCGGCTTTTTACTCTTCCACCTTTAAAGAAGTGGGCTTGTTTAATGCCGATTTTCGGGTGTATTGTACAAGCCTTGGTGCTAAGGATTTTTCAATATTTAAATCCATTACACAGCGTATCGAGCAGAGTTCAGATCGTAAAACTGTCTCTTTAGCCCCCTCTAATACTCTTGGTGAAGAAACTTTTTTTGCCTTTTATCAAGGTGAAAACGGCATTGGTGCTAATGGCTTAGCTGCCCCGAATGACCTAATTGAAGATGTATTTTGGTTGTTATCTCCCGATTACCCTTATGAGTTGCAAATTGGCTCCCAAAAGCTGTCTTCTTATGGACAAGTATGGGATATGGCGGTGCTTGCTAAGCGCCAGAGTCATATCGAAAATCTGTCCATGACGTTGACGGTGTTTTTGCCCAATAAGGTCTACTGGGAGAGTTTGAGATCCTTGTTACCTTGGGCTGTTGCTGCATGGATTGTGCTCTATGCTGTCTTGTATTTTGGCCATTTTAGCCTGATACACTATCGATATTCAGTACAGCATGATATTAAAAAAGCGATTTTAAATGATGCAATGGAGGTATATTTCCAGCCGATTGTTTCTCTTCACCCTGGAAGCTTCCATGAAATGGAGGCCCTTATACGTTGGTCTTCTCCTCGCCATGGGCAGGTGTCTCCTTTGTATATTGTAGAAATTGCGAATCGTTTAGGCTTGATTGATACACTTACCTGGATGGTGATTCGTAAGGTAGGCGCTTTTTATCGAGAATACCCTAAGCAACTAAATAATATTAAGACGGCAGTAAATGTCGACAGGCATAGTTTAGTGAAGGAATCTTTTGCTCCTCAGTTGGCTGGAATTCTTGAAGAATACCCAGAACTGAAAGGCCGGCTAGGTTTAGAGGTAACCGAGACGAGTGCTTTAACCACAGCGGAATTGCCCTTGATGGTTAGTCGTTTTGAACAGATTAAAGTCTTGGGTATTTGTCTGTCTGTCGATGATTTTGGTACAGGTTACTCAGGTTTGGATTTTCTGCGTCGTTTTCCCTATGACACCTTAAAGCTTGATCAAGTGTTTATTGCCAATTTGAGAGACGACCAATTTACTCGTCAGGTATTGGCTTCAGTGACCAAGCTGGCTAAGGAGCTGAATATGAGGCTGGTGGCAGAAGGTGTGGAGCGTAAAGACCAATTGGATGCGGTGACAGAGCTAGGGGTTGATCGAGTTCAAGGTTACTATTTTTGTCGTCCATTGCCACAGAAAAAAGTGATCCAATGGTTTGAAGACAATCCACCTAAATAGAGAGGGATGCTCTTCGTATCTAAGAGTATTGTGTTTAAGAGAGCCTTCTCTTATTCTTGCTGCGATTTTACCCATTCACTGCTTGCAAGGTACCCCATGGCAACTCTGGTTTTTCGGCTCAAATATGTTCCAGATGAAGAAGCGAATGATATTCGTCAGTTGCTCATGGATAACGATATCCCTTTTTATGAGACCAGTGCAGGTCGCTGGCAAGTTTCTATGGCTGGCTTGTGGGTGAAAGACAAAGAACAAGCGATGAAGGCATTGGAACTTATTCGAGCAGATCAAATCGTGCGAGCAAAAGACATGCGACCTGTGTCGTTTGGGCAGTGGGTTTTAGGCTATCTGCAGCATGCTCGCCAAAACCCAGCTGAAGCATTTTTTACACTATTGGCTATTGTACTTGTTCTCGGGGCATCACTTTATCCCTTCATGGTCTGGTTATAATCTTTCCGTTTTATTGCTTAGAAGCAGCCGCTAATGGTTGTTGAGCTTGTCTTTGGATCCTCGCGCTAATCAGCTGTACACCTATAGCGCTAGCAATTACGATAAACATACCGAACAGGCTTAATGTATCCGCATGGGAAGAAGAGATACTGTCTGGCCACCAATTATTCGCTACACAAAGCTCCGTTAGAATAAACGCGGTGACCGGAGAGAGTGCAACTGAAGCACTCACTTGCACGGTTTGCCAATAACGCATGGCTTGGGCAAAAGCGCCGTAAGCAATCAGTGTATTCAAACAACAAAAGGCAGCAATCCATGTATCTTGTGATGACATGGTCAGCAAGAGGCTTGGCGTAGTGAAGGGAAGCATCACTACGGCGGCATAACCGTAAATAGCGAGAAATATATTGGAAGGCCCTAAATACTTAAACAGGGACTTTTGTAGTAATGCGTACATAGACCAGCATACGGCTGAGACCTGGACGATCGCAAAGCCGACCCAAATTGTGCTTTTATTCGTTTGTCCAAACACGGGGTGGAAGAAAATTAACATCCCCAAGCCAATCATCGCGAAGCAAAGCCATTGCTTCCAATGAATCTTTTCTTTCAAAAAGAACACTCCCCCTAAGGCAAGAAAAAGCGGCGCTACTTGAAAGCTCAATTGAGCTGAGCCGGGTAATAGATAACCTAGACTCCAAACGAAGGTGGTGTAATTGACAATCAAAAAGCTAGCCGCAGCGCAAAGGCGTAGCCAATCCTTTCTTTTTAATGCTCGAAATTCACCTAACTTACCTCGTAGCCATTGCCAAAGCGCAAGAATGACTCCAGCGACGAGGAATCTAAGCCAAGTTAAGGTGATGGCATCAGCGAATCCGCCAGATAATTTCAGGGCGATGGGCAGCATTCCCCAGAATAAAACGGCGATGCAGCTAAAAAAAAGCCCGTATAAAAATGTTTGTTTTGCTGTCGGCATGTGTTGCTCTATTTTTGGACTGTTAAGAGGCTTACATCATGACTTTTCTTCTTCATCAAATCCAATGCATAATAGGTCTAACTATTATGTAAAAATCGGTTTTTACTCAATGACTTCTAATGCACTTCAGCAACTGGATCTTAAGGAAAGTCCTCTTGTCACGGCAATCGCTTCTGCATTGCCCTAATAGCCTAGATCCATGTAGGCATCAGCATGTGGATAAAAGCCGGTTATTCGAGGCGAGTGCAGAATGTGAATAGTTGCCCTATTGTCGAGGTGCTCCACAAAGAATTCGGACTTTCAGCCGCAAGCCAGCAGCCGGACTTTTCGATTGCAAACGACCCATTATTAGGCTCAACCTTATGTGCCTGCGATTGCTGAGCGTTTTTATCAAGAAGCGCCTTTAGCCTGTTTAGAAACGGCCACAGTGACAGAAAATACTTTACTGGATCAGGCAAAACATAGGGTAGATGTCGTATTGTGCAGTGAATATGTTTATATTTCAGATACTTACAGAAAAACTTTGCTAGGCTATGAAAAATTTCACTGTATTATGGCAAATCATCACTCCCTTGCTAAACCAGACAAGATTAAGCCTGTGCCCATCGAATTTCCTGATTCGAAATATTATTTAAGCTGGCCAAAAAGCATTGAAAAAGCCCCTGCGGTTGAATGGTTTCGAAACCTTATGGCAGAAGTGGCGAAGGGGCTATTTCTACCCTTTAGTTCAAGTTAGGGAATTCAGTTATACTCTTTTCTTAAAATAAGTATTTTAGATTAAGGTGACGGCAGCGTAGTGGTATCCAGAGGCAAGCATACAAAAGGTAAGCGGGTGAATAAGTTAGAACTTCATGTTCGTAACCCCCATCGAGCGCGTTATGATTTCGCCCTGTTAGCAGACTCTTGTCCAGAGCTATCCGCTTTTATTCAGCTTAATAAGTATGGCAATGAATCTGTTGATTTTTCTAACCCAAATGCGGTGAAAACATTAAACCGAGCCCTATTGAACCATTTTTATGGCGTTGCCTTTTGGGATATTCCACCGGGCTACTTGTGTCCTCCCATCCCAGGTCGAGCTGACTATATTCATTATCTTGCGGATCTTTTGGCGCACAGTAATAACGGTGTGATTCCAAGAGGGAGGGGCGTTAAGGTTTTGGATGTTGGGGTTGGCGCGAACTGTGTCTATCCCATTATTGGGCACCAGTCCTATGGTTGGCAGTTTGTTGGTTCCGATGTAAACCCAGTTGCTGTAGCGACTTGCGATACTATTATTAAATCTAATGCTTGTTTGAAGGGAAATATTTTTGCTCGCCTACAGGCTAAAGAAGACAAGATGTTTGATGGTATTTGGAATGCACAGGAACGTTTCGATCTGACTCTTTGTAATCCTCCTTTTCATACCAGTGAAGCCGCTATGGTTGGCGAAAACCAACGTAAATGGCGTGGTGTTAAATCGAGAGCGTCATCCGATGGGGCTAAACCAACATTGAATTTTGGCGGCACGGCAGCTGAACTATGGTGCGATGGTGGCGAAGTGGGCTTTGTATCACGTATGGCAAAAGAAAGTGTGCAGTACGCTGATCGCTGTTTCTGGTTTACGTCGTTAGTGGCTCGCCAAGAGAACTTAGACGCCATTTATCGAGCATTGAAAGAAGTAGGTGCTCGGCAAGTGAAAACCATTGAAATGGCCCAAGGTCAAAAAATCAGTCGATTTGTCGCTTGGAGTTTTCTCGCAGACGATCAAATCGACTTTTGGCAGGATAATTATTGGCAGAGCTAGCCGATAAATTTAGAGAGCAACTGCAATTTTTGCCGCAAGGCGAGCATTGTTAAAGACCAGTTGGATGTTACTGGCTAAGCTGTTGCCGCCAGTTAATTCTGCCACTCGCGCCAATAAGAAAGGCGTCGACTCTTTACCTGCAACCCCTTGCTCTGCCATTTCTGCTAAGGCTTGATTGATCGCGCTATCAATAGCGCTTTTTTCCATGGCAAACTCTTCTGGAATTGGGTTGGTGATAATGGCACCGCCATCTAATTGCATTCCCCATTTTGCGGTTAGGAATTCGGCAATGTCCGTCGCAGATTGTAGGTTGTAATCAACAGTCTGATCGCTTTCTCGAGTGTAAAATGCAGGAAGTGTATCTGTTTTATAACCTAGTACGGGTACACCTTGAGTTTCTAGGTATTCGCGTGTCAAGGCCAGGTCTAAAATGGACTTGGCGCCGGCACAGACTACGGCCACATTGGTTTTTGCCAACTCTTGTAAATCTGCTGAAATATCAAAGGATTGCTGTGCACCGCGATGAACGCCACCAATGCCTCCGGTGGCAAATACCTTGATGCCAGCCATGGCGGCAATGATCATGGTGGCTGCGACTGTGGTGGCACCATGTTGTCTTTGTGCAACGACGAAAGGCAAATCACGACGAGAGCATTTGGTTACCGATAGCCCTGCTTGACCAAGAACATCGATTTCATCATTGCTTAGACCTGCTTTTAGACGGCCATCAATGATGGCAATGGTCGCGGGTACGGCGCCATTATCACGGATGATTTGCTCGACTTTTTTTGCTGTCTCTGCGTTTTGTGGCCACGGCATTCCGTGAGAAATAATCGTGCTTTCTAAGGCCACTACAGGTTTTCCAGCAGCAAGTGCTGTAGCAACGTCGGGATGTATGTCTAAATATTGATTCATAGGGATGCGATCCATTGAGTTACGTTTTGAATGGTTAATTCGGGATTGTTTGCGAAAGGGCTTTCTAATGTCATAGCGGCACAAGCAAGAGCAAAGGAAAGTGCTTGGTCAAGCTTTTGGTTTTGCTGGCTGGCACTTAAAAAGCCTGCGAGCAGAGCATCTCCTGCGCCACTGTCACTAATGGGTTGGCTTGGGTGGCAGTTTTTTTGCAGACAATTTTCGCTGTCTGCATATAAAACCCCTTGGCTACCTAGACTGAGTAAGACACTCTTGACACCAGTGGTAAGTAGGTCTTGTGCGAGTTTTTTAGGATCAGTCTCGGTGCAAGCTAGGATAGCTCTGGCCTCATCTTGATTGGCTTTTAATAGCGTGAGTTGTGACAAGATGGGCCGTAATCTTGGGGCTTTTGTGGCTGAAACCGCATCGGCTATCCAGTTGGTGTCGAATGTTTGTTGGGCGAGCCAGTCGATGGTATTTGACGGTAGGTTAGCATCGACGATAATGCGGTAAGCACTTTGCAGTATCGCTTGTTTAGTTTTTAATTTATTTTCATCTAGCGCATCAATAATACGCATATCCGCAATGGCCGCTTGTAGTTGGCCATCTTCATCGTTGATTGATAAATAAGAACCTGTAGGTAGGCTTTCGTGGCGCAATATGTGGAGGGTTTCTACACCACATAGGCGGGTTTGCTCAATCAACCAATTGCCCCGCTGGTCTTCTCCTATGGGGGCGATTAAATGTACTTTTTCGCCCAGTCTTGCAAGGTTTTCTGCAATATTACGGCCTACTCCGCCAGGGCTTTGATTGATGGTGCCTGGGTTAGAGTCATAGGCTTGCAGGGCTTTATGGCTATGGCCGTTAATGTCAACATTAGCGCCACCTATCACCACAAAGGTATGTTGTTCGGCGAGTAAATAGCCTTTTCCTAAAATGTAGCCATGACGGGTAAGTTGCATTATGTGACCTGCGACAGATTCACGACTCATTTGTAGGCGGTCCGCTAGGCTTTGTTGTGAGGCTAGCGGATCCAGCTTAATGGCTTCATAAACGCGACGAGTAAGTTCTTTCATAATGTTGTTTAACATAAGTTTAAATAAATAACATATGTTAAAGTGTCTGTGTGTACAAGTGTCTTATTGGCCCATATAGCATAAAGACTCTATAAGTCTTATTATTCTTTTTACATTAGCTTGTATTATGTGAGCCGGGTACCAGATCAGTATGAAATCATTTATGAGGTTAAAGGTGTTAAAAAGCTTTCAGGCACGACTGATTCTGTTCATTTTGGTATTGCTCGCCTTGGCTCAGCTAGGCACGGCGTTGGCTGTTTTATCTACCTTAAAAGAAGATAATTTCAAACAAGGTGTTAACTCCATTGATGTGGCGCGTAAGGTCTTTGATTTTTTACTTCAAGATCGAGCTGAAGAGTTGACCAAAGGGGTTGAGATTTTGACCTCGGACTTTGGTTTTAAACAGGCTGTGGCAACACAAGAAATTGGCACCATTCGTTCTGCTTTGGTCAATCATGGTGCGCGAATTGATGCTGACTTGTCTTTTTTAGTCTCCCCTAAGGGGAAGGTGATCACGGCGACTACAAAGGTTAGTACTAATACTATGATCGCTGATTTAGTGCTAGAGGCGCGTCGATCTGGTGGTTCTTCTATTAGTACCATGATGGCGTTCGACAATAGTTCTTATCAGTTGGTTTTAGTGCCTATTCGAGCTCCTAATATTATTGCTTGGGTAGGCATGGCATTTTCATTGGATCAACTGGTTGCAGAACAGATTAAGAAGGTGACTGGCTTAGATGTCAGTGTGGTGTATGAGACGGAAGGTGTTCATCGTCTTTGGGGTGTGTCTACTTTACCTGCTGTGGATAAAGATATTCTGTTTCGAGAAGTCACTAATGTTGCCGAAATATTGCAAGTTCCTAAGTTCTCCAATAATGAAAAATACCTTTCTTTAGGCGTGGATCTAGGTGCGAAAAACCAATGGGGGATTTTGCATTTACCTTATGGTTCTTGGCTCGAGAGTTATGAGAATACTCGAAATCAATTGTTACTTATTTTTGCTGGTGCTCTGGCATTGGCTTTGCTGCTTGGTCTAGTACTAGCGCGTAATATGACACAGCCGATTAAACGATTAGTCGAATATGTTAATCAAATTAGTATTGGCAGTAGTCGTATTAAAGCACCGGAGTTTAGTGGTGAGTTTGGTGTGTTATCTCACACCATGGACGTGATGCAAGATGCCATTGCAAACCGGGAAGAGGAGTTAACCTATCGAGCTTCCCACGATTCATTGACGGGTCTATATAATCAAAGCTCAGTTGAGTCTTATTTGAAAGAACAGCTTCCGCGACAAACGGGTTGCCTCGCTATTATTAATGTTCAGCGTTTTAAAAATATTAATAATATGTTGGGTTATGATGTGGGTAATGTGCTGATGGCTAAGGTCGCTGAACGTCTTCAGGCATGGGGAAGGGATGCGCAAATTGTTGCTCGAATGGGCTCAGATAAATTTTTACTCATCTTTGAAAAAGAGATGGTTGCAGCGGATTGTGACAGCTTAGAGGCTGAATTTGATAGGGAATTTGAGGTAGAAACAGGCTCTGAAATTCGATTGGGTATTAGTATCGGTGTGTTGCTTTTTAAGCATACTACCTCGAGTGTTAATGATGTGTTTAGGCGCATCGATATTATTGAAAGTATCTCTAAAAGTGCGCCAAAGTCATATGCTTTTTATGAGGTGGGACAGGATGAAAGTCATCAGCGTCAGCTCGCTATTATTCGAGATCTGCCTGATGCTTTAGAGAGCGGTCAACTGTTTGTTGTTTATCAACCTAAAGTTGGGGTGGCGCAAGGGGACTGTCAGGAAGCGGAAGCGCTTGTTCGTTGGCAGCATCCTGAGCTTGGGTTTGTTCCTCCAGATGAATTTATTACCCTATTAGAACATGCTGGTTGTATTCAAATTCTAACCAAGTGGATGTTGAAAACTGTCTTGGCTCAATTAAAAGAGTGGTGGCAAGCGGGGCATGAAATTCGCGTTGCTGTTAATTTATCTACTTACGATTTATTGGATGAAGAGTTACCTGATTTTGTCGCTGATGCGTTAGAAGCTCAGAATTTGTCTACCCGCGCGCTTGCGTTAGAGGTGACAGAAAGTGCCGTCATGGAAGACAGAACCAAGGTTATTAATGTGCTAAAAGCTTTGCAGCTGATGAAGATACATTTGGCCATAGACGACTTTGGAACTGGTCAATCTTCTTTGGCTTATTTACGCGAGCTGCCAGTGAATGAGGTGAAAATTGATAGGGCGTTTATCCAGCATATGGATACGGATAAAGGTGACGCTTTTATCGTTAAAGCTTCTATCGACTTATCCCATAGTTTGGGTTTTCAAGTGACGGCGGAAGGTGCAGAGAATGAGGCAGGTGTGGCTTTGTTGAGAGATTATCATTGTGACAAAATACAGGGCTATTTCTTCTCGAAACCATTGCTCGCCAAAGATTTTTTCCAATGGCGTAAAGATTTCCATGAAGCGAAAGCATAATGCAAAAATATCAATTACAGAGACAATTTTCTGGTGATGTTTTGTAACAAATCTTATTTGTTTTTTTATGGTGAGGTTTATTTCAAGGTGTTGTTTTTAATCAGGATTTTAATTTTATTCGTGCTTATTGTTGGCGTGACTTTTTTCGGTACCTTGCTCTGTTTAGCGGCACCTCGTTCAAAAAATCGTGTCCATAATGTGGCTCGAGTATTTACCAAAGTAGCGCCTTTATTTGGATTGTCAGTAGAAGGTCGGGTTAATCCGAGTTCGAAAGCTGTACCGCAAGCTGTCTATGTCGCTAATCATCAAAATAATTTTGATTTGTTCACTCTCTCTGTGGCTGTGCCAAAAGGCGTGGTGACAGTTGGTAAGACGAGCTTACGCTGGATTCCTTTTTTCGGCACTTTATATTGGGCGAGTGGCAACATTCTTATCAATCGTGATAACCGTCAACAAGCCATCGCGACGATTGATCAGGTGGTTGCCAGTATGAATAAAGCTGGGCTTTCTATTTGGATGTTTCCTGAGGGAACTCGCAGTCGAGGTCGTGGTTGGTTACCCTTTAAACGAGGGGCTTTCCATGCTGCGGTTCGGGCTGGAGTGCCTGTTATTCCTGTGGTTTGTAGTAGTACTCATCAACAGGTAAAAATGAATCGTTGGGATAATGGCAAGGTGCTTGTAGAGACGTTGGCGCCTATTGATACTACAGGTATGAAAGAAACAGATGTGGTGTCTTTAATGGAAAGATGCCAGACCGACATGCATCAAGCTCAACTGAGACTTAATGCGGAGCTCAGCGACTCTCAATTCGTTGCTTCAGCTAAGTGAATTTGCAGTAGCTTTATTATGGCCTGTTTACTTGGTTGAGAATCATCCAATTGTATATCAATCCATTCTGGGTGTTGTTGAGCCTGTTTCCAGTATTTCTTCATCTTGTCAACTAAAGTGTTTAACGCTTGGCTCTGTTCTTTACTGGTGATTTGGTAAGCCAATACAGAGGCATGGCCTCGCTGATGTAGGTGAACGATTGCTGTTAACCCTCTTACGCAGAGCAGTGTTAAGGTCGCATTATCCGTGCATAAATAATGTTGATTAGTGAATTTGTTTTTTAACGTGTCTTTGTAATGTTGTCCTGTTTGCCAAGTTGCTCCCAGTATGGCGCCAATCGTTGTTGCTGTGCCCAATGTTAGACCTGCCGAGATGACATCAATTCCTGCCCCTATCGCTGCGCCGGTGAAAGCACTGGTGCCTGTTTCTATGCCCCATTCCTTCAGTGTGTTTGTATCAAAAATGTCCTGTTGCCAGCGGCCATTTTGAATCGCTAATGGCGTAACAATGAGGTCTTCTTCGCGAAAATCATACAGGGCTAATAAAGAGGACAGGCAGTGCTTTTCTAATGATCTGAGTTGATGTTCAAATTCTGAAGACTCGGCCTCTTCCGGTGGATATTGCTGACACTCAAGGCGTGTGCAGGCGGCGTTTATTAATAAATCGGCTAGTTGACTGGTTGCCATTTGCAAGCGTAATTGTGCGGCTTGTTTTCGACTTTGTATTAAACGAGAGATTGCTTCGTAGTGGTCTGGCATGAGACTTTGAATGCTCTGATAAAGGCGTTTTTCGTCTTCAAAGTAAAAGGCAACAGAGTCGTATTTGACGACAGCGTGTAAGTGACGTTCAGCGAGTATGGTGCGCCAATTCTCTAAATGAATACTGGTTTTGGCGCTGAAATTTAAAATAGGCACGATGGGCTTATTGGCACTGGCGAGCAGAGTGAGTTCGTCTAGATATTTGCCGAGAGGGGCTTGGCGAATATCTATTACGTATAAAATGATATCAGTCGTGAGGAGTTGCTTGAGTATTTTAGCTTCTTGTTCAAATTCATCTTGGGCGTAATGACTGTTACAAAAAGCGGTTAACCAAGTATTGCCTTGAAACGTTTGGAAAGTATCACTTTGGCGAATTTTCCATAGGCCAATAGAGTCTTCAAAGCCTGGAGTGTCGGTTAATGTGAGTACTGTCTCGTTGGCAATTTTGATGTTTACGCTTTCCACATGACGAGTCGTGCCTGCTCGATCACTGACTTCACCAAAATTATGTTGGCGAAGTAGCGTGCGTATCAAAGACGTTTTCCCTGTGTTGGCGTGGCCGACGAC
This sequence comes from Marinomonas transparens, assembly GCF_016463975.1. GTDB lineage: Bacteria > Pseudomonadota > Gammaproteobacteria > Pseudomonadales > Marinomonadaceae > Marinomonas > Marinomonas transparens. The sequence continues at coordinate 48,242 of NZ_JAEMNX010000010.1, read as the reverse complement.
CAAGAGTGAAATTGACATGGCTTACTCCTCTGCTTGAGGCTGGAAGGATGGCACGGAGGTTTCTTGACCTAGACGCAGCCACTGTTCGGCAAATTTGGCATTTTTTCCCTGAGATATCACCATGCGTAAAGCAGAATAAGCGACGTTAGCTTGTAGAAAGAAGCGCCTTGTTCCTCGATCTGGACTATGGTTTCCATCCACCAAAATATAGACAGGGTTATGGCTCGAAGAGGTTAAGAAACTATCCTGTTGTTCGCGACTATTTAGCATGACTTTTGTGTTGGCCGAGTGCAAGTAGCTTGGTTCGGTTGTACTCCATTCGAATAATCCCCAATCTTGCTTGAAAGCTTGAGCATCTAGTATTGATAGTACATTTTTACCATGACTGGATGCTGAGGGAATAATGGCATGTTTATCATTGTCTATGATGTGACGATTTTGACTTTCTGCATCTTGGTAGCGATTCTGGATGATTTTCTCCTGTGTACTGATCGGCTGTGTGGCTCGTTTTAGTTGATACATAGCAAGGCTGAAGAGCGCTAAAACCAGTCTTGGTAATACGCCATATAGCATTAGGCTGGCGAGTAAAAAATTCGCCCAATGTTGCCTCGTTGAAGCGGTCTGAGTAATAAGGTCGACACGACTTGCCAGCACGTCTAGCTGGTTAGGAACCCTGATGCCTAGCCAGTTAGGAATGACACTCAAGGTATCCGTTAACGTTAAAAATGCTTGATCACTGAGTAGGGTGGTTTCCCAAACAAAATTCACCTGATTGGTCAGTAGCAGTACAAGTGTCATTAGCCAACCGGCGAGCAAATAACAGCCCCAAGCAATATGGGATAGTGTACTTATTAGCCATTTGTTTGCGTTAGGTTGGCATTGCCAATGGAGGAAGGCATGGCTTACATCTGTTTTTATATGTAAATGCTTACTTACTTTTTGAGTGATGAAAATCAGGCTGCTAAGAAATATACCCTTGGCTCCAGTAGTACGGAAATTACTGGTCATTAAGGTAGCTAGCCAAATGATGAGATTCAGGCTGTGGAAGCCCAGCAGCACTATGAGTAGCCAAAAAACATTAGCCTGATTTGCTTGGTCGGTCGCAAAAACAGGTGGAACTGCCATTATCCCCAAGGCAAAACATATTAATAGCAAAACGAAAATAGTTCGATTGAAATAACGCTTCAAAGTGCAAAATTGATCTAGGTAGCTCGTCGTATGAAGTGGTGTTTCTAATGATTTTTGTTCTAAGGATTTGAGGGCCTCAGGTAAACTTTTGCTATGGCTTGGCAAGCGAAATTCTGTGTGGTTTTCTAACCAAGTGGCAAGGAATAGTTTGGCGCGGAGTGAAGGAAAAGCCATGTGAAATATTACTCTTTGTAGGGTTGGTAATATGAGTTGGTTAATCCAGTATCTTGCTTCATATCTTCCTGAAGGGCAAAGGTGTATCGGCTTTTTTTGCACGAATCCCAAAGAGACTGTGAGTGGTTATTTGACGTGGAAAATAGTGTCAACGAGTGATAGCGGAAATCTTTTTAAAGCTTAATAGGGACTAGAGTGATCAATCGTTTTTATATGCGGTATTAATGTATGGAATTGTTACATGCAATTGCCTCTGAACTCTTCTAGCTCCTACAATGGCTTCGTCTGGCAGTACGTAATTTAAGCAGTACGTCAAGTAGGAGAAGAATATGCGTATTAACTCAATTCGGGTGAAGAGTTCTTTGCCTGTCATGGTGATGGCGATTACCTTTGTTATCACATTGGCCTTCGTAAGCTATATTATCAAGCAAAGTAGCGCGGCACTGAATGCCCAAACGGACAGCTATTTGAAAGCTGTTTCTGTTGTTATTAATGCCGATCGCGACCTTTATCAAGCCCAGCTGGCTCAACAGCGATTAATTGTTGGTGTTGGGGATATTGAAGCCGAAAACGCAGATCGTATTGAAAATGCGCAACAGGTAAAAGATAGGTTTGCTCTGTTCCGTAAATATCTTGCTAATGAACCTGATATTGCTGCTCCTTTTACAAGTTTTGATGAAGTTTTTGACACTTGGTTAGTGTCTTCTAATACCTTGGTTGAGTCAAATCGTGAGGCGGCCAATCTTACTGAGCTTGAAGAACAAGCTAATGCGAACTTTTCTGCATTAAGGGATATCTTGGATCTAGCAGGCGAGGCGGTGAATAAGCACTCTGCGGAAACGAAACTGGTGCTTGAAAAGCAACAGAGTGAGTTTATTGCTATGTCGTCCGTCGTTATTTTAGTTGGCTTGTTAATCGCTATTTGGTTCAGCTACCGTACACCTAAGACACTAACCGATCAGGTTCGTTATCTAGGACAGCGTATTCGTGAAATCTCTGAAGGAGATGGTGATTTAACCCAACGCATTGAATTTTCGACTAAAGACGAATTAGGGGATCTTGCGACTGAATTTAATGAATTCCTGTCACGTTTAAGAGGGATTATTTCTAATATCCATAAGCAATCTTCGGCACTGGGTGATGTGACTGTAGAGCTTAATGATGCGGCAACAAAAACTTCAGGCATTACCGATGCGCTTGCTAATGCGTCTGCTTCTATTGTGAGTGCTGGTCATGAAATGGATATGTCCAATCAGCAAATGGCGAATGTTGCCAGTGAAACTGCATCTGAAGCAAACAACTCTAATGATTTGACACAAAGTGGCATGGTAGCGGTGAATAAATCTCATCAAGCCATTACTGAATTAGTATCTGATATTGAGCATGCCCTAAGCCGTTCAGGCGAATTACAGAAAAGCTCTGAAAGCATTGCTTCTGTATTGGAAGTTATTCGCAATATTGCAGAACAAACTAACTTGTTGGCGCTCAATGCAGCAATAGAGGCGGCCCGTGCGGGTGAGCAAGGTCGAGGTTTCGCTGTGGTGGCCGATGAAGTACGGACATTAGCAACACGTACACAAGACAGTACCAATGAAATCGAATCCATGATTGAACAGTTGAAAGTCAATGTTGGGGAGTCATCTAAAGCGATCCAAAATAGCCGTGATAACGCAGACTTTACTGTGAATAATTTTGAAGAAGTGACACAAGTCTTTGGGATGCTGCAAGAGTCCTTTAGCAAGGTTCAAGATATGGCTGCGCAAACCGCGCAGGCGACTCAAGAGCAGTCGGTTGTCTCTAATGACATTAATCAAAACATGGTGTCTCTGAAGGATCAGACGGACTCCGTACAGTCTGTATCGAATATGATTCAACAGCAGTCACATAATATGACAGAGCTTTATACTGAGTTGGATAAACAGGTCGGTAGTTTCAAGGTTTGATGTTTGGCTGAAAGAGAGTTTTGAAGTAATTAAAGCCTCATTTGTTTTTAATTAAATGAGGCTTTAACTTTTTGTTAATTGTAAAAAATTAACAATGATTAGATTTTATCGTTGATTAGTAACGATATTTTTAAGAAATACCTTTTGAAAGTGTTTCTATATCAATGAATTATGGAAGAGTTATTGATCTTGTCGCGATGTAAATTAGTAAAATCCTAAATCAACATAAAATTACAAAAAAAATGGATTTTTAGTATATTTCATCTTTGAGCTATGGAATGTTAAAAAATTAATGCTACTTATGAAGTGTAGAGGGTTAAAAAATGCGTATTAATTCCATTCGGATTAAAAGTTCCATACCTGTGATTGTTATGACACTTACCTTTTTGGTCAGTTTACTGTCTATAGGTCAGATGCTTGTTCAAAGTAATGATGCACTGAAAGTACAAACAGAGAATTATCTCAGGGCGATTTCGACCATTATTAACGCAGATAGAGACATCTATCAGGCGAAACTAGCAGAGCAACGTTTAATCGATGGCGATGGTGATGCTGCTGTCGAAGACAGTGATCGTTTAGAAAATGCTCAACAGGTAAAGGATAGGTTTGGTGTATTTCGCCAGTACTTGTCTGCTGAACCTGAAGTTTATGCGCCTTTTGCTAATTTTGATGATGCCTTTAACCGTTGGTTAAATGCCTCTAACGCGCTTGTTGGTGTCGACAAATACTCTATGGATTTCGGTGCTTTGTTGAAAGAAAGTAATCAAAGTTTTTCTGCTGTGAGGGAGATATTGGATCACGCAGGAGAAGCGGTTAATAAACGTTCAGCAGAGTTAAATATAGAAGTTAAAGACCGTATTCAGAAAAGAACGACAATAGCGATTATTGTGACCGTAATTGGTGTGTTGATTGCGGCTTGGTTTAGTTATCAAATGCCAAAAGTCTTGAGCCAACAGGTGCGCTACTTGGGGCAACGTATTCGTGAAATCTCCGAAGGTGATGGCGATCTAACCCAGCGTATTGAATTCTCGACTAAAGATGAATTGGGTGACCTTGCTAATGAGTTTAATGGCTTTGTATCACGTTTAAGAGACATTATTGGCAATATCCATAAGCAGTCTTCTGCATTGGGTGGTGTGACCATAGAGCTTGAAGGTGCTGCAACAAAAACGGCAGGTATTACCGATGCACTGGCTAATGCGTCTGCTTCTATTGTGAGTGCAGGCCATGAAATGGATATGTCTAATCAGCAAATGGCGACCGTTGCTAGCGACACCGCATCAGAAGCAAATAAATCGAATGATTTAACGCATAGCGGAATGGAAGCGGTCAATAAATCCCACAAAGCCATTACGGAATTAGTAACGGATATTGAACATGCTCTAGGTCGTTCAGGCGATCTGCAGAAAAGTTCTGAAAGCATTGCTTCTGTCTTGGAAGTTATTCGCAATATCGCAGAACAAACCAACTTGTTAGCGCTCAATGCGGCGATAGAAGCCGCTCGTGCGGGTGAGCAAGGACGAGGCTTTGCCGTGGTAGCGGATGAAGTACGTACACTAGCAACACGTACCCAAGACAGCACCAATGAAATTGAATCCATGATTGAACAACTGAAAATCAACGTTGGTGAATCATCTAAAGCGATTCAGAATAGCCGTGATAACGCAGACTTTACGGTAAGCAATTTTGAAGAAGTGACAAAGATCTTCGGCATGCTGCAAGAATCTTTTGGCAAGGTGCAAGAAATGGCCGCGCAAACTGCGCAAGCGACTCAAGAACAATCTATTGTTTCCAATGACATCAACCAGAACATGGTGTCCTTGAAAGACCAGACAGATTCTGTACAGGCTGTATCTAACATGATCCAGCAACAGTCGCAAAATATGACTGAGCTTTATACTCAGTTGGATAAACAAGTCGGTAGTTTTAAGGTTTAATCTTTAGGCTCATGTGGCAAAAAGAAACCCGCTTATCGAAAGGTAAGCGGGTTTTTTGTTGTATGCCGAAGTCGAATTAATTACGCATCAATACGTTTGTATTTGATACGTGTTGGTGTGGCTTCGTTGCCAGTACGTTGTTTGTAGTCGGCTTCGTATTCTGCGTAGTTGCCTTCGAAGAAGATGGCTTTAGAATCGCCTTCGTAGGCAAGGATATGCGTGGCGATACGGTCTAGGAACCAACGGTCATGGGAAATGACAATGGCGGCGCCGGGGAAGGCCAGTAGTGCATCTTCTAGGGAACGTAATGTTTCCACATCAAGGTCGTTGGTCGGCTCATCCAGTAGTAATACGTTACCGCCTTCTTTCAGCAGTTTCGCTAGGTGCAAACGGTTACGCTCACCACCTGATAGGTGTTTAACAAATTTTTGCTGATCAGAGCCTTTGAAGTTAAAGCGTCCAATGTAGGCACGAGACGGAACCTTGTAGTTGTGGACTGTGATCATGTCTTGGCCGTCGGAAATTTCTTCCCAAACGGTTTTGTCGCCATCCAGTTCACGCATTTGGTCTACGTAAGCAAGTTGTACGGTTTCACCTAAGGTCACTGTGCCTGAATCCGGTGTTTCGATACCAGCGATCATTTTGAATAGGGTCGATTTACCCGCACCGTTACCACCAACAACACCGACAATCGCACCTTGTGGCACTACCATGTTGAAGTCTTCTAGCAGCATTTTGTGTTCAAAGCTTTTGCTAACGCCTTCGATTTCAATGACTTTAGAACCAAGGCGAGGCCCCGGTGGAATGTACAATTCGTTGGTTTCGTTACGGTCTTGGAATTCTTGTGAATTCATTTCTTCGAATCGAGCCAAACGTGCTTTGGATTTAGATTGACGGCCTTTGGCGTTTTGACGAACCCATTCAAGTTCAGATTTAATGGCTTTTTGGTGAGAGGCTTGTTGCTTTGCTTCACTTGCTAGTCGAGCATCTTTTTGTTCTAACCAAGAGGAGTAATTGCCTTCGTATGGAATACCATGGCCACGGTCAAGTTCCAGAATCCAGCCCGCAGCATTGTCCAGGAAATAACGGTCATGGGTAATGGCGACCACTGTGCCGGGATAATCTTTTAGGAAGCGCTCTAACCAAGCCACGGATTCTGCATCCAAGTGGTTAGTTGGCTCATCTAGTAGGATCATGTCTGGTTTGTCGAGCAATAATCGGCAAAGCGCAACACGGCGACGTTCACCACCAGAAAGGTGCTCTACGCTGGCTTCCCAAGGTGGAAGACGAAGGGCATCGGCGGCGACTTCAAGAGCACGTTCTAGGTTGTGGCCTTCTTTGGCTTCGATCAGGGCTTCAAGTTGACCTTGTTCTTTTGCTAGTGCGTCGAAGTCGGCATCGGGTTCTGCATATTCGGCGTAAACTTGGTCCAAACGTGCCATGGCATCGATCACATCAGCGAAAGCTTCTTCAACAATGCCGCGTACGTTTTTTGTTGGGTCAAGGTGCGGTTCTTGTTCTAGGTAGCCGATTTTAATGCCCGGCATTGGACGAGCTTCGCCGTTATGCTCTGTATCTACGCCAGCCATGATGCGAAGTAGGGTCGATTTACCCGAACCATTAAGGCCCAAAACACCAATTTTTGCACCGGGGAAGAAAGAGAGAGAAATGTCTTTAAGAATCTCGCGTTTGGGGGGAACAACTTTTCCTACGCGGTTCATGCTATATACAAACTGAGCCATCAACTTATCCTGTGTAATTAAGCTTAGAGTTCACGCTTTTCAATGGCTGCCTATGGTGGGCGAATCAATGTAAAGCGGAATGAAAAAACGAGTGCGCTAAGAATAGCACAGGGGAAGAAGGGGAAAAATATCTGGACAGCGGAACCTTCACTATTTGCAGGCTCCGCTTAGGAAGTATCCGTTTTTTAAAGTTTAAACTTAGATAGGTCCTCTTTAATGCTGGCGCTAATCGTGTGCAGTTGATTGCTCAGCTGTTCCACATTGGCGGCATTGCTGGTGATGGCGGTCGTGGCTTCGTTTATCACGACGACTTTGTCACTGACGCCTGCGGTGACGGAATTTTGTTCTTCTGTTGCGGTGGCAACTTGCGCGTTCATATCGTTGATGATGTTGATGTCTTCGATGATGTCTTCAAGGGCAGTGATGGCTCCACCAGATTCATCGATGGTTTGTTGTAAGGTTTTGCTGGAGACTTCCATTAGTTTATTCACTTCTTCAGAAGACGATTGAAGGTCATGAATAATGGTTTCGATTTCGGACGTTGAATCTTGCGTTCTTTGTGCCAACCCCCTTACTTCGTCGGCCACTACGGCAAAACCACGACCTTGTTCTCCTGCTCGTGCGGCTTCGATAGCGGCGTTGAGGGCAAGTAGGTTAGTTTGCTCAGCAATGCCTTTAATGACTTCAATGACTTCATTGATGTGTTCACTTTTTCCTTTTAGTTCAATGACTTTTGCTGAAGTGTTGTTTATCTCAGAGCCTAAGTTATGGATTTCATCAACCGTGTGTTTAACGATGGCGTTGCCTTTCTCAGCTAGTTCATTACAGCTTTGTGTTTTACTGGCGGTCTGGTTGGCGTTTTGTGCGACTTCTTGTGTTGCTGACAACATTTGATTTAATGCTGTGGCAACGAGCTCGGTTTCTAATAATTGTTTCTCCGTGGCAGTGGTGTTTTTATTAGCATTGGATTGTATGTCAACGGAGCAAAGGGTTAGTTCATTGGTTGAGTTAACGATCTTTTGTATTAGGGTATGCAGGTTGGAGATAAAGGTGTCAAAGCCTTGGGCAAGCATGCCAACTTCATCATTGCTTTTAATGTTAAGACGTCGAGTTAGGTCGCCGCCACCTTGCGCAATATCAGACATAGCGTCCGCAATTATTTTTATTGGGGCGATAACAAAGCGGTTTAATACCAGCCAATTGGTGGCTTGCAACACCACTAGTAGGGAGACAGCGATAAATATAAAGAGAGTTTTTATAGAAAGCAGAAGCGCGTCGTTGCTGTTCATGCGGTAGGTAATTTCTAGGTGGCCGATTTTATTACCGTTGTTCCAAAGGATATCGACTTTTTCTGTGTTGAGTTGGCTAACATCTTGACTGCTGTTCCCTTCTTTAGTGGTTTCACCAAGCGGTTTTTCACGTTGATCGAAGGCTTTAATACTGTCGATGAAAGGGAATCCTACAAAGGATTGCATGATGTTGTTGATGACATTGGAGTCGTAGGAAAAAATAGGTTCTTGCAGTGCCACTGCTAGGGTGTGCCCCATATTTTTCATGTCACTTCTTAAGGCATCGTCAAAGTGTTTTTTCGCTAGCATGTAGCTTACTGAGAAGATTAGCACCATGACAATAAGAGAAGAGGTGGAAAGCAATAACATGGATTTTTTATTATCAGAAAGGCGTTTGTAAATAGATTCAGCTGTGATGTTTGGATAGGTTGTTGTTAGGGGAATGGCTAAATTATGAGAGCCCCTGCTCCGGTTACAACCAGTATGGCTCCAACCCAAGCACCCAGTGCCGGTCTTTCACCTGTTTTGACCCAGAGTCCAGGTAAGATCAATACGGGGACTGTGGCAGATAGTGTGGTGACGATACCTACATTAGCGTTGCCGATCCCCCAAACCAAAATACTCATACCGATGACCATTCCAATGATGCCCATGACAGCGACGCCGAGATAATCGGATGTGGTGAGTTGCTGCAATGGTAACGCGTGTTTTGGTTGCTTATGTCGGTAGTAGAGTCCATAAGCGAGAAGCAGTGCGATGGCGCCAGTGGTGACGCGCACCGCGGAGACAGCGATGGGGTCAGCGCCACCGATTAGGGCGGGTTTACTGAGTAATGCTCCGCTGGCTTGACCAAGAGCACCACCTAGCGCCATTAGAATACCCACGCTGAGGTTGCCTTTGGTTTGTTCCCAAGCATGTTGGTTTTGGCGTTTGCCAAATAGTATGGCGATGATGACACCACTCAATACTACGCCGCAGGCGAATAATTGCTGCAAGGTGAGAGCTTCGTCAAGAAAGAGCCAAGCAAGAAGAATAGAAATAGGGGCGTTAGTCGCAAAAAGCACCCCAGTGCGTCTTGGCCCAAGCCGATGAACCGCACTAAACAGCATGGTATCACCAAGAAAAATACCGCATAGGCCGGATAGCATAATGATATTGGCATGTTGCCATAGGGAGGCCTCAAAACGCTGAGTGACGAGACAAATGAATAGTAGGACGGTGCTGGCAATAGTGATGCGGAAAGTGTTGAAACGCATGGTACCAAAACGTTGAATTAATCTAGGTGTCATCAGGCTGGAAATCGTCCAGCAAAGTGCTGCTCCTAAGCCTGCTAACTCAGCAAATAACATGGGGAATCCTTAATAAATTGGCTGCATATTTATGGAGATGCGCGCAGTGGCTTGGTAGCTATATGCTAGCTAGGTTGTTATGATTTGAGGCAGGAAATCATCGCCTAATTCAGGCATTTTTACATCATATTAGAGAGATTGGAAGCACCATGCGATGCCCATTTTGTGGAACTCAAGACACGAAAGTCGTCGACTCTCGCCTAGTATCTGAGGGCGCACAAGTACGTCGTCGTCGAACCTGTAGTCATTGCCAAGAACGCTTTACTACCTTTGAAGTGGCAGAGCTGCAAATGCCTAAGCTGATAAAAAGTGACGGCAGTCGAGAGCCTTTTGATGACGATAAGCTGCGTAACGGCATTATCAAGGCGCTTGAAAAACGCCCTGTTAGTATTGAAGCGGTGGAAACCGCGATTACTCGTATCAAAGAAAAAATGCAGGCTACAGGTGAGCGAGAATTGCCTTCGCGTATGACTGGCGAAGCGGTAATGGAAGAGTTGCAGCGACTGGATCAAGTTGCTTATGTGCGTTTTGCCTCTGTGTATCGAAGCTTTAAAGACATCAACGAATTTCGTGAAGAAATTGACCGTCTAGAAAGCCGCAGTGAAGCAGGCGCTTTATTAGCCCAGTCTTTGAAAGAAGAGAAATAAATGACTCAGCATAACCATGAATACTGGATGGCGAAAGCGATTCAATTGGCGCAAAAAGGCCGTTATACCACTCACCCTAACCCTCGTGTTGGCTGCGTTTTGGTTAAAGATGGCCAGCTTGTGGGGCAAGGGTTTCATGCTAAAACAGGTGAAGGTCATGCGGAAGTGAATGCCTTGGCAGACGCAGAGCAAAAAAGCATGACTCAACATGTGAAGGGCGCAACGGCTTACGTGACATTAGAGCCCTGCAGTCATCAGGGGAAAACACCACCCTGCGCTGATACCTTGGTGAAAGCGGGTGTAGCTCGTGTGGTATTCGGCATGCAAGACCCTAACCCTGAAGTCGCTGGTCGTGGCTTAGATAAAATTAAAAAGGCAGGCATTGAAGTCATCGGGCCGATTTTAGAAGCCGAATGCGAAGGATTAAATCCTGGTTTTATCAAACGTATGCGGGAAGGCTTGCCTTTTGTTCGCGTGAAGTTAGCCATGAGTCTTGATGGGCGAACTGCGATAGAATCGGGCGAAAGTCAGTGGATTACGGGGCCTGAAGCTCGCCAAGATGTGCAACGTTTACGGGCGCAAAGCGATGCCATTGTGACAGGCATTGGTTCTGTTTTAGCGGATAACCCAAGCATGACGGTTCGCATTGATAATGATGACCAAGAAACTGATGCGAAAAATGTGCGTCAGCCGCTTCGCGTGGTTATGGATACGGCGTTGTCTATTTTGCCAGAAGCCAAAATTTTGTATCCGAGTAAGCAAGCTTGGGTGTTTTCCGTGGCAGAAGAGGTTGAATCAGAGCACTTAGATGTCTTGTCTAAGAAAGGCGTGACAGTACGATTTTCTCCGCGCGGTGACGATGGTCGTTTAGATTTGTTAGATGCCATGGGGCAGCTTGCAGACGCAGGTATCAATGAAGTCTTGTTAGAAACTGGCGCGGAATTGGCCGGTGGCTTTTTACAGGCGGGTTTGGTTGATGAAATCGTTGTTTATATGGCGTCTAAGCTATTAGGTTCCAGTGCACGTCCTTTGTTTCAGCTACCGTTAGAAACCATGAGTGAGGCGGTTGAGTTGGAATTGAAATCCGTGCGTCAGGTAGGTCAAGATATACGTTTGGTGTATCTGCCAACTTACTTGGAGGATGACTTCGATGAGGGCTTTGAAGTCTAGCTGAAACGCGAGTCATTGCTTTCTCGGCTTTTTCTTAAGAAATTATAGGAAACCGAGTTTTCTTCGTGATATTTAGGTAAGTTTGCCGAGAAACAAAAGATAAACATTGCTATAATCGCCGACCAAGATGACAAGCATATTTGTACCTTTGGTCATAATGGCCCTAGGCACTGTCTAACAGACGAAAACAGGTACGACCAAGCAGACGAAAAGTGTCAGCCCATAAGGCGATGCAGTCTGGATAACTGAGGCAAAAAATGAGCGAAGTGGAAACAACAAACGACCAAACTCCAGCACCGAAACGTAAGGATAAAAAACCTTCGCGTTCGCAAATGCGCAGTGCTTCCCGTCGTTTGGCATTACAAGCCGTCTACCAATGGCAGATGAATCAGTCTGCGGTTAGCGAGATAGAAACTCAATTCGCGATGGATCAAGACATGGCGTCTTGCGATAAGACTTACTTTCGTGAGTTGTTGCATGGTGTTATTGTCAGTGCCAAGAAATTAGATGACTTGTTTGAAGAATTATTAGATCGCCCAATGAGCGAACTTGATCCAATCGAGCTGGCTGTGATGCGTATCGGTTCATTTGAATTGTCAGAGCGTTTAGATGTGCCATACCGAGTGGCGATTAACGAAGGTGTGGAGCTGGCGAAAGGCTTTGGGGCAACCGAAAGCCATAAATACATTAATGGTATTTTAGATAAGCTTGCACAGCGTGTTCGCCGTGAAGAAATTGCCGCACGTCGAGAAGCGAATAAGTAATCCGCTAGTGATGAAGTAAACATCATCAAAAGATAGCTAAAAGCCCCGTTATTATAGTGTTAATAACGGGGCTTTTTTATGTGGCTATTTCAGCGCGTGCGTATCACTGGTCGAAATAGAACAAACATTTTAGTATCAAGGTGTCAGTATTTACTTTCGGGAGAGGTCGTTCGGTGAAGCTAAGTAAAATAATACTAGTGCTTTTTTTCATAATGTTTTTGCCCGTTTTCGCTGCCACAGAAGATGAAATTAATCACCTTCTAAACTTTGTGGCTTCAACAGACTGTCAATACGAACGAAATGGAATTATGCATGATAATCAGGAGGCGGTTGAGCACATTAAAAAGAAATATGCGTATTTTTCTGATGACATTCAATCGACTGAAGATTTCATAAAGTACTCCGCGACGAAAAGTAGCTGGTCTGGTAAAGACTACAAAATCCATTGTGCGAATAAAGTGCCGATGCAAAGCCGAGAATGGTTGTTGATAGAGCTACAGACATATAGAGCATCGCAACAATAATTAGGACTAGAAGTTTAAATCATGGCTAAAGACAAAGTGCTTTTATCGACCTTATTGATGGCTGCATCCTAGCTAACCCGTTATCATAGGCGTTATTAAGGTAGTTGTTATGCTGCCCTGCCCAACACTTTATTAGGATCACAATGAAAAAGAACTTTGTTCTATCCCACCCAAAAATCTCTTACCAGCGTTTAATCGAAATGGCGAAAAGTGATGTGAAAAAGTACATCAAAAAAGAGCGCACCAAAGTTTTGCCAGAAGGTGCGGATTTTTGGGGTTTCGACTGCAAATTTGGTCAAAAACCGGACAGTGCAAGGGTGATTCATGAGGGTGATATTAATAGCAATATTAGTTCTGCACAGAGCCAGCATTGGAAGTCTTTTTACCTTGAGGTTGTGGCAACGCCAAAGACTCGCATTAAGCGTCGAGATGTAGATTTTGAAGAAGGCCCTGAAGACGAATAAGTGGCCGACACATACCAGTACTGAAATGAGTCCTCGTTATGATTACTAATTAGTAATAGAGCGGGGATTTTTTATAATATGAGAACTTTGCGCGATTGCTGTTCGTACCAATACATTCGGCTTGTAGAACACAAGGACATTTTTTGAACGAATTCGAGTTAATACAAAACATTTTTAAAGCCTCTGTGATGGCAAACACGCAGGGACGTAAGGATATTTTGTTGGGGATTGGTGACGATTGCGCGCAAGTGCAGGTTCCCCAAGGGCAGAGCTTAGTATTTTCCATGGACACCTTGGTAGAAGGGCGCCATTTTCCCTTTGATGCAGACCCTGTGGATATTGGTTATCGAGCGGTGGCAACCTGCGTCAGTGATCTTGCCGCGATGGGCGCGAAACCTGCTTTTTTCACCTTAGGCCTGACCATTCCTAAGTCTGACCCTCAGTGGTTGGCTGGGCTAGCACAAGGTATGGCTGAGTTAGCAGAGCCAATTGGTTTAACTTTGCTCGGTGGTGATACTACGAAAGGGCCGTTAACTCTGACCTTGCAGGTTCACGGTTATGTTGAGGTGCGTCAAACGCCTTTGCGTTCCAATGCGAAAGTCGGCGACGATGTTTATGTGACTGGCTTGTTGGGGGACGCGGCGGCGGCGGTGCCGATTGTGACAGGCGAAGTGTTAGTGTCGAATGAACGCCTTGATTACTTTTATGATAGGTATTGGCGACCCACACCACGTCTAATTGTTGGCATGGCATTAAAGCGAGTGGTGAATGCTATGATGGATATCTCCGATGGCTTGGCTCAAGATATTCAGCATATTTTAAAAGCTTCCAATGTGGGAGCAAGATTAGAAGCAGATCGTGTTCCTATTTCGGCAGAGTTACGACAGTGGCAACCTGAGTCGGCGCTGAGCTTGGCGCTGACGGGCGGAGACGATTACGAGTTGTGTTTTACCGCGTCTAAAGAGCAAGCGAGCGAGATTCAATTGATTACCCAGACATTGAGCTTGCCTTGTACTAAGGTGGGTGAGGTGGCGTCGGAAGGTTTTAGTATTGAAGGCTATGATGGAGATATATCGGGTTGGCAACACTTTTAATAGAATAGTGAACGTTGTGTTTTAATAAACGAGTGAACGAAATTTCAAAAGAGGTGAGTTTCTAATGGCAAATTCTGCCCCTGCGTCGGTTTGGCGTAACCCTATTCATTTTTTGGCCTTTGGTCTGGGTTCTGGCGCCGTGCCGAAAGCACCGGGCACTTTTGGAACCTTGGCGGCGGTACCTTTTTTCTTATTGCTGCAAAACCTGAGTGATGTGCAATACGCTATTATGCTGGTGGTGACATCGCTTGTCGGTATTTATTTGTGCGGTAAGACCTCGAAAGACCTCGGTGTTCATGACCATTCTGGCATTGTTTGGGATGAGTTTGTTGGTTACTGGATTACCATGTGGATGGCACCTGCTGGCTGGTTTTATATTGTGCTAGGTTTTGTGCTGTTTCGCTTGTTCGATATTTTAAAACCTTGGCCGATTTCTTGGATAGACAAAAACGTTCACGGTGGTTTTGGGATTATGCTTGACGATATTTTAGCTGGGTTGATGTCTTTTGTTGTCTTACAGGCGTTAGTGCGTTTCGTTTTTTAGCATGGCTTTGTCAGGTTTGAATAAAAGCAAGCGCTATGGTCTTTGGCGGGCCATGGCGCTTTTTTATGGCTTTTAGTCAATGGTCGTTGCGCCTCAGGTGGGCTTCGAAAGCTCGGATCATCAGGGATAAACTGAGAGTGAGCACTAGGTACATAAAGGCAACGACATTATAGGTTTCAAAAAATTGAAAGCTGGAGGCGCTGTATACTTTACCGAGCAGGGTGATGTCTTGCACGCCTAACACAGATACCAAGGCTGAATCTTTGATCATGGCGACAAAGTCGTTGCCGAGTGGCGGTAATATTTTACGAATGGCTTGTGGCAGGGTAATGAGCCGAAACCTGTGCCAATTTGACAGGCCTAGGGCTTTTGCCGCTTCTGTCTGTCCTTTCCCGACTTCCTGAATGCCAGCTCGGAACACTTCGGCAATGAAGGCACTATAACTGATTGAGAGGGCGAAAATAGCACGCCAAAGTAGGGTAAAGTCGCGTGTTTTGGCTTTCTCTATCCAGCCTGCCTCTATGGGGATTTGTAGGGTCCAGTTGTAGAAGTTAACCATTTCTGGAGCGCCAACGAAGGCAATATAGAACAAGAGCACGAGAATAGGAATACCGCGGAATATTTCCACATAGAAGCGAGCAAATTCGCGTATCAATCGAAAACGTGAGAAGCCAGCTAACGCAATCATTAGCCCTATTATGCTGGCGATGAAAAATGCCGCTAAGGTAACGCCTATGGTGGTGAGCAGTCCTTGGCTCAGTGCACTTGCAATTCTTTGGTAACTTTGGTCAGCGACCATGTTCCATATCAGAATCAGGGCAATAATAATGATGGTGACTAACCACCATGGTGTATTTTCTAAGGTTTTTTTCAAGGACTTAATCATTCACTGTAAGGGCATGGAAGCATGACCTGATGAAAAGGTGCTTGGTTAATGACTAGGCTTCTATAGCAACCTAGTCATTAACCAAAGAAGGTGTTTTTAACTTTGGTTATATTCGAAAAACCATTTTTTGTTTAGGGCCTCTAACGTGCCGTCTGCTTTCATGCTTTTAATGGCTGCGTTAACCGGAGTAAGCAGATCTGAGCCAGGCGATAAGATGAAGCCAAATTCTTCTGTGCCTAGTGGTCCACCGACCATTTTAAAAGCACCTGGATTTGCACCCATGTAGCCGCGGGCTGAGGTGGCATCCATTAATACACAATCGACATCACCTGTTTTTAGTGCTTGAACCGCGGCGCCAAAAGTATCTAGCAATGTAATGCGAGAGTTGTCTTCATTGCCGTCTAAGACGTTATAAACCGCCACGTAGAAGTTGGTGGTGCCCGGCTGAGCGCCAAATTGTAGATCATCGTTGGCGGCAAAGGTTTTGGCATCATAGAAGCGGTTTTCATCAGCGCGAACCAGCATGAATTGCTGAGAGGTCATGTAAGGAATAGAGAAATCGATTTGCTTTGCTCGTTCTTCATTAATGGTGATGCCATCCATGCCAATATCATATTGACCTTGTTTAACCGCTTGGATCATGGTGTCCCAGCTACTGGTATGCCAATCGATTTTTGCATTTAGGCGTTTGCCAATTTCATTCATTGCATCGTACTCCCAACCTATGCCTTTGCCCGTTGCTGGGTCGACAAAGTTAAGCGGCGTGTAGGCGTTTTCGGTAACCGCAAGGATGGTGCGACCTTTTAGGTCCGGTAAGCTGTCAGCAAAACTCATACTACTGAAAGCAAAGACAGCAAGAAGAGCGCAACGTGATAATAAGGAGATCATGATTTTTACCCTTTCGGTATCAATTAGGCTGTTTAATGATTGATGAGAGATTATACACAGGAGAAGAATTCTAGACCATGTAATCTTCTGGTCATCCAGTGGCATATGATCTGCTAAACGCGTATATTCTTGTATCTAATTTGTCATTTAGCAATGGCTTATAACTTCCAGATAGTTAAGGTTTATATGACCCGCGAACTTGATCCACAGCAGGCGTTTCAGACCCATTGCTTAGCGCAAATGGGAGTCACCTCGTGGCTGTCCTCTGCTGATGGTGAACCTGTTGCAGTTAATGGTATTGCGGGTATGGTTTATATGCCGCCTCAGCCTTGGTTAGTTAATGCATCGTCAGATGCTGATCCCGTGCCGAGTATTGCTGCGTTATCGAAGGATGTTTTGCCTACGGGATTTGCCGCCGCAGCGCCAGAGCCCATCGCGAAAGTACTGCCTGAAGAAAAAGAGCAGTCGGTGGCTTATCTTAGAGAGCAGCTTAATGCTGGGCCAGAAATCATTGTTGAAGACCTGCAACCAATAGAAGAGTTGGCGGTTGATATTGTGGTTGAACCTGAAATTCAGGCGTCGACTCGAATGACTCAGCTAGATGTTCGCTCTTATGCGTTAGCCAATAAGCTGTTAATTATAAGCGATGTGCCTAAGGTGTTTTCTCAGGAAGAAGAGGTCGCTCAGTTGGCGTTGAAAATGGGAACGGCATTATTAAAGCAGCCAGTGGATGAATGGCAAAGCAGTGCTTTGTCTTGGCCCGGTGGTTTAAAGAACCCTCAGTTTTTGGCTCGCACGGACTGGTTATTAGGGGCATTGGAAAGTTACATTTTGCGCTTACTTAAGACCTTTCCTGAAACGCCAAAGTTGGTCTTGGCTGGTAACCAGATAGTCCAACTAATGGAAGATTTACCCGCAGATAGCCCGATTAAAAGCTACCCAGTGGCTTGTATTGTTAGCTTGCCTGAATTACATCGCATTCCTGAGTTACGCAAAGAAGCATGGCAAATAATGCAAACCCGTCTGTTCCGTTCTGATGTCTAGTGATCACACATCTCATACTATTTTATGATGCCTTCTATTCGTATTCGACCTGCCACAGAGCACGACCTGTTAGCCAT
This sequence comes from Marinomonas transparens, assembly GCF_016463975.1. Lineage (GTDB taxonomy): Bacteria > Pseudomonadota > Gammaproteobacteria > Pseudomonadales > Marinomonadaceae > Marinomonas > Marinomonas transparens. Next base: position 30,518 of record NZ_JAEMNX010000010.1, on the reverse strand, counting down.
CATTCAGCTTGATGGGCTTTCTAATCCTTATCCGTGGGGGAAAGCCTTGGTTGCTGATGCACTGATAACGCGAAAAAATTGGGTTATTGAATCTGAGGGGGAAGGACAGGTTTCTTTAGCAGGTTGGTTAACGGCTTCGGTGTTATTTGATCAGTCTGAATTGGAGCTTATTGTGGTGGCGCAAAAAATGCGTCGTCAAGGCTTGGCGAAAAAACTGATGGTCACTTGGTTGCATGCTGTTGCTGAACAAGGTGTCTGCGAATACCTATTAGAAGTGCGGGAATCGAATCTAGGCGCGATTAACTTATATCAATCTTTGGGTTTTGAGTTGGTTGGGCACCGAAAAAATTATTACCAAACAGAGGGTGGTCATGAAGCAGCCTGCCTCTTTAATCTAAAATTGAATGAAGGAAACTAAGTATGAGCAATGTATTGGTTCCTATCGCCAATGGCAGTGAAGACATTGAAGCGGTTACTATTATTGATGTCTTGCGTCGTGGTGGTGTAACGGTAACGGTAGCCAGTGTGCATGATGAAAAAAATGTGCTGATGGCCCGTGGCTGTAAAGTAGAAACAGATGTTTTATTAGCTGATGTGGCTGAACAAATGTACGACGCCATTGTTTTGCCGGGTGGTATGCCGGGTGCAGAGTCTCTTCGTGACAGTAAGTTATTGATCGACATGCTAGAAAAACATGATATTCAAGATGCCCTGTTGGCTGCGATATGTGCTTCTCCTGCTGTGGTGTTTGGCACCCATGGTTTTGTTACTGATAAACAGGCTACCTGTTATCCAGGCTTTGAGGGTGGGTTAATGGGAGCGGAATATATAGCGGATCAACCTGTGGTGATGGACGACAATATTATCACCAGCCAAGGCCCAGCGACGGCCATGGCGTTTTCTCTTGGTGTGCTGGCTAACCTTGAAGGTTACGAAACGGCACAAAAAGTGGCAGATGCTCTACTCTGTTAAGTGATGACATAGCGAAGGTTTATTTCTGACCAAAAAGTCAGTTAAGAATCGTGCCAATTCGTTGGTTTTTCCCTTGAATACGGTGGACGCTAGCGACGTATCAGAGTAAAATTGGACAGATTTTTTGAGTGTTTGATTTGTTGATAATCGATCAATGGATAAACACCGAAAACGCAATTATTAAAAAGCGAGGTGAACCTTTGGTTCGTCTCGCTTTTTTGCAACCTGAATAGCTCTAAATGGGAGGTTCCTTTGGCAACAACAGCGATTCTAGCTCTGGAAGACGGCACTGTATTTAAAGGCGTGTCGATCGGAGCTGATGGCTCTTCAACCGCTGAGGTGGTGTTCAACACCTCAATGACTGGTTATCAAGAAATTCTGACCGATCCTTCCTATGCTCGACAAATGGTCACCTTGACCTATCCCCATATCGGGAATACTGGCGTTAACTCTGAAGACGAAGAATCCAACAATGTATGGTGCGAAGGTTTGATCATCCGTGATCTCCCTTTGGTCGCGAGCAGCTGGCGTTCCGAGGAGTCTTTGGATTCTTACTTAAAGCGTAAAGGCGTTGTGGGTATCGCGGATATTGATACGCGTAAGTTAACTCGTATTCTACGAGAGAAAGGCGCGCAAGCCGGTTGCATTATGGCAGGTGAAAACCTAGATGAAGCCGCCGCTATTGCTGCTGCTAAAGCTTTTCCTGGTCTTAAAGGCATGGATCTAGCAAAAGAAGTCACGGTAGAAAAAACGTACCAGTGGACGGAATCTACTTGGGATCTTGTGCAGGGCCATACAACGCCAGATGCATTTGACTTCCACGTTGTTGCCTACGACTTTGGTGTCAAACAAAACATTCTTCGCATGTTGGTTGAGCGTGGTTGCCGCTTGACGGTGGTACCCGCTAAGACCTCAGCAAGTGACGTATTGGCGCTTAAGCCAGATGGCGTTTTCTTGTCTAACGGACCGGGTGATCCAGAGCCATGTGATTATGCTATTCAGGCGATTACTGAAATTTTAGAAACAGACATTCCAGTATTTGGTATTTGTCTTGGACATCAGCTTTTGGCCCTGGCATCTGGCGCGAAAACGAAAAAAATGAAATTCGGCCATCATGGTGCTAACCACCCAGTGCAAGCCATTGAAAAAGGCACAGTGATGATTACTAGCCAAAACCATGGCTTTGCGGTAGATGAAGAAACCTTGCCAGCGAACCTTGTGATGACACACAAATCTTTGTTCGATGGTTCTTTGCAGGGTATTTCCCGTACTGATAAGAGCGCATTCAGCTTCCAAGGTCACCCGGAAGCAAGCCCGGGGCCGCACGATGTTGCGCCTTTGTTCGATCAGTTCATTGAAAACATTAAAGCATCTAAAGCCTGAGCAGGAACGAGAAGACTATGCCAAAGCGTAATGACATAAAAAGCGTCTTAATTTTAGGTGCGGGCCCTATCGTTATCGGTCAGGCCTGTGAATTTGATTATTCTGGTGCTCAAGCGTGTAAAGCACTTCGTGAAGAAGGTTTCCGCGTTATTCTGGTGAACTCTAATCCAGCCACCATTATGACCGATCCATCCATGGCGGATTCGACTTATATCGAACCTGTTGAGTGGAAGACAGTCGAAAAAATCATTGAAAAAGAACGTCCAGATGCTGTGCTTCCAACCATGGGTGGCCAAACCGCATTGAATTGTGCCCTTGACCTTGAGCGTCATGGCGTACTTGAAAAATACAATGTGGAAATGATTGGTGCGACGGCGGATGCCATTGATAAAGCGGAAGACCGTAACCGTTTTGACCAAGCAATGAAGGCCATTGGCCTTGAATGTCCTCGTGCTGGTATTGCTCACAGCATGGAAGAAGCGTTGAAAGTGCAGTCTGACTTGGGCTTCCCTTGCATCATCCGTCCTTCTTTCACCATGGGTGGTACCGGTGGTGGTATCGCGTACAACATGGAAGAGTTCAATGAAATTTGTACTCGTGGTTTGGACTTATCTCCAACCAACGAATTGCTAATCGATGAATCTTTGATCGGTTGGAAAGAGTACGAGATGGAAGTTGTCCGCGACAAAAAAGACAACTGCATCATTGTTTGTGCAATTGAAAACTTTGACGCAATGGGGGTTCACACTGGTGACTCCATTACTGTTGCGCCTGCACAAACGCTGACAGACAAAGAATATCAAATTATGCGTAACGCTTCTTTGGCGGTATTGCGTGAGATTGGTGTTGAGACAGGTGGTTCAAACGTACAGTTTGGTATGGACCCAAAAACAGGTCGCTTGGTAGTGATCGAGATGAACCCTCGTGTTTCTCGCTCATCGGCTTTGGCATCGAAAGCAACAGGCTTCCCGATTGCGAAAATTGCGGCGAAATTGGCGATTGGCTACACATTAGATGAGCTGCAAAATGACATCACGGGCGGTCAAACACCAGCGAGTTTCGAGCCTGCAATCGATTACGTTGTAACAAAAATTCCTCGTTTCACTTTTGAGAAATTCCCAACAGCTAATGATCGCTTAACGACGCAGATGAAGTCGGTGGGCGAAGTAATGGCGATAGGCCGTACTTTCCAGGAGTCTTTGCAAAAGGCATTACGCGGTTTGGAAGTCGGTGCGGATGGCTTTAATCCGCAATTGGATTTCTCTGAAGAAAATAGCAAAGAGAAGCTGGTATTTGAATTGCAAACGCCAGGTGCGGATCGTATTTGGTACATTGGTGATGCCTTCCGTTCAGGAATGACGGTAGACGACATTTACGCAGCGACAGGTGTTGATCATTGGTTCTTGGTGCAAATTGAAGACTTGATCAAAGAAGAAGCGGCACTTGCGAATAAAGGCTTAGTTGATTTGAACTACGATGTGATTCGTCGTTTAAAACGTAAAGGTTTCTCGGATGCTCGTCTTGCTAGCTTGATGGATGTAACAGAAAAATCCATGCGTGAACGCCGTTACTTGATGGATGTTCATCCTGTCTATAAGCGTGTTGATACTTGTGCTGCAGAATTCGCAACAAACACGGCTTACATGTACTCAACTTACGAAGACGAATGTGAAGCGGCACCAACAGACAAAGATAAAGTCATCATTCTTGGTGGTGGCCCGAACCGTATCGGTCAAGGTATCGAGTTTGATTACTGTTGTGTTCATGCGGCATTAGGTCTACGTGAAGACGGTTACGAAACCATCATGGTGAACTGTAACCCTGAAACGGTTTCTACGGATTACGATACGTCTGATCGTTTGTATTTCGAACCCGTTACACTGGAAGATGTACTCGAAATCGTTCGTAAAGAAAAACCAAAAGGTGTGATCGTTCAGTTTGGTGGTCAAACACCATTGAAGATTGCCCGTGCCTTGCAAAACGAAGGGGTGCCAATTATTGGTACCACGCCTGAATCGATTGACCGTGCGGAAGATCGTGAGCGTTTTCAAAGCATGATTCAGCGCTTAGGTTACAAGCAACCACATAACGCGACTGTGCGTAGTGTAGAACAAGCGGCCATGAAAGCAGCTGAAATTGGTTATCCTCTGGTTGTGCGCCCATCTTATGTATTGGGTGGCCGTGCGATGGAAATCGTCTATAACGAGAAAGAGCTAAATCGTTATATGACGTCGGCGGTTAAAGTATCAAATGACAGTCCTGTCTTGCTTGATCACTTCCTTAATGCGGCGATTGAAATTGATATCGACTGTATTTGTGACGGACATCAAGTGGTCATCGGCGGCATCATGCAGCATATCGAGCAGGCGGGTGTTCACTCTGGTGACTCTGCGTGTTCTTTGCCACCTTATTCTTTGTCTGTGGAAGTGCAAGATCGAATCCGCGAGATGATTAAGAATATGGCTCTAGAGCTTGGTGTTGTTGGTTTGATGAACACTCAGCTAGCGGTTCAAGATGGCGAAATTTACGTGATTGAGGTGAACCCTCGCGCCTCTCGTACTGTGCCTTTCGTTTCTAAGTGTATCGGTCGTTCTTTGGCGCAAGTGGCTGCCTTGGTAATGGCAGGTAAAACGCTGGAAGAACTTGGCTTAACGAAAGAAATCATCCCTTCTTACTACAGTGTGAAAGAAGCTGTCTTCCCATTTAATAAGTTCCAAGGCGTTGATCCAATCCTTGGGCCTGAAATGAAGTCGACAGGCGAAGTGATGGGGGTTGGTGATACCTTTGCTGAAGCATTTGGTAAGGCGGTTCTTGGTGGCGGGACAGAGCTACCAACCTCGGGCCGTGCCTTTATCAGTGTGCGTGATATGGACAAAGAAGGTGCTATCGCCGTCGCTAAGCGTTTATCTGGCTTAGGTTTTGATCTAGTCGGAACAGAAGGTACTGCTAAGTTCCTGACTGAAAATGGTGTGGAAGTTCGTAAGGTCAATAAGGTGAACGAAGGTCGTCCACACATTGTTGATATGATGAAAAATGATGAAATTGACTACATCATTAATACGACTTCTGGGACGCAAGCCATCACAGATTCCTCTGTTATTCGTCGTACAGCATTGCAGCGCAAGGTTTGTTACACTACGACATTGGCTGGCGCTGAGGCGAGCAGTTTGGCTATTGGCCTAACAGGTGAAACAACAGTTAGAAGATTGCAAGATTTGCACTTGGGGAAATAATGAAAAAAGTACCAATGACAGTCGCGGGTGAAAAGAGCCTTAGAGAGGAGCTAAATCACCTAAAAACAGTAGTACGTCCTCGCGTAATTTCTGATATCGCTACCGCACGTGAGCATGGTGATTTGAAAGAGAATGCAGAATATCACGCTGCTCGTGAAGAACAGAGCTTTGCTGAGGGACGTATTAAAGAGATCGAAGGCAAGCTTTCAGACTCACAAGTTATTGATGTGACCGCTTTGCCTGCATCGTCAAAAGTTATCTTCGGCACCACAGTGACACTTTATAATCTTGATACAGAAGACACTGTGACCTATACGATAGTGGGTGATGACGAAGCGGACGTGAAAGTGAAGAAAATCTCCTACGCATCACCGATTGCGAAAGCCATTATTGGGAAAGAAGAAGGTGATGAAGTCATCGTTAAAATCCCAAGCGGTGAAGCGACATACGAGATTGAGAAAGTCGAATACATTTAATGTGTTAGGGCGTTCTTTTAAAACCACGATGTGAAAGCATCGTGGTTTTTTTATGCTTAGAAGAAAGCGTTATTTTGTCTAATGGGTATGGTCGTGTTGAATGATGCTGTTATACGCCTTTTTCATTGCCCCACAGGTAAACATGGAGCTGGGGTAATACGCTAGTGTCAAACCAACCACGCTTGAGGACCTCGTCTACTAGGTTGAGGGTCTGTGTGGTTAACTTTTCTAGGCTTGGTGTATTTTTTAACTCTAGATTGCAAGGCTGCAAATACAAGGGAAGCTTGGGGTACTGGCTTTTAAGTTCCCCTGCCCATTCTAAGTCGGTGTGATCGGCAATGACGATTTTTAGACTGATATTGGTGTTATTTGCATTGTGTAAACTGGTATCAAAACGGACTTGATCAAATCGCATTTTGCTAGAAGGTGGCTTGGGGCTGAGAGTCAGGTGATCAAGCATAGCAAACCAAGGAGCGCTAACACTGCCTTGTGTTTCCATAGCAAAACGATAGCCTTTCGCTTTGCCTATCTTTATTAGTTCTGATAAGTCTTGAGTGGCTGGGTTGCCGCCAGATAGCGTCACCAAAATGGGCTTTCCGCCACTTAATTGTTCGACTTGCTCGAATACGTCTTGCGCAGACATTGTTAGCCAGTCATCTTTATACTTTTTATCTACGGCGTGAAGGGTATCGCACCAACTACAACGGAAATCACAACCTCCGGTTCGTACGAATACCGTTGGTGTGCCAATGAGTGCTCCTTCACCTTGTATCGTTGGGCCAAATATCTCTGAAATTATCAACATGGTCGATACTCCGCCCATGTTTTTGGCGTTTCAGAAACGCTAATGGCGCAGACTTCTGGCCAACGCTTTTTACTCCAATGATAGAGATGCTCGGCGAGGCGTTCCGCTGTGGTGTTATCCGCGCCAAGTACGTCATTAAGGTGGCGATGATCGAGTTGGTCATCGAGGTAAGATTTAAACTGGGAAAGCTCTCGGTAGTCTCGCACAAAACCTGTGCTATTTAAGGTGCCAGATGCTAACTCTATCACCACTTCATAGTTATGGCCGTGCAGTCGGCTACAAGGGTGAGAGTCTGGTAAACCTTGCAGTTGGTGCGAGGCGCAGAATTGAAAAGATTTTCGAATACGATACATATGCATTGTCCTAAAACGTTGATAACAATGCAGCACTCATTACCTAAAAGACGTTAGGTGTGTGTTTTTAACCTGGTGCTACGACAGGGCCGGAAGGCCCACGCAGTATAACATCCACGGAATATCGCGTCCTAGCTTTGTTCTGTTCGTATGTATGAATTGGTTTACTTTGAGGCTTAAAGTGGGAGTTATGAAAAGCGGCGTTTTGATGAGGTAGGCGCAAGTTTCGAAGAGAAACGCCGCTTGGCTTGGTATCATGTGATTAGGTTTGTATTTGTTTGTCGGTCTGAAGGTGCGACCTACAGAAAGTTTTGCTTTTAAGACTCCTTCCTTAAACTTCCCCTTGAAGAGAAGGGAGCAGTAAAAACAAAAACACCAGCCTCGGCTGGTGTTTTTAGTGGCGCTGTATGAAAGGTTAGGCTATTAGGCCTGAGCTTCCTTAAATGCTTCGATCAGTGCTTGGGTAGAAGCATCCAGTGCGCTGTTGTCGCTGTTGCTGACGAGGCGGTTGTAGATGTCGGTTCCTAGCACTTTGCCAAGTTCTACACCCCATTGGTCGAATGAGTTGATTCCCCAGATAGTGCCTTGTACGAAGGTGCGTTGCTCATAAAGCGCGATTAAAGCACCAACGGTGGCTGGGGTCATTTTATCAGTCAGTAGGGTGTTGCTTGGGCGATTGCCCTTGATCACTTTGTGAGGGGCAATCTTGGCAACTTGTTCTTCGCTAGCGCCAGCGTCACGAAGTTCTTGCTGTGCTTGCTCAAGGGTTTTACCGACCATTAAGGCTTGTGACTGACTTAGGCAATTGGCAAATAATTGGGTGTGGTGTTCACCAATTGGGTTGTGACTGATTAATGGCGCGATAAAGTCTACAGGAACAAGGCGTGTACCTTGATGTAGTAGCTGGTGGTAAGCATGTTGTCCGTTGGTGCCTGCGCCACCCCAGATGATTGGGCCTGTGTCGGTTGCTACACCGTCACCACTTAGTAAATTACCTTTGCCGTTACTTTCCATGTCAAGCTGCTGAATGTGCGCAGGCATGGCGCGTAGGTAATGGTCATAGGGAATCAAGGCATGGGTTTGTGCGTTATGGAAGTTAATATACCAAACGCCTAAGGTGCCCATGATAACAGGAAGGTTTTCTTCAAACGGCGCGGTGCGGAAATGTTCGTCCATTTGGTGTGCACCGTCTAACAATTCGTAGAAGTTCTGCATGCCGACCGCGATGGCAACAGGCAAGCCAATGGCTGACCAAAGTGAATAGCGTCCGCCAACCCAATCCCACATTGGGAAGATGTTTTCTTCTGCCATGCCAAAGTCGACAGCTTTTTTCACGTTTGAGCTAACTGCTGCGAAGTGTTTGCTGACAGTTGCTTGTGAACCGCCATTACTAAGAAACCAGTCGCGTGCAGCATTGGCGTTTGAAAGGGTTTCTAATGTGCCGAAAGTTTTGGAGGAGATAACAAAAACAGTGGTTTCTGGATTTAGCTTTTTGAGCTTGCCAGTAATGTCTGAGCCATCGATGTTGGCAACAAAATGCACTTTAATGGCGTCTTGTGCATAAGGTGTCAGTGCTTCCGCTACGACTTTAGGGCCAAGGTAAGAGCCACCGATACCGATAGATACGACATCGGTGATGTTTTTTCCGCTATAGCCTTTCCATTCACCACTGTGTAACTGGGTAACAAACTTTTCCATTTGCTTGAGCGTTGAACGAACTTCCGCTAATACGTTGACGCCATCAACCATAAGCGATTCTTGAGCTTGGCTGGCGCGCAGTGCGATATGTAGAACAGAGCGGTCTTCCGTATTGTTGATATGAGCGCCGCTAAACATGTCTTTAATGGCACCTTCCAATCCTGCTTCTTTTGCTAGATCGGTTAGTAGTGATAGGGTTTTTTCATTAGCGCGGTTTTTTGCGTAATCTAACGTCCAGCCAGCCGCCTGTGCTGTGTACTTTTCGGCACGTTTTGGGTCCGCTGTAAATAAAGATTGCATGTCTACCGATGCTATTTCTTGTTGATGCTCTGTTAGCTTCTGCCAAGTAGATAGTTCTGTGGGTGAGCGCATTTCAGTCTCCCTAAGTGGTTGAAAGTGAATTAGGCTAATTCAAAACGCAGGTTGTCAATCAAACGTGCGTTGCCTAGGTATGCCGCAGCCAAAATGACTAGGCTTTTCTCTTTCTCTGACGGTATTTGTAAATTATCTTGTGCGCGGATTTCGAAATAATCACGACGGAAACCAGCCGCTTCAAGCTTCTGTTGAGCTTGTTCGCGGATGTCCTCGTGATTCGCGCTGCCTGTTATTAACGCTTCTTTTGTCCATAACAGGGTCTGATACATCGCTGGTGCGATGCCTCTTTCTTCTTTGGTAAGGTAACCATTACGTGAGCTCATTGCTAGGCCATCTTCATTACGCGCTGTGTCTACACCAATAATTTTTACATTGGAGCTGAGGTCACGCACCATGTCTTCAATGACTTTTAATTGTTGAAAATCTTTGTTACCAAAAATCGCGTAATCAGGCTGGGTAATATTAAATAATTTGGTTACGACTGTCGCTACGCCAACAAAGTGGCCTGGGCGAGAGGCGCCACAAAGAATGTCTGATAGTCCCATGACTTCGATTTGTGTTTGGCTGCGTTTGCCATCGGGGTACATTTCTAAGGCGTCTGGTGCAAATAGATAATGACAGCCATTGGCTTTAAGGACTTTTTTATCTTCTTCGAGTGTTTTGGGGTAGCGCTCTAGGTCTTCGTTGGCGGAGAATTGCATTGGGTTCACGAAGATGGAAGAGACAATGACATCACCTTCTTGAGCAGCACGACGGATTAATGACATGTGTCCATCGTGTAAGTTGCCCATAGTGGGGACAAAGACAATGCTTTTATCTTGTAGGCGTTCTTTTTTAAGTGCGGCACGTAATTCAGCAATAGTGTGAAAGGTTTTCATGATTTGAATCCGTGCTCTGGTGCTGGAAAGGTTTCTGCTTTTACTTCATCCACAAATGCTTCGAATGCATTTAGGACATTGCGACCATCTGTTAAAAAGTTTTTTACAAATTTGGGTGGCTTTCCAAGGTTAATACCTAACATGTCGTGCATAACTAAAACTTGTCCATCGGTGTGTACGCCAGCACCTATACCAATCGTTGGTACCGATACTGCTTCTGTTAGGGTTTTACCGAGTTCTGTTGGGATGCACTCATACAATAAAATATCTGCGCCTGCTGCAACCAAATCGAGTGATTCTTGTAGTATTAAATCGGCCGCTTCTTGGCCTTTCCCTTGTACTTTATAGCCGCCAAACTTGTGAACAGATTGAGGTGTTAGTCCTAGGTGGGCGCAAACAGGAATACCGCGTTGGCTTAATAGTTTAACAGTTTCCGCTAACCAGCTACCGCCTTCTAATTTGACCATACTTGCGCCAGCTTGCATCAGCTTTGCTGCATTATCTAAAGCTTGTTTTGGGTCGCTATAACTCATGAAGGGCATGTCAGTGAGAATGAAGGCGTTGGTATTGCCTCGCTTTACTGAAGCGGTGTGATAGCACATGTCCTCGATTGTGACAGGCAATGTGCTGTCTTGGCCTTGAATGACCATGCCAAGGGAGTCACCTACTAAAATAGTTTCTATTCCAGCTTCGTTCATTACATGGGTGAAGGAAGCGTCGTAGCAAGTTAGGCAAGTGAACTTTTCTTTATCGATCTTCATTTTCTTTAGTGTCGATAAAGTGACTGGCTTACCTAATTTTTTTTGTGAGTTGTCTGAATACATAGTTATTTTCTCAGATAGAAACCAAATCATCGGTATCAAGTTGGCGTAAATGCTCCGTAACGGTATTGCCGTTTGTCAGTCGCATCTCTGGAGCCAGATCCATAAGGGGACGGATAACGAACCCTCTTTCTAGCATATAAGGGTGAGGTACAGTTAGTCGAGAGTTTTGGATTTGTTCTTCGCCATACAGGAGTAAATCTAAATCTAGTGTGCGTGGACCCCAATGACGGGTGCGAACTCGATTGTGCTGTTGTTCAAGGCTCTGTAATAAATCAAGCAAGTCGAGTGCTGGGAGTGCAGTTAAAAAAGACGCGACGGCGTTGACATAATTTGGTTGATCTTGGGGGCCAACGGGCTTGCTAGAATATAGGCTAGAAGCGAGAAAGTTGTTTAATTTCGAGTCTGCTTTTAACGTCTCAATAGCACGTTTGATTTGTGCTACTGGATCGTTTAGGTTGCTGCCAAGTCCAATGTAAGCAAGTATCAAAGTCGGACCTACTCTTCTGAAATTTCGCTTTGTGTTGCATTGCTTTTTTTACGACGACGGGGGCGGCGTTTCTTGGGGCCTTCTTTATTGGAAGAGCGCAGGTCGATGCTTTTAATTAGCTCTCTTTGCTCATTTTCATCACCATGTTGAAAAGCTTCCCACCATGCGCCTAAACCGTCTAATTCAGTGCCGCTTAATTCGCGAATGAGTAAGAAGTCAAAAGCGGCACGAAATCTTGGATGTTGCAGTAGCATGAATGCGCGTTTGCCATAGCGTTTTGGCAAGCGGAACTGCATATCCCAGATTTCTCTCATTGGGGTAGAGAAACGTCGAGGAATGGCGGTTGCGGCGACTTGATTGTCTAGTACCATGCTCGCGGCTTGATGTAATGCTGGGGTGGCCGGCATACCTTGCGCTTGGAATTCTTCATGGCGCAGGGTGACACTTGGCCAGAGTAGGACGGCGTATAGGAAATAAGGAGCGGTGCTCTGTCCACTTTGAATGCGATTGTCGGTATTGATGAGTCCTTGCATGATAAAAGCGGCTGGATCAATATCGTCGCGTTTCCAGCCGCTTTGAAGAAGAGCTTCTGTATCTGGGAAAAGGTAGCGGAATAAGCCGTATTGGCGTAGTAAATGAAAGGTTTTTACACCATTGCCACTGCCTAGTAGTTTTAATACTTCTTCGAACAACCGTGCTGGTGGAATATGGTCCAGTAGGTGAGCCATTTCTTTGATTGGAGCTGCGGTGGCTTCTTCTATATCAAAGCCCAGCTTACCTGCAAAGCGAATGGCGCGTAGCATGCGTACAGGATCTTCTTGATAGCGTTGGCGCGCATCACCAATAATACGAATTTGTTTGTTTTCTATGTCTGCAAGGCCACCACAGTAATCATGAATACTGAAGTCTTTGACGTTGTAGTAGAGGGCGTTAAAAGTAAAATCCCGGCGTTCAGCGTCTTCTTCTATCTTTCCGTAAACGTTATCGCGTAAAACAATGCCGTGGGATGATCGTGCAGAGTCTTTTCCTTTCAGAGATTCTTGTGGCTTGCTGCTTTCTTCATCATGGGAAGCGCTTGCTCTAAAAGTAGATACTTCGATGATTTCTCGGCCAAAAGTAACATGGACGAGTCGAAAGCGACGTCCAATGAGTCTTGAGTTGGAAAAGAGGTTATTGACCTCTTCTGGTGTCGCGTTGGTAACCACATCAAAGTCTTTTGGTTCAATGTCGATTAGGTGGTCTCGAATACAGCCCCCAACAAGGTAAGCGTCATAGCCCGCTTTATTTAAGCGATACAGTACTTTAACGGCATTAGGGCTTAAATTTTGTCGAGATAAGCTGTGATCGTTGCGCGGGATGATAATTGGGTAAGTCTGTTCCTCAGGTGAGGTAAACAGTGAGGTGGCTTTACGTACCAGAGATTTTAATCCTGTAAGCATTGGGCGACAAATTTTTCAAAGTTAACAAAAAGTGTATTCTACACGGGATGGGCGAAATTTACACGATTAATGGGGTGGTTTGCGTGAATTTGATAGGGTGACAGGGAGATAGAGAAAGCGATTATTAACGAGACTATTTTACTAGAAAATAAAATAATCGCTTTGGATACATGAAGATACTAGTTCCGAAAACAAAGTTTGCGCTGCTTCAGCAGTTCTATTCAAATTTTATTTTTATTATTGCAATGTTTTCATTGCCCGAAGGCTGACATATCTAAAAAAATCAATTATCCAAAGCGATTTTCCATCCATGGCCTCAAATTTTATTTTTATTTTGAGAGGCCACGGTGTCCTTAGTTTTTATTTTTATTATTAAGAACATATTTACGACGATTAACTTATTTTTATTCTTGGTCAATCTTCTTATCGTTGTGCCCTTATAAGGCATTAGTTGTGCCAAAAATAATAACCCAATGATTTAATTGAATTTTATTAAAACGCTGTACACTTTCTTTGCACTATTTTGTGTGTTTTTTGTGTGCTTTGGTAACAGGTGTTACTTATTGTTTGTTACTTTTTTGGGGATTTCTAACTTTTGTCGTCTTTCCCATAGGCTTTTTCTAGATATGCCCAGAGAATGTGCAAGCTGTGTTTCAGTCATTGTGTGTTGGTGCGTGGTAACAAAATATTTGAAGTAATCATCCAGTGTTGTGCCTTCTTGGGTGCTGGTGTTCATTGTCGGTTTGGCGTCTTTTGTGGAGCTTGAGTCATTTTGAATTTGTGCTGCAATTTTTAAATTAGCGGCCTCAACTTTGTGTGTTGGGCTAAGAATGACGGCTCTCTCTATTGCGTTTTCTAGTTCTCTGACGTTGCCGGGCCAGTGGTGGTCTCGGATGGCTTTGTTGAATTCTTTATTGTATTCACAGATAGGGCGCTTGTGCTTTAAGCAGGTTTTTTCTAGTAGTGCTTTAGCGAGTATTGATATGTCATCTCCTCGATCGCGTAATGGAGGCAGTAGAAGTTCCATTACGTACAGTCGATAGTATAAATCTTCGCGAAACCGACCTTGCTTAACCATTTGTATCAAGTTTCTATGGGTCGCAGTGACTAGTCTGATGTCTACTTTAGAGGATTGCACCGCACCTACTCGTCGTATTTCTCCTTCCTGTAATACTCGTAATAAGCGAGCTTGTGCCTCTAGAGGAAGCTCCCCTATTTCATCTAAAAATAGCGTGCCTTTATCGGCAGCATAAATGAGGCCGTCACGGGCTGAGACCGCACCAGTAAAGGCGCCCTTTTCATGGCCAAAGAGCTCTGATTCTATTAGGTTTTCAGGAATAGCGGCACAGTTCACGCTGATAATCGGATGTTTGTGTCTTTTGCTTAGGCTGTGCAGTGCTTTTGCAACCAGTTCTTTACCTGTGCCTGATTCCCCTCGAATTAAAACGGTAACATCAGTTCCTGCCACTTTGCGAATATCGCTAAATAAGCTCTGCATTGGAGGGCAGTGGCCAATGATATTGCTATCTAGATCTCCTAGGTGTAATGCCTCTTCTTCTTTTTCTGTTCGTGCAAAGAGTATCTGCGAGGTGGGTTTGTTTACTGTTGTGCTTGGTGGAGCGTCGTTGGCTTTTTCTAGTACATTCACTACGTGCTTGAGTAGGTTTTCAGAGTCGGTAGGGAGCGGTAGGTAATAGACTGCTCCGTGTGCCATAGCGTCGACGCCTGTGCTTAGGCTTGGTCTTGAATCCAGTACAATGCGTGGTGGTGTATCTGGAAATGGTGTGTCGTTAGTCTGTAGTTCGTCTAGAATTTTCTGATCGACCAAAATAAGATGAAAATCTGGTAGATCATAGTACTTGTTGGCTTGCTCTAGTGTGCTGCAGATATTTACTTGAAAGCCGTATCGTGAAAGCCACTTTTCTGATTCTTTTAGTGGGGAGTCTTCTGGGCAAATGATCATAATGTGATGCATTAATTGTCACCTCTTGTAACTAGTGTAACAATTATACACACCTAGAGGGCGGGTGGTAGGGGCTAGATGAGGTCTTGATCCTGTTCTTCTAGTTTAATCTTGTCGATACTAATGAGTTTGCTTGGATTCCATTGTTGTGTAGCAAGAATGAGTGCTTCGTTAATCGATGTGGCATTTGTTACGTTTATTTTTAAGTAATGCAAAGCTCGTATTAGAGTATGTAAATTGCCATTTTTAATGGCTTGTGCATGATTTTGCTTGCTGACTTTGTCACCACTCAGGTTAACGATGAGGGGAATGTGGCATATGCTGGGTGTTACCCAACCAAAAAGCTCATATAGATAGAGCTGCTGAGCTGTAGTCTCAATGAGGTCGGCACCTCGAACTAGATGGGTGATATTTTGTTGGTGGTCATCAACCACTACGGCGAGTTGATAAGAAAAGTAACCGTCTTTTCTTTTTAAAACAGGGCTAGTGATTTCTAGGTCATTAGAAAAAAGTAGTCGTCCTTGGATGGGGTCTTGGTATTCATAACTTTGCTGGCAGGACTTCAAGCGCCATGAGTGAGGTCGGCTGGTGTCACTTTGGCAGATAAATGGGTGGTGGCCATTATGTTTAGTCAGTGATTGACGTGTACAGTTGCAGGGGAAGACTTTGAGTTGTTTTTTGAGTTCATAAAGTTTTGCTTCATATGCAGCAGAAAAATTACTCTGATACAGAATCGGCTCATCGGAATAGAGTTGGTAACTGTTGAGTGTGGTAATGATTTGTTGAGCAAAAAAAGGCGTGCAGCGTGCCCCATCCACGTCTTCGATACGGATTATCCAACGGCCATTTTTTTGTTTGGCATCCAAATAGCTCGCTAAAGCACTGACTAGCGAGCCAAAATGGAGTGGGCCGGTTGGCGAAGGTGCAAATCGGCCTCGATAAGGTGTCGACAAGGGGTTAGCCGCCGACTTGCTTCTCTTTGATCTCTGCCAATGTTTTGCAGTCGATACACAGGGTAGCAGTTGGTCGTGCTTCTAAGCGGCGAATGCCGATTTCGATACCACACTCATCGCAAAAGCCGTAATCGTCGTCATCAATACGTTCAATCGTTTGAGAGATTTTCTTTACTAGCTTGCGTTCACGATCTCGGGCGCGAAGTTCGAGGCTGAATTCCTCTTCTTGGCTAGCTCGATCATTTGGATCCGCATAGTTAACGGCTTCTTCCTTAAGATGGTGAACAGTACGGTCAACTTCTTCCATTAAGTTCTGTTTCCAGTTAAGCAAGATGCTCTTAAAGTGCGCCAACTGGTTTTCGTTCATGTATTCTTCGCCATCCTTAGCCGTGTAAGGTGTGAAGTCTTTCATTAATGAATCAGGGTTCATTTTTGGCATACGCATTGCCTCACTTCGCAGGTTTCCCTTGTGGTAACCTGTAAACAAATAAAATTAGGTAGTTTATTTTTCGGCCGGAAACTTACCAGATAATCTGCCTTTTAACCACATTTTTTATGTAAGATCCTGCAAAAAAAATGAAATAATTAGAGAGTAGTGGATGAAAAAGAGAACCTTGGCGTCTCGGGTTGAGGGAATTGCTCCCTTTCAGGTGATGGCGGTCTTAGCTAGGGCTAAGGTACTTCAAGCATTAGGCGAAGATGTTATTCATTTGGAGGTAGGGGAGCCAGACTTTGTTGCTCCTAAAGCTGTAGCGGATGCTGGCGTACAGGCTATAAAAGAAGGCAAGACGGGATATACCTCTGCGACAGGTTTGTCTGAGCTGAAGTCGACCATTAGCCGATATTATGCTTCTCGTTATCAGGTTGATGTGGCGCCAGAACGTATCATAGTGACACCCGGTGCGTCGGGGGCTTTGTTATTGATGGCCTCTTTAATGGTGGATCAAGGCGATGAAGTAATCATGCCTGACCCTTGTTACCCCTGTAATCGTCATTTTTTAATTCAGGCTGGTGCTAAGGCTAAGTTAATAGAGACGCAAGCTGAACGTGCTTTTGAAATTGACTTGAATCGATTGTCTGATGATTGGACAGCAAATACTTCAGGGTTGTGGTTGGCGTCGCCTTCTAATCCTACGGGTGCAGTATTAAATAAATCTTATCTTGCAGAGGCTTGGCAGCGGGTCGAGGCATTAGGTGGCCATCTTTTGGTAGATGAAATTTATCAGGGGTTGGTTTTCGAGGGTGACGATTTTACAGTCCTATCTATTAGTGACGAAATTTTTGTTATTAATAGCTTTTCCAAATATTTTGCTATGACAGGGTGGCGTTTGGGGTGGATAGTGGTGCCTGAATGGGCGATTGAAGGCGCAACAAAACTGGCACAGAATCTGTTTATTTCTGCACCGAGTGTCTCTCAATATGCTGCGCTAAGAGCGTTTGAACCTGATGTCTTGGCGGAGTGTGAGGCGCGTCGTCAACAGCTTGATCGTCGTCGAGTGACCTTGTTAGCAGGTTTGGCAAAAATTGGTTTGCCTGTCGTCGCTCCAGCGCAGGGGGCGTTTTATATTTATGTTGATGTGTCTAGTGTGACGGATGATGCCATGGCTTGGTGTTTAGAGTTGCTGGAAGAAGAAAAGGTGGCATTAACACCTGGGGCGGACTTTGGGATAAAGAACGCAAATAAGTATGTTCGCTTTGCCTATACCTGCGATGAATTGAGGTTGCAGGATGCATTGGAAAGAATTAAGCGCTTTATCGTCAGTAATAAGCGTTTGGTGGTTTAGTGAATAATGAGGGGAAGGCGTTAGCCCCTTCTCCTCATTAAGATAATGCCCGCGAGTAAGCAGATTAGAATAGGGATGCTAACTCCAATAAGTGGGGGGAAGTTTGCCGCAATGCTCATGCGTCCGAATAGGTTAAGACCATTTTGAAATGCCAGTCCTATCATGACACCAGAAAAAATTCGTCCCCCCATGGTTGATGATCTGAGTGGTCCGAATACACTAGAAAGTGCCACAATGACCAAGGCTAATGACGCTGCTGGCCGTAGGGCTTTCATCCAAAACTCTAATTCATACTGTGAACTGTCTAGTTTTTGCTGACTCAGGTAAAGCTGATAGCTCATTAGCTGGCTAAGGGATAGGGCATCAGGGTCTTGTGATGCAAGAAATAAATGCTCAGGCTTTATACTTACATTCCAGCTTGCTTTGTCGAGGCTTTTTACCTCTGTGTGGTCAGTAAAGAAGAGGGTTTCTGTTACCTGATTAAGTTGCCATTCTGAGCCTTGAATATGTTGTGCTGTTTGGGCTTTTTTGGCGCTTTTTAGTTGTTGGTCATTCGGTGAAAAAATTTGTATGCCGTACAGTTTTCCAGTTTTGTCAGCTGCATCGATATAGATAAAGTTATTTTCTGCTTTTAGCCACACGCCACCTGTTAATGAAAAAGCATTGTCTTTTTGGTTTTGCATCTTTTCTATTAGGTTGGCTTTTTGTTCTGCCGCAGGGGCAACGAACTCGGAAATGCTCATACCTAGTAACGCAATGAGTAGAATAGGTTGGCATGCTGCTAAGCCTATTCGCCAGATGGGCATGCCTGCGGCTCGCATAACGGTGAGTTCGGAAGTCGATGCAAGTGTCCCTAAACCTACTAATGTGCCGATTAATGAGGCGATAGGGATGTATTCCGCTAGTTTGCCGGGCAGTCGGTACATGAGTACCTGCAATAGCGATTGGATCGGGTAGGTGTCACTTACTCCCTTGATTTTTTCGATAAAGGTGAGAGTGAAGTCAAGACCGACCAGTACTAACGCAACAATCAAGAAAGACCACAAAACACTGTTGGCAACGTATTTATCTATTTTGCTCATGTGTTTGGCTCACTGTTTTCTATCATTGGGAGTTTTGCTTTACGTCGCTCAAAAGTTTGGTTGTATTGTAGGAAAAGTGCCGCAGCGATGAGTGCAAATAGGCCGTGAATCCACCAAAGTCCTAACTGGATAGGCAGTTTTTCTTTTTCTAGACTGGTTCGCCCCCAAATAAGCAAGGCAATATAAAAAATCATCAGCAGAATTGCTGGTAGCATCTTGAAGAAGCGGCCTTGTCTTGGGTTGACCTGACTGAGAGATAAGCCAATGATGGCAAGGATAGGTATCATAACCACCAATGAGATACGCCATTGCAATTCGACTTTATCCATAAGTTTGGCGCTATTTATTAAATAGCTAGTTGGTTGAGTGTAGGCTTCATTTATTGGCTCGACGGCTTTGTTTTCCATGCGTACCGCATAAGTATCAAATTGAGTGATGCGATAGTTTGCCGTCCCCGGAGTGCCTTCGTACTGAGTGCCATTTTTAAAGACTAGATAGTTTAAGCCGTTTTCTGAGTCCATGCGGATTTGTTCTGCGTAGGCAGCAAGCGTCTGGGTTGGAATGTTTTTGCCATCTTTACGAACGAAGCTAGATAAGAATATTTGGTTCATCCAGCCTTCTTTGGGGGTAAAGCTATCTATGTAGGTGGTGCGTTGACCACTGCCTTGGAAACGACCGGGCAGTAAAAAATCAAACGCTGAAAGTTGATCTTGTTCTTGAGCTGCTTCCGCCGCGCGGTATTCACTGGTTGGGGCGAGCCAAAAATTTAAAGTAGCGCTTAGCGTGCCAATAATGGCAGCAATGCCTAGGGTGTAGGTGGCTAGTTTTACTTTACTTATGCCACTGGAAAAAAGTACTGCCATTTCGTTTTCAATATAAAGGCGGCCAAAGGCGAGTAGTAATGAAAGAAAGAAAGCCAGTGGAAGTATCATTTGGATGAAACTAGGGATATGAAAACCAAGTATCACAAATAGGAATTCGAAAGACATTCTGCCTTCGGTAACGCGGCCTAAATAACTGACAAAGCGGCCACTGAGTATCACTAGAAGCAGAATGAGTGTTACCCCAGCAGTTGACACCAACACTTCTTTCGCCAAGTATCTGAATAGTCTCAAAGTCACCCCTGATGGATTTTGCTTTTACGCGTAGAGTTGATTACACATCTAAAGCCCCCATTATCTCGTGGTAGCACGGACATTATCCAGTTTTTTTTTAAATAGACCTTTGCACGACTACTTTTACTCGCGACATCGTGGAAAGGACTAAAAGTTATTATTTTGAGGGATTTCTCATGAATACAGCGTTATTTGACCGCTTATCAGCGGTTCAAGCGGACCTGCTTGTTGTCTTCGTACCAAGTGAAGGTGAATTTTCTGAATCTACTGCATGGGTAGATGGCAATACTGACGGGCAATTATCTCAATTACGTGAGACAGGTGTTTTTAAAGGTAGCTTGGCACAGACGTTACTTTTGCCGTGTGCATCACAAGATTTTGCGCAGGCTGTTTTGTTAGTCGGTGTTGGAAAAAATGCAGAATTGAGTGATATGCAAGCACGTAAAGTGATTGCTGCTATTGCGGCACAAGTGAAAACCTTGCCTTATGCCTCTATCGCTGTAGCAAGTGCTTGTTTATCTCTAAAAGGGCGTTCATCGAGCGATGTGCTTGCTCTAGTGGCCCAGTGGTTAAATGAAGGCTTTTATAATTTCCTTGGTTTTAAACAAGATGATGCTGAGAAAACCACTAAAGTAGAAAGCTTGCTGTTGGAAGGGACTGACGAAGCCGCGTTGACGATTGGCGCGGCGACGGCACAAGGCTCTGCTTTTGCTCGTCAATTGGGTAATCTGCCGGGGAATGTGTGTACGCCAAGTCGCTTGGCTTCTGAAGCCCAACAGCTAGGCGAAGAATACGGTATTGATGTTGAACTGTTAGATGAAACGAAAATGGATGAACTAGGCATGCATTGCCTACTGTCTGTTGGTCGTGGCAGTGATCAACCGAGTTATCTTATTGTGATGAACTATCGCGGTGGTGAAGAGGGTGATGCCCCTCATGTTTTATTGGGTAAAGGTATTACTTTTGATACTGGTGGTATTTCGTTGAAGCCAGGACCGAAAATGGACGAAATGAAGTACGATATGTGTGGTGCTGCCAGTGTGTTCGGTACTATGAAAGCAATTTGTGAGTTAAAGCCAAAGCTGAATTTTACAGCCGTAGTTGCCGCCGCTGAAAATATGCCGAGTAGTCGAGCCACTAAACCGGGTGATATTGTCAAAACCATGTCTGGTCAGACGGTAGAAATTTTAAATACTGATGCAGAAGGTCGTTTGGTTTTGTGTGATGCGTTGTCATACATTGAGCGCTTTACACCTAAGTCTGTCGTTGATATTGCGACCTTGACTGGTGCTTGTGTGGTCGCACTAGGGAGTGTGAACTCTGGTATGTATGCTAACAATGATGCCTTAGCGACAGAGCTGAAAGCAGCGAGCCAAGTGGCAGCGGATAAAATTTGGCAAATGCCGTTAGATGAAGAATATCAGCAACAGTTGGACAGTAATTTTGCTGATATTGCGAATATCGGTGGCCCAGAAGCAGGCTCTGTTACGGCGGCTTGTTTCCTTTCTCGCTTCACCGAGTCCTACCCTTGGGCGCATTTGGATATCGCTGGAACCGCATGGACTGGCGGTGCAGCAAAAGGTGCAAGCGGTAGGCCGGTTGCGCTATTGACTCGTTATCTTCTTGCTAAGGTTTAGTCTCTAAGGAAGGCGTTTTACTTGTAATGGAAAGCAGTGATGGGAAACCATTGCTGCTTTTTTATTGGCGAGAGTGGCTTTGCTTAGGGTGGACATTTATGTTTTTCAGTGCGAAAGTTGTGCAACTAGCTGGTACCTTATTTGGGTATTGACTGTTGCTTTCTCTTTTTTGAATATTGGTGTTTTTATATGCCGGATCTAGCTACTCAACATGACGATGGTGTTTTTGAACCCGATGAAGACACCTTGATAAATGCCTTGCGTAATCAAGATGATATCCCAATATTGATGGATGTTGTTACTGAGCAAGTCTCCTCATCAATGAGCCAAGAAGGTCATTTGGCCCATTCAATAGATAGTCCTCAGGAAGAAGTTGTGGGTTCAACCACCTTTATTGATAGTGGATTACCTTCACAAGAGTTTATTGCCAAAACTATTGCTAATGTTTTGGCAAGGCGTTTACCTGAATTAGTGACAGAAGTCGTTAGTTTGCTTCATGA
Source organism: Marinomonas transparens (assembly GCF_016463975.1). Taxonomy (GTDB): domain Bacteria; phylum Pseudomonadota; class Gammaproteobacteria; order Pseudomonadales; family Marinomonadaceae; genus Marinomonas; species Marinomonas transparens. Next base: position 8,561 of record NZ_JAEMNX010000010.1, on the reverse strand, counting down.
TGCTAAGGCGAATGAAGAAGATTAATTTTTACTTGGTGAAGTAACAGCATCTAGTAAATTCGGGAAAAACGTACTTATTATTTTTTATCTTGTTGTGACGAGTTATAATCGCCCACATTTTACATTGACCGCTATATTAAGAGCCTTAAGACACCATAATGGAAAAGACCTACCAACCACAAAGTATTGAACAGCCTATCTATCAACGTTGGGAAGAGGGTGGTTTTTTTACACCTAAAGGCAACGGCACACCTTTTTCTATTATGATTCCGCCACCAAATGTGACTGGTAGTTTGCACATGGGACATGCTTTTCAGCATACCTTGATGGATGCCATGATTCGTCGCGAACGTATGAAAGGTCGTCGTACATTATGGCAACCGGGCTGTGATCACGCAGGTATTGCTACGCAGATGGTGGTAGAGCGTCAACTTGCTGCGCAAAACGTGACCCGCCATGATCTTGGTCGTGAGAAATTTCTCGAAAAAGTGTGGGATTGGAAAGCTGAGTCGGGTGGCACTATTTCCGATCAGATGCGTGTTCTAGGCGATTCTGTTGCTTGGGATAAAGAGCGATTCACCATGGACCCAGGAATGTCTGCTGCGGTTCAAGAGGTGTTTGTTCGTCTTTACGATGAGGGCATCATCTATCGCGGTCAGCGCTTGGTTAACTGGGACCCAGTTTTACACACCGCAATCTCAGATCTGGAAGTTATCTCCGAAGAAGAAGATGGCTTCATGTGGTACTTCCGCTACCCACTTGCTGATGGTGCGAAAACGGCAGATGGCAAAGATTACATAGTGGTAGCAACGACTCGTCCAGAAACCATGTTTGGCGATGCGGCGGTTGCGGTTGCGCCAGATGATGAGCGTTTTACGGATCTTGTTGGTAAATATATTGATTTGCCATTGGTCGGTCGTCGAATCCCTATTGTGGCAGATGAATACGTTGATAAAGAATTTGGTACTGGCTGCGTAAAAATTACGCCAGCTCATGACTTTAATGACTATGAAGTAGGTCAGCGTCATGATATGCCGTTAATTAATATTTTGACGGATGATGCGGCAATTAATGATGTGGCTCCTGAAAAATATCGGGGCATGGATCGTTTTGATGCTCGTAAAGCGGTCGTGGCGGATTTTGATGCGTTAGGTTTGTTGGAAAAAATAGTCGATCACAAATTGAAAGTGCCTCGTGGTGAACGTGGTAATACGGTTATTGAACCTTATTTGACAAATCAATGGTATGTGGCGGTTGAGAGCTTAGCGAAACCGGCCATTGAAGCGGTGGAAAATGGTGATATTCAGTTTGTGCCTAAGCAATGGGAAAACACTTATTTTGCTTGGATGCGTGACCTTAACGATTGGTGTATCTCTCGTCAGCTGTGGTGGGGACATCAAATTCCTGCTTGGTACGATGCAGACGGTAAATTCTATGTAGGCAAAGATGAGGCAGAGGTGCGTACTAAGTACAACCTTGCTGCGGATCTTGAGTTAACTCAAGATGAAGACGTTCTAGATACTTGGTTCTCTTCTGCGTTGTGGACCTTTGCAACACAGGGTTGGCCGGAAGAAACAAAAGATTTTGCCGAATTCAGTGAATCCGATGTGTTGGTGACTGGCTTTGATATCATTTTCTTCTGGGTGGCCAGAATGATTATGATGACGTTGAAGTTCACCAATAAAGTCCCTTTTAAAACGGTTTATATTACAGGCCTTATCCGCGATGAACGTGGCGATAAAATGTCCAAGTCTAAGGGCAATGTTATTGACCCCTTGGACTTGATTGGTGGTATTGACATTGAGTCTCTGGTGGCTAAGCGCACCTATGGCATGATGCAGCCTCGTCTCGCTGCGAAAGTAGAAAAAAATACTCGTGAAACTTATCCCGAAGGCATTCAGGCCTATGGTACAGATGCTTTGCGTTTCACGCTTTGTTCATTGGCATCTGGTGGTCGAGATATTAAATTTGATCTTAATCGCTTGGAAGGCTACCGCAACTTCTGTAATAAAATTTGGAACGCGACCCGTTATGTTTTGATGAACACAGAAGATCAAGACTGCGGGCAAAATGGGGCGAATATTGAGCTCTCTCTTGCTGATAAGTGGATTATTTCTCGTTTACAGCATGCTGAAGACGCGGTAAATCGTGCTTTTGATACCCATCGTTTCGATTTGGCAGCACAGGCGCTTTATGAGTTCATGTGGCATGAATACTGTGATTGGTATTTGGAGTTGTCTAAGCCTGTATTGTGGGATGAAAATGCAACCCTTGCTCAATTAACGGGTACCCGTCGTACCTTGATTCGTGTACTTGAAGCTTTTTTACGTTTAGCGCATCCGATGATGCCATTTATCAGCGAAGAAATTTGGCAGCGTATTGCGCCTCTTGCTGGAATTCAAGGTGAGACGGTTATGTTGGCTCAATATCCAGCAGCGGATGAAAATAAAAAAGACGTTCAAGCTGAAGCCGATGTGGAATGGCTAAAAGGCGTGATTGAGGGTGTTCGTAATATTCGTGGTGAAATGAATATTGCTCCGTCTAAACCGTTAACGGTGTTATTGCGTAACGGCTCTGATCAAGATAAAACTCGTCTTGATGCAAACTTAGCTTTCTTGCAAACGTTAGCGAAATTGGAAACCGTTACCTGGCTGAATGCTGGTGATGATGCTCCTATGTCTGCGACTGCGTTGGTCGGGGATATGGAGGTTCTTGTTCCTATGGCAGGGCTGATTGATAAAGACGCTGAGCTGGCTCGTTTGCAAAAAGAGATAGATAAGGCATCAAAAGATTTGCAGCGTATTCAGGGTAAATTATCGAATGAAAGTTTTGTTGCAAAAGCACCTGAAGCCGTAGTAGAAAAAGAACGTGCTAAGTGCGATGACTTACAATTGACGGTCAGTAAGTTGGAAGAGCAAAAGGCAAGTATTGAATCTTTGTAAATAGACAGATGTTGGGTGCCATTTTGACACCCGATGACACGCTTACTTTATAAAAATAAAAAAAGAGGCGAATAAAATGGAACGATTAACTGGAAAGGTTAAGTGGTTTAATGACGCGAAAGGCGTTGGTTTTATCAAAAGAACAGAAGACTCAGATGTTTTTGTGCACTACAAATCCATCATGGTGGATGGGCATAAAACCTTAAAAAAGGGTCAAGCCGTCAGTTTTACTTTGACGAAAACGGAATTCGGTGTGCAGGCCATTGATGTTCAGTTTGAAAAAGAGGCACAAGTTGCTGCCTCTAATTTGAATGAACAGGAATCGGTTAGTGCTTAGCTTGTTTTGGGTTGTGTCTAGTCCTCGGCTTCTGCTTTTAGCATCTCGTGAGCCAGCTTAACAAAGTCGACTGGCGTTAGAATACCAACCAGTTTGTTGTCTTCGATGACAGGAAGGCTGCCGTATTTGTTTTCGATGAAAAACTCTGCGGCAGTGTCCAGTGCAATATTAGGGCTTAGGGTTAAAATGTCCTTATTCATGGCGCTGGCAACGGTTGTTTGTTCTTCTTTTTGCGACAGCATCTGTGTGCCGAACTGGCTGACGAGGTGAAAGGCGTGTCGTAAATATTCCCTTTGCGTCAGCATACCTACACATTCCCCAGCATCGTTGATTATGGGGATGTTTCTAATGTTTTTTTCCTGCATCAAGGCCTTGGCTTGTGCTAAAGAGTCTGTTTCTTTTAATGTTATTAAGTTTTTCATCATTAGATCGGCAACAGTGCGCATAAGGTATTTTTCCTTCTCTTTTTTATATACTCATCAGTGTAGAAGGGATTATGTATTAAAGACAATGGGTTCATTGTCATTGTGAGGTAGGCCAAAAGTGAGTGATCAAAAGTGGATGGAGCAGGCGCTTGAGTTAGCAGCGCAAGCTGCAACAGAAAGTGAAATTCCTGTCGGTGCGCTGGTGGTGCTAAATAATGAGGTGATTGGTACAGGGTATAACTCCCCTATATCCTTATGTGATCCCACTGCCCATGCAGAGATTCAAGCCATTCGTTCCGCCTGTAAAACCATGAATAACTATCGTTTACCCGGTGCTACCCTGTATGTCACATTAGAACCGTGCTCCATGTGTGCGGGTGCGATTATTCATTCGCGTCTTGCGCGGGTTGTCTATGCGGCGACTGAACCCAAAAGTGGTGTAGTGGAAAGTCAGGGCTGTTTTTTCGAGGCCCCTTTTCTTAATCATAAGGTGCAAATAAGCAAGGGCGTATTGGCTGATGTGGCTTCTGTTCAGTTAACAGAATTCTTCCAATATCGCCGAGAACAAAAAAGAAACTCAAAGAGCAGGCCAAAAAGCCTGTTTAAGCAATTTATTTCCTAATTTCTTGTAGAAAATTCATACTCTGCTGGCCTCTATTTACTTCATTGATTTAAAATACGCGCATAATTTCCCCCAAAATTACCAAGTGAGGCAAAACTCGACATGCTAACCCTGCATGGTTCCGCTGCGCTATCGGCGTTTCGTAAAGCAAAACTGTTACTCAATATGCAAGAATCTGTGCCTTCAGTCACAGAGATTGATGCAGAATTTCTTCATTTCGTGGAGTTGGTTGATGGGCAGGTGCTTTCTTCTGAGCAAGATACCGTGCTTCAGCGCGTATTAGCCTATGGCCCTAAATCCTCCCAAGTCAGTTCATCTGATCAGAGCGTGCTTGTTGTTCCTCGTTTAGGAACCATCTCGCCTTGGTCTTCAAAGGCGACCGATATTCTTCATAACTGTGGTTTGACGGCGGTTTCCCGCGTCGAGCGTGGTGTAGAGTACTTTATCCATAGTTCTAAACCGCTTACGGTAGAAGAATTAGATGTGTTGTCGATGATGCTTCATGACCGTATGACGGAAAGTGTCCTTTCAGCATTGAGCGATGCGGCAAGTATGTTCTCCCATGCAGAGCCTGCACCAATGGCGAGTGTTGATGTATTAGCTGGTGGCCGAGCCGCGTTGGTTGAAGCAAACCAGACTCTAGGTTTAGCACTTGCAGACGACGAGATCGACTATCTAGTTGAATCTTTTATCGAACTTGGTCGTAATCCTGTCGATATTGAGTTAATGATGTTTGCTCAAGCGAACTCAGAGCATTGCCGTCATAAGATCTTTAATGCTTCTTGGACAATTGATGGCGAGGAACAAGAACGTTCTTTGTTTAAAATGATCAAGAATACTCATGAGCATAACCCAGATGGCACTTTGTCTGCTTATAAAGATAATGCTGCCGTTATGGAAGGGAGCGTTGCTGGGCGTTTCTTCCCATCGCCAGATAATCGTGAGTACGGCTTCAGTCAAGAAAATATCGATATCTTGATGAAGGTAGAGACTCATAACCACCCAACAGCGATTGCGCCTTTCTCTGGCGCAGCGACGGGTTCTGGTGGTGAGATTCGTGATGAAGGTGCGACTGGAATAGGCTCTAAACCCAAGGCAGGTTTAAGTGGTTATACCGTATCGGACTTGAAGATTCCTGGCTTCGAACAACCGTGGGAAAGCCATTACGGTAAACCTGCTCGCATCGTGACGCCTTTGAATATTATGATGGAAGGTCCCATTGGTGGAGCGGCATTTAACAACGAGTTTGGCCGTCCGAACTTATTAGGTTACTTCCGTACTTATGAGCAAAAAATCCAAGGCGCTTCGCAACAAGAAGTGCGTGGTTATCATAAGCCAATCATGTTGGCGGGCGGTCTTGGTAATATTCGCCGTGAGCATGTTGAAAAAGACGAGATCAAGGTTGGTGCTAAGCTAATCGTACTTGGTGGGCCGGCGATGCTGATTGGCCTTGGCGGTGGTGCAGCCTCTTCTATGGCGTCGGCTGATGGTAATGAAGACTTAGATTTTGCTTCAGTACAGCGTGGAAACCCAGAAATGGAGCGACGTTGTCAGGAAGTGATCGACCGTTGTTGGCAGCTTGGTGATAACAATCCTATTAGCTTTATCCATGATGTGGGTGCAGGCGGTTTGTCTAACGCTTTGCCTGAGTTAGTAAAAGATGGTGGCCGCGGTGGTAATTTCGACCTACGTAAAGTTCTGAATGATGAGCCGGGCATGTCTCCGCTAGAGATCTGGTGTAACGAATCGCAAGAGCGTTACGTTATGGCTGTGTCACCTCATCGTATTGATGATTTTGTCGCGATTTGTGAGCGGGAGCGCTGTCCTTTCGCTATCGTTGGTGAAGCAAAGGAGGAGATGCACCTCGAAGTGGCAGACGAGCATTTCGGTAACAAGCCTGTTGATCTGCCAATGTCTGTGCTTTTTGGTAAGCCGCCGAAAATGCACCGTGAGGCAAATAAAGCTGTTATTAAAGGTGATGATTTCACCGCTGTTGATGTGGATTTAGTGGAAGCGGCAAATCGAGTGCTTAGCCTTCCTACTGTAGCGAGCAAAAACTTCTTGATCACCATAGGTGATCGCTCGATTACTGGCATGGTTGCTCGTGATCAAATGGTTGGCCCTTGGCAGGTGCCTGTTGCTGATGTGGCGGTAACGACTTCCTCATTAGACAGTTATACTGGTGAGGCAATGACGATGGGTGAGCGCACGCCTATCGCACTTTTGGACGCACCGGCTTCTGGTCGTATGGCCGTTGGTGAGGCGCTAACTAACTTGGCAGCGGCTCAAATAACCAAGCGTAACCACATTAAATTGTCTGCTAACTGGATGTCTGCTGCGGGCCATGAAGGTGAAGACGAAAAACTTTATCAAACCGTTAAGGCGGTGGGGATGGAGTTGTGTCCCGCTCTAGACATCGCGATTCCTGTTGGTAAAGATTCCATGTCAATGAAGACGGTATGGAAAGAAGACGGTGAAGAAAAGGCCGTAACTTCTCCTTTGTCCTTGGTGATCACGGCTTTCGCTCCTGTAGCCGATGTACGCAAAACATTAACGCCAGAATTGCATCATAAAGCGGATACGCGTTTGCTTTTGATCGACCTAGGCGCAGGTAAAAATCGCCTTGGTGGGTCTGTTATTGCTCAGGTTTATAACAAGCTGGGTCAGCAAGCGCCTGATGTGGATGATGCCGCTGTACTGGCTGGTTTCTTTGATACGACTCAGGCATTGAATGGCGAAGGTAAGTTGTTGGCTTATCATGACCGCTCTGACGGTGGTGTCTTTGCCACTCTGGTTGAAATGTCCTTTGCAAGTCATCTGGGGTTGAATATCGACCTAGATGAAACGATTGCTGATTACTCTCAAGTTACTCCTGCTTTATTTAGTGAAGAATTGGGGGCGGTGATTCAAGTAAACGAATCAGATGTTACCGAGGTGATTTCGACTTATGCGAAAGCAGGTGTGACAGTGACACCTATTGCAAGCCTGTCTGGTGATGATCATATTCGTATCTTCTTTGCGGGTGAGACCCTTCTAGAAGAAACACGGACTAATTGGCAGCGTGTCTGGTCTGAGACCAGTTACCGTATTCAGGCGTTGCGTGATAACCCAGAATCGGCACAGCAAGAGTTCGATAACTTGCTAGATGTAAAAGACCCAGGTTTGTCGGCTAAGGTGACCTTTGATATTAATGAAGATGTTGCTGCTCCTTTTGTTGCTTCCGGTGTTAAACCTCGCATTGCGGTATTGCGTGAACAGGGTGTGAATGGTCAAGTTGAAATGGCAGCGGCTTTCCACAAAGCAGGCTTTACGCCTGTTGATGTTCATATGAGTGATATTCTTTCTGGTCGTACGACATTAGATGAATTTAGCGGTTTAGTTGCCTGTGGTGGTTTTTCCTACGGTGATGTTCTAGGTGCGGGTGAAGGTTGGGCTAAATCCATTCTTTTTAACGCAGTTGCTCGTGAACAATTCGAGGCGTTTTTTAAGCGCCCGGATACTTTTACGCTAGGTGTGTGTAATGGTTGTCAGATGCTATCGAACCTCCATGAATTGATTCCTGGAACAGATCATTGGCCGAAGTTTGTTCGTAACCAATCGGCCCAATTTGAAGCGCGCCTTGTACAGGTAGAAGTGCAGAAGTCTAATTCTATTTTACTTGCCGGTATGGAAGGTTCTCGTATGCCAATCGCTGTGGCGCATGGTGAAGGTCAAACGGAATATCGTGATGAGCAAGACATGTCGGCCTTGGTGTCTTCTTCTCAAATAGCACTGTGTTATGTGGATAACTATGGCCAAGCGACAGAGCGTTATCCATTTAACCCTAATGGTTCTGCACAGGGTGTGACTGGTTTAACATCAGAAGATGGGCGAGTGACTATTATGATGCCTCATCCAGAGCGTGTTTATCGGACTGTTCAGCACAGCTGGCATCCGAGCGAATGGCAAGAACAAGCACCTTGGTTGCGCTTGTTCCAAAACGCGAGAAAGTGGTTGGGTTAATGCGTTAACTTAAGAACCTAATAAAAGCCTCCATTCCATACGGATTGGGGGCTTTTTTAATGATTCGGTGTTTTGTGTTTTTTGAATCGCATTGGTTGGTCGAAATTTGAACGAAAAGTGTGTTGTATCAATAGGGATTGAGTGCTTTATGAGCGAATCCTGTGAAATGTTGAATTAATTTAAAGAATAGTTAAAAAGAGGTTGCGTTGAAAAATCATCAATGTATTATACGC
>NZ_JAEMNX010000001.1 GCF_016463975.1 Marinomonas transparens | reverse complement strand
GCGTATAATACATTGATGATTTTTCAACGCAACCTCTTTTTGAGTTTTTTTATTTTTTGTCATATTTATATGCTTGATACAGGTAACACCTCAGAAACAAGATCACTTCTTGAGCAAGAAAATTAAAAAAGCCTATTTCCTGTACCGAAAATAGGCTTTTCAAGACAATCAATCCGTTATTAATTATTTTCAGCTTCTCGACGACGCTTTACTTCATAGACAATAGCAAGCAAGACGGTAATTGAGATCATTACTAGGCCCAACGCATTGACGGCAGGGGTTAATCCCGTTCGTACCTTAGAAGCAATATATACCGTAAGGGTTGTGTCATACCCCTTCACAAATAAGGTCGTATTATAGTTTTCAAAAGACTGCAAAAAGGCAATGCCCGCTGCGGAAATGATCGCAGGCTTAAGATAAGGTAATAGGATACGACGAAACGCCTGCCATTGAGTCGCTCCTAAACTCAACGCTGCATTTTCCAGCGTCCGATCAAACCTCTGCAAACGCGCCAATACCATTAGCATGACATACGCAGCGATAAAGGTCGTTTGCGCAATCACAGTTAAAAAGACACCACCACTAACTGACAACCCTTTCCAAAAGATCAGTGTTGATATACCAACAATTACACCCGGAGTAAGTAAGGGAGACATCATTAAAGAATATAAGAAGGTTTTACCCTTTCCTTGGAAGGTCGATAAAAATAAAGCACAACAGATGCCAATAGGAACCGCAACCATTAAAACGCCAAGCGCCACGATAAGGCTCGTCCAAAGCGCTTGCCACATAGCACCATCTTGAGCCAAGGCTTCAAACCACTTTAAAGTGACACCTTTCCAAGGAGATACTGTTGGAAAGCGACTATCATTAAAGGTAGCCAGCCCCATGATAATTAAAGGAGTAAATAGGTATAGAAAGAAAACACCTATATAAAAACGAACACCGATCCGCATAATGGTTGCTGATTTCATTTTGCAATATCTCCCAAGCCAACTTTAAAGACACGCATAACTAGAGCAATAAAGCCGATACACATCACCAATAACAAGAAAGCGTAAGCTGCTCCTTGATTCCAGTTCCCTCCTTCAAAGAACCAATTGTAAATAATTTGTGTGAACCATCGACTTCCCGGCGATCCCAACAAAGCAGGAACCGCGTAGCTGCCCGCTGCTAACATAAAAGTCATTATGCAACCTGTTGCAATACCTGGCTTAGCATGAGGAATAATGATTCGGTAATGAGTACGAATCCAACCAGCCCCTAAATTCCTAGCGGCTTTGATTTGGTTCGTATCAAGGCTTTCAATTGCGTTGTAGATAGGAAAAATCATAAATAAGATATAGGCGTATACCATGCCGATCATGACTCCACCATCTCCAGATAAAAATCGAATCGGTCTGTCGATAAAACCTAGCCCTAACAAAAGAGCATTGAGAGGCCCCTTATAGGCCAAAATAATGTACCAAGAAAAAGTACGGAGAATTTCGTTAATCCAAAAAGGAATAATGAGCAATAAAAGACACAAGGCGGCCTGTCGAGCCGTTGCTACTTTGGCAAGGTAAAAAGCAATAGGATAACTCACTAACAGCGTTAGCAGTGTGACCAAGACACTCGACCAGATCGTTTTAAAGAAGATTGCTAGATGTATTTTATTGTTAAACAGCGTTTCGTAATTCACCAAAGAATAAACATCTTTTGACCCACCGATATCCGCAGGCAATAAATTGGGGCGAAACGAATAGTCAACCATCAGCAGTTGCGGCAAGATAACTAAAGCGATCAACCAGATGGCGATCAACCCTAAAATACCAACCGTCAGCCCGAGTCCGAATCTAGCCTTTAGCTGGCTAAACATGATCACCTCCGGCAATAACAACGGCATCCTGTTCGTTATAGGAAAGGCTAACTGGCGCACCTTTTTGTAATGACTCAGAAAATTGATGGGTTGCCAGTTGAATTGATAGAGCCTGCTGCGCTGGTGTATTGGCATTCAATGTCAAATAAGCACCCTCAAAGTTCACTTCATCAATTACCGCTTGCAGGGTATGCATGCCCTCTTCGGCTTGTAATCTAAAGTGCTCTGGGCGAATAAATAGCCTTGCTTCATCCCCAAGTGCTAAACTCCCCTGAGGGCGCCCAGCTAATGCTCCCAACGGCCCACACTCTAGAACAATGCGATCCGCATGAGCTTCAATAACTTTGCCTCGAACACTATTATTTTCACCAACAAACGAGGCAACAAAAGCGGTTTTCGGGTCTCGATACAAGGCAATGGGATCAGCCACCTGCTGAATATTCCCCGCCGACATCACAGCAACTCGATCCGACATGGTCAAGGCTTCACCTTGGTCATGGGTAATATAGATAAAGGTAATACCGGTTTTGCGTTGAATTTCTTTCAGTTCGGTACGCATATGTTGACGAAGCTTCAAATCCAATGCGGACAAAGGCTCATCGAGCAATAAAACTTGAGGCTCAACGGCCAAAGCACGAGCAATCGCAATACGCTGTTTCTGACCACCCGACAATTCTGATACTTGTTTTGTGCCACTACCCTCTAGTGCCACGAGTTCCAATAGACGGTCAGAAATTTTTTTACGTTCGACTTTAGATACACCTCGAACCTCTAAACCAAATTCGATGTTTTCGGCAACAGTCATCAGAGGAAACAACGCAAGGTTTTGAAAAATCATTGATGTTGGACGCTTATTAGCGGGAATGCCTCGCATACTCTGGCCACCAATTTTTATATTGCCTTGGCTAGGATCAAGAAAACCACTGATCATATTTAAAATAGTCGTTTTGCCACATCCGGAAGGGCCTAAAAAGCTAAAAAATTCACCCGATTTAATCGTCAAATCGGTTTTTTGAATCGCGGTAAAATCGCCGAATTGCATCACAACATTGTCTAGATGAACACTGCTATCCATACGACCTCTCAAGAATTAATAAACAGAAAAACAGATATAAAAAAGCCCCTCGAAGGCCGATACCGACGAGGGGCTTATTTGACTCATTATGCAGACAAATAACGGTCTTGGTATTCATTACGCAGAGCAACATACCAAGGCTCTTGGATAGGCCACCACCACAGGTTCGCAAGATCCTGCTGACTGTAGGAGTCTTGGAAAAATTGCTTAGTTTCTGCTGGCAGCAAAGCATCAGCCCCTTTTGCAGTTGAATTGTAGCCCGTTGCTTTTACGAACATAGCTCCCGCTTCAGGAGTGTAGTACCAATTAATGAACTCATAAACGGAGCCCACATTATTCGCATTTTTCGGAATGACAAAGCCTTCCATCCAAGCCAACGCACCTTCTTTCGGTGCCCCATAAGCAATAGGTTCACCCTCGGATTGAAGTTTAAATGCAGTGCTATCCCATGTCTGGCCAATGACAGCACCATTGGTACGAAAAGCACCTTGCGCTTCGTTTTCAGTCGACCAGAACTGAGCAATAGAACTTTTATACTCAGCAGCCACCTTAACAATGACGTCAAAATTCGCACGCATGGCTTTTTCAGTCTTGTAGGAATCCAATAATGGGAAAGGAAGTTTGCCTTGTTTTTCTAACCAAAGGCCAATACCAACCAACGCAGAATGACCACGAACGGTAACGCCACCAGCATTCTCAGGTAACCACAAGTCACCATAGCTTAATTCGTTACTTATTTTTGCGTCATTCTTATTGTAAGAAATCGCTTCCGTACCCCAATCTGAAGGAGCAAAATAACGCTTACCATTCACCACACCACCAACATCCGAACCAGCAAGCGCACTATCTAAGCAACCACTCCAGTTGATGCGTTTAACATCGAGAGGCTGAACCAGATTGTAATCAACATAGCCAGGAACACGGTCAACTGTCGGCATAATGATATCGAAACCTGTGCCATCCGTTGCACGCAGAGAGTTCATTAACTCATCATTGGTGCCATATGGAGTGAAGGTGGCATGAATCCCCGTCTTTGCTTTGAAGTCAGCCAACATTTCATCTGTGATATAGCCAGCCCACGCATAAATGCGCAGCTCTTTATTAGCAGCAATTGCACGGTTTACTGAAAACGGTGTCGCGGCAACAGCACCTGCAATAGAGGCACTTTTAACGAATTGACGACGTGAGATAGTCATTCTGGAGCTCCTTATATCTTCAATATATTTATTTTGTTATTTCATAGTGAAAGATGCTCAACACCTAACCATAGGTGTACGAGAAAATCCCATTCCTTAAACGCTCGCTTAAACTCTATTCCAATTTAATACAAAATAATGACGAAAAAGTGACCATGGAAGTTTTTTTTCCAATTAGACAGGGTTAACACGACTTACGACGCTTATAGGTCACAATAAGGCGCTTACAGACAAAACAAAATACTCTAGCACCATATCTTTCCTTAAATCACCGCCGTCACATTTCTGTCACACACTCATATTAAAGTAGTCTTGTTCGTAACATTATGTAAATAATAAAGAGAGCTCTACTTTGAAAATATCCCATGTCACCAGAACCACCACGGCCAGCTATCTCGTCATCGCTGTGGTGCTAATTGCCTTATTACTCTGGAGTCTCATGAAGTTTCGTGACGCCTTTGAGCAAAGCGATACCTACACTCAAGTATGGGAATATTCATCTGTGGATCTCAAACAACAGGTCGAAGGCTATCTATCTTCAGGAGAAGCATCCGCTCTACAAACAACATCCGAATTCATAGAAAATACAATCTATCCAAAACTAGATACATTACCCGATACCGTAAAAGAGCCGATTCACAAACAATTATCTGCAATAAAGGACAGTCTTCAATCCGATGTAAGAGCGGCAGGAAAGCTTTCAGGCAGCCCATTTGCCTTAATTGAAAATAATGAACGCCAAACACTGCTTTCTTTAGATACATTGGCGGAAAAGATCCAAGAATTCCAATCACAAAACGATCTAGAATCTACGGCTCCCTATTTAATCAGCCAAGCCACCTTATACGCAGACCTTACCCATATCAGCAGCTCAAAAGATGATTACTTAGCCAACCCCACAGCAGAGAATCACAATCGTTTAAAGCAGTCTATTGAGTTGTTTAAAGCTAGTATTCAAGACTTCAATACCTTACCTATTCTCAATTTAAGTAACAGTGACAACGAAGATTCAGAAGATGATTTATCGTCATTAATGGGATGGGGAGAAGAAGACACAGAAGAAACCTCAGACCCACTCGAAGAAACAAAAAGTGAGCTTCATACATGGTCAAGCCGATACTTAAAAGACGTCGACTCGAGCTTGAAAAACATTCAGCAAGCAACTCTAGCTAAAACCAAAATACGGTCGCTTATTTCTCAACTTGAAATCACCATAAAAAATGGCACAAATACCATTCAAAAAAACGCTCAAACAACACAAAAACAAACACTGGTGGCTTTTTCTGTGTTTGTTGTTTTAATGATCTTAACCACTATTTTAGTGCATACTTTTCAAAATAAAGTCGTCGTGAAAAGTGCTAAAAATTTATACATTGCAGTAAAGAACCTTGTTGAGCACCAAAACACAAATACTCTCGAAGTAGGTAAAAGTAAAAATGAACTTTCAGATATTGCCCATTATTTGAACCGCTATTTGGAGCAAGTCGCCGTTCAACGCCAGCAGAGAGATAATGAACTAGCCAACATTTCTCGATCTCTCAATGAAATGCTAAATGCTTTCGCAGAAGTTCACTCCTTAAGTACAGCCTCTAAACAGGAGCTAGATGGCACACTCACAATGGCCAACCAAATTGATGTATTAGCCAACAAAGCAGAAGTTAGATCTCGTGAAGTCGAAACCTATGCGATAGACACTAATACCGCCATGAGACACAGTGTAAAACAAGCAACGGCTCTCGAAACAGCCAACCAAACTACAGTAGAACGCCTAGAAAGCAGCAAAAGGTCTTTAGTGGATTTAGAGTCTTCTGTTTCTAATGCTGCTTCCATTGTCACTGGTATCAAAGACATTTCGGAACAAACCAACCTATTAGCTTTAAATGCGGCAATCGAAGCAGCCCGGGCAGGCGAACACGGCCGTGGCTTTGCGGTGGTAGCAACCGAAGTACGTAGTCTTTCTAGTCGTACACAACAGTCTCTCGAAGAAATTACTGGAATTTTCTCTCTGCTCACCTTAGCCACAAGCAAACTACGAAAAAACTTAGATTTAATTGAAACCGCGTCGAGTGAACAAAGAACATTGACTCAAACACTAGGCCAATCAGCCAAAGAGGTACTAGAAAAATCAGAACAATCATCTTACTTAGCGCAAAAAGCCACAGGATATGCAGAAGAACAAAAACTCGGTATGAGTGGCTTAAACAAGGCTGTAGATAAAGTAAGAGGTCAAGCAGACGAATCCGAACAATTCATGGAAAAAATGACAAGTAGTATCAAACAAAAAATTCAAGACATCACAGCCACCTTGGGTATCAACCAATAAATATTGATTCGGCTTCACACAAAAAAATCCAGCCGAGGCTGGATTTTTTGTTTATACAAGTTAATGCTAGATATTGTTCTTAGAACAAAACACGCGCTTTAACTGTCCCTTCAACTTGTTTTACTTTCTCTAAAGCCAGCTCACCCTCTTCTGCATCAACATCCATCACCATATAGCCTAGCTTCTCCGTAGTACGAAGGTATTGACCTGTAATGTTAATGTTATGTTCAGAAAAAATAGCATTGATATTAGAAAGCACACCAGGACGGTTTTCATGTATATGCAGAATACGATGATTATCCGCTTGAGCCGGCAGTGCCACCTCAGGAAAGTTAACCGCTGCAATCGTAGTACCCACATCAGAGTACTTAATTAGCTTCTCAGCGACTTCAATACCGATATTTTCCTGCGCTTCCATGGTGCTACCACCAATATGAGGCGTTAAAATCACGTTATCCAAGCCACGTAACGGAGAAACAAACTCTTCCGCATTACCTTTAGGTTCAACAGGGAAAACATCCACTGCTGCGCCACCAAGATCACCAGCTTTAATGGCTTCTGCTACCGCATCAAGATCCGCGACAGTACCGCGAGAAGCATTAATGAAAATAGAACCCTTCTTCATTTGAGACACTTCTTTAGCGCCAATCATCATCTTAGTCGAGTTGGTTTCAGGGACATGTAAACTAATAATGTCACTGGTAGAAAGCAGCTCTTTCAAGCTTTTTATTTGGCGAGCATTACCTAATGGCAACTTAGTTATTATGTCGTAGAAGCAAACTTCCATACCTAAAGATTCAGCTAATACACTCAGTTGCGTACCAATGCTGCCATAACCAATAATGCCAAGGCGCTTGCCACGAGTCTCATAGGAACCCACTGCAGACTTAATCCAGCCACCACGGTGACATGCCGCATTTTTTGCAGGAATAGCGCGTAATAATAAAATCAGCTGACCAAGCACCAACTCAGCCACACTTCGAGTATTAGAATACGGCGCGTTAAATACAACAATACCTTTTGAGCTTGCTGCCTCTAAATTTACTTGATTGGTGCCGATACAAAAACAGCCAATAGCAGCCAACTTATTCGCTTTTTCTAACACTTTTTCAGTCAGTTGAGTGCGAGAACGAATACCAATAAAATGCGCGTCCGAGATTTTCTCAATCAACTCATCTTCCGCCAAAGCGGTTTTGTGATATTCAATATTCGTGTAACCAGCGTCATGCAATGCATCTAATGCGGACTGATGAACGCCTTCTAATAACAAGATTTTGATTTTATTTTTGTCTAGTGAGTTGGTGTTGGTACTCATGGCTCGTTCGACTTCTCTATGGTAGTGGGGAATAAAGTTGCGGCAGATGATAACACAGATCCTGTAATGACCGAATCAACAGATAAAGGAAAGTCCTTCACTTTTAAGAGAATAATACTCATAAAAAAGCCACATCGCCTGTGGCTTCTATAACAACATCACAATCACAGCATTAAAGTAATCATCTTAAGCAATAATTTCTGAATGTCGCTCTAAAAACACACCGGTTTCAACATGATGCGTATAAGGGAATTGGTCAAACATAGCGTATCGAGTCACCTTATGAGTACTCGATAGCGCCTCGAGGTTCACTTTCAACGTCTCAGGGTTGCATGATATATAAAGTATATTGTCTACCTTACGAATCAATTCAACCGTTGCATCATCCAAACCAGCTCTAGGTGGGTCAACCAATACAACCGATGGGGATAACTCACTAACACCCGCTTGCACAAGGCTCTTTGGCAATTCAACATCACCATTCAACGCGGCCGAAACATCTTCACTGGCCATCTTTACCACCTGAACATTGCTCATACCATTTATCTCGATATTGAGCTGAGCGGAGTTCACGGAGACTTTCGAGATTTCAGTCGCAACAACTCGATCAAAGCCGCGGGCTAACGGAATCGAGAAATTACCATTACCACAATACATTTCAAGTAAATCGCCCGAACACGCTTTAGTGACATCAAGCGCCCACTCTAGCATTTTTTCGTTAATCCCAGCATTAGGTTGAGTGAAGCTATTCTCCACCTGTTGGTAATGGAATTTTTGCCCATTGACAGTCAAGGTTTCCATCACAAAGTCACGGGTCAAGATTTGTTTTTTCTTCCGACTGCGGCCAATAAAATGACAAGCTGGAAAAGCCTTATTAAGACCCTGTGCAGCCGCATTCCACTCCTCATCAATCGGCTTATGGTAAAGCAGGCTAATTAACGCTTCACCTGTTGTAGTCGTTAGAAAATCCACCTGAAAAAGCTTATGGCGCAATATCGGAGTATCCCGCACAGCATCAAGCAATTTTGGCATCAACTCATTAATCAAATAGGAGGCAGCAAGGAATTGATCCGTTCGAATTGGGGTTCTAGGGTCCGCCGAATCAAACATAGCGTAATATAAATCATCACCATCATGCCAAATCCGAAACTCTGCCCGCATTCTATAATGGGAAGGTTCGCTGGCGTAAACCTCCATTTCAGGAAGTGCCAAGTCCGCCATCAAAAAAGCCAATTCAGTCTGCTTGTCTAGTAGCTGCTGTTCATACATTTCAGGTTGGATTTGATCCGGTCTCATGACTCATTCTCTTAAAACGATGGAAACTAATTAGCATTGGGCGCGGCATTATACGAGTTCCTCGCAGACAAATCTAATCCACAAACAAGATCACCTCTTTAATGGAGATAACGATGGCCCAACAAGATTTCCAAAGACAAGGTCAGAGAAGGTTCAGCTCGGTAGTCTTTATCAGCTTCATAGGTCATCTGAGGTTTAACCTTGCCTATCAGCCAATTTTTATGAAGTAAGTGTTCGTATTCCACATAGTACAAAAAACTATCCGCTTGCAACTTAGACGCCCCAGATTGCAAAAAGCTAAGTTGGTAACGAAAACGATTTTGTTCATCCACCATATGCTGAACAAAAAAATTCTCCCGTGAGTAAAGTAATCCGTCGCCATCAAGCCAGGTAACACCTAGGTCACTACCATAGCCAAATGTCGCATTCACTTGATGGCTAACACCGAGCGAATAACGAGCTCCCACACCTTTCGAGTAATAGGCAAAAGCTTCTTCTTGCTGCCACCAGCGCCACTCCTCGGCATCCTCATTACCTTGTCGAAAGCGAAAACGAAAGAACGGATCCAATGGAAAATCCACCAAGATACCAGCATCAAACTCCGCACCCCATTGTGTTTTTATATAGCGTACGGCAGCCGATACTCTGGAGCCCAATGCAGAGTCCACCACGTCACCACTCTCCGAAGATTCCCTCAATACATTTTCTTGCAGCAAGGAATCCCCATCTGATTCAATGACCAAACGCAGCCGATCCTGAGTATTAGGCAACTTAAGGCGCGCCTTAAAATCAAAAAAACCAGATACCGAATCTTCATTGATAATAGGGCCAAATCGAATCTTTACCTGACTATCATCGGGTGTACTGCTTGCCTTACCAGACAAAGCAGTATCAATACCGCTAGACCAAATGGCAACGGTTTTAGAAGCGGATTGATGAGCTGCTTGCCACCAAGAGAATTCCTGCTCATCTGTTTTTTTTATCACCTTATCTTCCGTATCGGCAAATAAGGAAGAAGGTAATAGGCAAAAGCAGCATAAGGCCATCAATCCTTTTTGCCAAAATAGCATCTAGTCGCCTTTGAGCATTTGCTGAATCATCAGCGAAGAATTCTCAGCCGCCACCTTCAAGTATTCCTCAAAACTTTGAGGTGATTCCTTGCCAGCAATATCAGATAAAGAGCGAACAACAACAAAAGGCGTTCCAAATTTAAAACAAACCTGCGCAACCGCGGCCGCTTCCATTTCCACAGCGACCAAGCTAGGAAAAAGTTTACGCACCACCTCAACACGAATAGGGTCATTCATAAAACTATCACCGGTACCAATTAAGCCGACTTTTGCTTGCACCTGTGTAGCATTTTGAACCGCTTTTCTAGCCTGACTGACAAGGCCTGCATCAGACTCATAGGTTGCCGGCATGCTAGGCACCTGACCCATGGCATAACCAAACGCAGAGACATCCACATCATGATGTACAACTTGATCAGAGATCACTATGTCTCCAACTTTTAAATCTGCATCAAAGCCACCGGCAGAACCAATATTAATCACATATTCTGGGTGAAATTTAGACAACAACAAAGTCGTCGATACGGCGGCATTGACTTTACCTATTCCCGATTTTAATAGAACCACTTCTTTTCCTTGAAAGTGGCCAACAAAAAAATCACAACCAGCCACGCTCTCTTCACGGATATCCGTCATCCAAGATTTAATTACCGCGACTTCTTCGTCCATGGCACCAATTAACCCAATTACGCTCATTCATTGCTCCTACTATTCTTTATTTTCGTATCGACATAATCTTTTAGCATTATTATCTTGTCACTTGAGTAAGGCGCTTGCATCTCAAACAGCATCACATTATCTGCCATACCATCCCACTTTTGTAGCGCAAACAGATGTACAGAAGGGAAAGAGACCTGAATTGCCAACAAAGACTCTTTAGGTTGAGGGTCTAAAAGTACGACAACAGCATCTGGATAATAAGGTAGTACAGCATGATAACCAGAAAGATCCGCTAGCCATTGGGATGCAATTTCTCGCTGCTCTAATTCGGCATACCAAATAGCCTTAGCAACACGACTACCACCAACAATCACCCACGTATGGCTTTCATTACCAAAGTTCATTGGGACAATGCCATCGAGCAAGAAGGCTTTTTGTAAAACTTTATATAAATTATGATCAAATACACAACCGAATAGTGTTAAATCATTTTCCTCGGGATCCAGAGGTTGGTGAGTATTTAACCAGACTAATGGAAGGTCATCTCTATGATGCTGTGCCTTAAGAGCTGTCGTTATGTTCGCTTGAGCCTCAACATCTTGATCACAACCAATCACAACCGCATCAAACTTAGCGATAGACCGAGACTGAGTAAAAAAACTATCTGCCGAAATATACTGCTCGACCCCCAGACCTAATCTCAATAAAAGACTATGTATATGTTCAGCATTAGAATAATCATTCACCACCCAAGCAACCACTAATGCTTTACTTAATGGCTCTATTTCTGCACTAACAACATGAATGGGCAAATGAAGCTGAAAGAGATTATTGACATATGCTTTTTGCTCACCGCCAAGCCGCTCCAATAATGTAGCGACTAACCAAGAAGGTAACAACCTAGACGCCATATCAGTGATCGCCATGATCTTTAAAACGCCCTCATCAAGAGAAAATGACAAGCGCTTTTCTTCCAGGTCACTCGCTATCACTAACATATACAGAACACGTAATAAGTTTCTGAACGCTAAGTCCACCTCAAACAGGGTTGCACCAACAACAACTGAACATTCTATCTCTATCTGAGTTGTTTCCATCCCAAGCCTACTAGAAACAAACAAATTTTCCTCAGCAATCATCTCTCCTAATACATCACTCGATAACTCCCTACTTTCACAGCTCACTCCCTCCAAAACAGAAATAAGTAACGACAACCAACCTTGTAACTGCCTATGTGAAACATAATCTGGAAGGGTTGATAAGTATTCCAGTTCATCTAACAAAGCATCCACTTCTACTTTTTTTTGTACAGCAAGTGAACCGGGTCGCAACTGTTCTAATTGCCACAGCAAGCTCGATTCATAGGTAATATCTCTGCCAATTAAAACAAGCCCCCGATAAGAGCTCTCATTTTTAAATGAATGGGCTTGCCAGTGATAGATTCGCCCAATACTTGTAACGGTCAAATCAAAAGTGATACCAACCTCTCCTTTTAGCGCCTCTTGTATCGCTTGATGGCAGGTAATCGGTAAGAAATCAAAAACCGTCCGCGCAGACTTATAATCAGGAAAAATAGATTGTGCCTCACTATTAATCATGTCTATTTCAGCTACTTCACTGCAAAAAATAATAGCGTTATGAGTAGACTCTATTAGTAACTGAAAGCGACTCTCCTTAGCCTTAATAAAAGCCCTATCTTGACTTACTTGTTCCTGAAGGGGTTGTAGCTCAATGAATGGTAGAACATCATATTGATTTTGGTAGGCCATGGCTTTTAACGGTAAAAACAACCATTTTTTAATGATATAGACAAGTGCAAAATACAAACAGAATAAAGCCAAATTAATAAATAATATTGGCACTAAGCCCCGTGATAGAATCGTTGCTAATGGTTTATTTTTTTGTACGAGCTCAAGTTGTAAATCCGCACTAATCGGGGTGGACAGAGGGCTTCGTGTTTTCAACAATTGCCCAGATAAATTTTCCCCTACCTGTCGCTCTTCCAATAAAATATTATTATTAGCATTATCATAAATCCGCACCATATCTGCTTGAGAACTCGTTAACAATTCATTCGCTAGGGTTAAATTATTATTTAAAGAAATAAACCCATACAAAAAACCAAGGTTGCCCTGCTCCTCTGACATAAGTTTCTTTTTATAGATCAAAAAAACAGCCCCATCATCTGTGACTGTTTTTATCCACAAATTAATCTTTCCCAATGACAGCGGCTCTTTCAGATCCACCTTAGTAAAAAGGCGGGCACGAGGGTCAATCGAATGTGAGCCATTCACCCTCTCAATATAAAAGAAGTCTAACCCCCCAAAAAATAAAACATCGCTATTACTAAAAAGCATGTCTAGCTCACGACCAGGTTTATAGTCCTTAAGTAATAAATCCTGACTAATGAAACTCATCTCATATTCAGCCCGAGCCAAATAACTATTAAATGCCTGTTCAACAATCTGATGCCTTAATGCAAGACGAGGTGCCTCAGATGATCTATTCTGAAGCTCCAAGAAATACAGCATGATCGCAGTCATGACTAAAAACGTTACACCTAGCAATAGCAATATCTGGTTCTGTAAACGTTGCCGTAAACTGGTCGCTATTCTTTCCATAAAACCGCCGAATAACGATAAGCTCGCTGTATCATTAGATGAAGACTTTCCAAGTCTAGCTCCGCTGGCATAAGCGAAGTATGAGCAACATAGAGCTTTGGCATACCTTTCCCTTCCATATCAAGTTTTATCGCTTCAGCTATTGCAATAGATAAATCATCCCGCATAAAGAGAACACTGGCTTTGAGTTTTTGCCCCTGTAAATTGTTAATATCCTGAACCGCCCCCCCCCAACTGTTTGTTTGCGCTCCAGTAAAGACTTTATTTTCTTCAAGTGCGGCAATAACGCCATTAGCAATATTTTGCGAACAACTAAAAATAAAATCGACCGATGATGCTCTCAATAAACGAGTTGCCGCTTGTTTGGCATTTTTTTGGTTATCCGTAATCATATTTATCTGCTTTATTGGTCGATTGTATTTCGTCATTTCGTCTAAAAACACATCACACCGTGAATGACTAAGGTAACCAGCAGGTAATATGAATGCAGCAATAATGGCATTAGGAAGTAACTGACGATCAAGATAGCTGGCTAACATTTTTGTCGCCTTTACTTGATCAGAACCAATATAAATTAAAGGAGAATGATTCATCCAATGAAGTAAAGGTGTTGCTAAATCATAAAAAATAACTTTTGGCTTTCCTGCGTGTAAAAAACGCTCTACAAATTGTCTCGACGTTCGATGGAACCCTGTTACAACGAGATAATCGGGCTGTAAATTTACTATTTCAAAATAGCTATCCAGATCATCTGCAAACTCAGACTTATCAACATAAACGGTCAAGCGGTAATCAATTCTCAATTCACGCATACGTTGCTTGAAAGACAATAATAATGCCCTATTCTTCGTAGACTTTGAGTCACCAAATAATAGCAACGCAACATTAATAGACTTACTTTGAGGTACAGCAAGAGGGCTAGCAGAGGAAGCTACTATATTTGAGAATTGTTCAGCCAATGGCAACTGCCTTGGATACGCCTGATAAAAGTCATGACTGCTCATCAAATTGGGCAACAGATTAGCGGCCTGCACAATAGGGACAGAAGCGGCCAATATAGTAAAGGCAGAAACAAGAGCAATAAATAATCTACGCATCTAGGATCCAACACACTCTCATGTAAAGAGACATTCTAACCAGATTAGCGAGTTTTAGAGATAAACAGAACAAGAAAATATAAGAAAGGTATAAATTTAAGACATAAAAAAAGCTGACATAAAGTCAGCTTTTTTAAATTTGGTGCGGAAGGAGAGACTCGAACTCTCACGCCGTGAAGCACTGGAACCTAAATCCAGCGTGTCTACCAATTCCACCACTCCCGCAAGGAATGGCGAGCATTATAGGCAAACCATTTTTAGGGTCAACTGTTTTTTTCTATTTTCTTTAAAAAATAAAAGAAAAGCGACGCCCTAGCAATGACATACACCAAATTTTAAAAAGTTCGGCCATTGCTGTATTCACCATGCTCGTAGCGTACTGCCATTTCCTCAAGGTCTATCGTATGAATGCGTGACGCCTGACCAGCACAACCAAATGCCTCATAACGATCAATACAAACCGCTTTCATCGCTTTAATGCTCTCAGTTAAATACTTACGAGGGTCAAAGTTACCTTTATGTTCAGCCAAGCTACGGCGAATGGCACCCGTTGCCGCCAAGCGTAGATCTGTATCGATATTCACTTTGCGCACCCCATAGCGAATCGCTTTAACGATTTCTTCGATAGGCACCCCATAGGTTTCAGGAATATCGCCACCAAACTCATTGATAATCTCTAACCAATCCTGCGGTACGGAAGAAGAACCATGCAATACAATATGAGTATTAGGTAACAACTCAACAATTTTCGCAATACGCTCAATATCAAGAATATCGCCCGTCGGTGGACGAGTAAACTTGTATGCGCCATGACTCGTACCAATCGCAACAGCCAAAGCATCAATACCTGTTGCATTAACAAAATCAACTGCTTCTTGAGGGTCGGTTAGCATTTGATCCATGGTCAAAATACCCTCTGCACCAACACCATCTTCCTCGCCAGCCTCACCAGTTTCTAGTGAACCTAAAACACCAAGTTCACCTTCCACAGACACGCCACAGGCATGAGAAAACTCCACTGTCCGGCGAGTAACATCAACGTTGTAATCATAGCTGGCTGGGGATTTTCCGTCCGCCATCAAGGAACCATCCATCATTACTGATGAAAAGCCAAGCTGTATAGAGCGCTGGCAAATTGCTGGCGACGTACCATGATCCTGATGCATCACCACAGGGATATGCGGGTAATCTTCAATCGCTGCGGCAATTAAATGGCGAAGAAAATGTGATCCGGCGTATTTTCGAGCGCCTGCGGACGCCTGCATAATTACAGGAGAATTAACTTCATCAGCCGCCTCCATAATGGCTTTGACCTGCTCCATGTTATTAACATTAAAAGCAGGCAAACCATAGCTATGTTCGGCGGCGTGATCTAGCAATTGACGCATACTAATTAAAGGCATAAAAGTTTCCTCTGACAATGTGTCTTCTATGGTTTTCATAGAAGACGGAGTTACGGTGAACTCTCTGTTTATTTATTCATCGGCACCACTTTCTACAGTGCTCTATGTGGCTTACGCCTTATCGTTATTGTCGTGCTTGGCACAAGTGCCAAGCGGGTCACTCTCTAGTTTTATGCCCACTAACTCTTAATTATATATTAAGGTCAGCGTGGTGAGCTTTACGCTCTTATTATTTAGAACAATCTTCGTCGCTCTTATATATTCTAATTTTGCGCGCGTGACTCCAACATCGCAACAGCTGGTAGCACTTTTCCTTCAACAAACTCTAAAAAGGCACCACCGCCCGTCGAAATATAGGACACTCGATCTGCGATATCATACTTATCAACAGCAGCAAGGGTATCACCGCCACCAGCAATAGAAAAACCTTCACTATTGGCAATAGCGATTGCCAATGCTTTCGTACCACCACCAAATTGGTCGAACTCAAACACACCAACAGGGCCATTCCAAATAATCGTCTGAGATTTTTCCAGTAAGGCGGCAAAAGCAGTCGATGCTTTAGGACCAATATCCAAAATCATATCATTTTCACCAACATCAGCGGCATTTTTAACGATCGCTTCCGCATCAGCAGAAAATGCAGTCGCAACGACAACATCTTCAGGAAGCGGAATACTGGTTTTTGCCATTAACGCCTTCGCTTGAGGTATTAAGTCCTCTTCATATAAAGATTTACCTACAGGGAAGCCTGCCGCAGCCAAAAAAGTATTGGCTATACCACCACCAACAATTAATTGATCCACTTTATTTGACAATGACTCAAGTACTGTCAACTTAGTTGAAACTTTAGAGCCGCCAACAATAGCAGCCATGGGATAAGCAGGTTTAGCAAGCGCTTTTTCTAGAGCATCTAGCTCAGCCGCTAACAAAGGGCCGGCACAAGCAATCGGTGCGAACTTAGCCACACCGTGAGTAGAAGCTTGAGCTCGATGCGCTGTACCAAAAGCATCCATCACAAAGACATCACACAAAGCCGCCATTTTTTTAGAGAGAGCCTCATCGTCTTTTTTCTCACCCGTGTTAAAACGAACGTTCTCAACGAGTACCAATTCACCAGACTCGACTTCAACACCATCAAGCCAATCTTTCACTAAAGGCACATCTTGACCAAGTAAAATCGACAAGTGATTCGCAACAGGCTGAAGAGAAAACTCCTCAGCGTATTCACCTTCTATAGGACGACCTAGGTGCGACATAACCATCACCCTAGCACCTTCAGCCAAAGCCAGTTTCAATGTCGGTAAAGCTGCACGAATTCGAGCATCGCTCGTTACCTTGCCATCTTTTACAGGGACATTTAAATCCTCGCGAATAAGCACTCGTTTATTCACTAAATCTATGTCTTTCATCTTAATTACAGTCATGTACGATTTCCCCGTCATTGAAAAATTCGATGTTAAATTTCAGGATAGACTTTATTAATCAATCAATTTTGCCCAGTGTTTAGCAACATCAAGCATTCGATTTGCGTAACCCCATTCATTATCAAACCAGCACAAGAGCTTCACCATACGGCCATCGACTACTTGAGTCTGCGTGGCATCAATAATAACCGAACGTGGATCATGGTTAAAATCGACAGAAGCATGTTCCTCTTCTGTGAACCCCATTAATTCAGCGTATTTTGCGTTTGCCGCTTGTCGTAATTGTGCGTTTATTTGTTCAACAGTGACATCAACCTCTGTACGTAACACAACATCGATCACAGATACATTCAACGTAGGCACCCTGATTGCGTTACACCCCATTTTTCCATCAAGCTCCGGCATCAATCGTGTGATACCTTTTGCTAATCCCGTATCCACAGGAATGATTGAACTTAATGCCGCACGGGTTAAACGCAAATCTTTAGTATGATAAGCATCAATTATCGGTTGATCATTCATCGCAGAATGAATCGTTTGTGTTGTTCCATGCAACACACCAGCAAAATTTTTTATCACGTCTAAAACAGGAATCAAACAGTTTGTCGTGCAGGATGCGGCGGAAACAATCGTATGCGTTTTCTCTATGTCATGCTGATTAAACCCATGAACAATCGTTGCATCTACATCCGCCGCCGCTGGCTGAGAAAGTAAGATTCTCGGCACTCCAGCGTCTAAATAAGCTTGAGCGCCATCTCGCCCTGAAAAGCTTCCTGAACATTCTAAAACCATATCTAAATCAAGAGAAGTCCAATCCAGCTCATCCGAGCGAACGCAAGAAAAACATAAAATATCATCGTCACCGATCACTAGAATATTGCCTCTAGTAACAACAGACCTAGGAAACCGGCCATGAGTTGTGTCATAGCGCGTTAGATAACTCATTGTCTCAATATCAGACAATTCATTAATTGCCACCACTTGAATGTGATCGCGATAGCCATTTTCATAAAGTGCTCGTAAAACCGAGCGCCCTATTCGGCCATAACCATTGATAGCGACTCGCAACATAGTCCTACTACTTCATCGCAAAGAAAAACGAGACAATCACCTCGTCGCCCTCTTAATAAATGAAAAAAGAGACATACAAATTGCACATCTCTTTTCTTATCTTATTGCAGAAAGTTATGCCGCTAAGATTTTTTCAGCGGTTTCAACAACATTCTCAACAGTGAAACCAAAGTGCTTAAGCAAATCACCACCGGGTGCCGATTCACCGAAGGTCGTCATACCAACCATAGCCCCTTCAAAGCCAACATATTTGTACCAGTAATCAACGTGAGCCGCTTCTATGGCAATACGCTTAGTTACATTACTCGGTAAAACAGACGCTTTATAAGCCGCATCCTGAGCATCAAACACACTCGTCGATGGCATAGAAACAACTCGTACTTTCTTACCTTTTGCACTTAACGCTTCAGCAGAAGCCATTGCTAAACCAATCTCAGATCCTGTTGCTAGCAAGATAATATCAGGAACTCCCGCACAATCTTGTAAAACATAGCCACCTTTCGCAACATTGGCTAACTGTTCAGCACTACGAGCTTGGGCTGATAGACCTTGACGACTGAAAACCAAAGACGTTGGTCCATCACGACGCTCAATTGCCGCTTTCCAAGCAACGGCCGTTTCAGCGGCATCACATGGACGCCATACAGACATATTGGGTGTCATACGTAAATTAGCTAACTGCTCAACTGGCTGGTGAGTTGGACCATCTTCGCCCTGACCAATAGAGTCATGGGTGTAAACAAAAATATTCTGGATTCCCATCAAGGCCGACATACGAACCGCATTACGTGCATATTCCATGAACATCATGAAGGTCGCACCATAATTAATGAAACCACCATGCAAAGATGCACCGTTCATAATGCCGCTCATACCAAACTCACGAACACCGTAGTAAACATAGTTACCTGCAGGATCGTTTTGAATGCCTTTAGAACCAGACCATAGAGTAAGGTTAGACCCAGCTAAATCAGCAGAGCCTCCTAGCAACTCAGGCAACATAGCACCAAAGGTACCGATGGCATTTTGCGATGCTTTACGACTGGCAATATTCTCACCTTTGTCTTGGCATTCTTGAATGAATGCTTGCGCTTTTGCTTCAAAGTCCGCAGGTAAGTCGCCCTTCATTACACGACGTTCAAATTCTGCCGCTAAGTCAGGGTAAGCAGACTGATATGACGCAAACGCACTATTCCATTCAGTCTCACGAGCAGCGCCAGCTTCTTTCGCATCCCAACCAGAATAAATATCAGCAGGAACTTCAAATGGCGCATGTTTCCAGCCAAGAAATTCGCGAGCGGCTGCAATTTCGGTATCCCCTAGAGGAGCACCATGACAATCATGGCTACCAGATTTGTTTGGTGATCCAAAACCGATAATAGTCTTACAGCAAATCAGTGTAGGTTTACTGGTTTCCGCTTTTGCCGCTTCAATTGCTGCTTTTATGGAGGCGGGATCATGACCATCCACATCTGCAATGACATGCCAACCATAAGACTCAAAACGCTTTGGTGTATCATCTGTAAACCAGCCTTCGACATGGCCATCAATAGAAATACCATTGTCATCCCAAAAGGCGACCAACTTACCTAAGCCTAGAGTACCAGCCAATGAGCAAGCTTCATGGGAAATACCTTCCATCAAACAACCATCGCCAAGGAAGCAATAGGTATTGTGATCAACCACATTATGACCGTCACGGTTAAACTGAGCCGCCAAGGTTTTTTCAGCAATAGCCATACCGACTGCGTTACTAATACCCGCGCCAAGTGGCCCAGTTGTTGTTTCTACACCATCGGTATAACCGTATTCTGGGTGCCCAGGGGTCTTAGAATGCAGCTGACGAAACTGTTTCAATTCACCAATTGGCAAGTTATAACCAGAAAGGTGTAATAACGAGTAAATCAGCATAGAACCATGACCGTTAGACAGAACAAAGCGGTCACGGTCGACCCATTTTGAATTGCTAGGGTTGTGCTTCAAAAAATCATTCCACAATACTTCAGCAATATCAGCCATCCCCATTGGAGCACCTGGATGACCTGAGTTAGCTTTTTGCACAGCATCCATACTCAAAGCGCGTATGGCGTTAGCAAGTTCTTTACGAGACGGCATTGTTATTCCACTCCTGATAGCTTAACGAACAATAAAAAGTCATTTTCCACCCTAATGGGTCCTTCTAGCAATCTTCAGTCAAAAGTTAACCCCAAGATTAGACAGAAAAATGAAACGACATAAGTTTGCACGATATCCTAGCAAAAAAGCAGGGTATTTACTCACTAATCTCTCTTAATTGGGTTGATATTTCACCAAAGGTAGTAGATCATTTACTGACTTAAAAACAGCGTCGATTTGTCTCGGCTTGCGGACGCTATATAAAATCAGCTAAACAGAAACATAATCACCTGTTTAGCTGACCCAAATGCTAAGCGGGTTTTTTTATACCTATTTAGCGCTTATCCATCATAAGTTGATAGAGGCTCTAAACATGTCAGAATATTCTTTATTTACTTCAGAATCTGTCTCTGAAGGCCACCCAGACAAGATTGCAGATCAAGTCTCTGATGCCATTCTAGATGCCATTCTAGAAAAAGACCCAGAAGCTCGCGTTGCCTGTGAAACGCTCGTGAAAACAGGCATGGTACTCGTTGCTGGCGAAGTTCGAACCAATGCTTGGGTTGATATCGAAGAAATTGCCCGTGGTGTTATCCGTGAAATCGGCTACAACAGCTCAGAGATGGGATTCGATTGGGAATCTTGCGCGGTCATGAATGCTATTGGTAAACAATCAGCCGAAATTGCCATGGGAGTTGACGAAGCAGAAGAACACGAACAAGGTGCAGGCGACCAAGGTCTGATGTTTGGCTTTGCTACCAACGAAACAGACGTATTGATGCCAGCTCCTATCACCTATGCCCACCGTTTAGTTCAGCGCCAAGCAGAAGTACGTAAAAGCGGTGCCTTAAACTTTCTACGTCCAGACGCAAAGAGCCAAGTTACTTTCCGCTACGACGAACATGGCAAGCCTTGTGCTATCGACGCAGTAGTTCTTTCTACACAACACAGTGCAGCCGTAAAACAAGCTGATCTTCGTGAAGCGGTTATGGAAGAAATCATCAAACCAGTTCTTCCTGCAGAATGGCTATCAAAAGAAACCAAATACTTCATCAACCCAACAGGCCAATTCATTATCGGTGGTCCAGTCGGTGATTGCGGCCTGACCGGTCGAAAAATTATTGTTGATACATACGGCGGCATGGCTCGTCATGGCGGCGGGGCTTTCTCTGGCAAAGACCCATCAAAAGTTGACCGCTCCGCCGCTTACGCTGGTCGTTATGTGGCGAAAAACATTGTTGCCTCCGGCCTTGCAGACAAATGTGAAATTCAGGTGTCCTATGCTATTGGCGTAGCTGAACCGACTTCTATCAGCATTAATACTTTTGGTACTGGGAAAATTAGCGACACCAAAATTGTTGAATTAGTACGTGATATCTTCGAGCTTCGCCCTGCGGGCTTGATCAAGATGCTGGATTTAAAACGCCCAATCTACTTACCTACTGCGGCTTATGGGCACTTCGGTCGTACCGGTGAAAACTTCACTTGGGAAAAAACAGACAAAGCAGACGCATTACGTAAAGCAGCTGGTTTATAATCTACTGACTTTTCGTTATAAAGCCTTCTTTTCAGCTAACGCAAAAGAAGGCTTTTTTATTTCTGTGGTTTTATTTTATATGAGGTAAGGCATGCGTATTCCAAGAATTTTTATTGATTCAGAACTCAGCGAAAACACTATAGTTGCCTTACCTGACTCTGCTTTTCAGCATCTATGTAAAGTATTACGTTTGAAATCTGACCACCCTATTCGGGTCTTTAATGGAAAAGGCGGTCAATTTCATGCTGTCTTGTGCGACGTCGAAAAACGCTCTGCGAACATTGCTATTTCTCACTTTGAATCACTGAATAATGAATCGCCAATAAAGGTAACAATAGGGCAAACCTTATCTCGTGGTGAACGCATGGATTACGCCATACAAAAATCCGTTGAAGCCGGCGTCTATGCTATTCAGCCTTTGTTCAGCGAACGCTGTGAAGTAAAACTACAAGAAAATCGTATAGAAAAGCGTATCCAACATTGGCAACAAATCGCCATCAGTGCTGCAGAACAGTGTGGCAGAGGAATAGTCCCGCATATTCATCCTCCAATCGGTTTAAAGGAATGGCTGATTAATTGTAGCGATATGTTAAAGTTTGCCCTGCACCATCATAGCCCAAAGCCCATCCATTCATTTTCATGCCCTACGAATAATCAAATCGCGTTATTAATTGGACCTGAAGGCGGGTTAACTGAAAATGAGGTAGAAGGCGCTAAAATACAGGGGTTTCATAGTATTTCCCTAGGGCCTAGAATACTCAGAACAGAAACGGCTCCTGTTATTGCTTTAAGCGTAATTAATAGCCTGTGGGGAGATATCTGATTTGAGCTCTATAATTAAGAAATAGAAAAATACGTTTCTTATCAATTTTTAGGCGCAATTCACATAACAACAACATACCCATTAATACAATGGCCCTAGTATCAAGCAATATAATACATTATAGGATCTATCGATCATGTTATACCGCACTTATCTAACCTGCGTCATTTCATTGGCTGGAGCCTTCATACTCCCCAATAGCTTGCAGGCCATGACATTGGAAGAAGCAACCTACATTGCTATTGAAAATAGTCCAACTGTCAGGGGAGCCATTGCCAAATACAGAGAGTCTAAAGCAAATGCTGAAACGACCCGACACTCAGGCTACTTCCCAAGTGTGGACCTCTCTGCAGGAGTAGGGCATGAAACGACTTATGCGGACGAAACAAGCTCTGATGATGTGAAGCTGACGAGAAGAGAATTAAGCCTATCGCTTAACCAGCCAATATTTAATGGCTTTTCCACAAAAAATGAAATTGAAAGGTTAAGGCATGAAGCTGAGGCTGACCGATGGGAAGCACTTATTTCCGTTGAAAATACGGCGCTGGAAGTCGCGCAGTCCTATGCTAATGTATTACGCTACCGTGAACTCGTTGCACTAGCAGACTTAAACCTAAGAACTCATCAGCGTATTTACAAACAAATCAAATTAAAAAGTGATACCGGTGTCGGCCGTAAATCTGATTTAAGCCAAATTACAGCGCGCCTTGCTAAAGCTCATGCCAACCACTTCGCTGCAATAAACAACCTTAGCGACGCAGAAAGTAACTACAAAAAAACCGTTGGTGAGCTCCCACCAAAAGACCTTATTTACCCAGTACCAGACCAAGATTTATTACCTCATAATTTAACGGACGCCATTAACCAGGCCCTTAAAAAGAACCCTGCTATTGAAGGCGCAAAATGGGATGTCGCAGCAACAAATAGCTTTATTGAAGCGACTAAAGGCAGTCTATATCCAACAGTGAATTTCACTCTAGAGCGCACGTGGAACAACAACATAGATGGTTCAGAAGGACCAAAAGAAGACTTGCTCGCCATGGTCAGGCTAAATTACAACCTTTATAGCGGCGGCTCATATAAACATCAAAAAACCGTCGCGGTTCAACAAAACGCCCAAACTTCTGAGATTCATCGCAACACTATCCGTGACACAGAATTAACGGTACGACTCGCGTGGGCGGCTTTTGAGGCTACGACAGGTCAAAAGAAGCATATACAACAATATGTTATTGCCACAAAAGAGTCTCAAGTCGCCTATGAAAAACAATTCCGCCTAGGACGCCGAACGCTATTAGACGTATTGGATAGTGAGAACGAGTTATTTCAAGCCCGCCAAGATTATGTGAATGCCGATTATGACGAGCTATTTTCTGAATTCCGTTTATTTAACGCAAAAGGCGAACTCATGCGCGCATTTCGCATTTTCCGCCCACAAATACTTGGCTTTGACGACGAATTTAACAACGATATCCCTCCTCCAGTATCAGGCCCAAGCGCAATTGAAGAACTTCAAGCAGCAGAATTCAATGCCATAGATATCGATTCTCCTGTAGACAATGCAGAGCCAAGCAAGCAAAATACCAAAGCACTAGAAAAAGAATTATTTATTGACGCTGATAAGGGATCTGGGTCTTGGTAATAGCTACTAGCTGGTTAATAATACTTTTAGCTATGGGACTGAGCTTATACCAACCCCATAGCGATACCTTGCTCAGTAATAGTTTATATGATCACCGCCCAGAAAATACTTCATTAAAAGATGATGACCATGATGGTGTAATCAACGCTCGGGACCACTGTGAATACACCCCTCTTGGCGCCAAAATAGATAACCTTGGCTGCCCTTCAACCAAAACACTGCTACTCTCCGTAGAACTCAAGGTTTTATTCGAATTCGGTAAAAGTGATATTAAACCTCGCTTTTATAGTGAAATAAAAAAGCTAGCGGACTTCTTACGCGCCAACCCGGGGAGTGATGCTGAGATAAATGGCCATACAGATGAGATTGGCAGCACCTCAGCAAACCTTAAGCTTTCGCAAGACAGAGCCAATGCAATATCTTCTATTTTAATAAACAGCTTTAAAATTCCCGCCAAACAAGTCATCGCCATTGGCCATGGTGAAACAAGCCCAATAGCCGATAATAGTACCCCTGAAGGTAGGGCAAAAAATCGCAGAGTCGTGGCAGAAGTCTTTGCCAAAAAAGTCATAGTTAACGAAAGGTGGAATATATATAGCGTGGACAAAAATATTCAATAAACACACAAAACTATATGTGATTTAAGGGTGTTTTTTCTTCTCACCGCCCCCATACTCTATAGCATCAAACTCTACTAACCGACTTTTCAAAATAACTGATAAGCCGCTTCTTATTTTAGGAATCGCCATATGACTATCAAACTTGGTATTGTTATGGATCCCATTGCATCCATTAACTATAAAAAAGACACTTCACTAGCTATGTTATGGGCCGCAGCAGAAAAAGGCTGGCAGTTGGTTTATATGGAACAAAAAGATCTATTTTTAGAGAATGGTAAAGCCTATGCGATGGCACGCCCACTCACTGTATACAAAGACCCAGCACATTTTTACGATCTCGGTGAAGAAAGCAGAATCCCAATGGGAGATTTAGATGTGATCTTAATGCGTAAAGATCCGCCATTCGATAGCGAATTTGTTTATAGCACCATGATCCTAGAACAGGCTGAACATGATGGTGCCATGGTAGTCAACAACCCAAGAAGCGTACGAGACTGCAATGAAAAGCTCTTTGCCACTCAATTTCCACAATGTTGCCCTCCCGTTCTAGTAACACGCCGAGCGGACCTGTTAAAATCTTTTCATAAAGAACATGGTGATGTGATTTTTAAACCACTAGATGGCATGGGCGGCACGTCCATTTTTCGCCTTAAGCCTGATGATTCAAACGTCAGTGTCATAATAGAAACCCTAACCAAACTGGGCAACGAACAAACGATGGCACAAAAATTTATTCCCGAGATTAAACAAGGTGATAAGCGTATTCTCGTGGTTAACGGGGAACCTATCCCATTCGCCTTAGCACGTATCCCTGCATCAGGAGAAACCAGAGGCAATTTAGCCGCTGGTGGACATGGTGAAGGTAGGCCATTAACCGACCGTGATCGTTGGATCTGTGATCAAGTCATTCCATCATTAAAAGAAAAGGGCCTGATGTTTGTCGGCCTAGATGTGATTGGCGATTACCTGACTGAAATAAATGTTACTAGCCCAACCTGCGTACGTGAGCTAGACACACAGTTTGAGCTCAACATTGCGATGACATTAATAGACTCCATCGAATTACGCCTTCAATAATGACTTCATGCGAATAATAGATAGGTTTTCCGTTGCCCTTTTTATCGCCATTAGCCTACATGTGCTAATGGTGATGACACTTGGCTTCGATTTTTCTCCACCTGCCGAAAAACCTAAAACTTTAGAAGTTACCCTAGTTCAGCACACCTCCAAAGCGCCTATTGAGGCCGACTTTATTGCCCAAGCCAATCAACAAGCAAGTGGTACAGAACTGAGAAAACAAAAACTCACAACCACAGAAACGGCCGAGTTTCTCTCTGACGAGATTCAAGAAATCACGTCGCCGGTCCAGCCCCAACTGGCCTCGGCGATACCTATTAATGAGCCGACTGTTCTAGCAACAAAGGAACAAGAATCTGTTCTAGAGGTCATTGATAATCCAGAGCAAGAACCAAAAACTTTGGAAGAGCAATTCCTCGGGGAAACTCAAATCCCAAGCCATTTGTCTAATGACATAGCAACACTGGAGGCGCTGCTCGATCAACAACGACAATCCTATGCAA
The DNA here is from genome assembly GCF_016463975.1 of Marinomonas transparens. GTDB lineage: Bacteria > Pseudomonadota > Gammaproteobacteria > Pseudomonadales > Marinomonadaceae > Marinomonas > Marinomonas transparens. The sequence continues at coordinate 507,431 of NZ_JAEMNX010000001.1, read as the reverse complement.
AACGCCCTCGTATTCGACGTCTAACCTCGGTCTCAGCCAAAGCGGCAATAGATGCTCAGTACCTTGATGATTGGCGACGAAAAATTGAAAGAATAGGTAATATCCACTACCCAGAAGAAGCAAAACGTAATCATTTATACGGCGAATTGCGTTTAGCTGTCATCTTACAACCCAACGGTTATGTGGACGATATTGAAGTACTACACTCCTCCGGTGTTAGAGTCTTGGATGATGCCGCCATGCGTATCGTGCGTCTCGCTGAACCTTTCCAAGTCTTCCCTAAAGCACTCAAAAAAGATGTCGATATGCTTGAAATCATTCGGACTTGGCGATTTGTTCCCGGCAACCAATTACGCAGCCAGTAGGCATCATAAATTTGGGCATAAAAAAGCCCTCACATAGAGGGCTTTACTCATGCTTGCGGCTGATGATTAGTCAAATTGACCATCACCCATAGCAAGACGTATCTTCTTCATGGCATTTTTTTCAAGTTGACGAATACGTTCTGCCGATACGCCGTATTCATCAGCCAATTGGTGTAAAGTAGATTTACCTTCAGTCAACCAGCGCTGCACTAATATATTTCGGCTACGCTCATCAAGGTCCGCCATGGCTTCTTCAAGACGAGAGTTAGAATCAGCCTCCCAGTTACCATTTTCAAGTAAGGTTGCTGGGTCATAACGATGGTCTTCTAAATATTGAGAAGGCGCTTTAAAAGCACTGTCGTCATCGTCATCAGCAGACGCATCGAAGGTCATATCTGAAGAACTTAAACGGCCCTCCATTTGGCGTACTACTTCAGGTGTTACACCCAAATCACTCGCCACAGACTCGACTTCCGAATTGCTAAACCAAGACAAGGTTTTCTTAGCACTGCGTAGATTAAAAAACATCTTACGCTGAGCTTTAGTCGTCGCCACTTTCACGATGCGCCAGTTTTTCAGGATAAACTCATGAATTTCAGCTTTAATCCAATGCACAGCAAAAGACACCAAACGAACACCCACTTCAGGGTTGAAACGTTTTACCGCCTTCATCAGACCGACGTTACCTTCTTGGATCAAGTCGCCTTGAGCTAAACCGTAACCTGAGTAACTTTTCGCGATGTGTGCAACAAATCTTAAGTGCGACATAACCAATGTACGAGCCGCTTCAAGGTCTTCCTTGTAATAAAGACGCTCAGCTAAGGCTTTTTCTTCCTCAGCTGTCAAAATTGGAATTCTGCTAACGGCCTGCATGTATGACTCAAGGTTTTGACCTGGAATCATAATATCAGTTGGCTGGAGAGCTCTACCCATCTTTATTTCCACCTCTTATTGTTCATACTCTGTATGACAAAATACTATCAACTAAGTTCTGTTTTATGTGTGACATAAATGTGGATAAATCATGGCTATCGCCAAAAAGATGATTTATCCACTGCAGCCTCACTGCAATTCAATATTAGCAATATGTCGATTAACGGCAATCCAAGCCCCAATCACACCCACTAATGCGCTAATAGTTAAACATAAAACGACCTCATCTGCATTAAAAGTCTGCAACTGAAAACCACCTTGGTAAAGCTCTATTAGCCGTTCTACTGGGGCACTCACCCACCAGCTCAGCAAGAGAATACAAAGGCTAGCAAAAAAACCGCCCAACACACCGAACCAAAATCCCATATACAAAAAGGGTCGACGAATATAAGCATCTGTCGCGCCAACTAACTTCATTACCATAACTTCATCACGACGGCTTTCTACCGCCATACGAATGGTATTACCAACAATAAGCAGCACAGCAACGATCAACAATATAGACAAAGCATAGGCAAATCGCTGTCCAAAACTCAGTATATTGGCAAGGCGCTGTAACCATTGTGCATCTAATTCGGCGTACTCAACTTCTTTCTGAGAAGCCAACCCATCCCGTAACGCTTGTAAGCTGGCTAGTGAGTCCAGATCAACGGCTTGCTTGGGAATAACTCGTAATACAATAGGTAAAGGGTTCTCAGACAGAGAAGATAGAATTTGCTCGTAACCACTAGATCGCTCGAAATACCTTAACCCTTCTTCTTTTGATATATATTCAACTGACGCTACATCCGCCTGTGCAGAAATTCGATGGGACAAGGCCAATGCCTGAGTATCTTCCAATTGTGAAAATAAATACAAGGTAATAACCGACTGCTGCTCCCATTGATCAGTCACTGACTCGACATTTTTCAACAGTACATACAAACCGCCCGGTAAAGAAAGCGCAATGGCAATCACCATAATCGTCATCGCACTGGCTAGAGGGTAACCAACCAAACGAACGAAACTCTCTGTTAACGTTGCTTGATGTTGAAGTAAATATTTACTCAGGCTAAAAGAAGAACGCGAAGACCACTGATGCTTAGACACCTTTATGGATTCGCGGGTAGCCCCTCGCTGATTCGGCTTCTGTGACATCTAACCGAAGCCTCCATCATTAACCATCCGCCCTTGATTCAACGTCAGCACGCGATGTCGCATACGCGCAACCAAAGCCAAATCATGGCTGGCAACCAATACCGTCACCCCCACTCGATTAAACTCTTGAAACAAATTCATAATTTCGGTCGATAACTTAGGATCCAAGTTACCGGTAGGCTCATCGGCTAAAAGTAATTGTGGTTTATTCACAACAGCGCGAGCAATACCGATACGCTGTTGCTCGCCGCCAGAAAGTGCCATCGGATTGTATTTTTCTTTACCCAGCAAACCGACTTTATCAAGCGCAGCGCGAACACGTTTACCAATTTGCTGAGGGTCGGCACCACTCACCTGTAATGGCAGGGCAACATTATGAAAAACACTGCGATCCAACAACAACTGGTGATTTTGAAATACCACGCCAACACGACGGCGATGGGATGGAATAGCCCTGCGACTTAAGGTTCGTAGATCCACACCATCCACTAAAATTTGGCCTGAGGTTTGGCGTTCAATCATCATCATAAGCTTCATTAAGGTACTTTTACCCGCACCAGAATGACCAGTAAGAAACGCCATTTCACCTTCATGGAGGTGAAAGCTCACTTGCGACAAAGCCTCTTGACCACTATCGTATTTCTTACCTACTCGTTGAAATTCGATTTCCACGCTTGCCAAATATCCTTAAATAAAAGAAAGAAAGCCGATTACTCTTTTGCACAGCTAATAGTTTTACTCACTATCAAACAAGGCATCAACAAATTCTTTCGCAACAAAGGGTCGTAAGTCATCTATTTGCTCACCCACGCCGATATAACGGATGGGCAGACCAAATTGTTTAGCAATCGCGAAGATAATGCCACCCTTGGCTGTTCCATCAAGCTTCGTCAATGAAATACCACTTATGCCAACGGCTTCAGAGAATAATTTAGCTTGGCTAAGTGCATTTTGGCCAGTACCGGCATCAAGCACCAACATAACTTCATGGGGCGCTTCTACATCTAGTTTTTTCATCACCCGAACAACTTTTGACAGCTCGTTCATCAAATTGCTCTTATTCTGCAAACGCCCAGCCGTATCCGCAATAATCACATCCACGCCCTTGGCTTTAGCTGACTCTATCGCATCATAAATAACCGATGCTGAATCTGCACCAGTATGTTGAGCCACCACAGGAACATTATTGCGCTCTCCCCATACTTGTAGCTGCTCCACCGCTGCGGCACGGAAAGTATCACCAGCGGCCAACATGACGCTTTTGCCCTCTGCCTGATATTTTTTAGCCAACTTACCAATCGTCGTAGTCTTGCCTACGCCATTCACACCCACCATTAGAATAACAAACGGGCCTTCTTTACTAACAGGCTCTAAAGCTTTTTGTGAACCACTTAAAATGTCATTCATATCTGTTTTTAGACTAGCTAAAAGTGCATCCGCATCTTTCAGCTCCTTACGATTCAACTTTTCCGTTAAACCATTAATCAAAGCCTGAGTGGCATCAATACCAACATCCGCTACTAGCAATTGAGTTTCTAACTCTTCAAGTAAATCGGCATCTACCTTTTTACTACCCACAATAATGGAAGAGAGTCCGTCACCAAGACCACTACGAGTACGTGACAAGCCAGCTTTAACACGTTGCGACCAAGATAACGAAGGTTCAGGAGACGCTATCGAAGAAGCGATAGCAGCCGCACCTTCTAACTCACCGTCTTTCACTAAACTCATTTTATCATTTAACTGTTCAGCGGAAGACGCTTCTATCACCTCTTCCGATTCAAGACTTTCGGCCCCCTTTTCTTTCAATACATGAAGGTCCGCATTCATCTTTTTAACAAAGCGACGACGAAGTACAAAACCAGCAATCGCCATTAGCGTTCCTATCGCTATCGGAGCATAGCGAGCATATTCGCCAAGATAAGGTGTTAAAAAAGTAATGATTTGGTTAACAAATTCCATTAAATCGGTCTCTTTGTCTAGACTGATGCGATACACACCAGTGAAATGCTATGATTGAATACAGAGCCATTAACATAGGCACTTAAAGTGGTGATTTTATCATCATTCTTATTCGCAAACAGGCCTAGTTTCATGGAAAATTGCGTCTAACCATCACCATTATCAAGGTTGATTATGCCTGACAGTCAAAAGCCTCTCTTTAGCCGCCCTGTTTTAGCGGCCATTATGGTATTCAGCACCTTGGCTATCTGGGTACTAAACTTAACAGCACCCAACAGCAAATTGCCCACGCCAGCAATCGAAACCTGGGCATCCTCGTCGGGTATTCCTGTCATTTGGTTAACGCAAGATCAATGGAAAAAGAGTAACAAACTAGAATTACGCCTCGTATTCCACGCGCCAACAACAAACCCACAACTCACTAAAACCACCCTCGCAATATTAATGAGTGACTCACTCCCTCTAAGCACAGCATCAATCAATCAAAGACTTTCACCACTAGCGGCAAAAGTCGGCAGCGATTACAACAATGAGAACCAAACCATTGGCATCACCCTGAGTAACGAACCCAGATATCTAAAACCTACCTTATCTGTAATCACCGAATGGTTAAAAAAACCTGAATTCAAAACACGAACGTTTGAGCGTTTGCTGCATAGAAAAATGCATGGCGAATCAGAACGACACCAATTAGAACAGAGCTTATTTACTAACAATAATACTCAACAAAGCACGGCTCTTTCAGTGGCTCAAGTTCAAGCCTATTACCACAGTTTAAAAGCACACAGTGCCGCTATTTTTATCATAGGCCCAATGAATCAAGACATACAAAAAACAGTCAAAGGTATGATCGATAAGATCAGTGAAGATTTCCAACCTTCTACACAAACAAATAAGGTAGCAAGCCATGAAGCTGCTAGTGCAACCACAAAGCAGGGTAAAGGCAGCTTATGGCAAACTCGAAACGCTATTGCTCTAACTCCCTTAACCAACGTTAAAGACTGGATCAGCTTGCAACTTTGGGGGACTGACCTAGTGCAGTCACTTAATAAGCAAGAGGATGTAGACTTTACACAACTAAATCTCACACTCTCCCAACAACACCCTTGGGCTTGGTGGAATATTCAACATAGTAATGCTCTACTTGTTGAGCAAGCTTCTACGAAAAACTCAAACAAGACACTGAAAGCGAAAGACCTTATTTCTGTTGAACAGCTCCCCTCAGCCAATAACAAGGACACTTTTAACGCACTATTAGACACTTTTAAAAAGCAGCTTGAACAACAGACCTTGTCTCCCACATGGTGGAGTTATATCGCCACCCAAGTCACCTATAAAGATGGTCCGCTTACCCTACAAAATTTTGCCGACGGCTATAAAGAAGCCATTGACACCTACACCCAAGATGACTACAAAACAGCCATTCAGCGACTATTAAAAGTGTCATCCTATCAAGAGATTCAGGTTTACCAATGAGAAAAAACAACACCAGCCATGCCACTCTAAAGAGCAAAGCCAAAGCCTCAAAACTTCGTATAATTGCTGGCGAATGGCGCTCCCGACAACTGCCTGTTCCTGCTATAGAAGGTCTAAGACCAACACCTGATCGGGTTCGTGAAACCCTATTCAACTGGATAAATCACCAGATTCCAGGTGCAGTTTGTGGAGATTTATTTTGTGGTTCCGGTGCTTTAGGTTTAGAAGCACTTTCTCGAGGCGCAAAAAGTGTTCTTTTTGTGGATAACTCCCGTATTGTCACCCAACAAATGACCACGAACCTCACAACACTCGGAGCAAAAAATGCGGAAGTGGTTGCTCAAAATGCCGCCGTATTTTTAGAGACGGCCACGCCCCAAGCTCTCGACGTTATTTTCCTCGATCCCCCATTCCGAAAAGGTTGGCTAGCACAAATTATCCCCCTGCTAGAAAAAGGCTGGTTAGCTCCAAGATCTCTGGTTTACATTGAAATGGAAAAAGAAGCGAACCTCCCCGTTTTACCAAACCACTGGAGTCTTATAAAGGAAAAAAATGCAGGGCAACTCGTCTATCGATTATTTGAAGTTTCTCTGCCGATAGATCCCACTTTATGTGACCAAAAGAAGAGCTAATCTATTTTCACCACCACCCTAAACTGCACCATCTTCGTGCAAAACAGTGTTTTTTTTTATTTTCTTTAGAAGCGCACTTACAAAAATCAGCACTTTATGTTTCTAGCACGAAGCTTGCATACACAACACCAAACCGCCTTATTCTAGGCATACTTCAATACTTCCTTACACCGATATGGATGCTTTATGTTGTCGAATTTATCATTTAAAACCAAATTGCTTTCTTTACTGGCTACAGCCATTGCAGGCTTCATTATCGTTACTTTTGTTGCTATGGATGGCCTTGCATCACAACAACGTGCAAACAATCAGCTGCTAAATTTATCTAAAACTCAAGGCTCTAATGATCAACTTAGTATTAGTATGCTTGAGATCACAGATCACCTACGGTCTGTCTCGGAAAACAGCTATGAAGACTACTTAAAAAATGTGAATGAACAAATACAAAAAAATACCAACATAATTAATGCCAATGTCAGTAGAGCAAATAGCCCAGATTTAAAGCAGACCTTACAAGACACCCAAGCCAAGATAGATCAATACAGCAAAGCTCTGCTCAACCTAGTCAATAAACGCTATATTATCGGCTTTGACTCCAACTCCGGCCTACGTGGAAAAATCGGTCAACTTGGTTCTGAAATAACAACAGACATCAAAAAACTAAGCTTATTAAAACGAGAATTCACTAAGGTTCGACAGACAGAATCTAGCTATTTATTCGACCCATCAGAAAGCAACCTAGAAAAGCTCAACGTCAACATTGAAAACTTCAATACACGTATTGAGAATTTTGGGTTTCAAGATACCCATGGCAAAAAGATGAAACTGTACACCGAGGCGCTACTAAAATATGGCGAAGAATATACCTCACTAAATACAGTGGAAAATACTTTCAATGAGCAAAAAGAAGTTTTTATTCAAAATCAATTAACGACTGGACAGCTCATCCAAGAAAAAATAGAAGAGGCTGAAGCTGAAGCTGAAGAAAGTTCAACGAAAGCCAATAGAACACTACTCGCAGTAAGTATCGCAGTCACCTTGGCCGCCGCCCTATTAATGCTAAGTATTGGACAAAATGTAAAAAGCACCCTCAACCGTATTATCTTTGACCTAAATAAGGTTAAAGAAGGGAATATGACAGCGAAAGCCAAGGTCAATACCAAGCGTAATGATGAGTTCGATAAGTTAGGCGGTTCTCTCAATGAAATGACCCAAGGGCTAGGGGACGTGCTTCAAGATGTGATATCAACAACAGGAAATGTCGGTGACATGTCAACGGATCTTAATTCGGCAATCAGTGATATCACCAAAAACAATCTCTCCGTAAACCAGAGAACCAATTCCCTAGCACATGCAACAGACGATATTTCAAATCGCATCTCGCAATTATCTGATACAACAAACGCACTACAAAGTCACTCTAATGACACTTATGAATCAGCAAAAAGTGGTGCCGAGACGATCCGCCTAGTGTTAGATAGTTTGAAGGATACTGTCGATGTGGTCAATTTAACTGGGCAGCAACTAGAGGAATTAGGACAGCTTTCCACTGATATTGATAATGTCATCGGCATGATTAATGATCTTGCCAATCAAACGAACCTACTTGCTTTAAACGCCGCTATTGAAGCAGCACGAGCAGGTGAAGCAGGTAGAGGCTTTTCCGTAGTAGCCGACGAAGTAAGATCATTGGCTGAAAAAACCGTCGATGCAACCTCTAGAATCACGACAATTGTTAGCACCATACAATCTTCTACTCAAACAGCAATTGCGACTATGGAAAGTGGACAAAGCAACCTGAAAATTATTGAAGAAAATGGTGCCAAGGCTGAAGATGCCATGCGCAATATAGAAACCAAAGCCATGACCAGCTCTAACTCAGCAAGCTCAATGGCGACTGACATTCAAGATGTCGCCAGCACAGCGGTGCAAATGAATACAGAAACAGAGCAAATTGCCCAACAGCTTAATGAAGATACTCATTCTATTGATATCTTAGCTCAAAAAACCAAACTGATTCAGGAACTAACAGAGCAGCTCTCCGGCAAAACTCAAGTGTTCACCCTTTCATAAATATGCTCTTCACTCGTTTTTTCACTGCACCTTTCGTATTTAGACAACTAATACGAAAGGGGCTTCTCCCTCCCTATGAATGAAAATACAGCACAAAATAGTAAGCTAGTGTATAAGCTCGTTTTAACATAGTCCCATCAAGGCCAGTAGTTTTTCAGCGCCCTCTTGATGGTAATAGACGCAACCGCTAGACTGTGCTGCAAGATTACCCTCCCCTTCTTTATGGGAGTTCAATTACTTTTCATTAGGACAGTCAAAACCTATGTCGGACGCCATTCCAGTCGACTCTGTTGGTATTGTGACACCACAGATTGCGCTCTTTGAGACGCCTCTGGCGCTTTCTTGCGGTCAAGCCTTGTCGTCATACCAACTTATCTACGAGACTTACGGAACCCTTAACGAAAGAGCCTCCAACGCAATTTTGGTATGTCACGCATTAAGTGGTGACCATCATGCAGCAGGTTACCATACCATGGCTGATGGCTCTCGAGAGAGTAAACCCGGGTGGTGGGATTCGGCGATTGGACCGGGGAAAGCAATTGATACTAACCACTTCTTTGTAATCAGTCTTAACAACTTAGGTGGCTGCTGCGGTTCTACCGGGCCGACCAGTATCAACCCAGAGACCAAGCAAGTATGGGGGGCTGATTTCCCAATTGTCACAGTTGAAGATTGGGTAGAAAGTCAAGCTCGACTCGCAGATAAATTAGGCATCAAAACCTTCGCGGCCATCGTCGGAGGCAGCCTTGGTGGCATGCAAGTACTGGAATGGAGCATTCGTTTTCCAGATCGCATTAAAGCCGCTGTCGTCATTGCGTCCGCACCTAAATTATCTACACAAAACATCGCCTTTAATGAAGTAGCAAGACAATCTATTCGTCGTGATCCTGACTTCTTTAATGGTCAATATTTAGATAACAATACAGTGCCAACCAATGGTCTTGGGCTAGCTCGCATGCTTGGCCACATTACTTATTTATCTGGTGATGCCATGAACGCGAAGTTTGGGCGCCAAATGCGTCACGATAGTTACCAGTATAACTACGACATTGAATTCGAAGTAGAAAGCTACCTACGTTATCAAGGGGAAGCCTTTACTAAACGCTTCGATGCCAATACCTATATGTTGATGACCAAGACACTCGACTATTTTGACCCAGCAGCACGTGCCAATGGCAACTTAGCCGCTGTACTCAAACGAGCTCAATGCGAATTTTTATTGGTGTCTTTTACCACCGATTGGCGTTTCTCCCCTGAACGTAGTGAAGAAATAGTAAATGCGCTAATAAAAGCAGGTAAACAAGTTTCCTACGCCAAGATTACGTCGGAAGGCGGACATGACGCTTTTCTGTTTCCGATTCCTCGCTACATGACAGCGCTAAACACCTTTTTAACCCGCGTTGCCAACCGCTTAGCAACGGAGACGAACTAATGCGCTCTGACTTAGAATTGATCGATGAATGGATCCAACCAAATATACGCGTACTCGACTTGGCCTGTGGCCCCGGCGAACTGCTTCAGCATTTAATTGATAACAAGAAAATTAGCGGTTATGGACTAGAAATTGACCCTGACGATTTAAATACCTGTATTGAGAAAGGCGTTCCAGTTTTAGAGCAAAACATCGATGAAGGTCTGCAAAATTTTGAAGACCAGAGTTTTGACTTAGTTCTCATGACCCACGCCTTACAGCAATTCCGTCGTCCTGACCTTCTCATTGATGAAATGCTACGAATTGGCAAAGAATGCATTATCACTTTCCCGAACTTCGGACATTGGCGCAGTCGCCTTCATCTTGCGTTAAAAGGCCGCATGCCAGTTTCTGAATTCTTGCCATACAATTGGTATGACACACCCAATATTCACTTTTTCACGTTTCAAGATTTTGAACGTTTATGCCGTGAAAAAGACATCAAAGTTCTACGTTGGGCTGCAGTTGATGGGCACTTACGCGATCACTGGTGGATACGTTCCATGCCAAACCTATTCAGTGAAACGGCAATCTTTCACATTAGCCGTTAATCAACCTTACTACCGCACATAAAGAGGAGTTTACGATGAGCAAAACCATCGTTTTAGCCAGCAGCAATTCCGGGAAAATCCTCGAATTTAATGACTTACTAGGTTCAGTGGGCATTGAAGTTAAACCACAAAGCGACTTTAACGTAGAAGATGCCGAAGAAACCGGCTTAACCTTTATAGAAAATGCCATCCTAAAAGCACGTAACGCCTGCGCTCACACTGGCCTACCTGCTTTAGCAGACGACTCAGGCATCGAAGTAGACTATCTTAATGGCGCGCCCGGTATTTATTCCGCACGGTTTGCCGGAGAACATGGCAATAGTGCCGCTAATAATGCTTTATTGTTGGAAAAATTAGACGGCGTGCCTCAATTAGAGCGTACTGCACGTTTTCACTGCGTATTAGCTTATCTGCGCCACAAAGATGACCCAACACCTCAGGTTTTCCACGGTATTTGGGAAGGACGAATACTAGAGTCAATGGAAGGACAAGAAGGCTTTGGCTACGACCCTGTGTTTTATGTACCTGAATGCGGCTGTAGTGCAGCAAGCCTACCTAAAGAAGTGAAGAACCAACTCAGTCACCGCGCTAAAGCATTAAAACAATTGTTTGCGGTTTTTCAACAGGATAATGCCTTTTGAGTCTCCTGCTCCCACCACTGAGTCTCTATATTCACCTACCTTGGTGCGTTAAAAAGTGCCCCTACTGCGACTTCAACTCGCACCAAGCGGATCGTTTCGAACACCAAGGCAAACTGCCCGAAGAAGCTTACTTAGCTCAGCTACTTGCAGACCTAGAAGCCGACCTGCCCTACGTTGCAGGTCGTCCTATTCAAACCGCCTTTATTGGCGGTGGCACGCCCAGCTTAATGAGCGAAGATTTCTACTATCGGCTAATGGACGCTTTACGGGAAAAACTAGCATGGGTCGATAATGCTGAAATCACGATGGAAGCCAACCCCGGCACCTTTGAGCAAAATAAGTTTGCTCATTTTCGCCAAGCTGGTATTAACCGTCTGTCCATTGGCATTCAAAGTTTCCAGCCAAACCTGTTGAAAACCCTAGGAAGAATCCACAACCGTGAAGAAGCCATCCATGCTGTGGATAAGTCTCGCCTTGCAGGGTTCGACAATATCAATCTAGATTTGATGCACGGTTTGCCAGAACAAAGCTTAGAAATGGCATTAGAAGACTTATCATTAGCGATTGAGCTTAACCCTGAACACCTGTCTTGGTATCAACTCACCATAGAACCCAATACTGAATTTTTCCGTCGTCCACCCAGCTTGCCCGAAGACAATACCTTGTGGGGTATTCAAGATGCAGGGCAAAATCTACTCGCAAAACATGGCTATACTCAATACGAAGTATCTGCCAACTCAAAAGCAAACCGTCGGGCTGCACATAATTTGAACTACTGGCGCTTCGGAGATTACCTAGGAATTGGCGCAGGAGCTCATGGCAAGATCACCTTAAAAGATGGGCAAATATTTCGTACACGAAAGACTCGACACCCAAATCATTACCTAAACAATCTGCCTGAAGCACTTATTATTAAAGAAGCCATTGAACAAGAAGACCTACCCCTTGAATTCATGATGAATCGACTGCGTTTATTCGAAACCTTTGATTTACAAGACTATGAGGCCTACACCCATCAAAAACTGCCTACCCACCTAATAAAAGCCTGTGAAAACGGCCTACAACAAGGCTTATTAGATCCACACGAATGGCAACATAAGCGAGTAAAAACGACAAAAAAAGGTAAGCTTTTCCTTAACGATTTACTTGAGCTTTTCCTTCCTTAAAAAACTTGCTGGCTGACAATGGTTTGACATCTAACTAAATGCATGTGACCCTTGTTACGGTTAAAAATAGCGGTCATCCTTAATGGCCATTATTTTTAACCGCATGGCTGTGTAAAGATCTTAAACACATTAGTCTGTCGATATCTTTCTTCGCTTTTCACCAACCTATTTTTGTTTTGTAAATCGCATAAGCAGTAACCAGTGATTACATCTGGTGTTATGGCCTGTAGGAACAAAAATAACGACCGAAACAGAACACAATAGGTCGTATAAAGAACAAACATTCAAAGGAAATTCTTTTAGGGTTAAATAACAAAACTGTATAAAAAAACGCACACACGGATTTTCCATCAAGAAAAACTTAGGTGAAGTTCACTCATTCGGGAGAAGTTTATGAGCAATAAATCCCCTGACGCAAGTCGGGAAGAGTACAACACGTCATATAAGGTAGGACAAGATAATGTCCAATTCCTTGGTCTGGATGTCCACAATCCAGTTTTTGGTACCAGCGCCCTCATTATTTTTGCCTTCATCATTGGTAGTATTTGGTTTCCTGCCGATGCGAAAGAAATGCTAATGGGGGCAAGAGGCTGGTCAATCAATAACTTTGATTGGTTCTTTATGATATCTGGCAACCTCTTTGTTTTATTCTGTCTTGCCTTGATCTTCTTACCGATGGGGAAAATTCGCCTTGGTGGCAATCAAGCAAAACCAGAACATTCGACCATTACTTGGTTTTCTATGCTGTTTGCAGCGGGTATGGGTATAGGTCTAATGTTCTGGAGTGTGGCAGAACCTGTTGCTTATTACACTGGCTGGTACGGTACACCATTAAATGTGGCGGCTAATACGCCTGAAGCTGAAAGCCTCGCAATGGGTGCAACCATGTTCCATTGGGGCCTGCACCCTTGGGCTATTTATGCGGTTGTTGCCTTGTCCTTAGCCTTCTTTGCTTATAACAAAGGTTTGCCACTCACTATCCGTTCTGCTTTTTACCCACTATTTGGTGAAAAAGTATGGGGGATGATTGGTCACTTCATCGATATTTTAGCGGTTATCGCGACTATTTTTGGTCTTGCCACTTCGCTTGGCTTTGGTGCTCAACAAGCCACCAGCGGTTTAAATTTCTTGTTTGATATTCCCAACACCTTGACCACACAAATTGTCGTGATCTGTGCAGTCACTGCTGTTGCCATCATTTCGGTTGCTCGTGGTCTAGAAGGCGGTGTCAAACTGCTTAGTAATATAAACATGATCATTGCGGGCCTTCTAGCGCTGTTTATTGTCATCATAGGTAACACTGGCGCTATTTTTGGTGCAGTAGGAACCTTGTTACTCGGTTATATCGAAAATATCATTCCGCTAAGTAACTGGATTGGTCGTGAAGACGAAACCTTCTACCATGGTTGGACTGTCTTTTACTGGGCCTGGTGGATTTCTTGGTCGCCATTCGTTGGTATGTTTATCGCCCGCGTTTCCCGTGGCCGTACCGTACGTGAATTTTTGATCGCCGTGTTATTAGTACCAACATTAGTCTCTGTTATTTGGATGGCGATCTTTGGTGGTTCTGCCTTAGATCAAGTTCAAAACGGCGTTGGTGCTTTGGCTGGCGGTCTGACAGATGCGTCTTTAGCCATGTTCCAAATGTTTGGTAGCTTACCCCTGACCTCAGTCATTTCTTTCATTGGTATTGTCTTAGTCTTGGTCTTCTTTGTAACCTCATCAGACTCTGGCTCCTTGGTCATCGATGGCATTACTGCCGGTGGTAAAACTGATGCGCCTATGACTCAGCGTATTTTCTGGGCTGTGCTAGAAGGTATTATTGCGATTGCCTTGCTAGTTGGTGGTGGTTCAGACGCACTAGGTGCTATTCAGGCCGCAGCGATCACGATAGGTTTACCTTTCACCTTATTGATGCTCATTATGTGCCTCAGCTTGTATAAGGGTCTGCGTAGCGACTTACACTTGGTTGGTAAATAAAGCTATTGCAAAGCACTATTAGTACTTATTAAAAACAGCTCGCACGGTTCGCCATGCGGGTTGTTTTTTTTATGAAAGCCTTTTATGATCCCTACCACTCTTAGGGGAGTAATCTTCTTTGCACTTTGCAGAGATTCTTTGTCAACATAATTGGGCCTCAAGCTCGTGGCAAAGAAGTCCGAATTCGATTAAATCGATGGGATTGATGAGACTTAAGACAATAACTTGGCTCAGGTGGGCTCAGGTTCGTTGTCTTTTGTTTTACCGCCCACCTAGGACCCATCCAAATGGAAGCTTTTCTTACTTCGGTATCTACCGTTGCCCTCGCTGAAATGGGCGATAAAACTCAGCTATTGGCTTTATTTCTCGCTACGAGGTTTTCTTCTAAACTGTCTATTGTATTTGGCATCCTTGTCGCGACTTTACTCAACCATTTAATGTCCGCATGGTTTGGAGTCGAGGTGGCAAACTGGATTCCTATCAATTGGATTCATTGGGTTATAGGTTTAAGCTTTATCCTCGTAGGCTTATGGCTATTGATTCCCGACCAAGACCACAGCGAAGAAAATACAATGCTCAAGCACGGCGCTTTTATTGCAACCTTCCTGCTTTTTTTCATTGCAGAGATAGGTGACAAAACCCAAGTCGCCACCATTCTTCTCGGTGCACACTATGGCTCGGTTTGGCTCGTGCTACTGGGTTCCACTATCGGTATGATGCTCGCAAATGTTCCCGTGGTATTTGCTGGTAACTGGATCATGGAGCGCATCAATCCAAGCCGCACTCGTCAATTGGCCTGTCTACTTTTTCTTATTATGGGTATGGTGACAATAGTTCCCTCACTGCTGCAATAAATAGGCTTCTTATATGGAAATCGAATTAACGGAAATTCTCGAAGCTCTTTGCCAACATGCGCCCTTCAACGAGATTGCAGATGACCCTCAATTAGAAAATATGGTTGGAGAGACGGAAGTCCAGTACCTACGTGCTGGAGAATGGGTTATTGCTCCAAACACCCTCAATAACACCTTATTTTTTATTCGTAGTGGCGCGATTGAAGTATTGAACAAAGAAGAAAAACTGGTTCGTCGTATGAATGAAGGCGAATTATTTGGCTACGCTTCCCTATTACGTGGCGGAAAATCGGCTCAATCCATGCGTACCATAGAAGACAGCCTGTTATATCGCATTCCAGCCCGTTGGTTTCGTCAGTTATACGAAGAAAATGATAACTTTTCAGACTTTTTTGAGCTCACCCGCGAAGTACGTCTACGTGTCGCCATGGATTCACAAAGCTCAGATGTATCACTCATGACTTGCCCTGTGGTGAGCTTATTAAGACGACCTCCCATTAGCATCCATGCTGAAGCAAACATTCGCATGGCGGCACAAATCATGACAGAGAAGCGTGTATCTAGTCTGCTTATTACAGAAAACGATGAACTAGTAGGCATACTCACCGACCGAGACCTACGTACGCGCGCAGTAGCCAAAGGACTCGCTTATGACACACCAGTAGCCAATATCATGACCAATAACCCGCTCGTAATGGACAGTGGCGATTATGCTTCTGAGGCGGTGTTAAAAATGATGGCAAGAAACATCCACCACATTCCGATTATCAAAAACAACCGTCCTATCGGTGTCATCAGTACCGGAGACATTGTTCAAAAAGAAAGTCATGGTAGCGTTTATTTAATCAGCGACATCTTCAAGCAAACCAGTCTTGAAGGGTTGCAAGCCATCAGCGAAAAAATGACCCACACCTTCACCCAACTTGTGGTCGCGGATGCGAATACGCAAATGATAGGCAATGCCATGTCACATATAGGCACCGCCTTTGTGAAGCGTCTGCTGCAACTGGGTGAAGAAAAATTTGGCTCGGCTCCAGTGCCCTATTGCTTTATTGCTCTAGGTTCCCAAGCTCGAGAAGAGCAAACCATCAAAACCGATCAAGACAATGCACTGATTTTAAGCGATGTGTACGATGAAGAGCGACATGGAGAATATTTCAAAAACTTAAGCGACTGGGTATGCCAAAATCTCGATCAATGCGGCTATACGCTCTGTACTGGCGACATCATGGCATCAAACACTCGCTGGCGACAACCTCTCAAGATCTGGAAACAAAACTTCAGTGAGTGGATACAGAAACCTAAAGCGGAAGCCTTGCTACACCTTTCTATCTTCTTTGACCTACGTGGTATATACGGCGATAAAACACTGGCCGAGCAGCTAAATCAGCACATACGTCAAGACGCCCAACAGCACTCAGGCTTTTTGACCTTTATGGCACGCAACGCCAACCAAAGAAAACCGCCATTAGGCTTTTTCCGACAGTTCGTACTAGATGGTGAAGGAAAGCAATCACGAACCTTCAATTTAAAGGAAAGAGGCATCGCTCCTATCATCGACATTGTACGGGTCCATGCCCTCGCCTGTGGCAGTGATAAACTCAATACATTAGAACGCCTTGAAGACATAGAGGCCGCAGGCTTACTGCCCGATGGCCGTGCTAAAGACCTTGCACTGGCATTAGAAATGATTGGCATAGTACGGATTCGACATCAAAAAGATCAAATTGAAGCAGGAGAGGCTCCCAATAACCACGTCAATCCTGAACGTTTATCGTCTTTTGAGAAACGTCATCTAAGAGACGCTTTTCATATCGTCGCTCGACAACAGGAGTTTATAAAATTCCGCTATGCAGGGAAGCGCAGCTAGATGGAGAATTCCTTTTTGAGCACCAAAAGCCAACGCCCCCAAGACTGGCAAACGATGTTTGAAAAATGGGCGGAAGAGGCACCAAAAGGACCATTGAAAGATTATTATCTAGCAGGGATGATCTCTGAAAAAATACCATTACAAGACACGCCATTGCTGGCGTTAGATTTAGAAACAACGGGGTTAGATCCAAAGAAAGATGAAATCATTAGCCTAGGGTTAATCCCTTTTAATTCTCAAATCATTCGCTGCAATGGGGCCAAGTATTGGATGGCAAAACCTGAGCATTCGTTACACGCAGATTCTGTCACCATCCATGAGATCACTCACTCAGAATTAGCCAAAGCACCGCCGCTCAGCAGCATACTAGAAGGTGT
Source organism: Marinomonas transparens (assembly GCF_016463975.1). Classification (GTDB taxonomy): domain Bacteria; phylum Pseudomonadota; class Gammaproteobacteria; order Pseudomonadales; family Marinomonadaceae; genus Marinomonas; species Marinomonas transparens. The sequence continues at coordinate 489,943 of NZ_JAEMNX010000001.1, read as the reverse complement.
GTTAAAAGCTCTGACCAAGCAAGTAGTCGTAGTACATTGCGTCGCAATTGAACGACAGTTTTTATTAGCAGCATCGATGGAGGTTTATGGTTACCCACTCTACTTCCCCGTTATCGATACTATGGGAATTGAGCGCCAAGTTCTCCATAAGCCTTGGTGGAAACGCTTCGGAAAACCACCATCATTGCGTTTAGATGCCAGCCGCCAGCGTTATCATTTGCCGCGTTACAAAGCTCATCACGCTTTAACCGATGCCCTGTCGTCAGCCGAACTACTACAGGCACAAATCGCTTATCACCTAGATCCTAAAGCCAGTATTTCCAACTATTGGATTTAATGACAATACCTTACTCTTAAATAAGCGAAGGACAGCTTTCTCGAATCACTAATTCTGTGTCTAACACCACATCTTTTGCTTCCTTAAGCCCAAGGAAAACCTCAGCGGCGACACGACCTTTTTCTACTGTCTGTTGATGCATAGTAGTAATGGAAGGATGGAAGTTTTCACTTTCAGATATACCATCAAAGCCTACTACCTGAAGATCTTCTGGAACACGCAACCCCATTTGTAACGCGGCTTGTACTGCGGCAATAGCGATAGCATCACTCATACACAAAAGTAATTGTGGGCGTTCTGCCATTCCTAATGCTTCGCGAGCAGCTTGATAAGCTAACTTATGGCTATTTACTGGAATATTCCAAATATGCTCAGAAGAAACCGACAAACCACTTTCTTTCAAAGCATCAAAATAGCCATGTAAACGCTGAATAGATATAGAAGCGGCCCGATCAAATAACTCATCGTCTCGAATTCGACATACACGATCTGTATCCAATAGACTCAAACCTAAAATAGCCACAGATTCTGGATTATGTTCCAAAGCATGGCGAGCAATAACATAGGCTCCATGATGGTTATCCACGTTAACCGACGTCGTACTCGGAATAAAGCTGTCAACAGTGATGATATTTTTATTTGGCATCAGCCAAGGAGCATTATTACATTGCTGAGGTTTATGACCATAAACAATAAAGCCATCTACCATGGAGGATTGCATACGGCTTTGTGCGTCTTGCTCAACTTCATCGGAAGACAACAGCAACATATTGTATTCATTCGCTTCAAATACTTCCGCCATGCCTTTTAAAAACTGGTTAGCAACCGGATCAGTCAAACTGTAGCTAAGGTCATCGGACAAGACGATTCCAACGATGCCCGTTCGGCCTGTGCGCAAGCTACGAGCAGCCGCATTCGGCCCAAAATAGCCCATTTTTTCACACTCGCTAAGAATATTTTCTCGCAAGCTAGCGGACAACTGATCTGGGCGATTAAAGGCATTAGAAATAGTTGCAGTAGAAACGTCTAAGCGTTCAGCAACATCTTTTAGTGTTAGTTTTTTTATATTTTTTCTCATACAAACACTCACAACATTCAAAGGTTCCAACAAGTACGAAAAAACAAACAAGCCGACTAACGCTTAACGTAAACCGGCTTGGTAGTACAAAATCCCAATAAATTAAGACAATCTCGCATAACAAGCTTGGTATGCAGGTAAAGTTAACGCTTGCCCTTCTAAATGGGACTCAAAACCATGGCCTTGTAACACTTCAGCAACATCACACTCCAATGTCGCACTTTGAGTTTGTGCCGTCATGTTAAGTACAACCAACATGCGCTTGCCTTGATACTCCCTCACTAACGTGATCAATTGTGGATTACCAACATCAAGTAAAGATAACTCGCCATTCACTAATTCAGGCTGTAATTGACGCCAATGGATAAGTTGACGCACCTTATGTAACAAGGCCTCTGGGTTCGCTTCTTGCTCCGCAACACTCAAGGGTAAATGGCGCGCATCAACCGGCAACCAAGGCTCTACTGTCGAAAACCCACCCTGTGCCGCGTTTTGCCACACCATAGGAGTACGGCAGCCATCACGGCCTTTAAAAACGGGCCATAAAGGAATGCCATAAGGGTCTTGAATGCGCTCAAAAGGCACTTCCGCTTCAGGTAAGCCAAGTTCTTCCCCTTGATACAAGCAAACGCTACCACGTAAAGACAAAATCAGCGCCATGGCAATTAATGGAAACGCGCTAGGATCTTCACTTTCGCCCCAACGGGTACTCGCGCGTACCACGTCATGATTCGACAAAGCCCAGCAAGGCCAGCCATCACCAACGATGTCATTCATATCCGCCAAGGTTTTGCGTATGTATTCCGGCGAATGAGGAGTATTCAAAAAATCGAAAGTATAAGCCATGTGTAACTTATTACCCCCCGAAGTATATTCCGCCATGCGCTGTAATGGAAAATCGTCACCCAATTCACCCACAGTTGTAGTGCCCGGGTATTCATCCATCATGGCACGCATGTCTTGCAAGAAACCTAAGTTTTCTGGACGACTCAAATCATACACATGGCGCTGATAGGTATACGGGTTATCATGGGGAGCCCCCATGGTTTTTGGCTCGCCTTCTGGCACAGGCGGATTATCTTCTAACCCTTCACTGTGGAAATAGAAGTTCACCGTGTCTAAACGGAAACCATCAACACCAAGCTCTAACCAAAAACGCATATTATCCAAATGCGCTTGACGCACCTCTGGATTATGGAAGTTCATATCTGGCTGAGACTCCAAGAAGTTGTGCAAATAATACTGCAAACGACGACTGTCCCATTTCCAAGCGCTTCCACCAAAGATAGATAACCAATTATTTGGTGGAGAACCATCAGGCTTAGGATCGGCCCACACATACCAGTCAGCTTTCGGATTTGTTTTGTCCTGACGACTTTCTTCAAACCAAGGGTGTACGTCAGCTGAATGGCTAATTACTTGGTCAATCATCACCTTAAGACCTAAATCATGGGAGCGATTTACCAAGGTTTTAAAATCAGCCAAGCTACCGAACATAGGGTCAATGTCGCAATAATCTGAAACATCGTACCCAAAGTCTTTCATTGGAGAAGTAAAGATAGGTGATAACCAAATAGCATCGACGCCTAGTGAAGCAACATAATCAAGCTTACTCGTAATACCCGCTAAATCACCTATGCCATCACCATCAGCATCCATAAAACTACGCGGATATATTTGATAAATTATCCCACCTTTCCACCAGTTCAGATTGGTTGTCATCAAGACTCTCCAAAAAAGATAAAACTAGGGGCAATGCCAAGCATTACCCCATTTAAAATTACGCTATAACCCAGATCTTCAAGCCTGTCTTAGCACGTTAGGCTTCACGCTTATAAGACTGCTCGTTCTCATCAAACAAATGCATTTTTTCAGGCCCTGCCGATAAGTGAACAATATCACCACGCTTAGTCGCTAATGTTCCTGCTTGCTTAGCAATCACCATATCTTCACAACCAGACACCTTCACATAAAGCAAAGTGGCTTCACCAAGAGATTCAACAAACGACACTTCACCAGACACAAAAGCTTCTTCTTTCGTGTCTACAACACCAACGTCTTCTGGACGGATCCCAAAAAAGGCCGCTTTAGATTGCTCACTAGACGCGGTGACAACAGGCGTTTGCACTGTCGACGTATCTGGTAAAGACACGGTGGTTTGATCTCCAGTTGCTTCCACCCGACAAGGAATAATGTTCATCGCGGGAGAACCAATAAACTTAGCAACGAAGACATTAGCAGGATGCTCATAGAGCTCGAGCGGTGAACCAACTTGCTCAATATTACCGCCAGACAATAAAACAATCCGATCCGCTAAAGTCATGGCTTCTACTTGATCATGAGTCACATAGATCATGGTCGAATCAGGCATGCTGTCTTTTAAATTGGCGATTTCCATACGAGTCGCGACACGTAGCGCCGCATCCAAGTTAGACAAAGGCTCATCAAACAAAAACACTTTAGGGCGACGCACAATCGCACGACCAATGGCAACACGCTGACGTTGACCACCAGATAACGCCTTAGGTAGACGATCCAAATAAGGCGTCAATTGCAGCATATCTGCCGCCTTACGCACTTGCTTATCGACGTCGTCTTTCTTCACCTTGGCAATTTGTAAGCTGAACGCCATGTTGTCGTATACCGTCATGTGTGGGTACAAAGCGTAGCTCTGGAACACCATAGCAATACCACGCAATGCAGGAGGAATGTCATTAACAACTTCCCCATCAATTTCAAGCGTACCAGCAGAGATTTCTTCAAGACCAGAAATCATCCGCAACAGGGTAGACTTACCACAGCCTGATGGCCCAACAAACACGATAAATTCGCCCTGTTTAATGTCTAAATTGATGTCTTTTAATACTTCTACATTATTGGAATAGATTTTTTTAACATGGGTTAATTTTACATCTGCCATGACTACACTTCCTCAATCTGAGTTCGTACCTTGGGTGGGGAGCAAAGCTCGACCCACCCACTTAGGTGTAAGGTTTATTTCACTGAGCCAGCCAGCAAGCCACGTACTAAATAACGCTGCAAGCCAAAGAAGACACAAACAGGGATAATGATGGTGATAAACGCCGAAGCTGTTAGAATTTCCCAGTTACCACCACGAGACCCTAATAGTTCACGCAATTGCCCTGTCAGCACCAAATGCTCCGCATCATTGCCAAGAAAGACCATGGCAATCAACAAATCATTCCAAACCCAAAGGAACTGGAAGATGGCAAAGGACGCCAAAGCTGGGAAAGACAGAGGTAAAACGATTTTGCGGAAAATATCAAAATCGGATGCGCCATCAACACGAGCCGACTCAATAATTTCACTTGGTAAGCCTGCTATATAGTTACGTAGTAAATAAATCGCCAATGGCAAACCAAACCCCGTATGCGCCAGCCAAATCCCCACATAGGTTTTCGACCCGACACCAAAGAACTCACCAATCAGATTATAACTTTTCAGCAAGGGAATCAGTGACATTTGCAAAGGTACAACCAACAAACCAACCACCGCAGCTAACAATAACGCACGCCCGGGAAAGCTCATCCAAGCAAGAGCATAGGCGGCAAACGCCGCCACCAAAATGGGAATAATGGTCGCTGGAATGGTCACTGTCAGTGAATTAATAAACGACTGCCCTAGCCCTTCCGCACTTAATACTTCACGATAGTTATCTAAAGTAAAGCGTGGCGGTGTTTCGGCCGTATAAAAAATACGACTGCTACGAGAACCTTTCCACTCCGTTGGTGAGGCAAAGGTATAATCCCCATTTTTCATGACCTGCAAAGTTTGGCCGCGCTTCAATTCAACCTTTGTACCGACATCAAAAGCATCAGGTTTTAAAGAACTAGAACCAAACTTAGTCACTTCACCGGGAGCACCGTCAAAGATATTGCCCTGAATGAGATACAAGCCACCTTCTAGAGTTTGAGTGGAAGGGTCATTAGCCCGAGTGACAAGCTGCTGCGTAGACGTAGATAAGGCTGTCCACCAGCCAGAAACAGACAGTTGATCTTTATCTCGAATAGACGAAATGAATAAACCCGCCGTCGGAATCGTCCACATAATCACGAGGAAAAGAACGGTCGCATGAACCAAATAGGTTAACGGGGTACGTTTTGATGATGTGATCATATTAACGACCCTCCATTTCTGCATTGGCACGTTTGATATTCCAAACCATAATAGGGATCACCAATACCATGATAACAATCGCGACTACTGCACCACGACCAAAGTCACCGCCACCACGGAACATCCAGTCAAACATTTGATTCGCCAACACCTGTGTTCCCCATTGGCCATTCGTCATCGCCAATACAATATCGAATACCTTGAGCACCAGAATCGTAATGGTGGTCCAAACAACGGCAATGGTTCCCCAAATTTGTGGCACCATGATTTTGAAAAATATTTGCACGCCGCTAGCGCCATCTAATACCGCCGCTTCGATGGTTTCATCAGGAATACCACGTAATGCTGCAGATAAAATCACCATGGCAAACCCCGTTTGAATCCACACCAAGATGATCATTAAAAAGAAATTATTCCAGAAAGGAATGGCAATCCAAGTTTGCGGCTCACCACCAAAGAAAACCACTAACGCATTCAACAAACCAATTTGGTCATCGCCGCCACTGCGATAATCATAAATGAACTTCCAAATAACCGAAGCACCGACAAAAGAAATCGCCATCGGCATAAAAATAAGGCTTTTTGCAATATTGCCCCACCAAATACGATCCGTCATGGTCGCAATAATGAGACCAAAAAAGGTCGCCGCTGTAGGAACAAAAACCAGCCATAGCATGTTATTACGGAAAGATTCAAAAAATTCATCACTGTGAAATAACCAAATATAATTGGAAAGACCAACAAACTCTTCACCCGAACGGCCAAAAAAGGACAAGCGAATAGAATCAATCACAGGATAAAACAAATAAAAGGTAAGTAGTAAAACCGCAGGCCCTAGAAATAACCATGGGCGAACCATATTGGCAATTCGCAAATTATGAGCAACGGTTTGTGCATTGCCTTTTTTTGTCGGGAAGATTTTGTCCAAGAGTGCATTTGAACCGTAAAAATACGCGGCACACCCTAAAACACCTAGAATCATGGTCAATAACGCAGAAGCGAGCTGTCCCATAGAAACTCCAAAATACATCGAATAGAGAGATGACCCATAAAGCCATTTATTATTTAACAAATGCTAAAAAGCGCCCGAGCAAGGCAAGCCTGCTCAGGCGCTGTTTTTAAAAGATTACTTCAACGCATTCCAAGTTTTTTGAATATCCTCGGCAACCGTTTTTGCATCCTTACCACTGGTGTAATCAACCATGCCAGTCCAAAATGAACCTGCACCAATCTTACCAGGCATCAGATCCGAGCCATCAAAGCGGAAAGTCGTTGCATAACGCAAGATTTCGCCTTGTTTTCTAGCAGCATCACTAGAGTAAAGCTCCGGATTAGCACCTAAATGAGCGGATAAGAATCCCGTTTGCGCCATCCATAATTCATGGGCAATCGGTGAGCGAAGGAATTCAATAAATTCACGAGCGCCTTTAGAATCATTGGTAATACTGACTAATGTTCCCGCGCCTAATACTGGGTTACCCAAGTTTTTAGAAGCATAAGACGGGAAGTAGAAGAAATCAGCATCTAAACCAAGCGTGGTACCTTCAGGGAAAAATGCTGGAATGAAAGAGGCTTGACGATGCATGTAACATTTTGGCGGTGATTGAAACAAACCTTTGGGGCTGTCACGGAAATCGGTAGATGCTACCGCACCCGCACCACCATCAACATAGGCATCATTACGAGCAAACCAACCAAACTCTTTGATAGCATCAACAATACGTGGGTCATCAAATTTCACATCATTGGTGACCCAACCATCATAAACCGCCGCAGGTTGAGTACGAAGCAACATATCTTCTACCCAGTCTGTTGCGGGCCAACCAGTTGCAGCCCCTGAACCCAGACCGATGCACCAAGGCGTACCGCCATCAGCAACAATCTGCTTCGTAAGATCTTTTAGATCTTCCATCGTTTCAGGAACATCGTAACCAGCATCCAAGAAGTTATCTGGTGAATACCAAACCAAAGACTTCAAGTCGGCACGATAGAAAACACCGTATAGATTATCGTCACCTTTAGAATCTTTAAAGGTCGCTAGATCTACCCAAGACTGACCCGCAGCGTAGTCTTTCTTAACGCCTTCCTTAACCTTATTGCTCAGTGGCGTAAGAGCGCCTTTAGAGGCTAAATCCGCTGCCAGACCAGGTTGAGGAAAAATAGAGATGTTAGGGGCACTACCCGCTTGGGTATCAATCACAATTTGTTGTTCAAAAGAATCTGAGCCAGAGTAATTGACTTTCGCGCCAGTGGCTTTTTCAAAGTAAGCAATTACACGCTCAAAGTTGGCTTTCTCATCGCCCATCCAAGGGCCAAATGCAGAAACCGTTTCGCCAGATAAATCGACAGATTTAAGCGCATCATAGCTCGCCCAATTAAATCGAGAATCTTCACCTGGAGTAAACATAAGATCTGCTGCGTAAACAGCATTTGTAGAAAGTGTCACGGCAACAGCCATAGACAATAGGGACTTTTTCATCATCGCTCCTTATCGGCTAATACGGACATACCATACTGCCTTTGTTGTTATTATCATAAGTCGATACAGGGTAAAACACTTCTTCTATAAGGATTAAGAAGATATTCGATTATTAACAATCACCCTCCATGGTTCAAGGTTTCGCACCCCTTAATATTATCTTAATTCGTTTTTATTTATAGTAGGGGCTGAGACAAATGCGAATTAAAAAACGCACCATAAAAACGAATAAAAAACAGCGGGCGATAAATTTTCAACGGAAATTCAGCAAGTTAAAGGGTTAAATGTGGAACACAGACACACAAAATATACTATTTTCTTGCACTTTTCTCTTCTTTATTCGGCTCAAAAAAAAACGCAGCATAGCCGCGTTTTCTTGAGTAAGCACCTCTTCTCTTAACCGTTTAACTTAATAAAAGGCCAATTGACTCCTGATCAACGATCAACATTAAAAACTCGTTAAACGCGCTGTAGCCTCAGCAAAAGAAGGCAAGGAGGGATAAGCCCCAAGCTTAGTCACCGAATCAGCACCACATGCGGCGGCAAATTTCACGATATTCATAAGTTCATCTTGAGATAAAACAACCAATGATTCACGATCACCACCTTGTTCTGCCAATTGATACAATAAACCACCGACAAAGGCATCACCCGCTGCGGTAGTGTCTTTCACCTCCACTTTCGGCGTAATCACTTCACCTTGTCCATGGGTGCGAGTAAAGAAACGAATAGCATTACCGCCATCCGTTAAGACAAACAAAGCAACGCCAGCGGCAAGCGATTCCTCGATTAAAGCAAAAGGATCTGCTGATAATGCAGCTAACTCTTCTAAACTCGCCTTAACCACATCACCACTTTGCATCCAATCGATTACCCGTTGAGTATCCACCTGGCCATTAGGCCAAAGATTGGTTCTTAAGTTCACATCAATACTAACAATCCAATTAGCTTCGCGAGCCATACGGACACCCGCTAACGTCGCCTGTGTAATGGATTCATCCGTTAAAGTATTAGAGCAAGTGTGAAAAACGCCCTTGTTGTCTGCAAACCAAGCAGAGTCAAAATCGGCCTCTTTGAATAAGATGTCCGCTGAAGGGCTACGGTAAAACTCAAAACTGCGCTCGCCGGTATTATCTAAACTAACAAAAGCCAAGGCCGTTTTTGCTTCTTTGGTCATCAACATGCAGCTGGTATTAACACCATAACTGTCTAAAGAATCTTTTAGAAAGTAACCAAAAGCATCCTCACCCACTTGACCGACAAAGTGACTATTACCACCTAAACGCGCAACGGCAACGGCAACATTAGCAGGTGCACCACCGGGAAACTTAGTAAAAGATTCAAGTTCACCCGTTTGGGTAGCACCGTTAGAAAGAAAGTCGATTAAGGCTTCGCCAAATGCCATCACTTTTGTCGTCATTGTTTTATGCTCGTTTTTACAGAAAGATAAATTGAGAACTCTACCCTAATTGACTTGCCAATACATAGAGCAAAGGTTTCGAATAAAAAGGTTAAGTGAAAAATTATGCAGCGCAGATTCAATTAAATCAATTTAATTTATTTAATCTCTTTTTTCAGCCTCTACGGAGGTCATTGGTCGACCTATGACTTTCTTGTTAGACTGAGCTCAATCAAATACCTTTCATCGAGAATAACAATGACCAAAGCGAAATGTATCTATGTGGTAGACGATGACGATGACATCCGTACCCTACTCAAAACTTATTTAGAAAAACACCAGTTCACCGTGCTAACCGCGGACTCAGGAGAGGCCTTTCTAGAGAATTTCAAACCTGAACAAGACGTAGACTTGGTTATTTTAGACATTATGTTACCGGGGCAAGATGGTTTCTCTGTGTGCCGTGCGCTAAGAACACAATCTCAGGTACCTGTTATTATGCTGACCGCTAATTCAGATGAAATGGATAGAATTATCGGTTTAGAAATCGGTGCTGACGATTACCTCGCTAAGCCTTTTAACCCACGAGAACTACTTGCACGCATCAAAGCGATCTTGCGCCGCATGGAACACAGCGAAGTAGTGGAACCTCCAGCCCTAGCACAACGTCTTTATCATTTTGCCCAATTTACTCTAGACACCTTATCGCGCGAATTGCATTTTCAAGATCAAAAAGAATCCTTATCTGGAGCCGATTACAATTTACTCATGTTATTTTTGAGCAGACCAGGAGAAGTGCTCACCCGTGAGCATATTGCAGAAAACACCCGTGGTCGCGACAGCGCCCCTTTAGACCGCTTTATTGACGTGCACGTCAGTCGGCTAAGACAACGTTTACACGAAGATGCACGCCACCCTCAATTGATCAAAACGGTCCGAGGCCAAGGCTATATTTTAACCGCCAACGTAGAAACTGCGGATTATGCCCATTAACGCATTAACAAAAGGCTCTCGGCTCAAGCGCTGGTCGCAGTCTTTCACTGGGCAGATCCTAATTATTATGGCGTTGGGCGTCGCCAGTGCCCAGTTCATCAGCACCACCATTTGGTTGCGCCAATTAGAATCCGATACAGAACAAAATGTTCGCGAAGTATCTAAGCACATGGCATTTCGCATTGCCGCAACGGTGAGTTACTTCACGTCTTTACCGCAAAACTATCGTCATATCGTCATTGATCAGCTGCAAGAAATGGGCGGCACACGATTTTTTGTCACCCTAAATAAAGAAGAAATCACCATAAACGCCCTGCCCGACTCAGACTTAAAAGGCATAGTAAAAAACGAAGTCCAGTCCACACTTGCTAAACAGCTCGGCATCAAAAACGCCAAAATTCAATTTTCCAGCCCAAGCGACCTACATGTTATTAACAACCAAACACTGCTAATGGATTTGCCAGAACGATGGGGACACCACAGCTTACTGGTCAAACCACTCACACCACCTATTATCATTATTCAAATTCCAATTAATGATAAAGATTGGCTATACCTAGCTAGCCTGATGCCTGACCCTTACTTTCTCAATAACTCCTCAGCACTCACCGGAGATCGTTTATTTTCCATGGCGATGTCGGTCATCACCGTCTTGTTACTTAGCATTCTCATTCTAAGAAGGATCACTCGCCCACTCGCCACACTCGCCCGGGCGGCAGAACGCTTTGGTCAAGGGGACTCAAAGCCCATAAAAGAAGTTGGCAGTATGGAAGTCCGTAATACCGCCAAAGCCTTCAACGACATGCAAATGCGCATACAGAGGTATTTAAATGATAGGGAGCGGCTGTTTGCTTCCATTTCCCATGACCTAAAAACCCCCATTACCCGCCTGCGTCTACGGGCAGAAATGCTCGATGAAGATGATATTCGTGATGCCATGATCCGCGACCTTGAAGACCTCGACATGCTGGTAAAAGGCGCCCTACAGAGCGTCAAAGAAACAGACATTCACGAAAATCGCATTGATATCAATATAGTAAGAATGCTCAAAGACATGCAAAGTACAGCAAATTTACACAGTACGACCCTCTCGGTACAAGGAGAGCTAAGATACCCCTACTTCGGCAAACCTTTGGCAATCAAGCGTTGCCTCGGTAACCTAGTCGACAATGCTTTGTACTACGGAAAAAACGCTACCGTGTTTATCGAGGACGATGAAGATGCTCTTTCTATTCGTATCTGCGACCAAGGTCCGGGCATTCCAATCGATAAAATAGATAAGGTCTTTCAACCCTATACTCGCCTCACACCAGACCATTCCGGTCACCCCGGTGGCATGGGCTTAGGCCTGAGTATTGCCCGCAATATCGCTCGTGCCCATGGTGGTGAAGTCACCCTTAGCAACCTGCCAGAAGGTGGGTTAGAAGCGACCATTTGGCTGCCAAGACATTAGGAAAGCAAACTCGGCCTTTCTTAAAATCACAGCCCCCAAGACCAAACTGAAATAAGATAATGCAAGACTTTGTTACAATAGGTTGCTCTACTTTACCCCTTTATGTGACCGCCTTTGCTAAATTCACTGACTCGTAGATGAGCTTAAGCTGATTTTCAGAAGCTCAAACGAAGTAGATAACGCAATATCAAACACCTCAGGGTATTTGATATGACGAAATAACAATAACAAAGGTTACTATCATGAAAAAAATTGCTTTCGGTTTAACCACGGTTGCGCTTTCTCTAGCGGCAGCAACCAGCCACGCAGGTGAAGTTGAAGTTCTACATTGGTGGACATCAGGTGGCGAAGCCGCTTCAATCAACGTTCTTAAACAAGAAATGGAAGCAGAAGGCCACACCTGGAAAGACTTCGCCGTAGCCGGCGGTGGTGGTGAGTCTGCCATGACAGTTCTTAAATCTCGCGCCATTGCAGGCAACCCTCCTTCTTCTGCACAAATCAAAGGCCCAACCATTCAAGAATGGGGCGATCTTGGTTTCCTAACCAACCTTGACGATGTGGCTAAAGCTGGCGAATGGGACGTAATTCTTCCTGGTGTTGTTAGCGAAACCATGAAGTACGACGGTCATTATGTTGCTGCACCAGTTAACGTACATCGTGTCAACTGGATGTGGGCAAACCCTGAAGTGTTCCGTAAATCTGGCGCGGCTATCCCAACCACATGGGATCAATTCATTGTCGAAGCGAAAAAAATCAAAGCCGCTGGCTTCACACCACTTGCTCACGGCGGTCAAGCTTGGCAAGATGCAACACTTTTTGAAGCCATTGCTCTAGCGAAAGGCGCGCGTTTCTACAACAGTGCTTTCCTTGGCTTGTCTGATAAAACCCTTCGTAGCCAAGACATGATTGATGTTTTCACCACCTTCAAGCAAATGCGTGAATTCGTTGATGACGGTTTCTCTGGCCGCGATTGGAACATCGCTACGTCTATGGTCATCAATGGCAATGCAGCAATGCAAATCATGGGTGACTGGGCGAAAGGTGAATTTACAGCCGCAGGTAAAAAAGCCGGCGTCGACTATGTTTGTTACCCGGCACCAGGGACCAGCGGGGCATTTACTTTCAACATCGATTCTCTCGCCATGTTTAAAGTAGAAGGAAAAGAAAAACAAGCGGCACAGAAAGACCTTGCTCGTTTGATTCTTGAGCCGACGTTCCAAGAAACCTTTAACTTGAACAAAGGCTCTATTCCTGCTCGTTTGAATATGCCTCGTGACAAGTTTGACTCTTGCGCACACTCTTCCATGGATGCTTTCCTAGCCAGCTCAACCACAGGCAAACTTGTACCAAGTATGGCCCATGGTATGGCAGTCAACTCTATGGTTCAGGGCGCTATCGTTGATGTCGTAACCAACTTCTTTAATACGCCGTCTATGACGCCAAAAGAAGGTGTTGATAAGCTAGCGCGCGCTGTTAAAGCAAGCATGTAATAACAAGTCACCTTAACAAGACTTGTGTAAAACACAGAGACTGGCTCAGTAGCCAGTCTCTTCTCTCTCCTCTATAGTGAAGCACCAACTATGAGCACTAAAACCGCCAATTCTGAGTCACAAAAGACTCGGGCCGGACGCCCTGCACGCCTAAGCTTGGCCGACTGGATGCCGAAAATTGTTATGGCACCAACGGTGATCATGACCCTAGTTTGTATATACGGCTATATGATCTGGACAGCCGTATTGTCTTTTACCAATTCTCGCATGCTGCCGTCTTATAAATTTGTCGGCCTAGATCAGTATGAACGCCTCTTCAACAATGACCGTTGGATGGTAGCATTAACCAATTTAGGCGTGTTCGGTAGCTTATTTATCGGTATCTGTTTGTTCCTTGGCGTCATGTTAGCCATTTTCTTGGATCAAAAAATTCGTGCCGAAGGCGCAATACGTACCATTTATCTTTACCCTATGGCGATCTCTTTCATCGTCACAGGTACCGCTTGGAAATGGCTGCTTAACCCAACCAACGGTCTAGAAAAGCTCATCATAGACATGGGGTTTGAAGACTTTAAATTCGACTGGTTAATCAACCCAGATATGGTGGTCTACTGTTTGGTTATTGCGGCTGTATGGCAAGCTTCTGGTTTCGTCATGGCCTTATTCCTAGCGGGTCTTCGTGGCGTCGATGGTGATTTAATTAAAGCCGCTCACCTTGATGGCGCAAGCACCTTTACCACGTATCGCCGCATTATTTTGCCCTCGTTGAAACCTGTTTTCTTCAGTGCACTGGTCATCTTGTCGCACATTGCGATTAAGAGTTTTGACTTGGTGCAAGCCTTAACCAATGGCGGCCCAGGTTATGCCTCCGAGTTGCCTGCAAACTTCATGTACACCTACACCTTTACCCGTAGCCAAATTGGTATGGGCTCAGCATCCGCCATGGTCATGCTAGGTTGCGTTCTGGCGATTTTGGTCCCTTATCTGTACTCAGAATTGCGAGGTGAACGCCATGAGTAATATTGCTAACAAGCGCCAAACCTCTGGCGTCGATAAAATCTTACGCGTGGCCTTATACACGGTACTGCTTATCATGGCGGCCGTCTATTTACTGCCCTTTATCGTGATGCTGATTACCTCATTAAAAGACGTTGAAGAAATTCGTACCGGCACTTTACTGTCTCTACCGGCTTCACTGCATTTTGACGCTTGGGCGAAAGCCTGGTCTGGTGCTTGTACTGGTAACAGTTGTGGTGGTATTTCGCCTTACTTCTTGAATTCGTTCCAGATCGTTATTCCTGCGGTGCTTATTTCGACCCTATTGGGCGCGATCAATGGTTATGTGATTTCTCTGTGGAAATTTCGTGGTAGCGACCTGTTCTTCGCCGCCTTGTTGGTAGGTTGTTTCATTCCTTTCCAAGTTATCTTGCTACCAATGGCCCGTACTTTGGGTTTATTAGGCATTGCAAATACGACAACGGGGTTGGTCTTTGTTCACGTAGTTTATGGGGTTGCCTTTACAACTCTGTTCTTCCGTAACTTCTACCAATCGATTCCGAGTGAACTCGTCAAAGCGGCACGTCTTGATGGCGCAGGCTTCTTTACCATTTTCTATCGCATTATTTTGCCCATATCGACCCCCATCATAGTGGTGACCATCATTTGGCAGTTCACGCAAATCTGGAACGACTTCCTATTTGGCGTGGCCTTCTCTGGCTTTGATACCCAGCCCGTCACTGTCGCTCTTAATAACTTGGTGAACACCAGTTTTGGCGGTAAAGAATACAACGTAGACATGGCCGCGGCGATTATCGCAGCGCTACCGACATTGGCCGTCTATGTGTTCGCAGGAAAATATTTCGTTCGCGGCTTAACCGCTGGCGCCGTAAAAGGTTAATGGCCGTTAAACAGCCTATGAACAGTACTCGCGCCTATTTATTTTTCATTGCGCGAGTCACTCAAACAACAGAATTTGGAGCAAAACATGGCAAGTCTAGTCATTGATAACGTAAAAAAGCGCTACGGCAGTGTGGAAGTCTTAAAAGGCATTAATATCTCGATTGAAGCAGGTGAATTCCTGATCTTAGTTGGACCATCGGGTTGTGGTAAATCCACGCTGATGAATTCCATCGCAGGTTTGGAAGATGTGACAGAAGGGCGCATTTTAATCGCCGATAACGATGTGACATACACCAGCCCAAAAGACCGTGATATTGCCATGGTATTCCAATCCTATGCCTTGTACCCGAACATGACGGTAGAGCAAAACATCTCTTTCGGTTTAGAAATGCGCAAAGTGCCAAAAGAAGAACGAGAAGCAGAAGTGCAGCGCGTTGCAGAAATGTTACAAATCAGCCATTTGCTGAATCGTAAACCCGGCCAACTGTCTGGTGGACAACGTCAGCGTGTTGCCATGGGACGTGCCCTAGCGCGTCGTCCTCAGCTTTACTTATTTGATGAACCGCTTTCTAACCTAGATGCCAAGCTACGCGTAGAAATGCGCACAGAGATCAAAAAACTGCATAAAAAACTGGGTACAACAATCGTTTACGTAACCCACGATCAAATTGAAGCCATGACCTTGGCTGACCGCATTGCCGTAATGAAAGATGGCGAAGTTCAGCAACTAGGTACACCACAGGAAATTTACGACAACCCAGAAAACCTGTTTGTTGCCGGCTTTATGGGCTCACCTGCGATGAACTTCATACCAGCGAAAGTTATCGAACAAAACGGCACGCCCATGTTGGAACTTGCAACCAGCGCGACTGTCGCCTTGCCCTTCCCAAAACCAGAGTCACTTGCGCCTCACCTAGGAAAAACCATCTTACTTGGCTTGCGTCCAGAAATGATCACCGAACCTCAGCCCCATAAAGAAGGCCAAGAGTTTGTTATCACCACGGATGTAGAGGTAGAAGTCACTGAACCTATGGGCGCGGACACCATGATTCTGACCCGTGTTAACGATGCTGAAATCAACTGTCGCTCTAATCCTGCGTACCCAGCAGAAGCCGGTTCAATCATTAAAATGATGTTTGATACATCCAAAGCCGTGGTGTTTGACCAAGCAACAGGCGAACGCTTGGATAAGTAAGCGATTTATACCTTTACCTACCGAACCATTTAACAATGCCGATCAAGAATTTATCTCTTGATCGGCATTTTTTTATAAAAACAGATCGAATCTTGCACAAATGGTCAATTTTTTTCCATAGTCTCTCGAACTTGTCACAAATATGAGATACATTTTCATAGCGATTATCGGAAGTGCTCCCTCATAAATGCACTCGATTAAAGAATCGACTAACTAAACAAATATTACACCCAAGGAATCAAACCATGAAATCAACACAGCGTTTTATCACGCACCTTGCTGTCTCTGGCGTTGTATTAGCCATTGCCGGCTGTTCAATGATGGGGCCAAAACAGCCTGACTGGAAAGTAGACGAAGAATATCGCGTCACTATTTTGCACACCAATGACCATCATGGTCGTTTCTGGCAAAACAGAAGAGGCGAATACGGCATGGCAGCACGTAAAACCTTGATAGACAACATCCGCGAAGAAGTCGCCCTAGAAGACGGCAACTCTTTGTTACTATCTGGCGGTGACATCAACACGGGGGTTCCTGAGTCGGACTTACAAGACGCAGAACCAGACTTCCGTGGCATGAACATGCTGAAATACGATGCCATGGCATTGGGTAACCATGAATTTGATAACCCAATCTCGGTATTGAAAAAGCAACACGACTGGGCAGGCTTCCCTTTCCTATCGGCCAACATCTTGGATAAGAAAACAGGCAAGCCCCTGTTTGATGCTTACAAAATTTTCCAAGTTGACGATCTAAAAGTGGCGGTTGTTGGTTTCACCACAGACGACACAGTTAAAATAGGTAACCCAGAATACCTTGAAGGCATCGAAATAAAATCCCCTATCGAAGTCGCAAAAACCTTGATTCCCAAACTACGTAAAGAAGCGGATCTTGTTATCGCGGTAACTCATATGGGTCACTACGACAATGGTAACCACGGTGGTAATGCACCAGGCGACGTCACCTTGGCTCGTACCGTTCCCGGTATCGATGTGATTGTCGGTGGTCACTCGCAAAACCCATTATTCAAACCTGATGAGCAAAGCGGCACCTTGATTCTACAAGCTCACGAGTGGGGCAAGTATGTTGGTCGTTTAGACTTTATCTACAAAAACGGCGCCATTGTTTGGTCTGAATACAAACTGATTCCGGTTAACTTGAAGAAAAAAGTCAAAGGCGCGGATGGCAAATCTAAGCGTGTCTTTATTGAAGACGAAATTGCGCAAGACCCTGACATGCTGGCCATGCTAACGCCTTTCCAAGAAAAAGGTCAGGAAGAGCTGAATGTCGAAATCGGCTTCTCAAATGGCGACTTCATCGGCGAACGTAAAGTTGTTCGTAGTCAAGAAACCAACCTAGGTAACTTAATTGCTCATGCCATGAAAGACAAAGTGAAGGCGGACATCGGCATCATGAACTCTGGCGGTATCCGTGATGACATGGAAAAAGGCGTGCTGACGTATAAGAGCGTATTGAAAGTTCAACCTTTCGGTAATGCGATTTCTTACGTAGACCTTAACGCCGCTGAATTAACCGACTACCTATCTGTTGTTGCCGCGAAGCAAGCGGGTACAGGTGCATTCGGTCAGTTCCAAGGCGTGTCTTTGACACTCAAAGGCGACAAGGCAACCAACATCATGGTGAACGGTCAGCCACTGGATGCCGGTAAAACTTACCGTGTTGCCGTCAACAGCTACGTTGCAACAGGTGGTGATGGTTACCCTAAAATCACCGACAAGCCTAGCTACGTCAACTCAGGCTATGTGGATGCCGATGTGTTAGTGGAATACATTCAAAACAACTCCCCACTTAAAGTCGAAGACTTTGCTGTGACGGGTGCGGTTAAACGCTAATCACGATCAGCTAAAACACGATTAAAAAGCCCCGATAGACAGCATGCTATCGGGGCTTTTTCATGGCTTAAACGATTAATAGGTTACACTAAAAAAGCCTCATTGCTTTTTATAACTCAACGTCCACGTCAGTGGCTTAGGCAGCTTTTCAGATTCTAACTTGGTGGTATAAAGCAATTCGTTATCGCTCACCTGCTGCCAAGTGTTGGTACGTATACCTCGCTCTGACTCTAGAATGGTGATCACAGAATCACTGGTTTCCTTAAAGGTTCCCATGATTTCGATCTCTTCGTCATCGACCTTAATTACTTCGCCTTGCGCAGTCACAGAAATGGTATCGGCCTCAATGTCATCACACTGCCACATGAATTGATCAGGCGTCGAACTCAGTTTCCAGTCTTGGCAGATTTGTGTTTGTTTTTTCAATACAGGACGCGCTAATGCACGAATGAAAAAGTTCATCTCTTTCACCACGCTTTCTACCGCTTCATCGAGTTGAGCTTGCGTGTTATCGGCATTTTGTAAATGCCATACACCATCAATATCAGCGGCAGCCGCATTCATGCTGATAGAAAGCGCCATCGCCATGGTTAATACCGTCTTTTTCACAAATCACCTCATTATTGTTGTTTTTATGCAGTGATTAAGTTTCGTACATGACATAAGTAAAACGCAAGAACAATTTAAGCAGAAATAACCAATACAAATATCAAAGAAAATAGGAAAGAAACGCCTACAAACAAAAACGCGCATAGACCAAAATGCCGATGCGCGAATAGCAAGCCAGAGCAGGCTTAAAAAGACAAAACCTTAAATGTTAATTATTGACCCAGTAACGCCACACGCTGTGCGTCCATAATTTCCGTAATACCCTTGCGCGCCACAGCCAACATGCCAGCCATTTGCTCATCGGTAAAGGCCGCACCTTCTGCAGTGCCTTGTACTTCAATGAAGCCACCTTGGTCATTCATGATCACATTCATATCGGTTTCGGCATTAGCGTCTTCTGGGTAATCCAAATCTAAAACAGGAACGCCTTTGTAAACGCCCACAGAAATCGCTGCGATTTGCGCAACAATCGGGCTTTCTTTTACCTTCTTCTTTTCAACCAACACACGCATAGCATCGGCCAAAGCAACAAAACCACCGGTAATAGACGCCGTACGCGTACCACCGTCGGCTTGAATCACATCGCAGTCAATCGTAATAGTATTTTCGCCAAGCTTTTTCAGATCCACCGCAGCGCGCAACGAACGACCGATCAAACGCTGGATCTCAACCGTACGGCCACCTTGCTTACCACGCGCCGCTTCACGATCCATACGGCTACCTGTAGAGCGAGGCAACATACCGTATTCTGCTGTGATCCAGCCTTGGCCTTTGCCTTTTAAGAAACGAGGAACACCATGAACCACGGTTGCAGTACAAATAACCTTAGTATCGCCACACTCAATTAAAACGGATCCTTCCGCGTGTTTAGTAAAGTTACGTGTAATTTTAAGAGGACGTAACTGATCTACTGCTCTGCCACTTGGACGCATACTTGCTCTCTCTATTGGTCGTCATAAAAGACGCAATTATAACGAACCCAAATAAAATTGCGCGCCCTTTCCCTGTGAAATACTTGTCTATGAGGTACACTAACGCCTTTATTTTTTTATCTCTTTATTCGATAGATAGGTAACCCTAATGACAGCAAGCATGACCGCATTTTCACGCCAAGAAGCCGTATACGACTGGGGCTCAATCAGCTGGGAAGTTCGCTCCGTAAACCAGCGTTACCTAGAGCCGAGCTTTCGCCTTCCTGAAAACTTCCGTGAGCTTGAATTTGCTTTTCGTGACGTGCTGCGCAAAAAACTCAACCGAGGCAAACTGGAATGCCAACTGCGCTTCCAAGCCGTCGATAAAGCCGCGACCAGCCTAACCATCAATACGGACAACGCCCAAGCCTTAGCCAACGCGGTTAGCGAACTGGGCACTTGGTTTAAAGACTTAAACCCAGCAGACCCGCTGGACATTCTAAAATGGCCGGGCATCTTAAGTGACGCTGGTACCGATGCGGAACTGATGAAAAAAGCCGTCATAGACCTGTTTAACAAAAGCGTGGAAGAACTCATCCAAGTGCGCCTGCGTGAAGGAGAACAGCTTGAACTCATCATCGAACAACGCCTAGACGCCATCGACGCCATCGTTGTAGAAGTACAAAGCAAACTGCCAGAGATCATCGCCGCGCAAAAGCAAAATCTCATCGACAAACTAGAAGCCGCCAAAGTTGACCTAGACCCCATGCGCGTTGAAGCGGAAATCGTATTACTGGCACAAAAAGCCGACGTCGCCGAAGAACTCGACCGACTCGCGACCCACACCAAAGAAGTACGCCGCCAGCTCAAACAAAAAGGCCCCATCGGCCGTCGCCTCGACTTTCTCATGCAAGAACTCAACCGCGAGGCTAATACGCTTTCCTCTAAATCCATCGTGGTGGAAACAACACAAAGCGCGGTGGAATTAAAGGTGTTGATTGAACAAATGAGAGAGCAGATTCAGAATATTGAGTAATAAGCTTGAAAAGCTTACATTTTAAGGCAAACTTTAGATAATAAATGAAGCACTGAATAGGTAAATAAGATGGTATTACAAGAGCAACTGAGCCAAGAAATCCGCTTGCTAATGCCCAATGCTAGGCTCATTTACCTGTTTGGTTCTCAAGCAAGCGGCCAAACTAACCAACACAGCGATATTGATATCGCGGTGTTGATGGCCCATAAAATAGACCCTATTGTACGCTTTGATATTCAGCAAACTCTCGCCATAAAATTCGACCAAGACATTGACCTTGTTGATCTTTTAAGCGCCTCCACCGTATTACAAAACCAAGTCATTCAACATGGCATTTGCCTTTTCGGAAGCCAAGAAGAGCAAGACAAATTTGAAATGCAGGTTCTTTCCATGTATCAGCGTTTAAACACAGAAAGAGCAAACATCTTAAAGGGCTACTCAAAATGAACGATGCCATCATTAACAAGCTTGCCGCCATTGAACGTTGCCTAAAACGCATACAAGACGTTTACCAAGAATCAAAAGATCACTTTGAAACAGACTACACCAGTCAAGATTCTATTATCCTGAATTTACAAAGGGCCTGTGAAGCCTGTATCGATGTCGCTAACATTATCAACAAGCACCATAAAACAGGTGTGCCGCAAAGTGGCAGAGACAGCTTTGAATTGATGAAAAAAGCGGGGTTATTGTCTGCACCATTGTCCGAAAACCTGCAAAAAATGGTCGGTCTTAGAAACATCGCCGTGCATGATTACCAAACGCTCAACCTAGAAATAGTCAAACATGTAGTGGAAAACAAACTTCATGAATTCACAGACTTTATTGAAGAGGTGAAGGGCCTTTAATAGCCATTAAGTTGATCTGGTTTAATGTTACTCTGACCCGATTTATTCGAATATTGAGTGATATTTTAAGCAACACCAGAAGGAAATCTACACTTTCATGCGCATAAATATGTAAATTGTCTCATTTTTATGCGCATAAAAATGTAAAGTGAGTTATGTTATAGGCCGTTAACAATCTTAATTGGCGAGAAATGACAATGCAGCGTACCTTACTGAACGCCCTAATAGCATGGAAAAACCAACCTGTGCGCAAGCCATTATTGATCGATGGTGCAAGACAAACTGGTAAAACCTATCTGCTACAAGAGTTGTTTGGTAACACCTTTACCAACATCCTTCGTATCGACTTTCTTGAAAATCCCACCTACAAAGAAGCGTTCAACGGCTCACTGTCACCTGATGAGCTATTAATGAACATTGAGCTGTTGACCAATCAGGCGTTTAACCCAGAAACCGATCTGCTGATATTAGATGAGATAGGCGAATGTGAACGCGCCGTTACCTCACTAAAGTATTTTGCTGAAAAAGCACCTTCCTATTTTGTCGCGGCAAGCGGCTCAAACATTGGTTTGCTCAACACCTTTCCTGTTGGCAAGGTAGAACAATACAATTTACGACCGCTGACCTTCCAAGAATTTATTTACGCATCCAACGAGCAAGCACTGATCAAAGCATTTGATAGCCAAGCAAGCACACCGGCGGTGCACACTAAATTGATGGATAAACTAACCGACTACTTTTTTACCGGTGGTATGCCGGAAGCCGTTTCTGCTTGGTATCAGTTTAAAGATTCAAGCATTTTAGAGCGGGTTGAAAAAGTCACAAAAATTCATGCCGATTTAGTTGAAGGTTATCGCCGCGATTTTGGTAAGTACGCAGGTAAGGTGGACGCCACACTGATTGAATCTGTGTTTAATAGCATTCCAGCGCAGCTATCACTTGTCAGCGATGAGTCCGTTAAACGTTTTAAATTTAAGCATGTGCATGAGCGGAAATCTCGTTATAGCGACTTTGAAACCGCCATCCATTGGCTTAACTGCTGCCGCTTATCCTTGCCGAATTACCCTATCGAAGGGTTGCCGAAATCACCTCTGGCGGCCTATAAAAAAGACAATATGGTCAAGCTTTTTTTGTTTGATGTAGGCCTACTCAATCATATGCTGGGTAGCAGTTATAAGGAGATCAAACATCAAAACTACGAATACAAAGGGTATGTGGCAGAAAACTTTGTGCAACAAGAACTCACCGCCATTGGCGTTAACCCAAGTTATTCATGGAATGACGCCCGCGCCGAAATCGAATTTATTCTGGCGACAGATAAGGGAGAAATTGTTCCAGTTGAAGTAAAAAGTGGCAAACGTACAAGAGCTAAATCGCTGGCATCCTACATTGAAAAATGCTCACCAAATAAAACCTTTAAGTTAACTGGCACACAAGGTTCATCAGCACTTGAGCAGACCAATATCGTGATGCCGTTGTATTTCACCCAGTATTTACCACAGAGATGGTAAAATGCAGTTTGTTTTGTACCGTCGCGAAAAACGTTTACGTGGTCGGTGCGCTCTTATTGTAATCAATACTGGTGGCGTAAATGTCGGTGATCTTCTGGTAAAACGCCGTTCAGAAAGACGAATTTCACGAATTTCTTCCAGCAAGTGTTCAAAGTAATCTTCGCCCAGAAAACTGCCATTCTCCATGCGTGCTTTATCAATCACATAACCCTTGATAGCAAACTCACGCAACACCTGAGTCGCCCACTGACGGAACTGCGTGGCTCGCACAGAATTAACGCGATAACCCACAGAGATAATGGCATCTAGATTGTAATGCTGCGTATTATAATTTTTACCGTCAGAAGCAGTTATCCGAAATTTCCGGATAACTGCTTCTTCATTGAGTTCGGCTGACTGAAAGATATTTTTTAAATGCTCACTCACCGTTCGCACATCAACATCAAACAACTCGGCCATGAGTTTTTGAGTCAGCCAAACAGACTCTTCTTCATAACGCGCCTCTATGCTCTGCTCACCGGATTGCCCAGTAAAGATCAAAAACTCAGCGGTGCTATTACGGATCAATTTAGTGGGCATAGTTCTCTCAACATCTTTATCTACTCGCATATTTGTCTTAATGCTAGGTTATCTTAAACATACGCAATCTTTAACAAACGTTACCTAAACAAGAAGTGCCGCGTTTTCTTGCTTGCGTTGAGCAAGTATTTTCTCTATCGCTAATATGGTTGTCTTGCTGATAGCTTGTTGCTCAGCAAGGTATGCAAACTGGCTAATAGCCTCCACCACTTCTTGAATACATTGCTGCGCTTCCTTCCAAGTAGCGAAGCCTGCACTGGCTGCCAGCTTTTGCATCACTTTGAGTGGCGGCGCTTTGCCGTATCCAGCAAAGGCAGTAGCGTGTTCATTAAAGGGATGAGGGCTGAAGGTCACATCGTAAAAAGGGGCGAGTTGCCAACTACCATCATCGCCTTGTAAAAAGGCCCAGTTTTTACTGTGGTCATCTTGGTTAGCTGCAAATAAGTTAAAGATTGCACGGCGAAATTGAAGTTGCCCAGCTGCAGGTGACTTACACAACTGGCGACTGGCTTTAATGAGGTCGCTATAATCTAAGCTAGGGCTGCGAAAGTCAGCGTCGAATAGGCCACAGGCACTGTGCATATGTAAGCGTCCTGCACTTTGTGAATGATGATCATCCACATGAATGAGCCGCTCTTGTCTATTAGGTAAGTAATCAAAACGCTTTAGTGCTAGCCAAGCTTTTGCACCACTGTTTGTTGGTGCTTCAATTAACTGCCAAATCGGTGGTTGGCATTTTGCTTGCTCAGCCATTTGTAAATAAACCGCTTCACACAAACCTTCTTCATGGCCCAATGCCAAGTTCTTCGAAGTAAACTTCACCAACCATGCTTCATCACCAGCCTGTGCATAAGTGCGGCATTGCGTCGCGTCTCCAGCAGGCATATAGATTTGTGCTTTAGGCCGAGCACCACCGGAGCTTCCGACTGCGACCAAAGTTGCTAACACTTCCTGAGTGCTACTATCTAAATCGTCCGTCTCTTTATAGTCAAGCACGGATTGGTCAAACAAGGTTTGTGCTTCTAAGCCGAGTGTTGTCAAATCAATATCGGGTCGCTGACCTAATGAAAGCTCTGACACAGGCGTAAAGGACAACGCCCCCATTCCTTGCTGCCCAACAAAAGCCAGCCGATCCATCGCTGTCACTTGCGCAGGCAAAATACCTTGTTGGCGGAACACACGGTCTTGCAACAACAACCCCCAACCATCGGGAAGGCTATCTCCAAAAACACCATGAATACCCAGATGTGGTTCTTTCGGTGCCTGCTGTAATTGCCTGTCCGCTTGTAAAGTAAAAGGGGATAAGTTGCCAAACTTGCTTATATAATTTTCGTCGTACTGAAAGAACACCCCTTGGCGGTTTTGAGCCAATACGCCCACCGATACCATTTCACCCGTTGTGAGAGTGCGTTGAACATTCAGTTTTTGAATGGATTTAAAACTCATCTTTTAGCACCTCTTCTATACTGGTCGGTAAAGAGGGATGATCTGTACTTGCTTGTGTCAGCAGGTAAAGCCGGTCAAGTGAATCCAACGATTGCCATAAAAGCAGCAGCTGGCGCAATGAAATTTGTCCTGTGAGTTCAAACTTTTTTATGGTCGAAGCAGGTACACAACTGCGCTGGGCAAGCGCCTCTCGCGATAGCTTCTCTTGTTTGCGTAAGCCACGCAGATGAGTAGCAAAAGCTTGGCTAACATCTGTGTCATCTAACAGTGAAAATTTCATACACAACCTAATTGGATACAATAATATCCATTATAGTCATATTTCTCTATATATGGATACTACTGTATCCATTATCATGCACATAACAAAAACTCAGCGGTGCTATTGCGGATTAGTTTGGTGGTCATGAGTTTTCTCAAAGTTCTTATAGGTATCTACTTGCCCTGATTTTTCGTTTCTTAAAAAATGATGGATAAACTACCCCACAGCCAACTTCGCAGCTTGTTTCCACATAAAGCTTGGCATAGCTTGCTGTAGCCGCCATGTGATACTCATTGGCTGGCTACCAGTATGAGACACGTATTTCACTTCGCCAAAGTTAACAAAACCCATCGTGCGGCCATTCTCGTCTTTGCTTTGTTCTCGAACAAACAAGAAGATTCGCTTTCCATTTTTATTCTGTTCAATGTAACTCAAACCCTTTCCTTTATCAGGCCTAGCGCTATTCTGAGATTGCCAATGAAATAAATGCTCGTTGATAGCATAGTCGTGATACATAGTCGTCGGGGAAAACTGCTTTTCACTCTTGTTAAGTGTAACGAACAACATCTCAATGTTATCGGCTTTAATTTCTAAAACACCTTCCCGAGCAGAAGAACGCTTTTCAAATGTTGAAGCGCCAAAGCCCACTAATATCTGCTCACGTGTGTAGCGAGCATGAGAGTTTAATGGATTAACCTTCATATTTAGCATGGGGAACTCTTGATGATGGATGCGGTTTATCAAAATAGTTAACACATCCAGCAACTCAGCTCTAAGAGACTCATCATCAAGCGCCTTGAGGCTTACTTGCAGTGAAGAAAAATCCATTTCAACACCGCTTTTCTGCCAAAAATCGTAATGACACATGAGTGCCATTCGTTTATCTAACTTGGCATTTAACACAAATTTATTCTGGCATAGCTCTCGTAAAAAACTCAAATAGCGGTACGAATCGCAAACCAAAAATCGTGTATCAATTGCTCGTTTATATACCGTTTGCAACTCAACATTCTCCGGTTCCCGTACTTCATGTGCATTTGCTTCGTTTACCAAAGCAGTCCAACTACTTTTCTTATAAATATCTTCAAGACTAACTTGAGGATAAATTTTGAGGAAGTTTTCCAAGGATAAAGACAGTGTAGAGTTCTGCTCAAATTGCCGGATCATGCCTAAAAGGCGTAAACGGTTCACACTAGCTTGACGAATATTCTGTAGCACCAACTCTTGCGTGCGCTTAGTTAACTCAATACGACAACCTAATGGTGCATGAGGGAAGTCTTGCTGAATCTCAGTACTAATTGATTGATTCGTCTTCCCAATTAACGAGCGAAATTTATGCGAAAAATCATACTCTGCCCGTGAATTACCAACAAAGTCCAAGACAGTGCAACACTCTTTCCCATCCGATAATCGTAAGCCTCGCCCTAACTGCTGAAGAAAAATCGTCAGACTTTCTGTTGGTCGTAAAAACAGTAAAGTATCTACTTCGGGAATATCGATACCTTCGTTAAATATATCCACTACGAATAAAATATTAATCTGACCAGAACGCAGCAATTGCTGTTTAGCTTGGCGCTCTTGGCTATTGTCTGATGTTAAAATATCGCACGATAAACCTTTAAGTAAAAACTGCTTACACATATAGCTCGCATGCTCTTTACTAACGCAAAAAGCTAACGCTCTAATCCGACTTCCATGGGTCACTATTTCATGCAAGCTCTGATAAATACGATCAACACGTTGTTGATTATGAGTATATAGATTAGTTAATTGTGCAATATCGTAGCGACCATTGCGCCAGCTAATCACTCTTAAATCCGTGTCATCATCAATAGCAAAATATTGAAATGGACATAAATGACGATGATTTATCGCTTCAGGAAGGCGAAGTTCAGCAGCAATCACACCGCAAAAATCTCTCAAAATATCCGAGCCATCATGTCGTTCTGGTGTGGCAGTTAACCCAAGTAGAATCTTAGGTTTAAAAGCGGCAAGTATTCCCCGATAGCTCGGTGCAGCAATATGATGCACCTCATCAATCACAACATAATCATAATAGGCAGTGTCTAAGCGTAAATTGTCGAGCTGATTATTCAGAGTTTGCACTGACACAAAAAGCTGTTTGTAATGATCTGGCGTAATACCATTGACCCATAATTCACCAAACTGGCTATTCCTCAGCACACCTCGATAGGCAAACAAGGCTTGCCTTAAAATTTCTTCACGGTGAGCCACGAATAAAAAAGTAGCATTAGGTTTTTCTTTTAAAAAACGGTAAAAATCAAACGCCGAAATCAGTGTTTTTCCTGTTCCTGTCGCAGCAACAACAAGGTTTCTCCATCGTTGATGTACGCTACGCTCAACTAACAATTGCTCAAGGATTTCTTGCTGATGTACGAAGGGTTTTATATCAAAATAATGTTGTGATAGGTCATCGCTAACTACGCGAGCCAGCTTTAAAGCTTTATGAAGCTTTTGCTGGCTCTCTATTTTCCCATCAAACAATTCAAATTCGTCTGATTGCCAATAAGTATCAAAGGTACTAAGAGACTTATTGATAATATGCGGTATTTCTTGAGACGTGATTTTTAAGTTCCACTCAAGACCACTTGTCAGTGCAGAATGCGACAGATTAGAAGAACCTATATAACCCGTATGAAACGAGGTATCGCGTAGGAATAAATAACTTTTCGCATGCAAACGTTCTTGTTTAGTATTGTAGCTAAGCTTTACTTCTGTATTGGGTAGACTTGCCAAAAACTCTACCGCTTTCGCATCTGTTGCTCCCATGTACGACGTTGTGATAATTTTGAGCTCTCGGCCACTTCGAGTAAACTCCTCAAGCTCCCGTCTAAAAATGCGAATGCCAGTCCACTTGATAAAGGACACCAACCAGTAGATTTTATCGGCGGAGAGAATTTCTCTTTTCAGTTCAGATTCAAGAGATAACCCAGCATTGCTCCCACAAAAAAGCTCACTTTGAGCCAATCCGGTTAGGGGAAAAATGTCTTTGGTATATTGCTTCAGATTCGCCGCAATAGGATTTTCTAATTCATACAAGGCAGTAAGAATTCTGCCTCGACAATCAAGCAGGTTTTCATCAATGAAATCATCGTCTTGAAGTCTCTCCTTAAGCCACAACATTAATTGGTTAGCAAAGTGGATTTGTTCTTGCAGCTGATCATCACCAGATGGAATGGAATTTACCGCGAACTCCAAAATACGACTCAAAAATCGAGAAAGCCAAACGCCCGCCTCACTAGCTTCAAGCTGTCGCTCACCAATATAAAAGGATTGTTTATCTAACCGCGAAGAAATCAGCTGAGTGATCAACTGTTCATAAATGCCAACTTGCTGCATAGGTGACTCATAATCCTTTGAATGATGTAAATGTATCTAGACTATTAAAACAGGAAGACCAATTAAAGCCCCCCGTCAACTACTCCCCAACCTCTCTAAGCAAACCTTCTCCACCAGCCCTTTAAGCTCAGTGACTTGTTTGGCTAGGTAGTCAAGTTCTTCTTCAGTGATTTCGTAGTGTTCGGAATAGCGGGCGTCTATGTAGGCCCGTTGCAGGCGGCGGAAGCTTCGGCGGTTGAATTTGTTGCCCATGGGGAAGATGTCGGCGAAGGCGATGTCTTGGTTGGCGCAGTAGTGTTTGAGTTTTTCTATGTTGTGGGTTTTCGGCAGGTAGTTGGTGCACACTAATAGAGTGCAGGATAAAAAACGTTCCGTAGCTTGATGAAGCATAAAAGCAGCTTCCGCGATGTCACCATCCTTAAAGAAGTTGTGAAAGCCTTTCAGAAACGTAGAAGCGCTTTTAAACCATTGATTGTAGTGCTTCTGGGCGATCTCGCGGTGTTCGTCTGCGGTCAAGTCCCCCGGTAGCACCAGATCTTTCTTACTGTCGTTATAGAGTAAAATGCCTTGTTCACGTATGTCTTTGAAGAAGTACTGGCCCTGTTTCAGCCAGTCGTTCACTTCGATCAGGGTGTGGACGATCAAACCCAGTGGGGCACTTTTGACTTTGCGGTCTATGCGTTCTTCCGCTCGCATCCACATTAGGTCTTCTTCCAGTAAATAAGCCTGATTGACGATCACCAGAATGTCGTAATCCGACACATAGCCATTCGGCACATCATTTACCCAACCGCCCTTGGCGTGGCTGCCAAAGAGGATGATTTTCTGAATGCGCGAGTCTTTCTTGCTGCCTTGTTTTGCCACTGTGTGTTCTTCCAGCGTATCGCGTAGGATCAAAGAGATCTGCGCAAGCTCCTGCTGTTTGTACTCGGGAAGATGGTCCAATGAGGTTTTCATTTTTACCCTTAGCGTCCTTTTGAATTCACGGAAGTAGGAAGAACAATGGGTTAGTCTGGCGGGAAGCGACAAAAATGTCCATGCTTTGTCTTATTCGAATAGGTATTCAAAACCGCTTTCACTATTAATAAGGTGCGTTTCACATCAAGCCGTTGAATGAGCGCAAGAGCCATTGCTCAACACCTCTTCAATAACGTGGGCATGATGGCTGCATTGCTTTTGTTCTGCGTTAAGGCAAGAAATCGCGATAGATCGTCTAACCAAAGCAGCCATAGCTGGCGAAAGAACATTGGCTCGGTTACGAGCTTTTTGATGGTCGGAGCCTTAACACCACTATGCGCTGTACCATGTCAGGCACTATCTCAACCTATTGGATAAGCTGCTAATTGTTGATCCGCCCATCATCGAGCCCTCAAAACATCAGCCTTGGAAGGGTTAACTAAAAATAAGACAAAGGGCTTATAACGCTGAGAAATTAATTTTCACATTATTTAATAGCAGCATTCTAATTCCCGCTCTGTTTGCTATATTTTAATAATGGCTTGTTTAGTCAACGATGTTGCTTTTTCACCTAATGAAGTCTTTTCGTGATCCACTAAACTGTCAATTGACTCTAAGCCTGTTTTCGTTTCTAGCTCGCTTTCTACCCCTTCGAGGCGGTCTTTTTCTGCTTCAAAACGAGCTTTTTCATGATCCACTAAACTGTCAATTGGCTCTAAGTCTGTTTTCGTTTCTAGCTCGCTTTTTGTCCCTTCGAGACGATCTTTTTCTGCTTCAAACCGAGCTTTTTCGTGATCCACTAAACTGTGAATTGGCTCTAAGTCTGTTTTCGTTTCTAGCTCGCTTTTTGTCCCTTCGAGACGATCTTTTTCTGCTTCAAACCGAGCTTTTTCGTGATCCACTAAACTGTCAATTGGCTCTAAGTCTGTTTTCGTTTCTAGCTCGCTTTTTGCCCCTTCGAGGCGGTCTTTTTCTACTTCAAAACGAGCTTTTTCATGATCCACATCCACCATTCCGTCAATGGATACCAAGTCTTTTTTCGCTTCTAGCTCGCTTTTTACCCCTTCGAGGCGATCTTTTACCGTTTTGACATGGTCTTTTTCCGCGTCAAACCGAGCTTTTTCGTGGTCCATCACATTTTTGATTGGCGCGAAGCCTTTTTCCAGTTCAATTCGGTCTTTCTTGGTAGTCTGTATAACGCCTTCGACCTCTGAATATAATTTATTCATCGGAATTATCTTTATGCAGGCCTTATACAATAAAAAAAGTAATAACCCCGGCATGATCAATAAATCAAAAATATTAAGGGCAATACTCGTAAAGACGTGCTTGGATACCATAGACACTTTATGAGTGACGTGTTTGCGCGATATTGACTTTAAGTAATGCAAACTGCTTTCAGCATGGTCTTTAAAGCTGCTGCTTTTTTTGGTAGAGGTTAATTCATCGTGTGTCTGTTGTAGCGACGAGGAGATACTGTGTCTTTTTTCTTGCGTTAGTGCTTGGCTAACCAAGGAGGAAAGGTGAATACTGTAGGGTAAAGCAATATGACCCAACAAAAACAACACCACCATTACCTTACCAACATAATGGGCTTTTGATGAAATACTCTTGGGCATCAAAAGCAGATGCGTTAGGTAATATAAAATGCTAGTCAGTATGGTCAGTTTAAACAAAAAAGGGCTGACCCAGTAGGCAAGCGTATCGAGTAAGGCCAATATCTCTATCGCCGCTAACGATACGATCTGAACGCCAACACCTTTTTCCAACAGCATGGCAAAACTGTGCAACATATTGCCAATATCAACATTAAAAGAAGCAAAAAAAGAAACACCAACTGTCGAGCTACGTGCGATTTCTGTGGCCGCAAGTAATTCTGTAAAATTAAGAATATCGGTTGTCGCCAGTACACGGACGTTACTAAGATAGCTTTGGTTATGATGGTACAATGACGCCATATTCAACCACTCAGCGACAAAGGCCAATTGATTAAAATGTAGCAATAAAACAAACGCTACCAATAAAACCAGTTTTATAAGAATGGTTTTATTGCTATCAAGATAGTGCTGTATGTGTTTAAAAAATCCATGTTCAGCCAATGTCTTCGCCTCGTAAATGCTTATTTTTTGTGCAGCGGATAGCTGTTAACCCATCTTCACCGGTCATAATCACATCAAGATCGACTGGCCCCGATATACCATTAACACGGCCTTTTTCACTGTATTGCCATAAGGTTAATTTTTTAACTTTTGCTGGCGCATCCATTTTTTGGGCATAATCAGCCAGCCAAAATACATGTTGATCAAAATTTGGACCAATATCGAGATCCCAAAAACTTCTATAGGAATAAATAATCGGTAAACAGCCAGTAGCGGCCTGCACTTTATCTGAAAATATTTTTAATCTTTTTCTAATTTCTACTGGGTCTTGATCTTTTGTGACTTCAACATCAACCATTGGAGATAAGTGAGGCGAATAAGCAGATACTTGCTGAATAAAGTTTTCTGCTTGTTTTTCTGGGTCATCTTCGGCTTCAAAAAAGTGGTATGCGCCATATAAAAGTGTTGTTTGCTTACTTAGAATTGCCATGTGCTGATGAAATGTTGGATCCGTATAGGTCATGCCATCGGTGGCTTTTAAATAAACAAAACCCACATCCGTCTGCATGATTTTTGCCCAATCAATCTCACCTTGATCATAAGAAACGTCGATACCATGTATTGGTTTCGTGTTTGCGCCAACATGCTGAGCGTATTGCTCGGCTAGAGATTTATGTGTCTCAGGCAATGTAGAACCATTAAATGTCGGGCGAAATAATATAAATACGATTAAAATCGCCAAAGGTAGGTATTTTTTATACTTATTAAATTGCTCTTTCATAACACCTTTTAAGCCTCAAAAGAATGTATCAACTGGTTCCAATCACAACGCGGTATCTGGCTCATTTTATGTTCCAATACCAAACCGTACTACTGGCGTGCCTTCCAACATTCCTGCGGCAAACTTAGAGACACTCGTCGCGTTTATTTTTCCTGCTAACGTATTCAAGTTATTTATGGTTCTATTCGAGGTAATTTCAGCCGTAATGATGGATTGATTTGCTTTACCTGAATTTAAGATTTTTTCATACTTGCCATTTTCATACAAAAAACCGCTGTGTACTTTTGAATGATGAAGATGGAATTTCAGTTCATCAAATTTTTGGTCGTACACTGCCATGGTGATATCAATGGATAAGTTCTTGCGATAGAGCAAAGCAGTCTCCGGCAATTTCAACTCTTCTTTTGTTGTGGTTTTTTTCTTATCCTTCATTTGTGTAATCTCGCCTATTAAATACGCATCTACGTCATAATTAGGCCAACCACTGACTGCAAAGGAGTTGAGTAAAAAACCCTGATAATGCGTTGAGTTAGCTAATAAAACTTCATTTAGATAAACGGTGAGATCCGCTTTTACCGTATACCCTATGGAAAAAGCACCACATAAAAAGGCATTGACCCAGTTAATATCGATATAGAAGTAGCGCAGACTTTCGGTTGGTAATAGGTGTGAGTCAGGCACAAAATATTGATAAGGAATGTCGCTTAACTTAGACCAAGCAACAAACTGATCTTTGACCGACTCTGGCATCGCCTGTGGTTGCGGTTGTGTGTTTTGAACAATATGATTGGTCGATTTCCCAACTCCGATTTTTTGAGTCCTTAACGCCGCTGCAGTTTGCACTTTCCAGTTCACAAAGTCTTTTGCAAAAACAGTATTGTTAATCGCCATTAAACGACCTAATTCAAAGGCGGCGGCATAACTCGTGTCGGTTCCCCCCGCTCCTTTAAACATTAAATCGGTGCCTTGGGTGGGAATCGTCCAAGTAAACGCTGTGGCGGCTGTCACATTCGCCACCTTGCTTGGGAATTTAATATTGCTTCCCATATCAATGGTCGATGCCACTAATGGGCTTCTGTAATAAGCATTGGTCAAATTAGGCGAATAGTCCCCTTCGCTGTTTTTTGTCAATTGCTGAAAAGGTAATTTTACGCTGCCTACCGAAGTAATATCGGTAGCGGTAGGTGCCAAGGTAAGCGCCTGAAAACCGCCGATGAGATTAGACATAAGTCCATGAAAGGTACTGCCCGGTAACATGGCCGCCTGCTGCACAATCGCCAAAGGGCTTTGGCCTCCTGAAGGTGGTTTTTTTGTGCTGATGGTAGCGATGATCGTATTTGCTAAAAAATCACCCGTCGTGGTAAATAACTGACCATAAACACCACTAAGATCTGGTAATACGATAGAAGGATTCGCCTTGGTTATTTTACTGACCAGATCCGCTGTAATGGCGTACAACTGCTCACTAACGGAATGAAAACTCCACTTATCATAATAAGGGAAAAACATATCAGTGCTGTTTCCCTTAGGTGGAGTGATAGAAACACCTACAAACGCACCAGAGCTATCATAATTATTTTCAACAGAAATCAGATAGGCCGTACTGTTGGATCCCGCTTTCGGTAAACGGTTGCAAATCAACACGCCCTGCTCTTCTTCACCCTCTTTTATTCTGGCGTAGCTCAAGTATTTTAGTTCGTCCAAGCTAGCGGGCAACAAGCTTGTTGCTAGCGCTTTATCCACCGCTAAAGCATTAAATTTATGCGGGTGAAACGTCAAATCGCCACCTACATTGACGGTTCCTAGGCTTGTACCGGCTTGCTGTATCTCTGCCGCAGTGGATTCACCACCAAGCGTCACATTGTTTTGCTCTTGTATGGACGCCATTTCTGACTCATCAATCAGCAAAAGAAATAGCCAAGCCGAACTGGTTGAAGTACCGGTTAACGACGGAGAGCGTTCCCACGGTAATGTACTTCTGCTTAGTACCAACTTAGGCAAATCAGCACGGTAATCTCCCTTACCGCCTTTAGGCGGAAAAACCGAATGCACAAGTGAAGACGAAAGATTAAAACGAGGACCAGCCACATGAAATTCGAGCGACTGGGTAAGCGATGCTTCCTGTACAAAGTTTTCACTTTCTAATGTTGTGACTTTATGGCCCACAGTTCCCGTTGTGACATCTTCTTCCTTACCAATACTCACTTGCTGGCTAAATTCAGCCGTATAAGTACCCTCTTCCAAAATAGGTCGATGAGCATCGTAAAAACTTACAGTTATTTTTGACATAACGAATTCTTTCTCATGCGATCATTGAAAAATTGGAGGCTTCATAGGTAAATGCCGATATCACGTCTGCATTCGGCATGCTAATCACTTCTTCTTCAGGTTCGGTAATAGTAAAAGGCGTTTCTGGGGCTTGCGGTTTTGGTGTTATTTCAATGCCACAAGCAAGATCGGGGATAAGATCTTTACCTTGGGTATTAGGCAAACTCCCTTCTTTGTCAGCCGCTTGCCACATGGCCGAAGGTAAATTCTGAGTGAGCACTTTGTAGGTAAAATCGGTTTCAACAGAAGTGCTATTTTTAGTGACTGTAACCGTTAAAGTGGACTTAACATCGTCACTTGTTTTTGCCATAGGGGCGATACCAAAATCCGTCGCCGAGGTGCCGCCAATAGCGACATTAGTACTGGTTGCTACTGATTTTAAAGGGAACGCCGTATGGCAAACTAGACTCACTTCTTTTGGGTTAACAACATCAATCTTGGTCGTCTTACCACTAACCGTTTGCTCCACGGTTGAAAGCAAACCACTGCCTACCGCCGCTGTTAACATTTTATCCGTCTCCGGTAAAAAGCTATTGCTGAATTCAGACCAATCAATGGGGATTGGCGCTGGATTAACATCGCCAAAACTGACATCCACTGAAAACGTCACAACGGCATGTACGGTCAAGTAGCCTTTACCAGCAAAAGGAGGCCCCCACACTTGCAAATCCGCACCTAAATCCATGTTGAAATCAAGATGTATAGAAACCAACCATAGGTCAACATTAATAGCGGCTCTCACATCTATCTCAAGAGAGACACCGGCCTTGTAATGGTAAGGCTTCCAATAAATGATAAAGTCGGCACCCAGTATAAAAGAAGCGCTAATGTCGAAAGGCCCGCCAATGTGATACAGGTTCGCAAAACTACCTCCGGCCATCATAGCCTCTGGTACTATGGCAAAATACCCCTCACCCTTAATAGAATGAACTTGATTAATCTGCCAATTCAACGCGATTCGTTGCGGTTGTGGATAATAAGATTTAATTGGATAACCGCTAGGATAGCCACCAATACTGCAAATAAACGCCCCTTCTTTTGCGCCCTTATAGGTACCAGACGTTTGGTCTGAGAAAATACTCAACATACCAAAACCACCCGATAAATGGGCATTGGGGTTGAAAATATAGGTGCCCGGTTGAAAAGCCCCATCTATAGTTAATATACCTTGCTCGGGCCGCATTCTGGCTTCAATGCCGATGATGATTTTGGCTAACGGATGAGTGGCGTCACCTTCCGCTGGCGTCGGGAAAGTCATATTAGAAATGCCGAGAAGGTCTACTTCTAACGTATCACCAAACTGCACATCAAGCAGGACAAAACTTTCCACCATTTTAAAACTTTCAACCCGTATCCCTATCGCGCCCCAAAAAGCGCCCTCTTTAGGTAAAAAATCTTTATTCATAGCAGCAAAATTATCGGATAAGCTACCTGCTGGCGGCGAACCAATAACCGGTTGAATAAGAGGAAAACTACTTATCTCGGTAGGTGCGGGCATGTTAAAGGTACGATTGTAACCAAACCCTGCCGCCACGCCGGTGACAAAAAAGGCCGGTATCCCACCTAACGGTGCACCTAAAAAGGCATACAAAAACATGGTGGGCGAACCATCAGGCAATTGCGCATAAGACCCTAACGCCGCCAGATTGTATTGTTTGTAGTCGACCGTCAGTGCACCGCTGTAAGCTTTGATTTTCTCAGTAACAACTTTACCAGTGCTGTAGTCCATTGCGGGGATATCAATATCCCCTTCCATCATCAATCCTTGTAGACTTAACGCGCCTTTTTTGATGTCTAAACCAAGGCCTTCAATGGTAATGTCTGGGTCAAAATGGCTAATCGGGGTAGTGATTTCAAAACCAATAAGATCAAATTCTACTGGCCCTATGGTTAACCCTCCGGTGAACTTAAGACCAATACCACCATCTCGCATGCCCAAACCCACACTATCGATCGTCACAGGGCCAAACTTTTTACCAACAGGAGAGGCGGTCGATGGGCTAGTACTCGTGCTGGGCGAAGGCGGCGTATCCGAGCCCGACCCCTTAGAAGGAGCCTTGTCCTTATTAGTCGTTGCAAAAGACGTGTGCAAAGGAATCGTCATGGCGTTATCGCCCAGTATTAACGACCCTTGTAAACTGTAACCAGATGGAAAATTGGTTTTATCTCCATTCTTGTTATTGGCACTGCTTTGCGCCGTAACCAATGGCGCCACATTGATTTCTTGTAGAAAGGTATTGACCGTCTTTAGTTCATCGGCGCTAATGCCTGGCGGCGTGTTTTCGGGGGACTTGGGTTTAAGGTAAGTAAAACGCAAAGCATTAAAAGCAAATTTGGCTTCTGTTAAAAAGCTACCCACCACAGGAAGTGTGCTTAAATTAAAGTCTGCATCGATGGTTAAATCAGAACCAAATATTGAAAAAGTAGCTGCCGTTTTACTAACTTCAGTGACTGACACTTTGGCAATAAATACATCTTTTAAATCTAAGTTGATGGGGAAACTATCTCCCATATCTAAAGTACCACCACTGGGCGAATGAATATTGCCGCCGAATAGTTTCGTCTTGGTTGTACCCTGTGTTAGTTCATTAAACGCCCCTGAAAATTCAAATTGGTGGCCACTATCTGTAAACGTCGTGGAAAAGCTAAAATCAGTGGACGTAGAAGCCTTATCACCATCCTTTGAATTCTCTAACGCGAGACTAAAGTCAATGTCGTCTAAGGTTGGATTCAGCGTTGTAGGAAGGTCACCTTGTAAATCCAATAGCTCTTCTAATTGTAAACCCGCATTTATTTTGATGGTCAATACCGTTTTTGTGTCTTGCTCTGTTTTGGTACGGGTAACGTGAAAAGTCGTAAAGGAATGCGGTGAGCTCTTATCGGTACTAATGTCATTACCCGTAATACCAGAAAAAGCAGCAGGTTTATCAAGAGTAAAACCAAAGTCAAATTCAGCACTCACTGTGTTGTAACTAAAAGAGAGTGCGCTGATGCTTAAATCAAGACCTGTGATACTGGCAGGAATGCTATCGGAAATACCAAAGGTATTAATCACCGAATTCATCACACTAACCAATGAGATGGGGGCGGCAAACTGGCTATTACCGTTCAGTGTCCAAGCTAATTTTTTGTCACTGTCTTCACTGCGTGCAGCAGAAAGCTTAAAAGCCAATGGGGTAGCGCTCAGCGTGGCACTGACAACTAAATCCACCGTTGCTTGCATCTGCAATGCCTTTGTCGGCTGATCGTAGCTAAAACTAATACCTTTCATGCTGAATAGCGGAATGACAGACGTGAGTTGTGCTAACTCTGTAGACGGTATATCACCACCGGGCCAAGATTGTATCCACTGACTAAAACTAAAATCAGATGCCATATAACCGGTGCCTTTCAGCGCCCAACCCTGATCATTATGCGAGGCATTAACAGAGAAATAAATGCCTTCTATCTCACCACTGCCGGATAAGGCAAGGTTTTGCAAAGCACCGCTACTGTAATCCATAGAGAAACCAAGGTTACTGATAGCAAGCGATAAGCCGTCGTAGTGAATGCTCCAGTTAGTGGTAGAAGCCACCTGAACAGACAAGCTTTTATCGGTGAAATTACCCTGTACCGACATGGTCAGTAAGTCGATGCCTTCTATGACTTGAAAGAAGGGACTGGCACCAAAAACAGCCTGAAAACATTGCAAACTAAATGAGCTGCCCACCGCCAAACCAACCGAAAAATCAAGCGCAGGCAGAGTGACCGAGGTATCAAAGTAGGATGTTTTGGCTGGGGTATTGCCTATGGCTGGTACATCAATAGACCATACTCCATCGATGTCCGCCGTAAGGGTGGTCGTAACAGGTGAGGCCGTCGTGTTGTGGCTGGCCTTTACTTTGATATTAGGTAAAATACTTACCTTATTTTCAAGCAATTCGAGTGCCGTAG
Organism: Marinomonas transparens; assembly: GCF_016463975.1. GTDB lineage: Bacteria > Pseudomonadota > Gammaproteobacteria > Pseudomonadales > Marinomonadaceae > Marinomonas > Marinomonas transparens. Next base: position 450,970 of record NZ_JAEMNX010000001.1, on the reverse strand, counting down.
TGGTGGTTAAGGTAAACCAAGCTTGCAGCCAGTTTTTACCTTGTAAATCAATTAATACCCCTAATTTTTGCAGCTCCAGCTTTTCAACATCACTCACCACGGTTTTAAAGTCAGAAGGCCAGTGTGTACTCAAACTCTCTATTGCGGGTATATCTAACGCCGTCGCCAAGTCTCCAAAGGATGGCAAATGCTTAAAATTAAGATAGAGCTGATGATTGTCCAGATCGAGGCCAGCGCGATAACTGGCGCTCGTTGCCCCCATTTTGATGGTGCCATCTATGCCAATTTGTGGGGTGTATAGTTCTTTCAAGGTTAGGTCCCAACTGAGGGACAATGTACTGAGGGTAAGCGCCAAACCATCGTATGTCGGCGTGGTGAGGTTAAGGTCAAATACCGTTTCAAACGTTGGGCGAAAGCCCATAGTCAAATAGCCAGTCATATCGAGCGCTACGCTGGTATAACCCAGTAAACCCAAAGCCGTGTCCAGCACACCTACTGGCGTCGCTGATATGTCAAAATTGAAGCCGGCTTTTATATCTTTTGCCGCTATCGTGCTGGCGCTCAGAAAATCCTGTAATTCGGTCGTATAAGCCGAGACATCGGTTAAGGTAGAATAGAGCAAGGTTTGGCTTTTGAGACTAACATCAATAGGTGACGCAATGGCCGTGCTACCCGTTGGCAAAGCGATTGTATAAGCATCCAGAACAGTCGCTGGGCTTAAGTTAGCAAAGGTTAAACTAATGAAAACATCTTGTTTTTGCGTGGCATTACTTGTGTCCAACACATACACCTTGGCCTGAGCGCTTTCGCCAAAAGCAAAAAAAGTCGCCTCAAAAGCAAGCAAGTTGTCGCTGAACGTTGCATTTTGAACACCACTAAATTGTAAAGAATTGCCCTTTAATAAAGACTGAATGTTGCTTAATTGACTGGCACTCATCAACTCACTCAACGTCAGTTCAGTGGCTTGGGGGAATCCTTGGTATATAGTTTGGAGTGAGGTCATGGTTTTGTTTTACACTCTTATTTTAGTTTATTTGCTTTAAGATCATGCATTAGTAAATACGGGCTATTAATGATCAGAACCTGAAGTTGTAGTAGAGCCAGTAGTAGTTGCGACACTAGAAAAGAAGAAGGTTTTTTCAAACAATTTTATTTCATCTTGGTTAAATTGTAGGAGCTGATAGAAAAGCGAAGGTTTTGTTGCCAACATTACTTCTGCATATTTTATTCGGCTCATAATTTGATCACAGAATGACATTTGACAACTAAAACTATCTTTAAATAATAATCCTTTCTTTGCATCAAATATCTGGACATCGGTTTTTTCGATATACATTGATTTCTTTTTTTCACGATTGATTTTAAACGTGCAGATATATCCTGTATTATTAACATTAACGTTTAACTTAGTATCCTTCATTTTATTTAGTTTCTGCAAAGGAAGTTCATACGCATGATAATATATATTCGACCATTTCGACCCTGAACCACCTTTGTCCGCTCCACCTAAATCAAGAGACACAAAGTGAAAAAATTGCTGATTGGATATTGTGTTTATACCCAGCACTTCTTTGAAATCTTTTTTTAGTTGTTTTGTAATTTTTTTTGAATAATCACCATCTTCATTGGAACCCCTTACAATAATAGTTTCCGTTGGCAACATCACTGTAGTTGTATCCTCCTCTAAAGAATAGTTTCTTGCTCGCTCTACTCCGTGCCCCAATACACTCAAGTCATAGTTTTGGGGTGAAATTTTTCCACTTTTTATCGAATACATTCGAGCTTTACTTTCTCCTATCTGTGGTATAGTGAAGACGCCCTCTCCTGCTTCATAAGCCAATTCAGTTCTATTCAGAGTTACTAAGTCTTCTTCTAATTGAATACTATAATCACAAAATTTATTTGCCAGAACTGTATAATCCTTTTTTGTTTTTTCGTATTCAAACTCAATTTTAACATTATCTGAACCACCGGTTAAAAAAGATTTGAATTTCTTGCATTCTTTAAATTCATTTTTTAGATAAATTGTTTGTTCACCTATGTAAGCATCACATAAGTTTGCAGGATCCTGTTCCGGAAAATTCCATATAGATTGGTCGTAAAGAAAAAAGTCAGGAGGGCTAAACATGTAATTAGGGTTAACCGCTAACAATAAAATCACTCCTTTCTGAAAGAAATCGCCCGTTTGAGCCTCCACAAATTTTAATGCTAACTTGAAAGCGGTGGCGTAATGACTTGAGGCAACCTCTTTTGCTGTTGCAAGAAAAGCAGTTTGACTTTCCTCATCTTTATACATGTCAGATAAGCCTCTAACTTCAATAACCTGCCGATAATATTCAGTCAGTAATCCATTAAGAGTGTCGTCATTGGTGAATTTGATTGGGTCTGGCATGATCTATTTCCTTTTTACTCTACTCGTCTTTTCAATAGGCGCTTTTTAGCAAAATTGTCGCTACTGTTTACTATTCATTTTGCTGTTTCAACCAACGTCATATCACGATAACGAACGCAAAGCATTCCGTATTTATTTCCCTTTCAAAGCTTCTAATTCTCCCCTCAAACTTTTCATTTCTGTTTGCAATTGTTCTTTTAAGCTTTGGTTTTCATTCTTGAGAGCTTGCACTTCTTGGTGTAAGGCTTGGATTGCACTGATGCCCAGCATAGACACTTGCTGGTAATCGACCGTGTGGAAATCGTCCACTTGCTGACCAAATACAAAGATTTTTTCAGCTTTTTCGTTCCAGTTTTTGACGATAAACGTCTTTTCGTCAATGATCTCTATAACGTCTTTTTGTAGTTCAGTATTAGTTTCTGTGATCAGCTTAACTAAATCACCGATAATTAGCCCATGCGCTTTATCAAGTGTGCAGGTGAGTTGTTTTTTGGCTTCATTGACTTCTATGCTATTGGCGGCGGCATAGATGTTGGGGATAAAGTCTGTTTTATGGGAAATAGCTTGAGGAAATAGTCTTTCAACTTCTTGAGCAATGAGACCTTTGCTCATTTTGTTGCCATACTTTACTTTATCTAGGTATTGGTAATCGGTAATACGGAGTTGTAAGAGTGTTTTCAGATCGTTGGTAGAATGACTTGCTAGCGGATTACTTTTAATTCTCTGGTCGGAAGCAGCAACAAAACGTAAAGCTTGTATAGAATGTTCAGCAATAATAGAATTTTCACATGTCGCGCCATAACCATGCAAATTAGCCTGAGTGCTATCAAAATATACCCCCCCAGTGGTAACTGTTGGGGCTACACCTCCCATAACATGTAAAGGAGCTAGAGGGCTACTGGTTCCAATACCGACATAGCCACCTTTAGGATTTAAAGATAAAGACACGGGGACTTGGGCATTATTTACATAGGCACTTTCTATCCATCCAGCTCCAATATTTATAGCTGCTCCACCAATTCCATTAGACACCACCAATCCCTCTGTCATATTACCAGTTGGAGTCGGAGCTGTTGCACCATTACTAATATGTAGTTGAGAAAATGGAGTTGTTATGCCGATTCCCAACCTTCCAGTTGCATTTAAGTCTCCATTTACTGTAACAATTCCATTTACTGTAGCGCCTTGAGTTAATGTAGTTATTCCGCTTACTGTGGTATTTCCAATCAGGGAAGTTGTTCCCTTAACCGTTACGTTTCCACTAAAGTCTGCTGCATCAGTTACATTTAATGCTCCATTTACCGTAGTGTTCTTCAATGACGTGGCACCGCCAGTAACCGTTACGCCGTTATTTAATGTGGTTGTGCCACCAACGGTAGCGTTTCCACCGGCGTTAACGTCTTGGCCATGTAGGCTACCTATATCATCAATTCCTCCTATAATTTTTTTATCTTTTGCGATAACCAGAGGCCAAGAACCAGCACTCGTAGGCACATCAACAACAACCCCTCCCCATATAATGTTAGAAAAATCAGTCTCATTTCCAACATATAGACCTGTAGCGTTGGAACTTCCATTAAAAGGGATTTGTAATGCAGTCCCTTTTGTACTACTTGTTATCGCAACTTGTCCTCCAATACCAACATGTCCAGAAATCCCCAAGTGCCCATCGAGAAAGGTATCTCCGGTTACATTGAGTTTTTCATTGGGGTTGATCTTATGTTTGGGATTTTTAGGTTCGGGATAATAGCTGCCGCTATTGATGGCCAATCGACCTTCTGGAATCAGAAGGTCGGCTTCCCTGATCCGTACGGGTAAACCAGGCGTTGGTTTATCAGAAGCATGAACCCCCTGCGCAACGGGAGTAGCCACCGTGGGTGGAATACCATATAAGTTAAGCCCCTTACTGGCTTCTATGGTCAGGTTGTACTGCTGTTTTTTGTCCAGCCCTTCTGACATGAAGTCTATGCGAGAGCCATTAGTCGCTGATCGTCCAATATTATTCGAAGTAGGTAACTCTAATTGTTGCCCAATACTGTTTTCTGTTTTCTTGATCGGTATTTGAAAAATGCTGTCCCAATAACCAGGCAGGTTTTGCACAGCTACTTCGATAACCGCCAGGCCATTCTTCCCTGATAATTGGATTTCGCTGAATTTAAAAATATCTAAATTTAGTTCTAGTGGTGCTGATGGAGTACCACCCTTGTATTGTATTTGAATCACACCCGTAGCTTGATTGGGAAGTACTGAAAAATGAGCACTCGCGTCGGGCGTTAAGGTATAAGCCTTTACCGATGATGAATCAGAAAAAGCCACTAGCTCTGCATTACTTTCTGTGTAGGGAAAGGTAAAGGTAATAAGAGTATTGGCATTGAACACCAGCTTTTGATTCTGAAAGGTTTGAAAATACAGGGTTAAATTTTGTGTGCTTCCATTATTTAACAACTCCCCATCACCCACTACACCAAATTGAAGTGGCGCATAACTCTGCCCCTGATGGTTGAGAATATCCAATGAAACCGAGCGCTTAAAAGAAAACTTTTCTGCATTTGTTCCAATACTTATTGCGCCAAATAAAAATTCTATTTGTGTGTTTCTGGCACCTGATTCAGGTGCTGCTGAAACGCCATCTAATTCAAAACTTAAAACGGGCGTTGTATTTTCAACACTTAAACAAACTAGGCTATTGTTCGCACAATTGACGCCATATTGTTTCGTGCCTACGGTTTGTTGATAGGCAATTGCTTCGGGCAAAGCCGCTATTTTATGCCATGTACCCAGAACACCACTACGCTCATATATTGAAGCATCTTTACCAACGCCAAAGATTGAATTATTGGCACCCATAAAAAGGCTTTTTAATGGTGTGGTTTTATCAATAATTTGCCAAGTAGTAGCACCAATGGGCATATGCAGTAAATAGCCCGATGTATTAATAGCAAGTAGGGAGTTGTCTGCCATTCCTGCAAGGAAAGTGGTATCGCCACAACCTGGCATTAACGTATATTGAGAGTTAATGGCGGCACCACCATCGTAAAGGTTATGATCGGTTCCAATTAGCCATATATTCCCATTGGATGTCGCAATACCACTCAAAGCTTGCCAATTTGATGATGTAGTTACTTTTGTCCAAACCGCTCCTATATTGAGATCACAGGTATAAAAGTTATGATCCGTACCAATACCAAATAGTTTTCCATCCTTTATTTTGCTGATGTTTACCATAGGTATATTACTGGGCACCGTCTTCCATGTGGATACTTTGGCAGCAACAATATTTTGTGAAAATGCACAGTACCAGGTGAGTGTATTGTTGCTACTGGAAATAAACGGGCCTTGTACCGCAGCGTCAGTTCCATCTGGTAAGCTTTTTTGTAATGCGCTGTATAAAATATTGCTGAATGACAAGAGTACCTGCTCTTCAAGCACCCCTTTTTTGATCACTAGGCCTAGGTTGTATTGGCTTGAATCGGGCTTAAAAGTACTATTGGCAGGCGCCAACGTTGGTGTATTAATACTGTTTGCCGGTACATAGCTACCTATTGTGGCGGGAGCCTTGAAATCAAAACCGTTAAAGGTGTATTCCCCGAGTGCTTGCTGTAGAACGGAGATGTTTAATTTCTGAAAAGCAGACATTTCGTTTATTTTATTGGTGATGTAAAGCAACGAGACATCATCATTACCAAAAGAATGATTTTTGAGCGTTACATCATAAGGATAAACAGAGCTGAATGTAGGCATAGTATTATTCGCTATTTTTAATGGTTTAAATTATTTTCAAGCAGGATCCAACCTTCTTTTATTTCTGAAGGCGCTTGTGTATTTGTGACGTATTTTTCGATGCGGCTGGTGCCATTGTAGGGATCCCACCATTGCCACTGCATGTCAGGTATATTGGGCAAATTTAGTTGTATTGTTTTATCTTGTCCCTGCGCTTGAATAAGAGGCTTTGATGCAAACCAGACTTTTAATTTTTGCAACGCGGGCAGGTAGTGTTTTTCCGGAATGCTCAGTGCTTTTGTCGGTAATATTCCTGTGGTGGCATGAATTAACCCATGCGGGTCCATCAGCATGGTCATCATTAACGGCTCGGCATTAAGTACTAGGGGCTGATCCTGAAAGCCACCTTTTGTGTATGCCTCAATATGAGCTCCATCGGTGTTTGTTGTTTGTGGCGCGATGAATGTATTTGACAACAAGCCCTCTGGACTTTCTGTCCAATAACCAATCAGTCCATCATTTAGTTGCCTATGTTCACCTAATCGACAAGGAAACTGCACCGATGTCCAGTTGTCTTTATACCTTTGTCCGTAGCCCCAACCACTTTTTTGATTACAATTGTCCAGATCTTGCATTAAGGCTGGCCAGCTTTGGTCGATGGCAGGCAGGCCTTTAAGCTGCAAGCCGACAGCCGCCCTGACAACCGCAATCGGTTTGCCTACTAATCGGCTTTTTAAGCTGTGTTGTTGGGCATTCTGCGGAGCAATATTGTGTTGGGCATTTTGGGTAGCCTGCATAAAGTTCCCCATAAACTCAGCAGAGGCCATGATTTTTTGGGCTACGTTATACAAGTGAGTATTTTGAATGTCAGCATTGATATTTGAGGCACCTGTATTCCACGGTACGGCATTCCAACTGGCTTTATCATCTATGTAGCCTAATGCATGGCCAGCCGCATCGTAGATAGCGATATTGTTATCCAAGTAATTGTTCATCAACCAGCCACAGATAGGCGAAGTTGCCGTATCATCATTGGTCGGTGTTTCGACGCTATCCCACGATGTACTGGCCTTCATCCAGTTAAAATTGAGTTGTGCTGGTTGTGCCAATCTTGGTTTTAAGTAGGGTGTGGCGTTGTCTTCGTTGACGGTGAGTGTGTCTGAAAAAGGAATGTGCCCAGCGACATTAACCGCGACACTTTGCCCAAAATTATCAATTAAATTGAGCCGCTCTAAATCCACAAGTCCGCAGGGGATAGGGTTAAACTCAAAGGCGATTTCAGGGGCGACGCCTCGCTGACGGCCTACTGTTTCTTTGACCTGCTCCGTAAAGTTTTGATCAGATGTGAATCCAATTGGCTCTCGAATAGGCAATTGCGCTACCTTATCCAGCTGCCGACAAGCTTCATAAAATCCATCTAAGGTTTGTGATAAAAATTGTTGGCCTTGTAGGGTTTGATACGCCTGCCATAAAACATAATAGACATTGGGGGGCGTGTCGGTATTTGCGCCTTCTACAATAAAGTCATTTTTTTCAAAACAAACGGATGCGTCTGACCACTTTGAGGCGTTGAAGAAGTCTTCTAAAGTATTATTTTCAGGTGGCGTTGCCTTGTTTTTTGCAAAACTGAGCTTTTCTTTACTGATTAAATTCTTGAAGAACCCCTTAATGGCTGTCTCTTGTGTATTTTTGGTGTGGGTGCTTAATACAACGGTACCTGAAAAAACAGCGGGAGTATCAGTGTAAGCTATCTGGTTACTGGTCTTAAAATCTGGGCCACTCTCTTCCAAATTAAAACTATTTAGCAAGGACTCACTGTCCATTCCTTTGCCTTGTTTAAGCTGTGCAGGGTTAAGACTGAACTGCCAATCAAGTAAAAAAGGGGTCCAAATTTGCGTGGATAATTTCTGTGTATTCATCCCTTTTAACGCCTGCAATATATTGGGCAGGCTAACGCTTATACTGCCGTTTAATACAGCGTCTGATAGCGAAATAAGATTGTTAGGTGCCGCTTGCTCTTCTGGTAAACCGGACAACAATACCGTTGGGGACTTAGCCTCCCAGAAACGAGGCCCTTCTATTCGATTGAGAATTAATAAGGGTTCTTTTGCTGTCGTCCTTGCGGTATTTTCATTTTGTATGAAGGTGTCTAACGCTTGCCACTTGGCTATGACTTGATGCGCCAAATCTATTGGGTTTTTACTGTTAGTTGTCGGTTTCCATGAATGACTCTGGTCATAACTTAGGTCACCTGTTGCCTGCATTTTTTGTTGAATGGGGCCGATGCTGTAGTTGGTAATAAAATATTGTATGTGATCGGCATCGGGGAAATCATCAAGACCAATATTGGCAGGGTAGCGTGCCTGCATATATTTGTTCCAATCTGCATACAATTGCTTTTGCAGTGTCGCTATTTCTTGCGTGGCGTTATGAAATTTTAGCTGCACGTCATTTAGGTCGTGAAGGTAACGGCCTATACCTTGGGGAAGTGAAGGTAATACTCTTGAATCACTATCAGTAGGCAAACTATCCGTTGCTTTAGTTTGTATTGTCCACTTATGCACACCGTTAGAGGGTCGAAAGCCTTTGCTGTGTCTTGCTTCGTTAAATTTTGCACCCACGTCAATGTTATTGTCATCAAGCTGTGAAAACATGAGTACGGATTCCAATTGGTCTTCGATGATGCTTTTTGCTTGCTCTTGGTCTTTATTTATCTTTTGCGAGAGCTGATAGCCAATTAGACTCGATAACGCCTCGGTACCCGTTTGGCCTACCGCCACCTTAACTTTAGAAACCTCTGGCGAGTTTTGTTTGGCATCCGCTATAAATTCCCCATAAAAAACGCTAGGGATTGCTTGTGAAATAGCCGCAGAATCACTGCCTTCAAGCTCTAAGCCGAATGTATTTTTAAGTTTTTGTGCAAGTGCTTCTTCAGAAAGTGTTGCGTCTTTTTGCTCCGCTGTTGATGTGAGCCATGCTGTTATCGTTTGGTACAGCAAGTCATCTTCATTGTTGCCATGCCATCCGATTACAGAATAGGTAGTAGAAGCATCAAGGTTGCCATCAGGATCATGAAAACCAAAGACGCTATTGCAGTTAGGGTAATATGATGAAAAATTTACGTCTCCATATCCCAAAATCGTTAAGGGTTTACCGTTATTTTGACCTTTGAAATAAAGGTTTTTATCACTCTCTGTTGGAAGTGTTCCATTGGTGACCAATGGGGAACATTTGCCCATGTATCGGTAAGGCTTGCCATTCGGATACGGAATGGTTGTGGCGTCGCTCTCTGGTGAGTATTCTTCTGGATAAATATAGTCACTTTCCAGATACCACTGCTTTGATGTTGATGCATTCTCACTTGTTTTTCTAGATATAATCCATCGATTAGGCGCTGCGGGCATGTGCCCTGAATTGGCTAATGCTAGTGATTTCGGAACTTTTCTTCCTAGATAGTGGGGCACAATAAAATGCAGATGCACGCCTTTTTCGAGCATTGTATTAGGTGTTTGAAATGCTCGACGAAGGCAGGTCTTGCTGGAAAAAGGATGATTGAAATTCACATCTTGATTTTTGTCATTACTGTACCAAGGCAATTGCGAAAAGTCGGCCATTGGCGACTCAGCTTGCTCTGAAGATTGCAGGTATTTACCTTCAATTCGAATGGGTACTGAGACAAAGGATTTAGACATCGCTAAACAACACTTTAAACATTGATGACTCCATTATTTTCAACTTAGGCCTCACCCCTTAGGGTGGCACACCTAAACACATCGAATTAAATGCGATTTTAATTGCATTTAAGAATGGGTCAGTATTGTGGGTGGGTCTATAGGCCAAAAGTCTGCATACTACCTAGACTTTAGTCTGTATGGGGTGCTCTACTTGAGCGTATCGATGTTGCATAACAAGAGTGAAAAATAAGTAATGAACAGTGATTCAGCCGATACACACGACAAAACAGCTAAACGGGAGGAAAAAATTCGTGCCGAGCAAGCTAGGTTGTTTTTTCGCCAGCTGCCTCTTTCCACCATAGTTGGCTATATTGCCGCTATTATTTATACGATTAGTTTCAGGCAAGAAACTGATAACCTTGTCCTTTTATCTCTCCTCGTATTTCTTTCCATCACCACGGCCGTGTCTTTATGGCTATATCGATGTTTCAAACAACATGAGCTCGACAATAAAAAAACAGTGCAATTGTGCCAATATAATGTGGTTGTTTTATTTTTTTCTGCATTAGTATGGTCTATTTTATTGTGTTGGGTTTATGACCCTAACGTCCCTCAGAATGCCTACTTTATTATGTTTTCTTGCATCGGTTTTCTGGTGGGTGCTGCGCCATTATTATCCAATTTCTCTCCTTCCTATCTGGTTTATGCGCCGACCTTTTCAACCCCCCTTATTCTCACTTGGGTAACAGGTGATAATACTCAGTACCAAATGATAGGAGTCTTGGTATTTGCGGTGCTAATCCTCATGCTTTTCTTCTCCTATTGGCTCAACCGCACTTGGAGAAATTCCATCAATTTGCAATTTGACAACCTCGATCTCGTTGAATCGTTACAAATTCAAAAAAATGCAGCCGACCAAGCAAATATGGCGAAGTCTAAATTTCTCGCGGCGGCCAGCCACGACCTACGCCAACCCTTGCATGCGCTATCATTATTCACTGCCGTTTTAGATGAAGCGGTTGAACAACCGAAGATACGCCACGTTGTTGGGCAAATTACTATGTCGGTAAAGGCATTAGAAAGCCTTTTTAATGCCTTACTTGATATTTCGAAACTGGATGCTGGCGTCTTAAAACCTGAAAAAAAGCCCTTTGAACTACAAGCTATGTTTACAAAATTAGCGAATGATTATGGGGCGCAAGCCCGTGAAAAAGGCATCGATTTAGTCTGGCCCCGTTGCTCACATACGTTATTTACAGATGCAAACTTATTAGAACAAATACTACGTAACTATATTTCAAATGCGATTCGTTATACGAATTCTGGGCGTGTAGAAATTAGCTGCGACTCAGACGACTCAACATCGATCAAAATTAATGTCACAGATACTGGTATGGGAATTTCTAAGCAGGAACAGCAGGCCATTTTTGATGAGTTTTATCAGCTAGGTAACCCTGAACGCGAACGGAGTAAAGGGTTAGGGCTTGGCCTTGCAATAGTGCAACGCACTGCCAATTTACTAGGACACCCCATTAGCGTGCAGTCAACATTCGGGAAAGGTTCAACATTTTCCATTCGTGTTAGTCGGTCAACAGCCAAGGCAACAGCAGATATACCTCCGCTCGACTCCCATATAAATATTAACCCCGTCGGCACAATTAAGCCTGTTATCTTGGTGATTGACGATGAAATGTCTGTACGTCAGGGCACACAAGCATTACTGGAATTATGGGGATGCGAAGTATTAACGGCCTCTGACAAGGCCGAAGCTTTAACTAAGCTTAAGCAGGAAAATCAAATACCAGACGGTATTATTGCCGACTACCGTTTACGCGAGCAACAAACCGGTGTCGATGCTATTTATGCGATCCATAAAGAATGCAATCAAGAGATGCCAGCACTTATCATAACGGGCGATATCGACAGTAATCGTTTATTGGAGATTAATAAAAGCGGCTTTCAAGTGCTACATAAACCCGTTGCCACACTTAAGCTGCGCACTTTCATTGACCACATACGCATACAGCAAAACGCTTTTCAGGCATAACCTTGGCTTTTTGCCACCATGGCGGCTTGCGTTCGGTTACTCACTCCTAGGCTTTTAAAAATAGAGGTAATGTGCATTTTTACTGTGCCTTCTGCTAGTTCCATACGTGATGCAATCACCTTATTTGAGAGCCCTTCGATTAACAGTTTCAGCACCTCGACTTGTCGCGGCGTAAGTGGTGTCTTATCGTTGATGAGGTTTGGGGGGGTGTAAATGCCTCCTGACAAGATCAAACGCAACGCATTTAGCATCACCACACTCTCAGTATATTTAGGAATATACCCCCTAGCACCAGAGTCCAGCGCTCGCTTAATATCATTATAATGATCAGACGATGAAATAACGACGATTGGCATAGCCGGGTAGTTTTGTTTAATGGTATCCAAAGCCGCAAAACCATCCTTGCCGGGAAGGCATAAGTCTAGCGAAATAAAGTCTATGTCAGAATTTTCAGCGATATGTTGTAACGCCATCCCATAATCAGACGCTTCTAATATACAAACCTTTTCCTCAAGCTTAAGAAGGATATAAGACAATGCCTCACGAAACAGAGGGTGATCATCAAGAATTAGGATTTTCATCAATCTTTCCTACTTATACTGAGAGTTAGCTAGGTGTGCTACCACAATGTGGCGTCATTAGTGCTCTTGATTCCCGACAGAGTGTATAGGCAAAAATCAGCTACATTTTATTACATAATGCACTGTAGAGGGTCGCAACCGTTTTGGTCAAGTAGCCTCTAATCTTTCTCCCTCTCAAGACAACCCTCTTAGAAACGTTTCTAGATTGAAGCTACCCATTAAAATCATCCAAGGAATTAAACCGACTTATTTAGAGCAAGTAGAGCAAGACGAAAAAAAACCGACCTAATTAAAAAGATCGGTTTTTATGATATTAAAGCGAATACTCAGAACCTAAATAGGGCTTACAAGAAGGGGCTTAGTCTCTAAAATCACTCAGACTTAGATAAAAATCATTCCAAGGAATACGCACTGTGTCGCCATGTTGATTATAAGTAATCACCTCCTGATTACTTTCATCAACGGTAACCGCCCATATGTAACGTCCACCATCATATCTTTTCTGACTAACCATGTTATTACTGGCATCATAACCAACCACATTTACAGCAAAGTCATTGTTATTAAAGCTAAAAAACCAGAAAGTTAATTCTCCATATTGGATGACTGGGCAAGATGTAGCTCTGTCATCTGGAGTTGGCGAGTTAGGGCCAATCATACAAGCCAGCTTACTACCAGATGGTGGAGTAGGCGCTGAAGCAATATCAACAATCTTGATAATAGGAACAGGCTTTTCGTCACAAAGACAATCAAATGGCTCGACCGCGACTTCCATTTGATTAAAACCTACCGTACAAGCAGAACTCAAATCGGGTCTCAAATTATAACCAGCCCTTCCTCCTCCCTCAGTCTCGTTAACATCCCCCCTACAAACATAAAACGGGTTTCCGTTTGGCGCAAAAATTCCACTAATAACAGGGGTACTATTTTGTGCGCCACATGTCATATCACATGACTGGGCATCCTCGGATGCGATCCACTCTGATGCATTCGATAGGTTAGATAGAAAAAGACACATTACCGCGGTAAGAAAGGTTGGTAGCACATAGCTTTTGTTCATGAGAATCTCCTTATAAATACATTTTTGTATCGATAAACGACCAAATATCGTATTCATCAGTTAATACTTCATCCGACAAGCGTTCATACGCTGACGTCATTCACAAACGTTCGCACTTTAACTTACTGCAACAAATACAATAGGCACTCTGTGTATAGAAAATTATATTTCTGTACATAACAGCTATAGGTGATGAAAGCGATATTCGTCAAGTAAACCCTTGTAAGTATTAAGAAATTCACTAATCTCATTTAATAAATGCGTTGAAAAGGATATGACTAAAGGGGTAAGGCAAGCCCACATTAAAGAGGTTAGCTATGCATTAGCTTTTTCTAATAACTGATCTGTATCTGGCGAAGAAATGAAAAAACATTGGCTCTGTGTCAAAGTTAAACGCATCAATTTTCTATATAATGTCGCGGCAAGCATGTTCTTACCGCCCTCTATACAATCGGCAACCCAGTTATGGAAAGACTAAAACGTTTAACTCAACACGACGCTGTCTATTTGCTTTTATTTATCTTTTTAATTGCGTTAAACATGCGTGGTCCGGTAACTGGGTTTCCACCCTTGTTAGATCGCATCGGCCAAGATTTACAATTAAGTAGCGTACAATCCGGCTTGCTCACCAGCCTGCCCTTGTTGGCGTTTGCCTTCTTCGCGCCAGTCGCTTCTTGGCTCACTAAGCATTTTCAAATGGAGAAGATTCTCACCTTAGGTGTTGGTTTAATCGCTCTGGGCATGATCACACGTTCGTTGGGATTCGTTAGTACTTTATATCTTGGTGCGATTCTCATCGGGGCCGGAATCGCCATTGGTAATGTGCTGTTACCGAGTTTATTAAAGCGAGAATTTCCGAATCATATTGTTCAACTGACATCGATCTATGTGTTGATGATGAGTCTCGGTGGGTTTGTGATGGCCAGTTCTGCAGTGCCATTAAGCCTTGTGCCGGAGCAAGCATGGTTTCCATTCTCCATCAGCGGTTGGTCGTTCGCCCTAGCCACCCAAACCTTGATGATTCTTTTGCCATTAATGATCTGGCTTACCTGCAAAATCACCCAGCATGATGCTCAAGCGGCCAATAGCAAGGAAGCTTCCTACAAGCTTTGGCGCTCTACAACGGCCTGGCAAGTAACGGGGTTTCTGTGCGTAAACTCCTTGTTAAACTACACAATCGTCGCATGGATGCCGGCTATCTTGATCAACTATGGTTACACGGATTCTATGGCAGGACTCTATCAAGGTTATTTGCAGATCGCAGGGGCATTACCCGCTTTAATTTTAGCGCCTTTTCTGAATCGCTTAGGCAGCTATCGACGCATCAGTTTAATCTCAACAGGGTTAGCTTGGCTTAGTCTATTAGGCTTGCTTTTCATTCCAAGCTGGTCCGCACTTTGGGCTTTCCTGTTCGGTTTTGGTGTTTGTATGGCGTTCATTCTCGGTTTGTCGTTCATCAGTTTACGAACCCAGAGTCCAAAGCAAGCTGCTGCGCTTTCCGGCATGGCGCAATTCGTTAGCTATACATTGGCAGCATTAGGCCCTGTTCTCTTTGGTGCCCTGTACGATTGGCAAGAATCATGGCAGATACCACTGTATGTGTTGCTGGTGATTTGCTCATTTTGGGTCGTTATTGGTTGGTTCGCTAGCCCAAAATCAGACGCTTAAATAACGCTTTCGCACTCCAGCTGTCTCGTTCTATTGCTATGCCTTCTTTGCTTAAGCAATGGGCAAATACACGTCTGTTATCAGTTCATATTCGGCCACGTCCGGAAAATGGTTTATATACTGGAAGAAGCAGGGCGCGTCTCTCAACTCTTCCCCACTGTCAGGTAGCCATTCACCATAAAGAAAATAGATACAGCGGCTGATGTTGTCATAGGCACCAAGGTGGCGAACGACGGCGTAGCGTCCACCAGCCAGCGTGTCATTAACAACACCATAGCCGTTGTCGCCTATCTCATTCATGACTTCTACAGAGAGGTCACAACGGAAGTCTTCTGGTGCAACAACGGCAGGGTCTTCATAGATAATGTTGAATGTCCGAGTTTTATTTCTTGGTGATAGGCCATAATCCTTACGCCATTCTCTAAGCTGCATCACGGTTTTTATAATATGGTCTGGCGAACCTCTATGCTTTAACAGCGCTATTTTTGTCTCTTCAAAGTTAACAATGTCTACTTTCATATCTAACGCCAGTTGATTATCAAATGCTTGATACTTGTGACCCAGTTGCAGCCAGTCTGGGTGGCTACGAAAGTCGCTTGGCGATTGTGAAAATGTTTTTTTAAAAGCACGAGAAAAAGACTCTGGAAACTCAAAGTGCGCATCCATGGCGATGTCGGTAATGCGTTTATCTGGGTTAAAAACCAGCTCGTAGGCCGCACGCTTCAAGCGTAGCTGTTGAATGAATTTAAAGACATTTAAGCCCATATAGAGAGAAAATTGCCGATGAAAGTGGTATTTAGAAAAGTTCGCAACTCGGCTGAGGTCCTCGACCGTTAGGTCTTCATCCAGATGCGCATAAATATAATCGCATACCGTCTGCATTCTATTTTTATACTGTCTTTTAGAGCCCACTTGCTTCGCCTTTTCTACTTCATATTCAACGCTTAAAGACCTTTTTCACGAAGTCCCAGTATTACATTGCTATGAATAAAGACCTGACCAAGATTGCTGGAATCCAGCCACCTCCTTTACAAAACAGACAGATATCACAGAATCATGGCCAGCACCCAATGCCTAGATAATGGGGTGGAAATAGGAAGCGACTAGGGAAATGAATAGACACTATTTAAGGGCGCTCTTTCACCCAGTTTATCACCTCTTCTAAGGACATAGGCCGAGCAAATAAAAAGCCTTGTCCATTTTTACAGCCCATTTCGGCAAGCTGCTCTTTTTGCTTTTGGGTTTCAATGCCCTCTGCAACGACGTTTAACCCCATGACTTCCCCTAGTTCAATGATCATTTTGAGGATTTGTCTATCTTTATCGGATTCGTCCATTCGCCATACAAAACTGTGGTCAATTTTTAATGTGGAAACAGGCAAGGAGGCTAGGTAGGCCAATGAAGAATACCCCGTCCCAAAGTCATCAATATGCACCAATACACCTATTTCTCTTAATGCCGCAAGCCGCTGATTTAAATGTGCTTTTTCTTCAATAAGTTGAGATTCAGTGATTTCCAGTTCAATCATGTAACTGGGTATACTGGCCTCTTCTAATTGACTTTTTAAACTTTGAAAATAGTCTGGGCGGGTAATTTCATTCCCCGTTACATTGATGGAAATGGGCACTTCAACGCCAATGTCCCTTAGTACTTTTATGGCCTTACAGGACTGTTTTAAGATTTGTTGATCAAGTTTATCAATCAAACCACAACTCTCCGCTAAAGCGATAAATTGATCTGGTGGAATAAATTCACCACCTTTATGCTGCCATCTAGCCAGAGCCTCAAACCCCACAAGAGAGTCATCTTGCAA
Organism: Marinomonas transparens; assembly: GCF_016463975.1. Classification (GTDB taxonomy): domain Bacteria; phylum Pseudomonadota; class Gammaproteobacteria; order Pseudomonadales; family Marinomonadaceae; genus Marinomonas; species Marinomonas transparens. The sequence goes on along the minus strand of NZ_JAEMNX010000001.1, from coordinate 434,015 downwards.
GCTAATTTTAGGCTGTAGATACGCTGTGATTTCGTTCAGTGAAATCGCCTCACGAAGGTCTTTCAGTAATTCATAACGGCCAAACATGGCAGCAGCCAGATCTTTAGAAAAAGCCAAATAAGACTGGCCATCATGCTTAGCCCGCTCTAGTGTGCTTTTGCCAACGCTAATCAACTGCTCTGCTTCGTAACTTGGGAAGTCAGCGATATTCACTTCACTAATCGTAATATCAAGAGAGTGGATCGAGTTTTCAAGTTCTAAATTAGGGTGGGTAATGCGCTCCAGCGACCTCTCATCGAAGTGATAACCTTCGTGAATCAATATAACTAGGGTGTCACGTTCAATCAGCGCGATATCAACTGTTTTAACAAAGAAGTCTCTTAAGTACCCATACAAGGATAAGGTCAATTGATCGCAATATTTTGCCCCAAGCATAGACTCTGTATAGGCAAGGTCTTCCACATACAGTGTTAATAGTGTCGCTCTGGATCGCTCCCATGGGGAAATATTGCGGATTTCTTTTACCAGCCAATTTTTGTTATGCATACCAGAAATTGGGTCGAAATAAGCCAGTGCTGTTAGTTTGCTATGCAACACCACGTTACGAAATCCAGCGCGAATATTTTCACAAAATACTTGCAGAAGGTTAATTTCATTCACTTCTAACTTTCGATCCAATTGAACAAGTACAATGTATTCTCGGCTATCTAGCTCGGTATTCGAAAAGAACAAAACAACAAAGTCGTCTAAAAACACATGTTGCTTCTGTCGACTCGCTAAAGTAATTGCATCGATGATTTCTTGGTTCTCTATGACAGCATAAACATAGTTATGCGTGTATGAGGCGTATTCGCCACTGGCTGTAATAATTAAGGCTTTACCAACGCTTTCTTCGTCCGTATTTAAAAAGCACACTATGCCGCCTTTGTGCAGACATAATATTCGCCCTATTTCTTCTAAAATAACGCGGGTATAGTCTAATATTTCCCGTTTTTCTCCCAAACGCTGGCTAGACTCGAGCAGCAATTGCAGACCATGTCGAGACTCCCCTATATTGGTCAAGTACTCCCAAGTCCGTAAATGACTCAACATAATGGTTTGCAAATGTTCCTGCGTGAGGTCAGCTTTGTTCCAATACTCATCAATTTCGTATTTGCTCACCAGGTTGTCTACCGGTGCCGTTTCGGCCTGCCCCGTTAACAACACAATACGAATAGCGTTATTCGCCATTTCTTGACGAATATAGCCAATTAACTCTAAATCGGAAGTCTCTACCTCCATGGCTACATTGAGAAGAATAATCGCTATATCAGGGTTATCTTGCAGGACATTCATTGCCTCAACAGAAGATGAGACAGTAAGAATTTCAATGTCTTTATCTTCATAGCGCAAGGCACTTAAACCATTCATAAGCGCTCTTTGATAATCCAGGTCACCTTCAATCAATAACACCTTACAATGCCGCTTTGGCGTTGTAATTAACCGCTCCTCTTTTTGGTAGTCATTGGACAATTCCATCGATTCCTTTCCCTACCATAAAAACAATTAAAATTTAAATATTGAGACTTAAAGTTTAGTCTCTGCCTGTGAGCTTTGCGCCATGAGAAATGTAAAAAGTTATTACCCTGTCTGGATTACAACAAAAAAACCATAAATCCTGTAAAAATGGTGCTATCAATAATGCCTTCTTCAGGTGATCGTCTCTCGTTTGTGGTATAGTGGAGGATGTTTTGAACGAATTACCTAAACCATTCTAAACAGACTCTTATTTGGCGGATTAAAAAGAACCTCATGGATCAGCATAAAGGCAATTTATTTATTCTATCGGCGCCCTCTGGTGCAGGTAAATCGTCCTTATATAAAGCGCTACTTAAGCAAGATGAACGAGTACGTATTTCGATTTCACACACCACAAGAAGCGCTCGATCTGGTGAAGAACATGGACGGGAATATTACTTCTCTGACGTGGAAACCTTCTTGGATATGATTGCGGAAGATGCTTTTTTCGAACACGCACAAGTATTTGACAACTATTATGGCACCTCAAAAGAATCCATTTTCGGCATGCTCGAAGAGGGTTTGGATGTCATTTTAGAAATTGATTGGCAAGGGGCTCGACAAGTCCGACAACTCTACTCAGAAGCCATTGGTATTTTCATTCTACCTCCTTCTTTGCAATCACTAGAAGAGCGTTTGAAGGGTAGAGGAACCGATACAGAAGAGGTCATTCAGCGTCGTATGGCAAAGGCTATTGACGAGATGTCTCATTACAACGAATACGATTTTTTAATCATTAATGATGATTTTGATACCGCCCTACAGCAAATGGCGTCTATTTTTGTTGCAATGCGTACGAAAACACCCGTAATGCAACAAAAACATGACATTCTGCTCAATGATCTCTTGTCATTGTAAGAAGCCGTTAAGTAGAATTACCCTTGGATAAAATAGATAACTGAACACAGAGGTCAAAATGGCTCGAGTTACCGTAGAAGATTGCTTAGAAAATGTTGATAACCGCTTTGAATTAGTCATGGTGGCATCAAAACGTGCACGTCAACTTGCCACTGGTGGCGAGGAAGCAAAGCTTCCTGTAGAAGACGATAAAGTGACGGTTGTTGCACTACGTGAAATTGCAGACGACTTAATTAACGCACAAAATGTTGATCAGCAAAAACAGCCAATTCACGAGTTTTAATCCTTATGGTATCGCTCATTACACTGCCGTCGTACTCTTTATTTCCTGTTGTGAGATGAGCGATGTATACCATTGAAGATCTTTCCCTGACACTGAGTCAGTATTTACCTTTCGAGCAAGTCTGTCAGGTAAAACGCGCCTACTATTACGCCGAGCAAGCCCATGATGGGCAACGACGTAAAAGTGGCGAACCCTATGTCACCCATCCTCTCGCTGTCGCCGAAATTCTTGCAGAACTTCGGATGGATTGTGATGGTCTGACAGCGGCCCTTCTGCACGATGTTATTGAAGATACTGGCATTGGCCGCGAAGCCTTAACAGCCCAATTTAGCGAAAGTGTTGCTGGTCTGGTTGATGGCGTCAGTAAGCTGACTCATTTAGAGTTCAATAGCCAAATCGAGAAGCAAGCTCATAACTTCCAGAAAATGGCCATGGCCATGGCGGATGACATACGCGTCATCTTGGTGAAATTAGCAGATCGCTTGCATAACATGCGCACGCTTGATGCCATGCCGGCTCATAAAAAACGCCGTATTGCCCGTGAAACGCTGGACATTTATGCGCCTATTGCCAATCGTCTAGGTATGTACAAGGTTCGAGTCGATCTTGAGTCTCTCGCCTTTCAAGCTTACTACCCGATGCGAGCCCGCATGTTGCAAAAGGCGATTCACAAAAAGTATGGCCAGCAACGCATAAAAGACACGGAAAAACTTGAAGATATTATTCGCGAAGAATTAGCAGCTGATTACATTGAAGCCAGTATCAGTGTCCGTGAAAAACACATCTATAGCATTTATCAGAAAATGGATAAAAAACGCCGCTCTTTAGATGAGATCATGGATGTGATGGGGGTGCGAATCGTAACCGACCGTCACGATAGTTGCTACCGCATTTTAGGGGTTATTCACTCCCTGTTTAAGCCTATTGAAGGCCGCTTTAAAGATTATATTGCTGTACCAAAATCCAATGGTTACCAATCTCTGCATACTACGGTATTAGGGACGAACGGGATTCCCATGGAGGTCCAGATTCGTACGGAAGAAATGGATCTTGTCGCGAATAATGGCATCGCAGCGCACTGGGCTTACAAGCTCAGTGGCAATTCCAATATGCCGAACAATCACGACCGTGCAACGAAATGGGTAAACAGCCTATTAGAAATACAGCAGAAAGCAGGCAACGCCATCGAATTTGTCGATAATGTTAAAAGCGACCTGTTTCCCGACGAAGTCTATGTATTTACACCCAACGGCCAGATCATTGAATTACCTTCAGGTGCAACACCCGTAGACTTTGCTTATGGCGTGCATACAGAAATCGGTAATACATGTATTTCTTGTCGCATTAACCGTCGCTTGGCACCATTGAGTTCTCAGCTAGAAAGTGGGCAAACCGTTGAAATCATTACGGCTAAAAATGCCCAGCCTAATGTGGCTTGGCTAAGCTTCGCAATTACTGGCAAAGCACGTACCAATATTCGTCATTACTTAAAAGACAAGCAACGAGAAAACGCCATATCCATTGGCCAACGCCTGCTTACTCGTTCATTGAATGCCTTCAAGAGCAATATTGATGATCTCACTAGCGAGCAGGTCAATCTCGTGCTGCAGCATCACCAACTTGCCACTTTGGATGATCTATTAGAATCCATCGGTAAAGGTCGTCATGTGGGTTACCTTGTGGCCCGTGAGCTATTCCCAAATTTTGATGAAGAAACCTTAGTTACACCAAAATCCTTCAAGGTCAATGGCTCTGAAGGCATGTTAATTTCCTATGCTAAATGTTGTGCGCCTATTCCTGGCGATCCAATTGTTGGCTATGTGCAAGTCGATAAGGGCATTGTCATTCATCATTTGAACTGCCCCAATATTCAAGACCACCTAACCAGCCCAGAGCGCTTTATTCGCATGTCATGGGGCAAGGAAATTGAGGAAGAGCTCGATATTAGTCTCATTGTGAGCTTTATCAACGAACGCGGTGCTGTGGCAAAGATTGCCAGCTCCATTAGCGATACCGATTTCCAAGTCTCAAATCTGGATATCATTGAGCGCGGACGAGTCAGTCGTCTGCGATTGAGCATTACCGTCCCTAGCCGTATTGGCCTAGCCGATGTGATGCGCCGTATTAAAGCCGTTCGCTGTGTTGAAAAAGTATCGCGAGAAACCATTGTAGGTCGCTAATAAATAGCGGCCTTTATTTACCACTTTATCCCCTTCTAGAAAAAAGGATGCTCATCATGTCAAAACATGTGATTCACACAGAAAACGCACCAGCTGCTATTGGTCCATATTCTCAAGCTGTTCGTGCAGGCAACACCGTTTACCTTTCTGGACAAATTCCTTTAGTGCCAGAAACCATGGAAGTCATCAGCGAAGACATCGTTGAACAAACGACTCAGGTATTTAAAAACCTACAGGCAGTCTGCGAAGCGGCTGGTGGTTCTTTGGAAAACGTAGTGAAATTTAATATCTTCATGACAGACTTAGGTAACTTCGCCACGGTTAATGAAGTAATGACTCAATTTGTTAAACAACCTTACCCTGCCCGTGCAGCCATGGGCGTTCGTGCTTTACCAAAAGGCGTGCAAGTTGAAATCGAAGGCATCATGGTGCTAGAAGACTAATAAAGCATCGGCTATCAAAAAAGAAGCTTCGGCTTCTTTTTTTATGTCTAGTATTTGTGTTGTTACGTCGCTAAATACGCTTTTATTAGAGTTTGATAGCCTGTCGTATAGCTTGAGTAATTAGGCTTCCAACCCTTTAGAAATAGGTATTTAGCTTCTAGTCTTTTGCCTGTTTTCGGGAAAAAATCCGTTATATTATTTACTGTAGGTGACACACCAAGAGCTGTCGCGAGCCAAAGCTTTACTTCCCACATAGAAACGGGCGTTTGATCCGTCACTATTACCTGATCTGGCATGGTATTTTCTTCGAGCGCACATTGCGCTAAGGCCATTAATGCCGATACCACATCATCACGGTGTACACGATTCGTCCAGCTGTTTGGCCCCCAATCCTCCCCGCTCACTATCTTATCCAATAGTCGATAACGACCCGGCCCATAAATTCCTGAACAACGAACCGATACACTAGGCAAAGCCGCCGCTAACGCCTGCTCTGTTTCCACTAGAACCTTGGCCGTTGCAGATGAAGGTTCCGCAATTGTGCTTTCATCAACCCATTCGCCCTGATTTTGTCCATAGACACTGGTGCTGGAAACAAAAAGGACTCTAGGAGGTTTGGCCATAGACTGGTATCGACGAATAATGACCTGTGCGGTATCAAAATACGCGGTACGATAAGATTCTTCGGTTCGCCCTTGGGGCGTCATAATTAAGACGACTAAATCGGCATCAGGCAACACCTCGTCTTTCATCGTCACAAGGTCCCCCGTTATTCCCTGCACGCCATCAGGAAAACGGCACCCTGTACGACGCACACCTGTTACCTTATGACCCTTTTTGATTAGCTCTATTGCTAACCCCGACCCTAGATCGCCGCAACCAGCAATCAGTATATCCGACATGTCATATCTCCAAGACGGTTAAAGCCAACCCAATGCGCTATAAAGCGGCAAATAGAGAAATACCGAGTAATAACACCAAACGAGTATACTTTATCAAATTCTGTATTATCATAGTTATTAACAATGGACCTCCCTATTAAAAAGATGAAGGTGCGCTATGACATTAACGGAATTAAAATACATTGTAATGTTGGCTGAAGAAAAGCATTTTGGGCGTGCTGCAGACCGCTGCTATGTTTCCCAACCAACATTGAGTGTGGCTGTCAAAAAACTTGAAGAAGAGCTTGGCACAGCCATTTTTGAGCGCAGTAAAAGTTCTGTTTATGTTACCCCTTTAGGTGAGCAAATCATTACCCAAGCTAAGCGTGTTCTTGATCAAGCAGGCATCATTAAAGAGCTCGCTTCATCGGGAAAGAACCAACTTAAAGGCCCATTAAAAGTAGGCGCTATTTTTACCATAGCCCCTTACCTCTTTCCTTTCATGATTCCGTCCTTAAGTAACATTACTTCAGGCATGCCATTGGTCATAGAAGAAGACTTAACAGAAAACCTACGCCCAAAATTACGCAATGGGGAACTAGACGCCATTATCGTGGCCTTGCCATTTCGTGAGCCCGATGTCGTTACGCAGCCTATTTATGAAGAAGATTTTGTGGTTTTAATGCCTAAAAATCACTCTTGGGCCAAGTTAGACACCATAGAAACGGATCAACTCTCGACGGATAACTTATTATTGCTCGGTAAGGGCCATTGCTTTAGCGAGCAAGTTCTAGAAGCCTGCCCCTTGATCAAAGAAGGTGATCTTGATGATGGCCGTACTATTGTCAACGGCAGTTCATTAGAAACCATTCGTTATATGGTGGCTTCCGGCCTTGGCGTCACAGTACTCCCCAAATCCGCCGTTACCAATATCAACCATGATATGTTGGAAGTCCGTCCCTTTTCAGATCCGGTGCCAAAGCGCACGGTTGCATTAGCTTGGCGAGCTAGCTTCCCTCGGCCTAAAGCAATTGAAGCTGTCAGTCAGTCCATCCGTGATGCCTGTAAGCAACTCAAGCTGCAGAGCTAAATTATGATCGACGGATTAGACACTCAAGATGTAAGAGAGTTGAAAGGCGTCGGCAACGCTATGGCCGAAAAGCTCGCCAAGCTTCATCTACATACGGTTCAAGACTTACTCTTTCATCTACCTATCCGCTACCAAGATAGAACTCGAGTGGTGCCTATTAATCTGCTTCGTTTTGGCGATGAAGCGGTGATGGAAGGACAAGTGATAGGGTGTGAAATAAAAATGGGCAAGCGACGCAGCTTGTTGTGTCGCATCAAGGATCATACTGGCACCCTATGCTTGCGCTTTTTCCATTTCTCAGCGGCACAAAAAAATCAATTAGAGCAAGGCAAACGCATTCGATGTTTTGGGGAAATTCGCCGCGGCAGTTCAGGGTTCGAAATTTACCACCCTGAATATAAAATCATTGACGAGAATGGCATACACACTGAATCTGCCCAATTGACACCGATTTACCCGCTAACGGAAGGGCTCACACAAGCCAAGATACGCCAACTCTGTGAACAAGCATTAGAACGCCTGACACCTTATAATTTGCGTGAGTGGCTACCTGGCGATATACGTACGCAGTTTAGCCTTCCGCCACTCAGTGACGCCATTCAATTCTTACACCACCCCTCTAGGGAAGTAGACCTTGAGCAATTAAGATTAGGCAGCCACCCAGCCCAGTACCGCTTATCGTTCGAAGAACTGATGGCTCACCAACTATCGTTAATAGGCAAACGGGTTCAGGCAAAGCAAGATGTCGCTATTAAGGTCGCAGAAGCCGGAGAACTTAGCCGTCGTTTACTTGAGCAATTGCCCTTTTCACCCACCGGAGCACAGCAAAGAGTCTTCCAAGACGTTCTCACTGACCTTGCCACAGGCCACCCAATGCTACGACTGGTGCAAGGGGATGTAGGATCAGGAAAAACCCTTGTTGCCGCTCTAGCAGCGGCCTCTGTAGTTCAGGCTGGCTATCAGGTTGCTATCATGGCCCCTACTGAAATTCTCGCCGAGCAACATTACATCAACTTCAGTCAATGGTTTGAACCATTAGGACTCAAAGTGGCATGGATGACAGGTAAGCTGAAAGGCAAGACCCGTGAAAAAGAACTCAATAATATTGCTTCTGGCGCAGCACAGGTTATTGTCGGCACCCATGCCCTATTTCAGGATACAGTAGACTTTGATCGTCTAGCATTGGCGATCATAGATGAGCAGCATCGTTTTGGCGTTCATCAGCGTATGGCATTGCGAGAAAAAGGCATGAAACATGGTTTCCAGCCCCATCAACTAATTATGACAGCGACCCCTATTCCTCGAACTTTAGCCATGTCTGCCTATGCCAATCTAGATTGCTCCATCATTGACGAGCTTCCCCCCGGAAGAACACCAGTCAATACCATTGTGGTCTCCGATCAACGCAGACAAGAAGTTATCGATCGAGTAAAAAACGCCTGTGAAGAGGGCAAGCAAGCCTACTGGGTCTGTACACTTATTGAAGACTCCGAAGCACTACAATGCCAAGCCGCTGAAGACACGGCAATTCTATTACAAGAACAACTTAGCGACTTATCCATTGGCCTAGTACACGGCCGATTAAAGTCCCAAGAAAAAGCCGCCATCATGGCAAGATTCAAGGCGGGTGACATTCAACTTTTAGTAGCCACAACCGTCATCGAAGTCGGTGTCGATGTGCCTAACTCTAGCCTAATGGTCATAGAAAACCCTGAGCGCCTTGGCCTCGCGCAATTACACCAATTAAGAGGTCGCGTGGGACGAGGCAAAGCGGCTAGCCATTGTGTACTTTTATACAAATCGCCCTTAGGGCAGCAAGGCAAAGAGCGCCTTTCCACCATGCGCGAAACCAGTGATGGATTTAAAATTGCTGAGAAAGATTTAGAATTGCGCGGACCGGGAGAACTATTAGGCACAAGACAAACAGGACTGTGGGAATTTAAAGTCGCAGACCTACAACGTGACAAGGCGTTATTGGATGATGTTCAAAGGGCTGCGGCACAGCTATATAGGCATTTTCCTGAATGTATTTCTCCCTTGTTGAGCAGATGGCTGCCTAATCATGACCAATATCTAAATGTCTAACTCACGCTTCGCCCATGTGTTCATTCGTCACTCAACTAAGATTGTCTTTTATTTACTTGCACATGAGTAAAATATGATCAAAAATCCCCCTTACTAAAAAGCGCCTTGCACCCTCTTATTAATAAAGTGCAAAAACACAATTCGCAAAAGGAAAGAACATGGACACCCCGTTAAATCATACGCCCCAAGATACTAGCCTTACTATGCAAGGCTGCGGCTATCGAATAGAAAATGATCGCGTCATCATTTCCATTGGGCGTATTGCTAACGATCGGGTAAATGACAATATCAGTGGCACCTTACGTATACAGCTATGCGCGTTTTCACAAGATATTAATCGCTCAGAAAATGCGGTATTAGCCACAACGACAATTGGTGAAATAAAAGGTCAGCATTTTATCTCCGACGGTCACTATGATTTAGTTTTCCAACAGCCTCCTGTTGGTACATGGCAGTTTGTTTTGCAGCTTAGCGAGTGGGATGGAAGTCACTATGCCTTATGCGACACAGCCTATTTTGAAGTGCCTTACCAAGAGTTCTACACCTATAGCGAAGAAAATAATCTTCAGGCTGACAATACTTACCTTGAACCTACTTCACCAGAACCTTTGGTGGCTGAGCCGCCTCAGGTGGAAGAAAGCTTAACACCAAGTCTAAAAACACCAGCAACAAAAGATAAAGAAGTAAAAAAAAACTCAGCTGGCTCCGCAGATGGTTATCTCGCCATCAATAAATCAAAAGTGGAGAAGCTTCTAAAAGTAAAAGGTGTACCCAAAAAAGTACTTAATAAGGTAGTAACAGAACGCCCTTTTAGCTCAGATAAAGCGGTGCTCAATATTAAGGGAATGGGGCCAACCATGCTGAAAAGGATAGTAGAAAGCTTGCTTAGCTAGTCAGCGTTGTTCTTGAGAAAGGTATATTCCCTAAGTAAGACTAGGGAATATTAACAACCGTCGTATTCTTCACTTCTTCCATCGCCACATAGGTTCTAGACTCTCTCACATGGGGCAAGGTTAACAGTGTTTCTCCCAGCAATACGCGATAAGTATCCATATTCGAAACACGAGCCTTCAGGAGATATTCAAAATCACCTGCAATTAAGTGGCACTCTAATATTTCAGGAATCTCTGATACGGCACTTTTAAATTCGTTAAAGCCTTCTGGCGATGTAGTTTTTAAGCGTATTTCTACAAACACTAATAAACCCGCATCCACTTTTTTGGGATCAACCAAAGCACAGTAGCCGGTAATGTAACCATTGCGCTCTAAACGACGCACACGTTCTAAACAAGGAGTTGCACTTAAACCAACGCGGCTCGCCAGCTCAACATTAGACAAACGACCATTTATTTGTAGTTCACGCAGAATTTTTTTGTCTAGACGGTCAAGCGGTTTTGTAGAGTTATCCATTTGCTATGGATCTCCTTATAGGCTGCAAGGGATTTATAAGTCTACCATGCAGATTAGAGTTTATGACAAGGCTTGCCCTTAATTATTAAAATTTCAAAGCAACGCTTAACTCACAACATGCCATGCAAAAATCTAATTGCACCATAAGGAGGCAAAAACTCTTAGACTTCTCTAAACTTGGCCTAACGCAACTGAAGAAGTCCCAAATTGGGGCAAGAAAAACGTTCCGCCTTTTCTAAAGCCGTGATATTTAAGGCTTTAGCTTAAAATTCAATTGTTTATTTAATAATCAGACAAGCTATCCCAAAGTGTTAAGAGTGCAAAAAATAAGTATAGGTCTGCACCTTATAAGCATTTTTCCCTTGACTACATGCCTAAAGAGTATTTCTATTAGGTGATGTGATGATCTCTTAGCAGAATCCTCTACATAAGCACTTAATAAAAAGAATAACTAAATGTTGGCAACAATTTTGCAAAGATTTATAAGTCCGGATCATCAGATCTGAAATTAAAGTTCAGCAATATGACAACATACTATAAAAACGCCTGGGAGGCTCAATATAATGAAATCGAACGTTGTTAAATTACTTTCGACTGCAGCAATCGCTGCGACTATCAGCGCTGGCGCTGCAGCAACCACTCTTGAAGATGTGAAAAAGAAAGGCTTTATTCAATGTGGCGTTAGCCAAGGTGTACCTGGTTTCTCAAACGCCGATTCAAACGGTAATTGGACTGGTATCGATGTTGATGCTTGTCGCGCAACGGCTGCCGCTATCTTTGGTGATGCTCAAAAAGTAAAATTCACGCCTCTTTCTGCAAAAGAGCGCTTCACTGCATTGCAATCAGGCGAGATTGACATGCTTTCTCGTAACACCACTTGGACCTATACCCGTGATACTTCTTTGGGTCTAGACTTCACTGCGGTTAACTTCTACGACGGTCAAGGCTTCATGGCTCGTAAAGACCTAGGTGTTACTTCTGCATTGGATCTTGATGGTGCAACCGTTTGTACTGAACAGGGTACAACAACAGAATTGAACATGGCTGACTTCTTCCGTAAGCACAACCTATCTTACGTACCTGTTGTCGTACAAAAAGCAGATGAAGCTTTAGCTGCATACGCTTCTGGTCGTTGTGATGTATTCACAACAGATAAATCAGGTCTAGCGGCTCACCGTTCTAAACTGGCGAATCCAGGCCAGCACATCATTCTCGACGAAACGATTTCTAAAGAGCCTCTAGGTCCTGTGGTTCGCCATGGCGATAACCAGTGGAAAGATATCGTGACTTGGGCAATGTTCGTACAGGTTAATGCTGAAGAAATGGGTATTTCCTCTAAAAACGTCGCTAAAATCAAAAAAGAAAGTAATGATCCAGGCATCAAACGTCTACTAGGTGCTGAAGGTGATATGGGCGCTCAACTTGGCCTATCTTCTGATTGGGCTTATGACATCATCGCAGAAGTAGGTAACTACGGCGAAGTGTTTGAGCGTAATGTTGGACCATCTACTCCAGTAGGTCTTCCTCGTGGCATTAACAATCTATGGACTGAAGGCGGTGTAATGTACGCGCCACCAGTTCGTTAATACCTAAAGCAACCTGCTTGGGTATTTACCCAGCGGCTAGTTTAGTCGCTGGGTTTCTCCCCCCTTTCTTACACATCTGACGAGCATTTCAATTGCCTGAACCAAGATGAGCGATAAAACAACTTCAAGTAATAAAAGCCTTTTGAATGACGCCGGCACTCGCGCCTTAATCTTTCAAATTGTGCTTCTAGCAGTGGTTGTCTTCGTAAGTTATTACTTATTTAGTAATTTACAAGCCAATCTAGCTAACCAAGGTATTTCTACTGGTTTTGCATTTTTAAACCAGCCAGCAGGATTTCCCATTCTTATTCACCTAATTGAGTACACAGAGGCTGATACCTACGGACGAGCGTTTGTTGTTGCCCTAATTAATACCACTGTTATCTCCCTGATGGGGATAGTTTTAGCCACTATTATTGGCGTTATAATGGGCTTAGCCCGCCTTTCTAATAATTGGTTGGTAGCACGCTTAGCGACGGTATACGTTGAAACATTGCGTAATATTCCTCTATTACTGCAAATGTTTTTCTGGTATTTCGCCGTGCTGTCTGCATTACCCTCCCCTAAAAACAGCATAATATTTGCGGACTTTTTCTTAAATAAGCGCGGCATCTATTCGCCCAACCCTCTTTTTCAAGAAGGTTTTGGTATCGTAATAGCTGGATTTATTCTATCTATTATTGCGTCTATTGCTGTCATTGTTTGGGCGAAAAAACGTCAAACCAGAACAGGCCTTTGGTTTCCTGCCTATTGGGCTTCTCTAGGATTAATCATAGTCATTACCTTTTTAGCCTTGGCTGTATCAGGTTTTCCTATCGAGTTTGATCTTCCACAGAAGAGTCGCTTTAACGTTACCGGCGGAATGGTTCTTCCTCCAGAGTTTGTTGCCGTACTTGTCGCCCTTTCTACTTATACAGGGGCCTTTATTGCTGAGATCGTTCGTGCAGGCATCTTATCAGTGAATTGGGGACAAACAGAAGCGGCACGCTCTTTGGGATTAAAAGACAGCCTGACTCAGCGTTTGATCGTTTTGCCTCAAGCACTACGAGTTATTATTCCACCATTGACAAGTCAATTCCTAAACTTAGCGAAAAATTCATCATTAGGTGCGGCGATTGCCTACCCAGAATTAGTCGCGGTTGTCATGGGAACCACGCTGAACCAAACAGGTCAAGCCATTGAAACTATTGGTCTTTGTATGCTGGTTTACGGAACATTGAGTTTAACGATTTCGATGTTTATGAATTGGTACAATAAAAAAATGTCTCTAACAGAGCGCTAGGAGGAAGAACATGGCTATTGAATTTAAACCATCACCAAGCCTTCCACCACCAGTGAACTCTGTTGGTGCAGTGGCATGGGTACGTCATAATCTATTTTCGTCCCCTCTCAATATATTTTTAACCTTGTTCAGCTTCTATGTTTTGTATTTGCTTATTCCCCCGGTAGTAGAATGGGGAATTATCAATGCAACATTTGAAGGGGCATCTAAAGCGGCCTGTACAGGTGGCGGCGCATGTTGGGCTTTCATCGGTGTTTACTTCGACCAGTTTATGTATGGACTGTACCCATCTGAAGAAACCTGGCGTATTAATTTAGCCTTAATTCTATTAGTAATACTGATTGGTACTTTTGCAATAAAAGCGGTTAATAAGCTCTATTTATCCATTGGGATTATCGTTATTTACCCAATTATTGCCTATTTTCTATTCTCTGGTGGTGTCTTTGGGCTTGAAGTCGTTGAAACCTCTTTGTGGGGTGGTTTGTTCTTAACCACTCTTTTAGGCGTTATCGGTATTGTGGCTTCATTTCCTCTAGGAGTTTTGTTAGCACTAGGCCGTCAATCCAATATGCCAATAGCAAAGTCTGTGTGCATTGTTTTCATTGAGACGGTTCGTGCGGTTCCCTTGATCACCATCTTGTTTATGGCATCTGTAATGATCCCATTGTTCCTGCCCGAAGGCATGAACTTCAACAAGCTAATGCGTGTGCTTATTGGTATCACCTTGTTCTCTGCGGCTTACATGGCAGAGGTTATTCGTGGTGGTTTACAAGCCATACCGAAAGGCCAATATGAAGCCTCGGATGCAATGGGATTAACTTACTGGCAATCCATGATTTTGGTCATTCTGCCCCAAGCATTGAAGCTGGTCATTCCAGGAATCGTAAACACCTTTATTGGCTTGTTTAAAGACACGACCCTAGTTTATATCGTGGGTATGTTCGATTTACTCGGTAGGATCCAAGCCGCTACTCATGACTCAAGCTGGTTAGGAACAACCATTGAAGGCTATGCCTTCGCCGGATTTGTTTATTGGGCAGCCTGCTTCGGTATGTCACGCTACAGCATGAGAATCGAACGTAAGTTAGAAACTGGGCACAAGCGAAATTAGTTAAGAATTTGAGGTCTTTATAATGACAAATACAAATATGGCTCGTGCCCAACTTGCACCGGGCGAACAAACCATCATCGAGTTCAACGATGTAAACAAATGGTACGGTGATTTTCACGTATTGAAGAACATCAACTTCAGTATCAAGAAAGGTGAACGTATCGTGGTATGTGGTCCTTCTGGCTCTGGTAAGTCAACTATGACGCGTTGTATCAACCGTCTGGAAGAGCACCAAAAAGGCACCATTCTCGTTGACGGTGTTGAGATGAATAACAACCTGAAAAACATTGAAGCCATCCGTAAGGACGTAGGCATGGTGTTTCAGCACTTTAATTTGTTTCCGCACCTAACGATTCTAGAAAATCTAACTTTGGCTCCTATTTGGGTTCGTAAAACCCCAAAGAAAGAAGCCGAAGAAATGGCGATGCATTACTTAGAACGCGTTAAGATCGCAAACCAAGCGTTGAAGTTCCCAGGGCAATTGTCTGGTGGTCAACAGCAGCGTGTCGCGATTGCTCGTGGCCTGTGTATGCAACCTCGCATCATGCTATTTGATGAGCCAACCTCCGCACTTGATCCAGAAATGATCAAGGAAGTATTGGACGTAATGGTTCAACTGGCTGAAGAAGGCATGACCATGGTGTGTGTAACACATGAGATGGGCTTTGCTAAAACCGTTGCTGACCGCGTTGTGTTTATGGATGCCGGAGAAATTGTTGAAGCAAATGAACCCCATGAGTTCTTTGATAATCCACAACATGACCGTACACAGATGTTCTTAAGTCAGATTCTGAATCACTAATCAGCAACAGAACTTAAAAATCGGTTAGAATGAAAGGCCCCTTTTATAGGGGCTTTTTTCTGCCTGTAGATTCGTCACACTTCCGAAAATCTTTTAACAGAGTGCTGTTTTATGACTGCGAACATAGTGGATGACCCATTAATTAAAAAAATACGTGTAGTCCATTTGGCAGATCATACCGGGCGTTTACAAACTATTTTTCCAGAAAACCATATGCTGGATATTGCCACCGTATCACGACTGACTAAACGAAGATTTGAGCCCGTCGCGAATTTTAATTCGACCGGAGCCCCCCTTTTAAAAGTGAATAGCTGCACAACAATCATAGACACTGCCCTCATTAAAGAAGAGGCTATTTCTATTCGCACTAATACGCACAGTGAGTATCGAGAAGTTACTGGAGACGAACTAAAAGCATTCTTTTCTGGCCCTCTTAACCGTTTTGAAGCCATTTCTATCAATACCAGCCTTATTCCAAACCCAACCGAAAATCACTTGGATGACGAAGCTCAGATACTACAAGCGTTGGGACAATTCCAATCCATACGTATAAAACAGCGCTTAGAGGAGACATTAGAGATTCCTCCATTACCTGCTTCATCTCACCGAATTATTCGCCTTTGCTCAAATAACAAAGTAGGCACAGACGAACTCAGTCAAGTCATCAGTTTAGACCCGAGCCTCGCAGCACAGGTAATGAGCTGGGCCTCATCACCATATTATGGCGCTGGAGATATTGAATCCGTTGAAGATGCCATCATTAGAGTTCTAGGTTTTGACATGGTAATGAATTTGTCTCTTGGCCTCTCTGTGAGTAATGCCTTTCTTCCACCAGAAAATGGCCCTCGTCACTATGAGGATTTTTGGTTAAATTCCGTGTTTCATGCGGTTTTAATGGAAGCCCTAGTAAAAGCAATGCCTGCCCGTCTGCGCCCCAAAATAGGCCACGCTTACCTAGCGGGTCTACTGCATAATTTTGGTCATTTGGCCATCAGTACTATCTTCCCACCACATTTTTCAATCTTATCTCGCTATAAAGAAGCCAATACTCATCTCGCCTCTGAAATCGTTGAGATGAAGGTGTTAAGCTTTACCGAGGAGCAGCTAGGTTCTTGGCTATTACGACATTGGGGCCTACCCGACGACATTGCCACGGCTATTCGTTATAGCAAAAAACCTCATTATGATAACGAACACGCCATTCTTGCTAAATTAGTTTATGTAACCCATCAACTAAGCAAAGATTCTCCTATTGAACCAAGCGTATTAGAGGAAATAGGTCTATCTGAGGAAACTGCAAAAGCATGTGCAAGCCAAGTGAACCAGTCCTCAAACGAGCTTCACAAAATGGTCGCTTTAATAAATGGTAAAAAACCTAGCCTATTATGACGGTATTAAACCCATCGGCCATGCAAAAATTCGACTATAAATGGCAACCGATTCATCAAGTCAATAAAGTAAAAATTCCGAGTATTCTGTGGCCTTGGTTGGCGACTCAAGCCTCATTAACAAAAAAATTAAAAAACATCGGTCAACTTTCTGTTGACGTCATTGAAGACAGTTGGGGATCACCAACCCAAAGAGAAAAGCGTCGTTTAAAATTACGACCACGTGAAGCGGCACGGATTCGAGCTGTACTACTAAAAGTCGATGGAGTCAGCGTGATTTATGCCCGCTCAATCATTCCAGCAAGATCCTTTCGGGGTCATTGGCGACAAGTTAAACACTTGAAAAATAAACCTTTAGGTGGGTTTTTATTTCAGCACCGGAGACTAAAACGCAGTAAAATTGAAGTGACTCGATTGCCAAAATCATTATTTCCAAATCAAACAAACAGTCTCTGGGCAAGGCGTTCAGTGTTCCAACAATTTGGCCCGGGGATACTTGTAAACGAAGCGTTTTTCGAGAATATTTATGAACTAAAACAACCGTTTGGATTAACATGACAAAGCTTAAAGATTACGCAGAATTAACTCGCTTTAATCGTCCTATTGGTTCTTTTTTGCTTATGTGGCCGACATTATGGGCTTTGTGGCTGTCTGCTAGTGGCCAACCGGAATGGTACCTCGTCATCATTTTTGTCTTAGGCGTATTCAGCATGCGCTCTGCCGGTTGTGTGATTAACGACTATGCAGACCGTAAAGTCGATGGTGGTGTGGATCGTACAAAAAATAGGCCTTTACCTTCTGGTCGAGTATCCGAAAAAGAAGCTCTGTTACTGTTTTCAGCGCTCACCTTACTCAGTTTTGTTCTCGTTCTTTTTACTGACTTAAAAACTATTTTACTGTCCTTTATCGGCCTAGGGCTTGCCGCACTGTACCCTTTTATGAAGAGATACACCCACCTGCCTCAACTTTTCCTTGGCTTGGCTTTTTCTTGGGCGATTCCTATGGCCTACAGCGCCCAAGGCGGAGACCTGTCCGACCCACAACTCTGGATGTTATTTGTGGCTAACTGTTTTTGGACCATCGCCTACGATACTTATTACGCAATGACAGATCGCCCAGATGACATAAAATTAGGTATAAAATCTACCGCTATCTTATTTGGCCGCTATGATTTACTCGTCATACTCTGCCTACAAGGGCTAACACTGTCATTACTAGGCTGGATAGGTGTATTAGCAGGTTTGCATTGGCCCTATTTTGTTTCATTAATTCTCTGTATTGGTCTCTTTGCACTACAATTTAAGCAGGCCAAAAAGCGTGATAGACAAGCTTGCTTTCGCTCTTTCTTGGATAACAACCGAGTGGGTTATTGCGTTTTCATCGGATTGGTTATGAGCTATTTGATTTAATATATGGCAAAGTTGTGACAATGTAATCTAATTGTCACAATTGATCGATTTAATTAAACCGTTCCTGAGATGAGGATAAATCCTGTGACCGGTAAAAAAGTATTAATTATTGATGATGAGTCTTCTATTCGCGAAATGATCGCTGTCGCCCTTGAAATGGCGGGCTACGAATATTTGGAAGCGGAAAATAGCCAACAAGCCCATGAAATTATTGTTGATCATAGACCCGATCTTATTTTGGTCGATTGGATGATGCCTGGTGGTAGTGGTATTGAGCTCACTCGTCGCCTTAAAAAAGACAGCTCTACTGCCGAAATCCCAGTCATTATTTTGACCGCGAAAAGTGAAGAAGATAATAAGATTCAAGGCTTAGAGGTGGGTGCAGATGACTACATCACCAAACCTTTTTCCCCTCGTGAATTGGTTGCTCGTTTAAAAGCGGTATTGCGCAGAGCAACACCGCAAGGCGTCGATGAACCCATTGAAATAGAAGGCCTTATGCTAGACCCAATAAGCCAACGGGTAACCATTGGTAATCGTCCCTTGGACATGGGCCCAACAGAGTTTCGCTTGCTTAAGTTTTTAATGACTCACCAAGAACGCGCTTACTCAAGGGCACAACTTTTGGATCAGGTTTGGGGAGGCAATGTCTACGTCGAAGAGCGTACCGTTGATGTTCATATTCGTCGTTTACGCAAAGCCATTGGTAGTACTCACGATAGTCTGATACAAACTGTTCGAGGTACCGGCTACCGATTTTCAGCAAAAAGGTCAGCATGAAAGCTATTTGGCGTAAAACTCTTATAACTTGGTTCTTAGGCTTAGCTGCCTGTATTGTAATTGGATTTACCTTAGGACAATTGCAGGGCGTGTTGTTGCTTTACGTTCTCGGGTCTTTATATTGGCAACTCTACCAGCTGTATCAATTCCACAATTGGTTACGCCATTCTGGTCGGGCAGCGCCCCCAGAAACCAGCGGCATTTGGGGCGAAGTCTTCGACGCAGTATATCGATTACAAAAGAAACAACGTAAATCTAAGCGCCGTATGCGACAAGCTCTAACCCGGGTAGAAAGCTCCACCGCCGCCTTGAAAGAAGGCGTGATCATGGCAGACAACCAAGGAAACTTGGAGTGGTGGAATAACTCAGCGGCCCACTTTTTAGGCTTAATGCGCCCAATAGACAGGGGTCAAGCTATTACCAACATAGTCCGTAGCCCTGAATTTTTTCGCTACTTTAGTCAAAAGCGCTTTGGCGAACCCCTAATTATCAAGTCTCCTGCCAAAGACGGTGTCTATTTAGAAATCCAAACCACACTCTATGATAAAAACGACCACCTTATTTTTGTCCGCGATGTCACGCGCTTGCACCTGCTAGAACAGATGCGAAAAGATTTTGTTGCCAATGCTTCCCATGAGCTAAAAACCCCTCTAACGGTAATTAAAGGCTATTTAGAAACCCTAGATATGTTCAGCGACAACTTGCCCACAAGTATGCAGAAAGGCATTGTGAACATGTCTGAGCAATCTGAACGTATGGAGCAATTAATAGAAGACCTATTGTTGCTATCCCGGTTAGAAAGCAATGATAAGCGTGAAGAAGATCAATGGCACAAGGTTGCGGATCTAGTGCAAACGATCAACAAATCCACTGGTGCCATGCTGAAAGAAGAGCACAAGCTAACCTTTGATATTCCACAAGAGGCACGTCTATATGGCTCCTATAATGAACTCTACAGTGCTTTCTCCAATCTTGTCGTCAATGCTATCAAATACTCTCCTGATGGTGGTGATATTGAAGTAAAGTGGGAATCAGGTGAATTTAATGGTGTATTTTCAGTAAAAGATACCGGTCTAGGTATCGACCCAAGGTACATACCTCGATTAACGGAACGTTTCTTTAGAGTGGATAAAGGACGAGGTTCAAAAACAGGTGGCACAGGACTTGGTTTGGCCATAGTGAAACATGTACTGTTACATCATGATGCTAAACTACAGATTCGCAGCCAGCCCGGTTATGGCAGTACTTTCTCTTGTCATTTCCCTGCCAACCGTCTGCGTAATGACAACATTCCAGCGATTGCGTCCAATACCAGCATTAGCAATGGAAACAACGAATAAAAAGGGAGTCTTGTTTTATAAGATTCCCTTTTTATGTTTTATAAACTGTTGAACAACTGACTAATAAAGGCTTCCTTCTCACTGTCCTGATCGATAAGGCCTAGCCCTACGGTCAAAAAAGTGGAATCGTGTTTTTTCTCTGTCGTGGCAACTGATTGAACATAATAGTTCAAACGGTTTACCGTTCCCTTATGCTCTAAATCTAATACGGCTTGCCCTAATACTTGCGGGATCACATCGTCACTCTTAATCAACATGGTCGCTTCTTGCTTACCAAACTGAATCACCATGCAACGAAATTGCTTCCCTTCAAAGCGCACGACTGTTGGAACTTTTACATCCTTCACTGTCACTGCAGGTGCTTGAGGATGAGTAAATTTAGTCGCCTGCGTAGCTTTAGCTGGTTTTCCGCCAAGCAGTACATCCATGGCACCGCCTGATGCTGGAGAGCTAGCCGGCTTAGAAGACTTTCCAGCTCCCATCAACACATCTAAAGAAGCCGTCGCCACGCCACCCGGTCCAGCTGAGTCGCCACCGCCACGAGGCTTTTCAGCAGCAAGCTTGCCCTCCATTTTATGCCTCTTAGCAGCCGAAAGAACCTTACTCACCAACTGCTCACTGGAAAACGGTTTACCTAAGTAATCTGTTACGCCAGCCTGTACCGCTTCGACAACATGGCTTTTATCTCCACGACTGGTAATCATCAAAAAGGGTATGTCTTCTTTTTTGTACTTTGGCTGCTCACGACACCACTTAAGCAGTTCAACCCCTGTCATTTCAGGCATTTCCCAATCACACAGCACCATATCAAACTGATTTTTCGTCATCAGTTGCTGTGCTTTTCGACCATTAACCGCATCCTCAATCACACAAGCAGGAAACTGCTTACGTAATGCTCGTCGAATAAGGTCACGCGTAAAAGACGCGTCGTCTACCACTAAAATTTTCATCGACATCAAAAAGACCCATTAGTACGATCCAACAGGGAAGAAAAATCCCCATGTTGCGATCTAAAAACCGAGATCCACAATAAAGTGGCCGCCACAACAGCAATCGGCATGACAAATAAATTAAACAAAGGAATAGTCAAACAAACCATGACTATCCCTCCAAACGTCCAACATAACAAAGGCTTAGAGCGTAATGTCATTCTCATATCATGAAATTTGACCTTGTTGTTATCAAAGGCGTAATCCATATATTGCAGAGATAACATCCAAGCTGAAAATAACAATAACAAAACAGGTGCAATCACATTAACCAAGGGTATAAAAGACAATAGCAGCAACAATATGAAACGTGGTAAAAAATACAGTATTTTCTGACATTCTCGTTGTAAACTGCGGCCGATGATCGCGATAAGCACACTGGCCGTTAAGCCTTCATCAAAGGTTTTTCCAGTTTCTTTTTCTTCTACTTTTTCTGCGAGGAACGCCATAAAGGGCGCAGCAAGAATATTGACCCCCACAGAAAAACTATAGAACAAAACAGCACTAATAATAGCGCCAAAAATCAGATACAACAGCCAATTCAAAAAGGAAACCCAATCAGGTAAATACCCCATCACAAAGTCCATCAGACTCTGAAAATAACTAAATGCCACCAAATACAGCAGCCCAACCAGCAAAAAATTCGCTAATAAAGGCGCCAAAATAAACAATCTGAGCTCTGACGAAAAGACCAAAGGAAATGCTCTTAAAAAAGCCCCAGCGGCTTTAAAGGGTTGTGTTATCACGCTATCTCTTACCTTTTAAAATCTATTTCATACCAAGACCGACAGAATATCACGCACGCTATTTAGGCTCCACCAAGACAGCTCGATATTGCTAACACCTTGCGATAAATACGAGAAACTCCCCCGCTTTGAATCTTTCTACCTTTATTAGACGCATAACCTGATGCGGAATTTCGATTGTGACCTGTGTTCAATTGAGGAACTATGAAAGCTAAGGCGAATACAGACAGTGCAGACATGACGCCAAAACTAACAATATTGCACACCTCAGCTAATCAACAAGGGAACATTATGAAAATGACAAAAACACTTATTGCCAGTGCGATTCTGGCAACTTCTATTAGCACACTACAAGTACAAGCCGCTGATGTACCGGCCGGAGTAGAACTGGCAGCCAAACAAGAACTTGTGCGTGGTGGCGGTTCTGAGCCAGCCACCCTAGACCCACAAAAAATTGAAGGTACACCAGGCTCGATTCGTTCTCGTGATCTTTTTGAAGGCTTATATAACCAAGACGGCGACGGTAACCAGATTCCTGGAGTCGCCACCAGTTACGATGTCAATGCAGACAACACGGTTTATACATTTCATTTACGTCATGACGCTAAATGGTCTAACGGTGACCCAGTAACAGCAGGCGACTTTGTTTACAGCTTCACCCGCGCAGTAGACCCTGTTACGGCATCTCCTTATGCTTGGTTTATCGAAATCCCATCCATTGTTAATGCGACTAAAATTATTGCTGGTGAAGCAAAACCCTCATCACTAGGCGTAAAAGCCATCGACGACTACACCTTCCAAGTGACTCTTGAACGTCCGGTACCCTATTTTGTAAAAATGACCTCACACCAAACCATGTTCCCTGTGCCGAAAAAAGTAGTAGAGAAGTGGGGAGATGACTGGACTAAACCAGAACATATGGTCTCTAACGGCGCTTATAAAATGGATGAATGGGTCGTCAATGAAAAAATGGAGTTCTCGCGTAATAAATACTACTGGAACGATGCGGAAACCGTTATTAATAAAGTCACTTACTTACCGATAGAGTCTCCTAATGCTGAGCTCAAACGCTTTCAAGCAGGCCAAATGGACCTTAGCTATGAGCTACCAAATGACCACTTCAAACAACTAAAACGTGATATGCCAGACCAAGTGGTTATTACGCCTTACCTAGGCACCTATTATTATCAATTCAACACTACCAAAGCGCCCTACAATGACGTACGTGTTCGTAAGGCCTTGTCCTATGCTATTGATCGTGATGTCATCACGAAATACGTGACTGGCGTAGGCGAAATTCCTGCTTATTCTTTCACGCCAGAAGTGGTCAATGGCTTCAACCCTGCCACTCCAGCTTACGCGACTTGGACACAGAAAGAGCGTAACGAAAAAGCGCAAACCTTACTGAAAGAAGCGGGGTTCGATAAGAGCAACCCACTTAACTTCACTCTGCTTTACAACACCAATGAAAACCATAAGAAACTAGCCATTGCGATTTCTGCGATGTGGAAAAAAACCCTTGGTGTAAAAGTCACGCTAGAAAACCAAGAATGGAAAACCTACCTAGAAACGAAAAAGCATCAACAGTTTGATGTGGCTCGTGCAGGTTGGATTGGTGATTACAATGAAGCCTCTACCATGTTGGATTTGCTCACCACCACTCACGGCAACAACGACGGCAAATACAGCAACGCAGCGTACGACACACTATTGCACGATGCTCGTACCATGAAAGATCCTGCTGCGAACTACAACAAGGCTGAAGAAATTGCCATTGAGCAAGACATGGCTGTTGCGCCTATTTACCAGTACGTAAACAAACGTCTAGTAAAACCTTACGTAGGTGGTTACCAACCTAACCCTGAAGACAATGTTTATGCGCGTGATATGTACATCATCAAGCACTAAGCATTATCCAGTGTTACCCGCCCAGTACAGATTACTGTACTGGGCCTCTTTCCATTTTCAACCCTAGCATTAGCCTCTGTTTATTGTTTTCAGACCTAATCTGGTAATTTTTCTATGCTGACATTTATCTCAAAGCGTGTACTGGAAGCCATTCCAACGCTTCTTATATTAATCACGGTTTCCTTCTTCTTGATGCACTATGCACCGGGAAGTCCATTTTCCAGCGAACGTACCTTACCACCCGAAGTACTGGCAAATATTAACGCCAAGTACCATTTAGATGAGCCCGTCATTAACCAGTACTTCTATTACTTAGGAGGCTTATTGCAAGGGGACTTAGGCCCTTCTTTTCGCTATAAAGACTTCTCTATTAATGAGCTAATTGCACAAAGCTTTCCCGTTTCCGCTGAAATAGGGATTTGGTCTTTTCTCGTGGCGCTACTGATTGGCGTCAGCTGTGGCATTCTCGCCGCACTACGCCAAAATTCATGGCTTGATTACGGCATTATGTCATTTGCCAATCTTGGCATTGTGTTACCTAATTTTGTTCTGGCTCCATTGTGTATCTTATTTTTTTCTATTTATAACCAGTGGCTACCGCCAGGTGGCTGGAACGGTGGCGCTTGGCCCTACTTGATCATGCCTGTCATTGCCATGTCCACCAGCTACATCGCCCAAATCGCCCGTATCACCCGTGGCAGCATGATAGAAACCATGCACTCCAACTTTATCCGTACCGCTCGCGCAAAGGGCTTGCCTAAATATCGCATTGTCTTGCAACACGCACTACGCCCAGCCATGTTGCCAGTGGTCTCTTATCTTGGACCTGCGTTCGTTGGCATCGTCACAGGCTCGGTGATTGTCGATGTGTATTTTGGTACTGGAGGCATTGGTCAACACTTTATCAATGGTGCCCTAAACCGTGATTATTCTTTAGTGATGGGCGTGACCATTTTAATTGGGACATTGACGATTGTATTTAATGCCATCGTCGATATTTTATATGCCGTTATTGATCCAAAAATTCGTTACTAAGGCCTAGACATTATGATTACTACGAAAGACAAAGTTCAGGCCATTGAACAGTTCGCCCAACAGGTGGTGGACGTTGAAGGTCGCAGTTTATGGCAAGACGCTCGGCGTCGATTTTTCTCTAACCACGCTGCCGTTATCAGCTTGGTCATATTAGCTCTAGTAGGTGCTTTCGCACTTTTAGGTCCGTTTTTTAGTCAATGGCATTATGAAGATATAGACTGGGAAGCCCTATCGGATATTTCCGTTTTAGGTCGTCCCAATATTGAAAATGGCCACTACTTTGGCACTGATACCTTGGGGCGCGATATCTTTGTACGAACCATGCAAGGGGGACAAATCTCCTTACTGGTTGGTATTCTAGGCAGCTTCGTCGCCATTATAATAGGTACACTGTACGGTGCGACTTCCGGCTACCTTGGCGGCCGAGTAGACAGTGTCATGATGCGCTTCCTGGAGATTCTTAATTCTTTTCCTTTTATGTTTTTTGTCATCATCTTGATGACCATATTTGGCCGCCACATCTTCTTGATTTTCGTCGCTATTGGCGCCATTTCTTGGCTCGACATGGCAAGGATAGTGCGAGGGCAAACCCTCAGTTTAAAAAACAAGGAATACATAGAAGCCGCCTATGCCTGTGGTGTCTCCACACCAAAAATTATTTTGCGTCACATCATTCCCAATGTGCTGGGCATTGTTGTGGTCTACGCCACGCTTCTTGTTCCAAACATGATCCTCTTAGAGTCTTTTATCAGCTTTCTAGGGCTGGGCGTACAAGAGCCCATGACTAGCTGGGGCGCCTTGCTTTCAGAAGGCGCACAGAATATGGAAATTGCGGTCTGGCAATTGGCTTGGCCACTCGCTTTCTTAGTGGTGACGCTATTTTGTTTTAACTTCCTCGGCGATGGCTTACGCGATGCGCTTGACCCTAAAGACCGCTAAGGAGGCATGATGAGTTTATTAAGTACTGAGAACCTATTAGAAGTCGAAAATTTACGCGTTAGTTTCGGCACACCTGATGGCTTTGTCACGGCAGTCAATGACCTGAATTTTACCCTAGGGCAAGGTGAAACACTGGGCATAGTGGGCGAATCGGGCTCCGGCAAAAGCCAGACCGCTTTTGCTCTAATGGGTTTGCTGGCGAACAATGGCGTGATCAAAGGGGAGGCCCGTTTTGAAGGGCGAAATATCTTATCTTTGCACGAAAAAGAAATGAACCGCATTCGCTCTAAAGAAATCGCGATGATCTTCCAAGACCCTATGACTTCCTTAAACCCTTATATGAAAGTCGGCAAGCAGCTGATGGAAGTGTTAATGCTGCACAAGGGCATGAATAAAGCGGAAGCCTTTGAAGCATCGGTAAAAATGCTCGATGCGGTGAAAATGCCTGAAGCTCGAAAACGCATGAATATGTACCCGCACGAGTTTTCTGGCGGTATGAGGCAGCGCGTAATGATTGCCATGGCCCTATTGTGCCAACCCAAACTACTGATTGCCGATGAACCCACCACCGCCTTAGACGTTACCGTACAAGCTCAAATCCTGACATTGTTGAACGAACTAAAAGACGACTTTAATACCTCTATCATCATGATCACTCATGACCTAGGCGTGGTCGCAGGTCTGTGTGATAAGGTTCTTGTCATGTACGCCGGACAAACCATGGAATACGGCAGCGCAGAGGACGTCTTTTATCGCCCGACTCATCCCTATACCCAAGGGTTATTACAGGCCATTCCTCGTCTGGATACCGATGCTGGTATTCTTTCAACCATTCCCGGCAACCCACCAAACTTATTGAATTTACCACCAGGTTGCCCCTTCCAAACGCGCTGTGAATACGCCAAAGATCGCTGCGTAGAAAACATTCCGCCATTAGAGGAATTCGCCTCAGGTCAGCTTCGTGCTTGTCATAAATCAGTTGATGGATGGGTTGCTTAATGACTATTTCCGACAAAATATTAATGGAAGTAAACAATTTAAAGGTTCACTTCAATATCAAATCTGATAATGCTTGGCCATGGCAAAAAGGCCATGCTCTAAAGGCTGTAGATGGCGTTAATCTCACCATTTATGAAGGCGAGACTCTAGGAGTCGTAGGCGAATCAGGTTGTGGGAAATCCACTCTGGCGCGTGCGCTACTACGCCTTGTTCCCATTACCGAGGGTAACGTGGTATGGCTTGGACAAGACTTAACAGACCTAGACAAAAAGCAAATGCGGGATAAGCGCCAAGAATTGCAAATGATCTTCCAAGACCCATTAGCTTCTCTAAACCCACGCATGACAGTGGGTGACATTATTGCCGAACCTTTACAAACCTTTCAGCCACACTTATCTAAGGCGGAGATAAAACAAGAAGTTCGCGCCATGATGGACAAGGTAGGCCTCTTGCCCAATGTGATTAACCGTTACCCTCACGAATTCTCTGGCGGTCAATGTCAACGTATCGGGATTGCTCGCGCTTTGATTCTAAAACCTAAATTAGTGGTTTGTGACGAGCCGGTTTCTGCATTAGATGTTTCGATCCAAGCGCAAGTCGTTAACTTATTGAAGGCATTGCAGGCCGAGATGAATCTGTCTCTGGTCTTTATCGCCCATGACTTAAGCGTGGTAAAACACATATCAGATCGTGTATTGGTCATGTATCTAGGCAATGCGGTAGAACTTGCGAGCAGACAAGCTCTGTATGAAACTCCTCAGCACCCCTATACCAAAGCACTATTATCTGCTGTCCCAGTGCCCGACCCAAAAATAGAGCGAGACAAAAAAATCCAGCTCTTAACAGGGGATCTTCCATCCCCAATAAGCCCTCCTTCAGGTTGTGTTTTCCGCACCCGTTGCCCCCATGCAAATGAAACCTGTGCACTACAAAAGCCGGTATTACAACCCCTATCTGATGAGCAACAAGCGGCCTGTATACGCTTAGCAGACATTGCTTAATATTTATAATATGAGTCGCTTCGAACTCGGTTTAAAGCGACTTTTTCATCATCAAGTAAGCCGCTAGATAAAGAACAAAAACCACTGTTATCCAATATTTTTGGTCTATGATAAGATCTCTGAGTCTCTTTGCCGGAAATAGATTGATGCGTTTATTCTTCTCTCTTATCTGCGTGTTGCTTATTAACACGCCCTCCTATGCTCTTGACCAGCCATCAGGACGAGTCATATTAACCATCTCCAACGCCTTGGACGATGCAAATGCAGAGCATGGTATCGAGTTCGATTTAGACATGCTAAACGCTTTACCTCAGCGCTCTGTAACCACACATAATCCTTGGACAAAAGGCTCCCATACATACCGCGGTTTCTCAGCTAAAGATCTTTTAGCAACCATAGAGAGTAAAGCTACCCTATTAAAGGTTATCGCCCTTAATCAATATATGACAGAAATCCCTATATCAGACTTCACAGAACGGGGAGCCATTTTTGCTACCCACCTAGATGGGCATCCAATGAGTGTGCGCAAACTCGGCCCAATTATGGTGATTTATCCATTTGATGATCAACCAGAACTAAAAAGCGAAACCTATTATGGCCGCTCTATCTGGCAAATCCATCGTATTGAAACCTACTTTATCGCGGAGTAAGTTGTTTTGCGTTCATTACAGCTAAGGACTTGGGCTACTCGGTTTCAACAATGGATAATCTATGGGCTCATTGCTCTAATTATTACCATCGCCATTGCCGTATTCGGCATCATTAGTTATACCAATGATGGTTCTAAGGCGAACTCAAAACGTATTTTTGAAAGTATTTTATGGAACTCTCTGCAATTACAATTGCAAACCTATCGATTTCTAAACTATCTCATTGAGCTGGATGACAGCGACTTTCCACTAAAAGGCAACGCCTTCTTTGAATATGATCTGCTAATGAGCCGCGTTGACCTTCTTAGAGCTGGCACTATAGGCTCTCTAATACGAAGCTTTTCCGGTGGTCGAACAATACGCGCTCTCAATATTATTAACGGTGAACTCGAACTCATTAGCCTCAACCTTGCTAAAATAGAAAGTGGTGACGTCTCTTACCTACCTGATCTGATTGATCGTATCGAAAAATTGAATAAGCAAATTAACGAATTCGTTATTCTGGTCAATCAGGGCAGTAATAACTACATCGCTCAGCAACATGATGACCTACAGACAAATTTAGATCGTATTCAACTATTAACCATGTTGTTCTTAACCAGCCTGCTATTTTTGTTCTTTTTCATTATCAAAGGATTAGCAAAAACACAGGCTATTGCCGGACGAAATCGTCTTCTTGATGCCAAGATACTGACCATAAATGAAGAAAAGTCTGATATGATTTCTTTTATAAACCAAGAAGTTAAAGCGCCTATTAATGCGATTCTAAGTGTTGCAAAAGCCTTAACAAAAGAAAGCCAGTCGCACCTAAGTAACGAGCTATCTAACAATATTGAAGAATCCGCTCAGCAACTGCTGAGTACAGTCGATATGTTTGCTGATTTAGCGTTAATCGATGCTAAAAAACTGACATTGATAACTACTACAGGCAATTTAAAAGACATGATAGAAGACTGCTTGCATACCTTAGAACCACAACTCACTCGCAAAGGTTTACAAGCTATTTCTTACATAGATCCGTCATTGCCCAAAGAAATAAATATTGACTTCCCTCGCCTCAGAGAAATTATTTCGGCCTTATTACAAAATGCCGTTGCCCATACTCTCAGCGGTAGTATCAGCCTTCAGGTTAGACCCTCATCGTTAACACCATCACAGAAAATGAACCCGACGGGAAATAAGCAGACAAGAGTGCTACAAATTGCCATCAGAGATACTGGCATAGGGATGGATAGTCACCTGCAACAAAGCTTAAGAACCCCTTCTAAAAAACAAGACATAACTGTATTGAATGAAATGGGCCTGCCTTTGACCTTGTGTCATCAATTAGTAAACGAAATGGAAGGCGAAATACACTTTTCTTGCGTGCCACAAAAAGGCTGCGAATTCTGGGTAAACCTGCCTTTTCACATGTCTGTACTAAATCAGTCCCACCCTCCTGCTGCCGTTAAAAACATGGCAACAAGACAGGCTTTAATCGTCGAAAGTGATACCCACCTTGCAAAAATATTAAGCTTGCAACTCGACGCTCTCAATATCGATGCGACCCTCTCAGAGGATGGTAACCCGAATGAAGAAAAGCATTACGATCTTATTATTTTAGGAACAAGCAATTTAGTGGATAATGAAACTGAACAAAGTTTCCTAAGGTACTATGAAAAAAGTATGCCTTTTATTTGTTATAACAAATCGACTCATATAACGAATAAAACTTTCCTATCTGGCGCGACGTTTTTATCAACACCATTGACTCAAAGCCAGCTAGAAAAAAGCATTTCACACCTATTTCCCCCTGCTAATAAAATTAGTAGCACACGGCCTAATGATGGGGCTAAAAATCATGATTGATAAAGCACATTTGGATAATCTAATCGAGCTGTTAGGTAAAGACACCATTAACAATATACGTCTAGATTACGTCACCGACAGCGCAGAAAAAATGACACTCTTGCTAACCGCTTGGCAAGCAAAAAACTATGACGACCTTGCACATATTAGCCACTCACTTAAATCCGCTAGTGCCAATATGTCCTTACCCTTATTAGCAGAACAATGCCGGATCATAGAAACCTCCGCTTCTCACGAAAAAGAAGAGGGTATACAAGCAGCCGTAGATCAACTGCCAGAGCTATATCAACAATCATTACAAGCTCTAGCAGATTACTTTGCAGACTAAGGCTTTATGCGTCTTAACAATAAGCCTAAATTGCCCACTTAAAATCCGTTGCAGCAACAAAGGTGGCGACTAAGCTTTCGATACCCGCTTGGTCCACCGCAGAAAAACGCCCTACTGACGGGCTATCTATATCAAACACGCCAATCAACTCATCACCATTAATAACAGGAACCACTAATTCCGATGCTGAAGCAGCATCACAGGCGATATGCCCTTCAAAAGCATGCACATCATCAATACGTTGTATTGCCTCAGTAACAGCCGCAGCGCCGCATACACCTCGACCAAATGGAATGCGAGTACAGGCAACCTTGCCAACATAAGGACCAAGTACTAACTCCTCGCCACGGGCGAAATAAAATCCAGCCCAATTTAGCCCTTCAATAGTTTGCATAATAAAGGCAGAAAATTGTGCCGCGTTACAAATAAGATCTCGCTCTCCGCTTAATAGTGACGAAAGTTGTAAATTCAGTTCTTGAAAATAGTGTTCAGGAGAAGAGTTTGAGTCTGTTTCAATAGAGAACATTGGAATGAACCGCTGCTAAAATGGAAACCCGATCATAAGCAAAGTCAGCATAAGAACCAATAGACCAATGACAGAAAGAATAGAGGCCTTTAAAACACAAAATCGACCTATTGCTACCTCCTATTTGGAGGACAACAGGCCGATTTGATAAACCTACTTAATGTAGATTATTTATCTTCTACTTCACTCGCAATATCATGTGCAGCCACATGACGAACATCCACACCCTTGACCATAAAGATCAAATGCTGACAAACATGGCGAGCATGATCACCAATACGTTCTAAAGAACGCAGTACCCAAATAACATTAATGACTCGGGAAATACTACGAGGGTCTTCCATCATGTAGGTGACTAAGGAGCGCAATGCCGTGTTGTACTCTTGATCTACCTTACGGTCTTGTTTCGCGACCTTAATTGCGGCTTCAATATCCAAACGAGCATAAGCATCTAATGAATCATGGATCATCCGAGACACCATTTGACCAATTCGGCTGATCTCAACATAACCACGTGGAGACTCGCCTTCATCAATCAAACTTAATGTCAAATTCGCAATCTTTTTCGCTTCATCCCCCATGCGTTCTAATTCACTAACGGCTTTGCTGATAGACAAAATCATTCGTAAATCAGAGGCCGCTGGCTGACGTTTCGCTAAAATACGCGTGCACTCTTCATCGATAATGCCATCCAGTTGATTCACAGTGGCATCTTTTTCTTTCACGTCTTCCGCTAAAGAGCCATTGCTATCTAACAAGGCCTGTACTGCGTCTTGAACCTGAGTTTCAACTACGCCACCCATTGTCAAAAAGTGTTGGCGAAGCGCTTCCAGCTCATTATTAAATTGCTGAGAGATATGGTCCGTAGTTAATTCTTGCATAATCCTTCCTCCGCCTAGCCGTAACGGCCTGTGATGTAGTCTTCTGTTTGTTGTTTGCTTGGATTAGTGAATAACGTATTAGTATCGCCAAATTCAACCAAGTCACCTATGTACATGAACGCCGTGTAATCAGACACACGTGCTGCTTGTTGCATATTGTGTGTCACTATCGCGATAGTGAAATCCTTTTTCAGCTCATGAATCAATTCTTCAATTTTTAATGTCGAAATAGGGTCCAAAGCAGAAGCGGGCTCATCCAACAACAAAACTTCAGGTTTTACAGCAACCGTACGAGCAATAACCAAACGTTGCTGCTGACCACCAGACATGCCAAGCGCACTTTCGTGTAGTCGGTCTTTCACTTCGTCCCACAATGCCGCAGAACGCAACGCCCACTCAACGGTTTCATCCAATACACGTTTCTTGTTAATACCCTGAATTCGCAGGCCATAAGCCACGTTCTCGTAAATGCTTTTAGGAAACGGGTTAGGCTTCTGAAATACCATACCAACACGGCGGCGTAACTCTGCAACGTCTGTTCCTTTGGCATAAATATTGTCAGAGTGCAGATTGATTTCACCAGTAATACGGCAGCTATCAACCAAATCATTCATGCGGTTAAAGCAACGCAATAAGGTCGATTTACCACAACCAGAAGGTCCGATAAATGCTGTTACCTTTTTTTCGGGAATAATCATATCTATCCCCTTCAAGGCTTCTTTTTCACCATAAAATAAGTGCAAATCGTTTACCGATAAACATACTTTTTCATCTTCAATACGCAGAGCCTGTTGGCTACGCTGCATCGCTGAAATATCAATTGAGTGTGTTTTTACGTCGCTCATAATAATCTATTCTCCGCCGCTTACATTTCTAGCGATTTGTATTTTTCACGTAGATGGTTTCGAATCGTTACTGCTGACAAGTTAAGCAAAGCAATAACAATCACTAGCAATAAAGCTGTCGCGTACACAAGAGGTCGTGCCGCTTCCACATTAGGGCTTTGGAAACCCACATCATAAATGTGGAAGCCCAAATGCATGAATTTTTGATCCAAATGGATATAAGGGTAATTACCATCCAATGGCAATGACGGCGCAAGTTTTACCACACCAACTAACATCAAAGGTGCTACTTCACCGGCCGCACGCGCTACCGCAAGAATCACCCCAGTCATGATAGCTGGACTTGCCATAGGCAAAACAACACGCCATAGGGTTTCTGCTTTCGTTGCTCCTAAAGCCAAACTGCCTTCACGAACATTGCGAGGAATACGGGACAAACCTTCTTCCGTCGCGACAATCACCACAGGTACCGTCAATAAAGCCAGTGTGATAGACGCCCACATTAAACCACCTGTACCAAAGGTTGGTGAAGGCAGCGCTTCAGGGAAGAAAGCTTGGTCAATGCCTGAACCTAGGAAGTAAATAAAGAAGCCCAAGCCAAACACACCGTATACGATAGAAGGAACACCCGCTAAGTTGTTTACCGCAATACGAATGATACGTGTCACCCAGCCTTGCGATGCGTATTCACGCAAATACACTGCAGCAACGACACCGAATGGTGTGACCAAAACCGTCATCAACAATACCATCATGACAGTACCGAAGATGGCTGGGAACACACCGCCTTCCGTATTCGCTTCGCGTGGTTCATCCGATAAAAATTCACCTAACTTAACGAAGTAAAAACCTATTTTCTCGACAACCCCCATGGAGTTTGCACGAAAAGCATGAACAATCTTAGAAACTGGCATTTCATGCACTGAACCATCCATCACCTGAACGATGAAGGTATCACGATTAATTTGACTATAAAGTTCAATCAAACTCTGTTGAAGCTGCTTGTATTCTTCGTCGTATTGACCACGCTCTGTAGCAAGATCCGCTTCCGCTTCTGGCGTTAACTTACCTTTTAGTTCAAGGCGACGTTGCTCTAAACGAATACGTTCAAGTGCATAGTTAATCTTGCCGATGTCTTTCTTCTCTATAACATGAATAGCATCATGAATTTTAGAAGCGCGTTCTATGCTTTCTTCGAACACTTGCCAAGTTGCCATCGCAGACGCTGTCGGCGTTAAATCATTCGTTTGAGAAACGATTTTACCGTCTTCCTTCACCGCTTTTAGGTAACCGTATAAATTACCCCATTCACGACGCTCCGCTGTAAATAGCATTTCAGGACGTTTGGTCTCAGTTAGGTATTCATCGATCACCCAACGGAAATCCGAACCGTAAACATCTCGGTTCCCTGTTTTCATTAGGGTACGCTGCATCAATTGATGCTCGTCTGGAATCTGAATACCCGCTTCACGTAATTGCGCAGCGGATACCTCAACACTTTCCACCCGTTCAGCAGCAATGTTGTACTCAGATTCGCCCGGTAAAGCATAGTGAGCTTGCACCACATCCGCTGGCCAGAAATGACCTAAACCACGCACCGCAATCAACAACAATAAGCCAATTACCATGATGACCGAAATCGCCACAGCACCTGCGTTTAACCACACCCACGGATCACCAGATTTGACCCATTCGGATACGGATTTTTTCTGCATTTTCATATCAGTACTCATTACAATGACCCGTATTTTTTGCGTAGGTGCTGACGCACAGTTTCAGCAATCGTGTTCACCACAAAGGTGAAGATAAAGAGCACGAAGGCTGCCAAGAACAAGATACGATAGTGTGAACTTCCTACTTCAGATTCTGGCACTTCCACGGCTAAGTTCGCCGCTAGAGTACGCATACCTTCGAAGATATTCACATCCATAATTGGTGTATTACCCGTCGCCATTAGAACGATCATGGTTTCACCCACAGCACGCCCCATACCAATCATCACCGCAGAGAAAATACCCGGGCTCGCCGTCGGTAAGACAACACGAGTCATGGTTTGCCAGTAAGTTGCACCCAGTGCCAAAGACCCTTGAGTCAGTGCTTTAGGGACACTAAATATGGCATCTTCCGTAATAGAGAAGATAGTCGGGATAACCGCAAAGCCCATCGCAAAACCAACCACCAGTGCATTACGTTGGTCAAAAGTGATCCCTAAATCATGAGTAATCCAACCTCGAATATTGCCGCCGAAGAAGTTCAACTCAATAATGGGGCTCAACGCCAAGCAGAGCCAAGCAAGGAAAACGATCACAGGAATCAACACCAGCGGCTGCCAGCCATCTGGCACCAACCAACGAACTTGCTGTGGAAGACGTGACCAAAGGTAAGCGAAAACCAAGATACCTATAGGCAGTACAACCAAAACACTAAAGGTTGCTGCTAGGTTTTCTTCAAGGAAAGGCGCAAAGAATAGACCTGCTAAAAAACCCAAAATAACGGTAGGTAAAGCTTCCATTAATTCGATAACAGGTTTGATCTTACGGCGTAATGCTGGCGCCATGAAATAAGCAGTATAAATGGCACCACAAATGGCCAGTGGTACCGCCATTAACATGGCATAAAAAGCGGCTTTCAAGGTACCAAATGCCAATGGCATTAAACTGTATTTAGGCTCAAAGTCATTATTAGCCGCAGAAGACTGCCAAGTGTAAGTGGGTTCTTGATACCCTTCATACCACACCTTGCCCCATAACGAAGACCAAGACACCTCAGGGTGCTCATTTTCAACATGGAAAAAGTGCAGGCCCTTACTGTCTTCCAATAACAAACCATTAGCACGTGGCGTAAAGCTGATCATGCGAGCGGTGTCGTCGCTTAACTTCTCATCGATAACTTGACGGGTCGAGGTCGCATTATAAATTGCCACCAAGCCACGCTCATCTAGTGTCGCAAAACCTTTACGACGTTGCTCCATGGTAATACCAACTAAAGCAACAGGTTGTTTTACATCACGGATAAAAGTCAGCTTTTCTTCATTCGTTTCATCGTCACGAACATTGAACCACTGACTCACTCGACCAGAAGAATCGGCAAACATAATAGAAGACTTACCTAGCAAATAGGTCATAGAAACCAGCTTGGCATCCGTGTCTTTAAATAAAGTGATGTTGTCTTTTAATGCAATATTATCGAAGTCACGCAGATCGAATTCGCTTAGCTGACCGGAACGCGTCGCAACATATAGATAACGCTGATCACCACTGATCAGCATGCTAGCCACATCAGCAACAAACGGCAGCGGCTCACTTTGCTCACTCAACTCCACTTCGTCAGTAATGAAATTGGTTTCTTTATTAACCTGAGTAATCGCACTTTGGGAATCACCAATTGCTGCAATGGTGAGGCCATCTTCGGTATCACGAACCGTCAATTTTTTGATGGCAAAATCACTAACCTCGATCGCTTCTTCACCGTAAGGAAATTCAACAAAAGGAGTGATTTTACGCTTGCCATCAGGGTATGAAATTCGATAGCTGTGCTTAGCAACAAGTGCTTTGCCATCGCCATATCCAAACGCCATAAGATGACTGGTGTCTGACTCTACGGCAAAAGCGGTCACTTTTTCTTCCCGTGGGTTCTTGATGACTTCGATCACATTGCCATCAGCCACAGAGAAAAATACGATACTGCCATTCATAGCAACACGCATCCCAACTTCTGATTGTTCTTCAGTGGTTAAGTAGAGACTTTCACCTTGGTCTTGGGCAGGCAAAGCATAGCTTGCCTTAGCATCAATTTCCGCGCTCGAGAATAACGGCGCTACTTCATAAAGTAGGTAGAAACAAATAAGCAGCACAGCCAGAATAACGCTGCTACCTCCAATGGCAATGCCCATCCCAGCTATACGGTCTTTCAGGGCTCTAATCTTACGGTGACGCTTTAAAGCAGGGGTATTGAAATCCAACTCAGGCATCTGATGGTCAGTTGATTTAGTCATCCGAATTCATCTTCTTGTGTGACGATTTTATGACAACAAGTAGGACAGAGAAAGCAGGAGTGCTGTTAGGCTACTCCTGCTCTATTTTCTTACTACTCGCTACTAAAGCTTAACTTACTTAATGCCTAGGCTGTTAAGGTATTTGTTTGCAACTTTAGCTGGTAGAGGTACATAACCGTCTTTTACAACAACCTCTTGGCCCATTTTAGAAAGAACCATCTTAACAAACTCACGCTGCATTGGAGCAAGTGGCTTGTTAGGTGCTTTGTTTACGTAAACGTAAAGGAAACGAGACAATGGGTATTTACCCGTTGCTGCGTTTTCTACGGTTGCAGGAATTAGCTTACCGCCTTCTTTCTTTGTAAGTGGCAATGCACGTACAGAAGATGTTTTGTAACCAATACCAGAGTAACCGATACCGTTAAGAGAAGTAGAAACAGACTGAACAACAGAAGCAGAACCTGGTTGCTCGTTTACACTGTTTTTATAATCGCCTTTGAAAAGCGCGTGTTTCTTGAAGTAGCCATAAGTACCAGACACCGAGTTACGACCAAAGATTTGAACATCACGGTTAGCCCAAGCACCAGTAAGGCCCGCTTTACCCCAAGTATTGATATCTTCTTTGTGACCACCTTTACGGGTAGAAGAGAAGATTGCATCAACTTCTGGAAGAGACAAGCCTTTGATTGGGTTATCTTTATGCACGAACACTGCTAGCGCATCGATAGCAACAGGAATAGCCGTTGGCTTATAACCAAATTTTTTCTCAAAAGCCGCTACTTCTTTGTCTTTCATTTTACGAGACATAGGACCGAAGTTAGACGTACCTTCTGTCAGCGCTGGTGGCGCAGTTGAAGAACCAGCCGCTTGAATTTGAATATTTACATTCGGGTATAGACGTTTGAAGTCTTCAGCCCACAATGTCATTAGGTTAGCTAGAGTGTCAGAACCTACGCTTGAAATATTGCCTGAAACGCCGCTTGCTTTGTTGTAAGACATCAAGTTTGGATCGATATCTGCAAACGCACTAACAGAAGCACCCATTGCCGCTGTAATTGCTAAACCTGCAACTAGTTTTTTCATCACATAAACCTCAGTGGTTATAGTCAAATATTTATGAGCAACTGCTCATGGCTCTTTCAATAGGATTCACTATAAAAGGCATATGTGACAGAAATATTAAAAAGTGAAATATTTCCAAAAAATCAAAAAAAATCCTATGTCGATAATTTACTCCCCCTCTTCATGTACGTCTTATATTCCCAAGCGTGGCGATATCCAATAGACTTAGCGTCCGGTTTCTAGACTGTGATCTCATACCTCACAGCGATTCTTTGGTTACTTTTTAACCGCTCTTGAGTTAATAAAGCACGAATAATGATTCGAATACTTTGGAAAATTTAATGTTAAACAAACTAGTTTGCTCAGCTGAGTCCATCTCCTATTACATGGGACGATGGGTTGCTTGGCTAACCTTAGCGATGATGGTGCTAACCTGCCTTATCGTATTACTGCGTTATGGGTTTGATATTGGCTCCATCGCACTGCAAGAATCGGTTCTTTACCTGCATGCGATGGTGTTTATGTTGGGGGCTGCCTATACCTTTAAAGATGATGAACATGTGCGTGTTGATGTCTTCTATCGCGACTTTTCTGCCTCTAAAAAAGCTTGGATAAATATCATCGGTGGGGTTTTCTTCCTATTACCATTCACTCTTTATACCGCTTATTTAAGCTTTAATTATGTGAATGCGTCTTGGCAAGTATTAGAAACCTCGTCTCAACCTGGCGGCTTACCCTTTGTTTATCTACTGAAAACACTCATTCCTATCATGATGATTAGCTTAATCATTCAAGGCCTAGCCGATATTTTAAAAAACATTGGCGTTGTCAGCGCTACTCGAACCGCTAAAGGACAAAACTAATGGCTGAATTTATCCCTTTATGGCTCTTTGCTGGCGTGTGCGTATGCTTATTATTTGGTTACCCTGTCGCCTTTTCTTTGGGCGGTACCGCATTAATTTTTGCGGCAGTCGGTTCTGTTTTTGGCTCCTTTGAAAGTGTTTTCCTAGAAGCATTACCAAACCGTTTATTTGGTATTATTGGCAATGAGACTCTAATCGCAGTGCCACTCTTTGTATTAATGGGCGTTCTGTTAGAAAAATCCAAACTGGCTGAAAAACTTCTCGAATCCATGGCCATGCTATTTGGCACCATGCGTGGTGGCTTAGGCATTTCTGTCATCCTAGTTGGTATGTTACTCGCCGCCAGTACTGGTATCGTCGGTGCAACTGTCGTTACCATGGGCATGATCTCCCTACCGACAATGTTGCGCCGCGGCTATGACCCAGCGTTAGCCGCCGGCACCATTTGTGCTACAGGAACCCTAGGACAAATTATTCCACCGTCAATCGCCTTAGTTCTATTGGGCGACGTAATGTCCAACGCCTTTCAAAAAGCGCAGTTAGAAATGGGTATCTTCTCGCCCAAAACCGTTTCGGTTGGCGATCTTTTTGTCGGTGCCTTGATTCCTGGCTTGATCCTTGTTGCCTTATATATTGTTTATGTTCTTTTAATCGCTTGGTTACAGCCGCATAAAGCCCCTGCCGTGCCCCGTGAAGAACTACGCAATGACTCAACTGAGCCCTTGTTCATACAACTAATCAAAGGACTTTTCCCTCCTTTAATCCTGATCTTTGCGGTATTAGGTTCCATCCTAGGCGGTGTTGCAACACCAACAGAGGCGGCTGGTGTCGGTGCATTTGGTGCCGCATTGTTAGCATGGGGAAGTGGCAAATTAAGCTTACAAACCCTAAAAGATACTGTTTATGCCACCACCAAGGTCACCAGTATGGTGTTCATGATTCTGGTCGGTGCATCGCTTTTTTCTTTGGTATTTCGTGGTTTTGGTGGTGAGGAGTTAATTAAAGACTTCTTCTCACAATTACCCGGTGGTGTGGTTGGCGCCATGTTAGTCGTCATGCTGCTGATGTTCTTCTTAGGTTTTATTCTAGACTTTATTGAAATTACCTTTGTTGTGGTGCCCATTGTCGCCCCTGTTCTATTAGCAATGGGGTTAGACCCTGTTTGGCTGGGCATCATGATGGCGATCAATTTACAAACGTCTTTCCTAACGCCACCATTTGGCTTTGCACTATTCTACTTACGTGGCGTAGCGCCACCAGAATTAAAAACTCAATCCATCTACAAAGGTGTTTTGCCTTTTATTGTGATTCAGCTGTTTGTGCTACTCATGTTAGCTATCTGGCCAGATCTTGTGACTTGGCTACCAGAACAAGTTTATGCAGACTAATTTTCAGACCATCAATTAAGTATTGAGAGGAAAGAACAATGAAAGCAATGCAAATGAAAGACTATGGCCCTGCCACTGATTTAACTTTGGTAGAAACTAACAAGCCAAACTTCAATGCAGATCAAATATTGATAGAAATGGGCGCTGCAGGCGTGAATCCTGTAGATACTTATATTCGTTCTGGTACTAATAACTACTCGACGACATTCCCTCATACTCCGGGGTCTGATGGTGCAGGAACTATTGCTGCATTAGGTGACAATGTAACAGGTTTTGAAATAGGCCAACGAGTCTATTTCAGTCGTAACCTAACAGGTTCATCTGCTGAGTTTACAGTTTGTGCCGCAACCCATGTTTACCCTTTAGCAGATGCTTTATCTTTTCAAGAAGGCGCTTGTGTTGGAATACCTTATACCACTGCACACCGAGCCTTATTTGGTCGGGCCAATGCCAAAGCGGGCGATACAGTATTAGTACATGGCGCAACGGGTGCCGTTGGCATCGCAACCGTTCAGTTAGCATTAGCGGCAGGAATGGAAGTCGTCGCTAGTGCAGGAACACCTGAAGGAGCGGCGTTGCTGAGTAAACAGGGTGTTTCAACGGTAATCATGCACAGTGAAGATAACCACCTTGCTCCCTTTCAGTCTCTTGATACAGGCTTTGATATCATCATCGAAATGTTGGCGAATCATAACCTAGACCAAGACTTAAAAGCCTTGGCATTCGGTGGCTGTGTCGCGGTTATTGGAAATCGTGGTACGGTGGAAATTAACCCTCGTGATCTGATGGCCCGTGACGCATCCGTTGTTGGTGTTGCGTTAGCCAATGTGAAACCCGATGAACTAGCTTTAATTGCCAAATCTTTACGCCCTTTATTTGAAAAAGGTGTATTAAAACCCGTTATTCGCCATAGCTATGCGCTCACGGAATTGCCTCAGGCCCATGAAGATGTTTTGAAATCTGGCGCCTTAGGCAATTTAGTCATCAAGGTTAACTAAAAGAACCACCAAGCGCGATACCCTAATACCAGTGTCTCGCGCTTGAGTACAACGCCTTTAAACGCCATGCCTTCCGGCGAAAACCTAGATCTCGCCACGCCCCCTACTCAAGTCTCAATAAGATAGCTATACTGGCCAAATCACACTAATTAAAAGGCATATTTTGACTCAGCCTGAATCCGATGTTTTCAGCCTACCGAATGAAGCGGACACCCATGATCACGATTACCACCAACTGGTTGTCGTTCTCGATGGTAATACCGATTTCGATATACAGGGTAATGGCAAGCAACTGCACACTGGCGAAGGTTGTATTCTGCCGTCAGCAAACAGTCATGCCTTTGCAGGGCTCGGTGAAAACCAAATCATGGTGGTTAACCTGCCTATTCCTCCTCAAAAGAGCATCACGGACGAAGAATATGAAATGGTGTCGCGGCTATTTGACCAAGCCGCGTATTTTCAACTAACGCCACGTTTACAAGTATTGGCCTCGGCACTATCCGGTGAATTACAACAATACCCTGATGATCCCATGCTGGCACGAGCTTGCGGCAACACTTTACTTAGTGCAATTCGCCATCAGGTCAACAATAAAGACTCACGAATTCGTGGTAATCATCTTGATATCAATAAGTTAGATCAGTTTATTGAGCTAAACCTCTCCCGTCGTGTGCACATAGACCAGCTCGCCAACTTTTGCTTTCTCAGCGTCAG
This sequence comes from Marinomonas transparens, assembly GCF_016463975.1. Lineage (GTDB taxonomy): Bacteria > Pseudomonadota > Gammaproteobacteria > Pseudomonadales > Marinomonadaceae > Marinomonas > Marinomonas transparens. Next base: position 391,816 of record NZ_JAEMNX010000001.1, on the reverse strand, counting down.
TCAATTCCATGAACGCTTTAAAGACCGTACGGGCATCACGCCACACCAATACTTAATGCGCAAACGTCTAGAGCGTGCACAGAGCTTACTCAGCGAAGGTTTTCCTCCTATTCAGGTGGCTGAGATGTGTGGCTTTTCTAGCCAAAGTGCCATGACCAATGTGTTTTCTCAAACCTTGGGTATCACCCCATTGCGCTATCAAAAACAATTCACTAGCCGCTAAGCTTTTTGGGCAAACACTGCGCACTATTTCAATGCATTTTCTACTTTCCACATCCTTTTCCGCACCCTAAAAAAGCCGCCACCCATTCCCCCTAAAACAACCAGACTTTCTTATAAAAAAAACCGACGTTTTCGAAAGACAGTTTCTCCTCTCTATCACTAAAGTGTGCGTATTATCCAGACAGGCAGTTTTTTGTCAGGTTTCATAAAAACCGTCGAATAATTGCTAAATGCTCTATAACAACATACGGTCTAACGAAAAAAGAAAGTCGTTCTTTTAAGTTTAGTCTCGGGAGAATCCAACTATGTTTAAAGCGATTGAGGTGTTACAACCCAACTTCATTCAGCGGCCACTAAACGAACTGTGGCAGCTAATTTCCCCTCTCTACAGTATGGATGAAGAAAAGTGGTTGAATGAGCTATTACCTTTAGCCAAACCAACCAACAAAGAGCTAGAACATTGCACGAATGCCGCAACGAACTTAATTGCACAAGTCCGTCAAGATGACGACAGCATGTCGATGATCGACGCCTTGTTGTTGGAATACAGCCTAGATACGAAAGAAGGCATCTTGCTAATGTGTCTAGCCGAAGCCTTAATGCGAGTGCCGGATAAAGAAACCGCAGACGCTTTCATTAAAGACCGTTTGAGCGTCGCCGATTGGGCGTCCCATGCAAAAAATTCGGACTCCTTCTTTGTAAACGCCTCTACTTGGGGTCTATTGCTGACAGGTAAAATCGTCACCATGGATGAAACCAAAGATGGTCAGCCTGCTAATCTCGTAAACCGCATGGTAAACCGTGTTTCTGAGCCAGTGATTCGTAAAGCGATGAACCAAGCCATGAAGGTCATGGGGCATCAGTTTGTACTAGGTCGTAGCATCAAAGAAGCCCTATCTCGTGGTAAAAGCTACCGTGACAAAGGCTATACCTATTCTTTCGACATGTTAGGTGAAGCAGCACTAACGGCATCCGATGCCGATAAATACCTAACGTCTTATATGCAAGCGGTTGAGTCTGTCGGCAAAGATACTTATAACCAAAAGCATCGCCCTACTATTTCTATCAAGCTTTCTGCACTTCACCCCCGTTACGAAGTCGGCTGTGAAGAACGCGTTATGACAGAACTTTTCGATAGCGTAAAAGGCTTAATCATCAAAGCTCGCTCACTGAACGTGGGTATTACTATCGATGCAGAAGAAGCAGATCGCTTAGAATTGTCTCTACACTTATTCGAAAAACTTTACCGTGATGAAGCAATACGTGGTTGGGGTCTATTCGGGCTGGTTATTCAGGCTTATTCTAAGCGTGCTCTGCCTGTTTTAGCATGGCTTGCTGCTCTCGCTAAAGAACAAGGAGACCAAGTCCCTGTGCGCCTTGTCAAAGGCGCTTACTGGGATTCTGAAATCAAACTTTGCCAACAGCGTGGTATCACTGGTTACCCAGTTTATACTCGTAAAGAGTCAACTGACGTTTCCTATTTGGCTTGTGCTCGTTTCCTATTAAGCGAACATACCCGTGCTAATATCTTCCCTCAATTTGCTAGTCACAATGCCCATACCATTGCGGCAATCACTTGCTTGGCAACCGAATTAGGCGCAACCACCGAAGAGTTTGAATTCCAACGCCTACACGGTATGGGTGACGCCCTCTATAACCGTTTAATCAAAGACAGTGACATCTGTGTCCGTATTTATGCCCCTGTAGGTAGCCATAAAGACTTGTTACCTTATTTGGTTCGTCGTCTGCTTGAAAACGGCGCAAATAGCTCGTTCGTACATCGCTTGATCGATGCTAGCTATCCTATTTCTGACTTGGTACACCACCCAGTTACAACATTGGAAAGTCGCAAAACCTTGATCAACCCACATATCAAGGTGCCAACAGAGTTGTTTGATGACCGTAAGAACTCTTTCGGGCCAAACATCGAAATTGATGCCGAATGGACACCGTTCAAAGCGCAAATCGATACCTTCATGGGGCAAGATACTCAATGGCGCGCTTACCCTATCGTAGGTGGTGAAAACCTAGCAACCGCGAATACTCACACAGTAGAAAGCCCCTACGATCATAGTCAAACAGCAGGTCAAATTGACTGGGCAGACACAGCGACGGTAACTAAGGCTATTGACCTTGCTGAAGCCGCTTTCCCTGAGTGGTCAACACGTCCTGCCTCTGACCGTGCTGATTGCTTAGATCGAATGGCCGACTTGATGGAAGAAAACTACCCAGAATTGATGGCACTTTGCCATCGTGAAGCGGGTAAGACCATTCAAGACAGTATCGATGAAGTACGTGAAGCCGTGGATTTCTGCCGCTATTACGCACAACAAGCTCGTAGCCATTTTGCTACACCAACCACTTACACAGACTTCCTAGGTCAAGAGCAAAAAGCTCAGCTTACTGGCCGTGGTGTCTTCACTTGTATCAGCCCTTGGAACTTCCCGCTGGCCATCTTCACCGGCCAAGTCGCGGCAGCATTGGTAGTGGGTAACACAGTAGTCGCAAAACCTGCGGAACAAACCAGCTTAATCGCCTTCCGTGCCATTGAGTTGCTACATCAAGCCGGTGTTCCAGGCGATGTGCTTCACCTTTTACCAGGCGATGGTGCTACCGTTGGTGCTCCGCTCACCAGCGACAAACGCATTGCTGGACTAGCCTTTACCGGTTCTACTGGCACAGCACAATTGATCAACCGTACCTTAGCAAACCGTGGCGTTGCGCCAGTGCCAGTCATTGCAGAAACCGGTGGTCAAAATGCCATGTTGGTTGACTCGACGTCATTACCTGAGCAAGTGGTACGCGATGCCGTTCGTTCAGCCTTCGCTTCTGCGGGTCAACGCTGTTCAGCACTACGTGTCTTGTTTCTTCAAGAAGATATTGCGGATCGAGTGATCCCAATGATCAAAGGTGCGATGCAAGAGCAGTCTGTTGGCTTACCTTACCTTCATAGCACCGATGTTGGCCCTGTCATTGATAAAAAAGCACAAACCATGCTGCTTGAACACATAGAACACATGACCAAAGAAGGTAAGTTAATCGCACAAGCAGAACTTCCAGCTTTCGCGAATAACGGCACTTTCGTTGCACCAACCGCGTTTGAAATTAGTAGCATCGACCAGCTTACCGATGAAAAGTTCGGCCCTATTCTCCATGTTGTGCGCTACAAGGCTCGTGATCTAGACAAGATTATCGACACCATTAACAATTCTGGTTTTGGTCTGACACTGGGTGTTCATAGCCGTAACGAAACAACCTGCGCCCGTATCGCTAGTCGTGCTCGCGTTGGTAATCTCTATATCAACCGTGACCAAGTCGGCGCCGTTGTTGGTGTGCAACCTTTCGGTGGACAAGGCTTATCTGGTACTGGCCCGAAAGCAGGTGGTCCACATTACCTACAACGCTTCGCTATTGAGCAAGACCTTTAAGGGGACACTATTATGACAATCGTACAACCTATCCAAATTCAGGTCGCTCAAGATGTTTTCGAAGCTTGGGACATGTTATGTGCCGATGGCCGTGCTGACTGCCTAAAAACAGCCCTTGCATCGTTTCCAGAAGCGCAAAGAAAAATGGCCCACTGGCAGCTTGAAAATGCCGTCAAAGAAATCTCAGAAACACGTATCATGCCAGGACCAACGGGTGAACGTAATGAGCTATCGACCCAAGGACGTGGTGTTTTTCTATGCACCTCTTTTATCGACACTGAAAAAGCCACCGTGGGATTAGTCGGCCAAGTGTTTACCGCCCTAGTCGCTGGTAACCCGGTGATTACGGTCGGCCCAACAGGCCAGGAAATTATGGATGCTATCGCACCATTCGTAGCAGAAGGTGTGATTCAAAACGTTGCCGAATCTGCACAGGATTCTTTGATCGAAGCAGAAAACCTAGCTGGCGTTGCTGTGTTGTGCAATGCAGAACAAGCGAAAGCGCTAAACCAACGCCTTGTAGCGAAAAGCGGCCTTATCTGCCAATTGGTTGAAGAAACCGACAGTGAAACGCTGAGTACTATTGCTAAGCCTCATTACTTACTTCGCTTCGTCACTGAGCGCACAGTATCCATCAACACCACAGCGGTTGGCGGTAACGCTACCTTGCTAGAACTGGGCAGCATGGACGACTAAGACTCATGCCACTCAGGTGCTAAAAAGCCCCTTCAGGTTAACCTGAAGGGGCTTTTTACAATGACGCTTTTCTATTTAAAAGACTTAGTCGATATCACGATCATTAATATAGGCACGCTCAGAAACTTCATGCCAAGCCGTTACTTTGGCACGGAAGTCTTTGAATGACTCATAGACTTTCATCGTCATCGGATCCGCTGCGGCCGCTTCATCTAAGGTTTCTGTAGAGGCTTTTTTCAACGCAGAAAGCACATCTCGAGGGAAGGGCTTAAGAATCACATTATGATCATTTACCAGCGTTTGTAATGCCGCATTATTCAACGCAGTGAACTCATCCAACATGTCTGCATTCGCCTGACGCGTCGCTGCTCGAACAATCAACTGAAGATCTTTAGGTAAGGCTTCGAATGCTTCTTTGTTATAAAGTGCTTCCATGCTAGAACCTGGCTCATGCCAACCCGGGTAATAGTAGAATTTAGCGGCTTTATACAAACCAAAAGCTAAGTCGTTGTAAGGGCCAACCCATTCTGTTGCATCGATAGAACCAGTTTGCAAAGCAGTAAAGATCTCGCCACCAGGTAAAGTAACTGGGGTACCGCCAACTTTTTTAAGTACTTCTCCACCTAAACCAGGCATACGCATTTTCAAGCCTTGGAAGTCATCTAGAGAGTTGATCTCCTTATTAAACCATCCGCCCATCTGTACCCCTGTGTTACCCGCTGCCATAGGAATTAGGTTAAATGGCGCGTAGATTTCTTCCCACAGCTTCAAACCACCACCGTGGTGAATCCAAGAGTTGATCTCTTGAGCGGTAAAGCCAAAAGGCACCGCAGTAAAGAACTGCGCGGCAGGTGCTTTTCCTTTCCAATAATAAGCCGCACCATGACCCATTTGTGCAGTTCCACGGGAAACGGCATCAAATACTTCCAATGGCGGAACCAGCTCGCCAGCCGCATATACTTTTACATTCAAACGGCCGTTAGACATTTCTGTGATGTTTTTTGCTAAGCTTTCAGCACCCGTCCCCAGACCTGGAAAGTTTTTCGGCCAAGTAGTGACCATTTTCCAATTAATGACTTCGGCTTTAGCTTCTTCTTTCGTGGCTACTTTTTCTTCAGACCCACCACAGGCAACCAAAGTGGCTGCAGTCAAACCAACAATCGCTAACTTGCTCCACGTTTTTATTCTATTCATTCGTTATCCCTCAAAAAGGTAGTTCAGTTATTTTTATAATACTCTGCGAATCAGAAAGGCATTGACCCTAACGTTGGATCATATTTCTTACACATAGGTGATTCAGATAGTATGAATTGAGGCCATTTCTCTCAAGGCTTTTTTATCTTTATTGGTGGTTTCTTTAAATTGAGCACTCTATCGCACTTAAAAAACCAAAAAGCCCCACTATAAACGTAGCGAGGCTTTTTAATTAGAGCGTTTTAACCATTATTCAAACGAGGTTAATACTAGCCTCCTACTCGGGCATTAATATAGGCACGTTCAGAAACTTCATGCCATTCACTCACCGAGTCCAAAAATGCTCTGAATGAGTCATACACTTTTTGACTTTTGGGGTCTTGTGCCGCCACTTCAATCAGTGTTTCTTCAGACGCCTTTTTCAGTGCTGCTAAAAGGTCTTTTGGAAACTTCTTCAAAATCACATTATGATCATTAACTAAGGTTATTAATGCCGCATTGTTTCGCGCTGTAAATTCATTCAGCATATCTTGATTAGCTTGTTGCGCTGCTGCGCGAACAATAGCCTGTAAATCTTCAGGTAACGCATTGAATGCATCTTTGTTAAAAATCGCCTCAATGCCTGAACCTGGCTCATGCCAACCTGGGTAATAGTAATATTTCGCCGCTTTATATAAGCCAAATGCAAGATCGTTGTATGGACCAACCCATTCCGTCGCATCAATTGCCCCAGTCTGTAATGCGGTGAAAATTTCACTGCCGGGTAAATTAACCGGTGTCGCACCCACTTTTTTCAACACTTCGCCGCCAAGACCTGGCATGCGCATTTTTAGACCTTTAAAGTCGTCTAAAGAGTTAATCTCTTTGTTAAACCAACCGCCCATTTGCACACCAGGGTTGCCCGCCAACATTGGAACTAAGTTAAAAGGTGCGTACAACTCTTCCCAAAGAGCCAAGCCACCACCGTAATAAATCCATGAGTTAAGTTCTTGAGCTGTTAAACCAAAAGGTACTGTGGTAAAAAATTGCGCCGCTGGCATCTTACCTTTCCAGTAATAAGAAGCCCCATGGCCCATTTCAGCGGTACCACGAGAAACAGCATCAAATACTTCTAATGGTGGAACCAACTCGCCAGCGGCATACACTTTAACGTTCAGCCGACCACCAGACATTTTAGTAATGTTTTTCGCTAAGGCTTCAGCGCCAGTTCCCAACCCTGGGAAGTTTTTTGGCCAAGTGGTAACCATTTTCCAATTAATCACTTCAATTTTTTTATCCGCTTTTGCCGTTGCCTCTGTCTTTTCAGATCCACCGCAGGCAACCAAAGACATGGCTAACAAAGTAGCCAAGACCAATTTGCTCAATACAACTAGGTTTCGCATTCTTATCCCTCAGGGAGTGGGTTATTTGATATTTGAATTCTGTCTATGACATGAAAAGTAGCGAAAAACACCACTAAACATAGAGAATTGATCTTCTATTGGAACACATATAAAACCTTCCAATATTGTATTTTTATTGTAGGATCAGACAGAAAATAGCCCTATTTGATGAAGTAAACACAAAAAGGGCAAAAGATAATAAGAACTGTAATGATTTAGCTCAACTGTTTTTTTACTGTATATGACGTATCTATCTAGGTCATTCTATAAGTAGAATGTGATACGAGAGAAAAAACCATTAAATATCAACCGTATAATTCCAATTAAGACGTTTTCCTTCCATCGCGGATTGTTCTACCAGACACAAACCATAAATTAACTGACAGGCTTGCTCCATAGACACAGGGGCTTCACCTGTCCCTAATATGGCATTTCCAAGTTGGGCATAAAACTGACGGTAATCTCCCGCTTTCAGCGTGTCATCTAAAGGCACTATCGCGTTTTGATCCGATGCTAGATAACGAGTAACCCTTTGCTGAGCACCTAAAGAAGGATAAGAAGAATCCCACGGCATTTGTCCTGCGCGTAATGCTGCTTCCTGTGGATCCAAGCCAATACATTGCCAACTCCCCTTAGTAAAACGGCCATTGAAACGGCGCATCTCTCCAGCTTCAAATGGTGTTGAACCAAGACAAATTCGTTTGTCCTTATAGCCCAACTCCAACTCAAACCAATCAGCGACAGAACCACCTTCCCTTAAAGAACCTATGCTGCTTTGAATCCAGTCAGGTACACCAAACAAGCAAATTGCCTGATCTAAAATATGTGGTCCAAGATCCCAAAAAATGCCCGTGCCAACACCCGGCTCTTCACGCCAACGCGCTTGTGCAGTGGGCCGGAAGCGATCGAAACGCGAATCTAAATGCTTCAAATCCCCTAACTCTCCGCTATCCAGCAAGGCTTTTAATCTTAAAAAATCGCCATCAAATCGACGATTCTGATAAACACAAAATACCAAGTTCTTTTGCTTTGCTAAGGTACAAAGTTGTTCTATCTCTGAAATACTGGTTACAGAAGGTTTTTCTAATAAAACGTGCTTTCCGCTCTCTAAAGCCAATTTAGCCTGATCAAAATGCAATTTATTTGGCGTCGTGATCACCACCAAGTCCACATCATTTGCTTCAAACACCTCCCGTGCCGTCGCCACCACACGAGCATCAGGGGCTATTGGCCCAACGGCTTCCGCTTGGCTAGTACAAACACAAATCAGCGCCATCTCAGGGTCATTAATCACAAACGGCGCGTGGAAAATGCGACCAGATAAACCGAAACCAATCAAACCAACGCGAATGGTCATAGTGCTCTCTCTAATTTTGTTATTTTACAGGAGGCCACTTCAATCAGTCTTGTAATCTGATTTACTTGCGCCATTGCTCATTCTTCGCGCGTCTGCACAAATCAAAAAATAAGTCTTTTCATCAATATTTTAATCGACCTGAGCTCATTCCTATGAGCTTCATTGCTTAATAATATCGTTTAACTAATTTGCGCTGACGCGCTGAGCTTGCGAAGCAGGCGCAAGCAAATTAGTTAACGATATAAACGTCCAACCAAAAGCTACAAGACTTCCAGTTTAGCAAACGACAGTACTAGCCATTTGCTGCCTTCCTCATCAAAGTTAACCTGCACTCGTGCCTGCGGGCCTTGGCCTTCATAATTGATGACCAAGCCTTCACCAAATACCGGGTGATTTACTCGGTCACCCATGTTGATCGTTATTTCCGGTGCTTTGAAGTTATTCAACACGGTACTGTTTTGCAGACGACTTTTTTCCGTTTGGTAATCAGGGCGTTGAAGTGATACAGGACGGCTCACTTGCGACCGTAAACGCACTTCTTCCAAGCACTGGGGAGGAATTTCTTTGATAAAGCGTGATGGACTATTAAAAGATTCACTGCCAAACAAACGGCGAGACTCAGCATAAGTAATATAAAGTTTCTCCATGGCACGAGTAATACCCACGTAGCAAAGGCGACGCTCTTCTTCAAGTCGACCTGGCTCTTCAAACGACATCTTACTTGGAAACAGATTTTCTTCCACGCCGGTTAAAAATACCAAAGGAAATTCTAGTCCTTTGGCAGAATGGAGTGTCATTAACTGCACCGCATCTTGGTATTCATCCGCTTGTGCATCACCCGCATCTAAAACGGCTTTATCTAAAAAGGCCATTAAGGGCGAGCTAAACTCTTCCTCTTCGTCATTCCAGCTAAAGCCACCCGCCGCACCGACCAACTCTTTCAAGTTTTCAATACGCGCTTCGCCCTTTTCACCTTTTTCTTTTTCATGAAAAGGAATCAATCCGGCTTCTTCAATTATCTGTTCGAAAATATCGTTTAGGTTTAAGTCCGGCTGTTGCACCGTGGTACTCAAACTTTCAATAAGGTGCAAAAACATTTTGATCGCATTGGTCGCTCGGGCAGGCATCAGGGACTGACGTACGACTTCTTCAGCCGCTTTCCACATGGAACAACCTTGATCACGGGCAAATTCACGTAATGTCCCAATGCTGCGCTCACCAATACCACGGGGTGGCACATTAATTACTCGCTCCATGGCACCATCATCATTAGGATCAAGCGCTAATCTTGCATAAGCCAAGGCATTCTTGATTTCTAATCGATCATAAAATCTGTGTCCACCATAAATCCTATAAGGAATCTGTTCCCTAACAAGGCACTCTTCTAGTACTCGAGACTGGGCGTTGGAGCGATATAAAATCGCCATACCGGTTAATGAAGTCCCTTCATCACGCCATTTTTTAATTATGCCCATAATAAAGCGAGCTTCGTCTTGTTCGTTAAAGCCTGCATAAAGAGAAATTGGCTCGCCTTCACCGCTGTCAGTCCATAGCTCTTTACCGAGTCGATCATCGTTGTTCTTAATCAATCCGTTGGCGGCATTTAGAATGTGTCCTGTAGATCGGTAATTTTGCTCTAATCGAATAGTGCCGACGTCTTTAAAGTCTTTGGTGAAATTATGAATATTTTCGATTTTCGCGCCACGCCAACCATAAATAGACTGATCATCATCACCCACGGCGGTAATGGTTCCTTGATCACCAACCATGATGCGTAGCCAAGCATATTGAATGGTGTTGGTATCTTGAAACTCGTCCACCAGCACATGTCTAAATCTCTCTTGGTAATGACGAAGCAAGGCAGGCGAACTCAGCATCAGTTCATGGACACGAAGTAATAGCTCACCAAAATCGAGTAACCCCGCACGCTCGCACGCTTCTTCGTAGTGATAATAAAGCTCACGCATACCTTTGGAGAAAGGGTCATGACTATCAGGAACATGGGCAGCTCGACGGCCTTCGTCTTTTTGTCCATTGATAAACCAAGACACCTGCTTAGGTGGCCAACGGGTATCGTCTATGTTCAATTCACGCATGATGCGTTTGATCAGGCGTAACTGGTCATCACTGTCCATGATTTGGAAGTTTTCTTTTAATCCAGCATCACGCCAATGGGCACGCAACAAACGATGGGCTAAACCATGGAAAGTACCAACCCACATGCCCTGTGGCGGTACGCCAACAAGCTCTTCAATACGTCCTTGCATCTCACGAGCAGCTTTGTTGGTAAAGGTCACTGCCATCAAACTGTAAGGTGACAGCTCATAAGCGTGCATCAACCACGCAATACGATGTACCAATACTCGTGTTTTACCAGAACCAGCACCCGCTAAAACAAGACTATTTTGCAGAGGGGCGGCAACCGCATCACGCTGCTTGTCGTTGAGTGAGTCAAGGATAAAAGAAACGTCCATCAAATTCCGCCATGGTTGAATAGTATTTAATTTGTAACAAAAAAACGGCATGATCAGGTTGATTTTTGATCAAAATACGTTTTTTATTAGCTTGCTAATGTGTTGTCCGTCTATTTTGACTTTTTTTATCTGTCGATGACAGTGAATCTGTGCATTTCAATGTCATCGAAATACGCTAGAAAGGAAAAACCATGATGAGTAACCTAAATAAAGTATTAACTGAAGTAAAAACAGACATTCTTCACGCCTCTATTAGTGTGGATAACGAGACGAAAGAAAAAAACCAAAAAGAAGACTCGGCACGTATGTTAAAAGCACGTCGAGCCATTGAAAAACATCTGGAAGAAAAACGCTTACATCAGGCGATCTCTGACGGTTGGGACGAATGATTTTTTTCTCAATTTATAACTAGATCAACAAACAATTAGAAACCATACCGTTTCAACAGATTCGACCTATAAAATACACGTACCGCTTACCAAGCCTTATTTGGTAAGCGGTTTGTTTGCCCCTAAAACCTGATAACCAGTTAGTCTAAATATACATTTATCTACACGAAACTTCGTACACTTTATGCCCATTCTTATAGCGGTTACTCGTGTCTTGGAGTACCATATGCGCTGATTTTTTATATCTCCTTACCTATAATAAAAAAACAAATAACCCTCTTGGGGAGTCTCTATGTTTGAACATATCCACGCTGCGCCTGCAGACCCAATACTTGGCTTAAATGACGCTTACCGAAATGAACCAAACCCAAACAAAATTAACTTGGGTGTTGGTGTGTACAAGGATGAACAGGGTGTAACGCCAATATTGCAAGCCGTAAAGCAAGCAGAAGAGCGTTTATTAAACCAAGAAGAAACCAAAAGCTATCTCAGTATCGAGGGCTCCCCAGCCTATCGAGAAGCCGTACAAAAACTTTTATTTGGTGAAGATCATCAAATCATTTCCAAAAAGTTGGCGCAAACTGCTCATACTCCGGGTGGTACTGGCGCATTACGCGTCGCTGCAGAATTCATTAAAAAGCATTTACCTGAAGCAACCATTTGGGTCAGTAATCCAACTTGGGCAAATCACCAATCCGTTTTTCAATCTGTTGGCTTAGAAGTAGGAAGTTACGCCTACTATGATGCGAATACCAAAGCTTTGGATTTTGAGGCATTACTCGCCAGCCTGTCACAAATCCCAGAAGGGGATGTAGTGCTGTTCCATGCTTGTTGTCATAACCCAACAGGCATAGACCCAACACCAGAACAGTGGTATCAGCTAGCTAAATTATGTAGTAAACAGGGCTTCTTACCTTTATTTGATTGCGCTTACCAAGGCTTTGGACATGGTATTGAAGAAGATGTTCAAGGCATACGCACCTTCCTTGATTATGTCCCTGAAATGCTCGTTGCCAACTCTTTTTCAAAAAACTTCGGTTTATATAATGAGCGTGTGGGTGCTTTGACCATAGTTTGCGAAACATCAGAGCAAGCGGAAGCGACTTTTACTCAAGTACAACGTTGTATCCGTACTAACTACTCTAATCCGCCTTCCCACGGAGCAGCGATAGTTGCTGAAATCCTCAATGACAAGCAACTACGTAGTCTATGGGAAATGGAATTAAAGAGCATGCGAACTCGTATTCATGAAATGCGTAGTTTGTTTGTGAATACCTTAAGGGTCAAAGGAGTAACGCAAGATTTTTCTTTTATCTCTCAACAGCAAGGTATGTTCTCTTTCTCTGGTTTAACCCCAGATCAAGTGGCTCAACTACGTAACAATTACGGCATTTACATTGTCGGCTCTGGTCGTATCAGTGTAGCGGGAATCACCCATGAAAATATGAACCCCTTGTGTGACGCTATTGCTGCGATTCTGAAGGACTAGATACTCAACTAGCACATACAAAACGGCTTCAGCACCATAAGTTGAAGCCGTTTTTTTATGCCTATTACTTTGTAATTAAGGAGATGCCTGTTGTTTTCTAAGTAAGGAGGCTGTTACCTTATGACCTCTGTTTTCTTCATCTATGTCGCGCTTATTATCTGAAATTAAGGAGCCACCTATGACAGCCACACTGATTTACTGTTATGACCCCATGTGTAGCTGGTGCTGGGGATTTCGTCCTACCTGGACCCAATTACAAAAAGCCTTACAACCCTTAATAGATAGTCAACAATTAACAATTCAACCGATACTAGGTGGCTTAGCCATAGATTCAGATGTCCCCATGCCTGAAGAAATGAAGGAAAAATTGGAAAATACTTGGCAGAATATCCAGTCGAGCTTAGGCAGCGAATTCAATTTTGAGTTTTGGCGTACTGCGACTCCACGACGATCAACTTACCCAGCTTGCCGAGCCTGCTATGTAGCAAGAGATTTTGGGTTAGAAGAAGAGATGTACCATGCCATACAGGAAGCTTATTATTTACAGGCACAAAACCCGTCAGATTTAGACACCTTAAGCACCTGCGCAGAGCACATAGGGCTAAAAGCAGAAGGTTTTCAAAAAGCCATGCAGCATGTAAAAGACGAGCAACTACTAGAAAAAGAAATTAATCAAGCCAGACACCTTGGCTTAAACTCTTTCCCATCTTTAACTCTGTTGTTAGGTGACCATTTAACCCCTATCCCTTTGGATTACAAAGACCACACAAACATGTTAGAAAACATAAAAAAAACGCTGTCGTAACAGCCCTTTCTCAAACTTACTAAATGACCAAACTAGCCAAAGTCGTGATTAATTAAGTCCAACATAGGGTTGTATAAAGGGTCACTAGAAGCATCTCTCTGCTTTTTATCTTCTTTATTTTCCTGCTGTTTAGCCATTTCCCCTATGTCTACCTCTTCCGTACTTTTTGCTGTCAGGTCACTTGTAGCTTTTTCATTCAGCTCATCAGGTTTGCTATCAGAAGACTCATCAAGGGACTCAATGTCAATGATATCTTCTTCTACCTCACTAACTTCTGTGCTTTCTAAGTTCGTTTCAGATAGATCAGCCTCTTCCGAATCAAGCAGATCCTCTTCTACACCCTCTTGTGGCTCATCAATAATTTCTACTTCTTCTGTCTCTGCTGTTTCGGCCTCCTGCTCTAGAGATTCTTCATCAGGCTCAACTGGTTCGGCAATTTCAGGTTCTGCTTCTAACTCAAAATCAGCTTCCTGCTCTATCTGTTCCATAGTCTCAGGTTCTGGCTCAAATTCAGGTTCTAGCTCGGTAGACGCCTGCTCCACTGAATGAACAGCTTGATCTTGCTTATGTTGCTGAACTGCCAGCAACTCAGCCAATTTGTCCGCAAGAGGTTCAATATTATCTAAGGTGACATTAATCGCTAACCAGTGATTCGCATCAGGATCGTGATTCACTAGGGAACCAGGAATAATGGCGTGTCTAAACGACGCGAGCAAAACAGTCATATCTGAAGCTTGCAATGGAATGGATAAACGCATCCATAAAGATAAGCCGCCTTTGCTAGCAGCAAAACTCACTGTATCGCCAAGACGTGATTCGAGATGAGCTTTGATTCTTTCAGAGTTAGCCCAAACTTGACGGGATCGTCGGGTTAATGAACGCTTACTATTAGGCTGTAAAACATCACTCAATGCAACCTGCTGAGCGTTGCTTAATGCCATATCTGCCGCTAAGAAAGCGCCTTCTAATAAAGCTTGATGCCGGCCGGCTAAACACCAACTAGCAGAGCGATCAACACCTTTCGATTCCACACCGCCAATATAAATAATATGGCCAGATTGGTCCAAAGATTTATAGGTCATCACAGGGCCGGCTCGATGAGCTAGGTGGGAACACATGTCCCATTCAATGGCTGGTAGTTTGGTTTCTTCAATAATGGCAAGCCAACGACGTAGGCTTAAATTACTCACCATTTGTCCCATTGGGAAGGCAAACTGTCCGGGCAAGACAATCAGTGAAATCGTTTCATCTCGTAAACAGCTAATCACTAGGTCTAAATCTACCCCCCGTTCACCAGCCGCCAAGGCGATTACTCGTCGACCTAAACTTTGTAGTGTCGTTGTAAGCCTTGGGTCACAAGGAGTAATAACCAAAACCGTATCGCCATGCTGAGTAATAGATTGCACACTTTGCGTCAACATAGTTAGAGGCGAGCGCCCCAACCAAAGATGTGAGGCATGAGATTTAATCCCTAAGCTCTTTAGATAGTCACTGACAACTTCTCGCACAGCAAGATGACCTTTGCCTAAAACAGGAAGATCAACCTCCTCCTGACGTGCTGGCGGGCTTAGAAAGGCATCGCTTTGATCTACTAAGGCACCACGATGAGCAAGACAAGACCAAGCAGACTTAGCATCATCATTTTCTAAATAGCGTAACCCTTCTCCACCTAGTACTAGTGCTGGTTTAATATTACTTCGGTGACAAACAAAATAGCCTGACTTAGGTCGCGACTCTATCCAGCCATCAGCTGTAAGCAATTCATAGCCGTGAATGATGGTGTTTAAGCTCAGCTCCAATTGCTTTGATAAAGCACGCAATGAAGGCATTTTGTCACCCGGTGCTATGGCCTCTTTCGCCATTTGATCCAAGAACCAATCCACCACACCTTTATATAGAAAATCCGCCACTTTTTTGTACCTTTCTTATTTTGCCGCCTAGTATCTGTTATCAATCATTATAGCTGTCTTAAAAAAACGCAAGTAAAACACCAATAATTCCCGATTTTGTTAGGAGTTAAGGTAGAATTTTACTGATTTATTGTCTATTTAATGGCTTTTAAAACCTTTTGTTATCTTAAAGTAGAGTGCCCATGCCTTTCGATCCATCATCACTGCGTCATCTTTTTCCTATTTTATCGCAGCCCGCTCATGGTCATCCCTTAACTTACTTGGATAATGCCGCTACCACACAAAAGCCATTATTAGTACTAGACAGTATCCAAGACTACTATCAAACCTGTAATGCCAATGTACATCGCGGGGCTCACTTCCTCAGTGATCGTGCGACGAATCGTTTTGAACAAGCACGAGAAAATATTGCGCGCTTCATCAACGCCCCAGGACAAAGTCATATAATTTGGACCAAGGGAACAACAGAAGCCATCAACATGGTTGCTCTCGGTTTAGAGCACCTATTGAAAAAAGACGACGAGATTCTAATTACTAGTCTTGAACACCATGCGAACCTAGTACCTTGGCAGCAGCTAGCCTTCAGAACAGGCGCAAGACTAAGAGTATTACCACTCACTTCGAGCGGAGAATGGGAAACGGAATTCAGCCATTACTTCACCGATCGCACACGTATTTTTTCTGCCACCCAAATATCTAATGCCATTGGAACCAGCACGCCATTACAAACCATGCTGGATCATGCCAAGCAACAGAGCGCCTTTACCTTGGTGGATGGTGCCCAAGCTGTGGCACACTATCCTATTGATGTGCAAGCACTAGACTGCGATTTTTATGTGTTTTCGGGACACAAGATGTATGGTCCAACAGGCATTGGTGTTTTATATGGAAAAAATCATGCTTTAGAAGTGTTGATCCCTTATCAAACCGGGGGAGAGATGGTGCGTCATGTGTCATATCAAGCCACCGAGTTCAATATTTTACCCTATCGACTCGAAGCAGGTACTCCACATATAGAAGGTGCATTAGGCCTAGCGGTCGCCTGTGATTTTTTGCTGTCGCAAGACAGACCCGCCTTATTCGCCTGGGAGCAACACCTCGCCAACCATGTCTATCAGCGCTTAAGCAAAGCAGGGGGAATGGAAATCTACTCACCAGAAAAGCACACCACCTTGGTCTCTTTAAGTGTACCCAATATTCATGCCTTAGATCTAAATGCCTATCTA
The DNA here is from genome assembly GCF_016463975.1 of Marinomonas transparens. GTDB lineage: Bacteria > Pseudomonadota > Gammaproteobacteria > Pseudomonadales > Marinomonadaceae > Marinomonas > Marinomonas transparens. The sequence continues at coordinate 375,244 of NZ_JAEMNX010000001.1, read as the reverse complement.
GATAGCAAGGGAATTGCGGTACGAGCTGGCAGTCACTGTGCCCATCCACTTATGGCGCAACTAGGTGTTTCTGGCACATTGCGCGCGTCTTTTGCCTGCTACAATACCTTAGAAGAAGCCGACAGATTCTGTGACGTCCTAATCGAAGCCATTGACTTATTAAGTGATGAGTAATAAACAATGACGAAAACAGCCTTAGAACAAGCACAACCATTCACCATAAAAGCCCAACTGCAAGCCTGTAGTAGTAAAGAAGAGACCTTCAAAACACTGGTGACCTTGAGTAAAAGCCTACCGCGACTTTCAGAAGAAGAAAAAATAGAAGATAACAAGATAAAAGGCTGCGAAAGCGCTGTTTGGCTCATCATCGAAGAAAGTAACGGTTTACGCCACTTCAGAGCCGACAGCGACGCCAAACTTATGCGCGGTGTGCTTGTGGCTATAGTAAGTCTCGTAGAAGAAAAAACACGGATAGATATTCAACAGATGGATTTAAAAGCCGAGCTGCAAGAACTGAACCTCAGCAGCTACCTAACCAGCTCTAGAACCAACGGGATATTGGCTATTTTATCCCAGCTTCAGCAGCCTTAGTTAACCTATCTAACACTCTAGATACCGCCACAAAACCAAAGGTTGCAGTGACTAAAGTACTAGCACCAAAACCCGTATCACACCCCATCTTGGTTTCTGTATCTCCTTTTAAACGCTCTTTGGAGACTGTGCCATCCCCTTGAGGGTAATTAAGTTGTTCGGTGGAATACACACATTCAATATGAAAACGCCGCTTAGGATTACGAGTAAAGTTATAATAGCGACGCAAAAAATTACGCACTTTAGAGGCCAATGGGTCTTTTTCGGTACGCGATAAGTCCGCGGTTTGTATTTGCGTTGGGTCTGTTTGTCCTCCTGCTCCACCAACCGTAATGATTTTACGTTTATTGCGCTTACACCAAGCGATTAAAGCGGCTTTTGGTTTAATACTGTCAATGCAATCAATAATGTAACTAAACGGCTCAGCAAGTAGTTCAGGAATGTTATCAGGGGTAATAAAGTCTTCTATGCAAGTCACTTGGCAATCTGGATTAATTAGAGCGATACGCTCCGCCATCACTTCCACTTTCACTCGCCCGATATTGCCGTCTAATGCATGAATTTGACGGTTAATATTCGTGATGCAAACATCATCCATATCAATCAAAGTGATGTAACCAATACCTGAGCGCGCCAAGGCTTCTGCCGCCCATGAGCCCACGCCACCAATACCAATCACACACACATGAGCTTGAGAAAAAGCCAGATACGCATCATCACCATACAAACGGCGAATACCACCAAATCGTTGATCACTTGTCACTTTTTATCTCCTTGCAGAGTTTGTATCACTGCGTTTTTTCTCTAATGCGTGTATTCTTTTAGCCTATAAATTATGACCATAACCTGTGAGCCTTATGATTCAACAAGCCTTTGAACAGTTGGGGTTAACCCAGAGAGAAACTCAACTTTATCAAACTTTATTAAAACTCGGACCTTCTTCTATCAGAGATATTGCCGAACACAGTGGCATCAATCGCGGCACAGCTTACGAATCCCTCAAGCAATTACAAAGCAAAGGCGTTGTTAGCTATTTCCCTAAAGGAAAACGTCGTTTTTTCACCGCAGAAAATCCCGATATTTTATTAAATCTCGCGGAAGAAAAGCGTAATCGACTCGACAAAACCATAGAAAACCTGAAGAACACTATTATTCCTGGCTTACATCAACAACAACCAGAATACCATCATACCAATGTGCGTTATTACGAAGGGGATGATGGTATAGAGTGGGTTTTGCGCGACATTTTAAACGTGGTATCGCAACAAGACCATAAGGAATATTGTGTATTTTCGTCTAAACCCATTCGCCCCTTCCTCTACCGCCCTTTTCCAAATTACACCAAACAACGAGTAAAACTGGGGATTAACGTAAAAGTAATAGCCCTTGGTGATGGCGGTGAAGACGCTGAATTATCAGAACGTAAATGGATTAAAACCGAAGGCTCGGTAGACGCTAGTTACATCGCTATCTACCCACCTAAATGTGCCATCATTTCATTAGCCAGTAATAACTTCCCATCTGCCGTGGTGCTGGAATCTCAAGACATTGCCAAAGCACAACAGATCATTTTCGATACATTATGGAAAATGCTTTAACAATCTCACATTGAAAACAACAAGCAATAAAAAAGCAGCCCTTAGGCTGCTTTTTTGACTTCAAATTCAACATTACCGCTTATTTATTATCGCGGAACTGCTGAAGTGTACGTAAGCGAGCCATGGCTTCCACCAATTCTGCTGCCGCACGAGTGTAGTCGACGTCAGGTTTTTGGTCAGCTAAAAGCGCTTTAGCATGCTCTTGAGCTTTCAGTGCCGCCTCTTCGTCCAGATCTCTTGCACGAGTAGCTGTATTAGCTAAGACAGTGACACGGTGCGGTTGAACTTCTAAGAAGCCACCGGACACGAAGATAAACTCTTCGTCACCATTTTCTTTAACCACACGAACAGGACCTGGTTGTAGAGTCGTCAGCAATGGTGCGTGACCAGGCATAATACCTAGATCGCCATAGCTGCCTGCCGCCACAAGAGATTGAACCGTTCCGGAAAAAATCTCTTGTTCAGCGCTTACGATATCGCAGTGTACTGTGATAGCCATAAGTTGCCTCTCTTAGTCAGACTTAGTAAAAGCGCCTTACAGCACTTTTACTACGCGTGATGGTTAAAGTTTCTTAGCTTTTTCGACGGCTTCGTCGATGCTACCAATCATGTAGAACGCTTGCTCTGGTAATTCGTCAAACTCGCCATCCAAGATGCCTTTAAAGCCACGAATAGTGTCTTTCAAAGAAACATACTTACCTGGAGAACCAGTAAAGACTTCTGCTACGAAGAAAGGCTGAGACAAGAAGCGCTGGATTTTACGAGAACGGTTAACCGTTTGCTTATCTTCTTCAGATAACTCGTCCATACCCAAGATCGCAATGATGTCTTTAAGCTCTTTATAACGTTGCAATACCATCTGAACACCACGTGCTACGTCATAATGCTCTTGTCCAATAACAAGAGGATCAAGTTGACGTGAAGTAGAGTCTAGAGGATCGATCGCTGGGTAAATACCCAATGAAGCGATGTCACGAGACAATACAACCGTTGCATCCAAGTGAGAGAAAGTCGTTGCTGGAGAAGGGTCAGTCAAGTCATCCGCAGGTACGTATACCGCTTGAACCGATGTGATAGAACCCGTCTTAGTAGAGGTGATACGTTCTTGAAGAACCCCCATCTCTTCAGCAAGTGTTGGCTGGTAACCTACCGCAGATGGCATACGACCTAGCAATGCAGATACTTCCGTACCAGCAAGCGTATAACGGTAGATGTTATCTACGAAGAAAAGTACATCACGACCTTCGTCACGGAATTTCTCAGCCATCGTCAAACCCGTCAAAGCAACACGAAGACGGTTACCTGGTGGCTCGTTCATTTGGCCATATACCAAAGATACTTTATCGATTACATTCGAGTCCGTCATCTCATGGTAGAAATCGTTACCTTCACGAGTACGCTCACCAACACCAGCGAATACAGAGTAGCCGCTATGCTCAATGGCGATGTTACGGATAAGCTCCATCATGTTTACGGTTTTACCAACACCGGCACCACCAAACAGACCAACTTTACCACCCTTCGCAAAAGGACAAACAAGGTCGATAACCTTGATACCCGTCTCTAGCAATTCGTTACTAGAAGACTGCTCAGCATAAGAAGGTGCAGAACGGTGAATAGACCAACGCTCTTCTTCGCCAATTGGGCCTTTTTCATCAATTGGGTTACCTAGAACGTCCATAATACGTCCTAGTGTTTGAGTACCAACAGGCACAGAAACAGGTTTATCTGTATTATCTACAGTCAAACCACGTTTCATACCATCTGTGGAACCCATGGCGATGGTACGAACTACACCGTCGCCTAGCTGCTGTTGAACTTCCAACACCAACTCTTTGCCCTCAATGGTTAGGGCATCATATACTTTTGGCACGCTATCACGTGGGAATTCCACGTCAATAACTGCACCGATAATCTGTACGATTTGTCCGCTACTCATGTTCGGATCCTCTTAATACCTAAATACCTTAAACCGCTGCCGCGCCGCTGACTATCTCAGAAATTTCCTGAGTAATCGCTGCTTGACGAGCCTTGTTGTACACCAACTGCAATTCATCAATGATATCGCCAGCGTTGTCGGTTGCGTTTTTCATGGCAAGCATTCGAGATGCTTGTTCACACGCAATATTTTCAACAACTGACTGATATACTTGAGATTCAATATAGCGAACCAATAATTCGTTTAATATTTCAACGGCTTCTGGTTCATAAATATAATCCCAGTGGTGCTGTAACTCTGTATTCTCTTCCGCTTTTAATGGCAAAAGTTGCTCAACCGTCGGATTCTGAGTCATGGTATTCACGAACTCATTAGAAACCACATATAGACGATCAATGCGACCTTCATCAAAGGCGTCCAGCATCACTTTCACGCTACCGACTAGGTCGTCCGCTTTCGGTGCATCACCTAAACCGGTGAAGGCTGCTGTTACGTTACCGCCGTAGTTTTTGAAAAATGAAACCGCTTTGCTACCAATAGTACAAAGGTCAATTTCAACCCCTGCATCAGCAAACTGTTTCATTTCCTTAATAGCAGCTTTAAACACGTTAATGTTCAAACCACCACATAAACCACGGTCAGAAGAGATTACGATATAACCAACACGCTTCGCCTCACGCTCGGTAAGGTAACGGTGTTTATACTCAGGATTCGCGTTAGCCAAATGGCCAACTACTTGGCGAATTCGTTCCGCATACGGACGAGAAGCGGCCATACGATCCTGAGCTTTACGCGTTTTACTCGCTGCTACTTTTTCCATAGCACGGGTAATTTTACGCGTATTGTTAATGCTCGAAATCTGAGTGCGTATCTCTTTTCCGACTGCCATAATAGAACTGCCCTTGTGAGAGTGTTAATTCACAAACTGCAAGAAAGTGGTGACCAATATAAAATATCGATCACCAACTTATTACCAAGTTTGCGTCGCTTTAAACTTCTCGATTGCCGCTTTCAATGTCGCTTCAATCTCGCCGTTAAAATTGCCAGTTTTGTTGATGTCAGCCATAAGATCAGCATGTTCGCTGTTCATGTAGCCCAACAATGCATTTTCAAAACTACCAATTTTGCTTGTTTCAACATCTTCAAGGAAGCCATCATTGGCAGCGTAAAGAACCACGCCCATATCAGCGACTGGCATAGGAGAGAACTGCTTTTGTTTCATCAGTTCAGTAACCTGTTTACCATGTTCTAACTGCTTACGAGTCGCTTCGTCTAGGTCAGATGCAAATTGAGCGAAAGCCGCTAATTCACGATACTGAGCCAAAGCAAGACGAATACCACCGCCAAGTTTTTTGACAATCTTAGTTTGTGCTGCACCACCAACACGAGAAACAGATATACCAGCATTCATCGCAGGACGAATACCAGCATTAAATGAGCTCGCTTCCAAGAATATCTGACCATCAGTGATGGAGATAACGTTGGTTGGTACGAAAGCGGATACGTCACCACCTTGTGTCTCGATGATAGGTAAAGCGGTCAAAGACCCAGTTTTACCTTTCACTTCCCCATTGGTGAACTTCTCTACGTACTCAACGTTTACACGAGATGCACGCTCAAGAAGACGAGAGTGAAGATAGAATACATCACCAGGGTATGCTTCACGACCAGGTGGACGACGAAGAAGCAAAGAGATCTGACGGTAAGCCCAAGCTTGCTTGGTCAAATCATCATAAATGATCAATGCATCTTCACCGCGGTCACGGAAGTATTCACCCATAGTACAACCAGTGTATGGTGATAGGTAAAGCATCGCTGCTGGATCAGATGCGCCAGCCGCTACCACAGTGGTGTAACTCATTGCACCCGCTTCTTCAAGCTTACGTACAACGTTGGCAATAGTAGATTGTTTCTGACCAATTGCTACGTACACACATTTAATGCCACTGTCTTTCTGAGCAATAATGGTGTCAATAGCTAACGCTGTTTTACCAATCTGACGGTCACCGATGATCAACTCACGCTGACCACGACCAATTGGCACCATAGCATCAATGGCTTTATAACCCGTTTGAATAGGCTGATCAACTGACTGACGTTCGATAACGCCTGGTGCCACTTTTTCAACTTTATCCGTTAATTTTGCATTGATATCGCCTTTGCCGTCGATTGGGTTACCCAATGCGTCAACAACACGACCAAGCAATTCTGGTCCGATTGGAACTTCCAATATACGACCAGTACATTTAACTTTTTGACCTTCAACAAGGTCCTGATATTTACCTAGTACAACCGCACCTACAGAGTCACGCTCTAGGTTCAAAGCTATACCGTAAACACCACCAGGGAATTCGATCATTTCCCCGTACATAACATCTGCCAAACCGTGGATCAGAACAATACCGTCTGCCACGCTGACAATTGTGCCCTCATTTTGGGCATCAGAAGATACATCAAGACTCTCGATGCGCTTCTTAATAATCTCGCTGATCTCAGATGGATTCAGTTGCTGCATGCTAAATTCCTCAACCCTGTTTTCGATTTAACGAATACTAGGAGTTTATCGCCTCGGACAGTTTCGCTAGTTTACCGCGTACTGAACCGTCGATGATTAAGTCACCTGTACGGATAACCACGCCACCAAGCAGGCTCGCGTCTGTCTCATTAGTTAAGTTGATCGTACGATCCAACTTTTTAGCCAATGATGCGGCTAGTGCTTGTGCTTGTTCTGCTGACAATTCAAAAGCAGAAGTAAATTCAACATCCACCGCTTTTTCAAAGTTCAGTTTAAACTGTTGGAATAACTCAGAAATCGCTGGAATCAACGTTAAACGTTTATTCACTGCAAGGGATAGCAAAAATGCTTTTCCTTGTTCTGTGATTATTTCCGCACAAACATCCGCTAGAGCGTTTGCCTTCTCTTCCGCACTAAAAGCTGGATTTCCAAGTGCCATTTTAAGCTTAGGATCCAATGTTACAGTCGCTAATATGTTTAACATATCAGCCCATTCTGCAACTTGGCCTTGCTCACGGGCAACTTCGAAAGCCGCTTTAGCGTACGGTCGCGCGACTGTTTTTAATTCAGCCATTAGACCCTCGCTTAAAGCTCTTTGGCGAGCTGTTCAACGATCTCGCTATGTGCTTTTTCGTCAATAGTGGCACCCAAAATTTTCTCAGCACCAGCAAATGCAAGAACAGAAACTTGAGAACGCAATGCTTCTTTAGCACGCAATATATCTTGTTCTATTTCTACTTGAGCTGCTTCACGCAAGCGCTTGCCATCAGCAATCACCTGTTCGTTAGCTTCATCGATAATTTGGTTCGCACGTTTGTTGGCTTGTTCAATAATCTCGGCCGCTTGATCCTTGCTTTCACGTAATGTTTGAGTGGCTTGTTCTTGTGCCAACTCTAAATCACGGGATGCACGGTTAGCTGCTTCCAAACCGTCTGCAATTTTTTTGCTACGCTCTTCGAGCGCAGCAATGACTGGTGGCCACACATATTTCATGCAGAACCAGACAAAAATGGCAAACGATATAGCTTGGCCTAGAAGTGTGAGATTCAAATTCACGCTAATACCCTCGCTTTTAGTCGTTTAAAAATAATTTCCGCAAGTTTTTGCAGAATATTAACCAGCGACCAAAGCAACAAAAGGATTCGCAAAAGTAAAGAACAATGCGATACCTACACCGATCATAGTTACGGCATCAAGAAGACCCGCTACGATGAACATTTTAACTTGCAACATTGGAACCATCTCAGGTTGACGCGCCGCGCCTTCCAAAAACTTTCCACCCAATATACCAAAACCAATCGCAGTACCTAGGGCACCTAGACCGATTAGAAGGGCTACAGCAATCGCAGTAAGACCAACTACAGTTTCCATTTTAACTCCTACATTTTCACAGTTTTAGATTCAAGGTTTAAATATTACTTTAAAGAACACACTTTTAATGATCTTCGTGCGCCATACTCAGGTAGACGATGGTCAACATCATAAAGATGAAGGCCTGAAGCACGATGACCAAAATATGGAAGATTGCCCATGGTACAGATAAAGCCCATTGTAGGCCCCAAGGTAAAATAGCAATCAAAATGAAGATCAATTCACCAGCATATAAGTTACCAAACAAACGCAATGCTAATGAAACAGGTTTCGCAAGTAGACCAACACCTTCAAGCAATAAATTGAAAGGAATCATCCATTTGCCAAAAGGCTGTAATGTCAATTCACCAACAAAACCACTAACGCCTTTTACTTTTATGCTGTAATAAACAATCAAAGCAAAGACAGAAAGCGACATACCTAACGTAGCATTAAGGTCGGTGGTTGGAACAAATTTGAAATAGACATGGTGTGGGTCGGCACCAAATATATTGACACCAATGAAGCTTGCAAGTGCAGGCAGGAAGTCAACAGGCACTAAATCCATGGCATTCATTAAGAATACCCATACAAAAATAGTCAGAGCTAATGGTGCAATGAGTTTATTCTTGCCATGAAAAGTTTCCTTGACGCTGCCATCAACAAACTCAACCATCAACTCAACAAAGTTTTGTAAACCTGACGGAGTATCCGAAGATACTTTCTTCGCTGCTTTACGGAATAACCACAAAAACAACACACCCAAAGCGATAGAAACCGCCATTGTATCTAGATGAATTGCCCAGAACCCCATCTCTGCCGCTTCTTTTGCATTGTGAGCAAGACCTAATGTTCCATCAGGATGTTGACCAAAGGTCAAATTCTGAAGGTGATGCTTTATATATGCAGAAGCTGTTGGACTTTCAATACCCATACTTATATCCACGCTCTCTTAATGATTAAAATCCTATCCACTACCATGCTAACTATTATTTGAGCATGATAGGGCTGAGCCAATGACTCAAAATTGCGCCCCCAAAACCTGCAAAAAAAGCCCCTGCAGCTAAGGGTTTTATTAGAAGAAAAACCAGCGACAATAAAACCACTGTCATAGCTAATTTACCGGCTTCTCCTCGATAGAATGATCTAACAACATCCTTGGCTGGACGAGTTCCCTTATATCCAAAAATCCGCCAAGCCATATAAATACTAGGTAATATGCTGGTCAGTGCTCCTAATATAAAAGAGTACCCATGCAGACAACCCGAAATGTAAAAAATTCCCAAAGATATCAAAAAAATGAGTGATAATTGTAACAATAGAAAATGAAATATAGCCTTCTTTTTTGCGCTGATTATTGCACTCGCGCTTAACGGCTTATTTATCCCCATTAACTAACTCTCTTTCCTGCACTCTAAAAGTGCAATCAATGTGATGATTTACAAAATTCGAGGCATTATATGGGTAATACCGACAGTGTTCAACTTAAACAGGACAGCAAGGTCACTTTCAGTGCATCTTACTTTAAATAGAAAAAAATACTGCTCATAAATTACCTCATTTCCCAGTGAAAAGTTCACTTATTAAGAGCTCTAAGTGTTCAGGGTTACGGTATTCTATGACGACTTTTCCCTTACCTTTTGAGGAAGGCTGTATTTTTACAGAGGCATTGATTTTTTGACTAATACGCTCAGCTTCTGCACTTAAATCAGGCAGAACAGGAACAGATTTTTCATCTTTATCAATGATTTGAAAGTTTTTTACCAAACGTTCCGTCTCACGAACGGACAACGACTTAGTCACAACTTGAGAAGCCGCTTGAATTTGTTTGTCATGTTCTAAAGGCAATAATGCCCTAGCATGACCCATCTCAATATCACCATGTTCTAGTAGACGACGAACTTCCGGTGTTAAACCAAGCAAACGAAGTAAATTGGCTACGGTGGAGCGAGACTTCCCCACCGTATCAGCTACCTCTTGTTGAGTAAGATGAAAATCTTCAATTAAACGCTGTAATGCTAATGCCTCTTCAACTGGATTAAGGTCTTCCCGTTGAATATTTTCGATCAGAGCTAATACAACAGCATCGGCATCTTCGACGTGACGAACAATAACAGGAACTTGAGTTAAATCGGCTAGCTTAGCAGCACGCCAGCGGCGTTCTCCGGCTATTATTTCATATTGGTTATGACCATTAGGACGCACTACAATTGGCTGCATTATACCTTGAGTACGAATAGAAGCAGCTAAATCATCCAATTGAGCGGGATTCATATCACGACGTGGCTGAAATTTACCTTTAGAAAGCCATTCAACAGGTAAATAGGTTAGGCCCTTAACTTGTTCATCCTGCGAACTATTATTAGAATCTTCCACAATAGAAGCTTGCGGCGCTAATAATGCATCCAAGCCACGACCTAAACCTCTTTTCTTCATCGTCATTTCATTAACCTTAAATTGGTATTAAAGCGAACCTAACAAGCAAAAAATTACTGGCCGCTTTTTCTAATAAATTCGCCTGCTAATGCAAGATATGCAATAGCACCACGAGATTGTTTTTCATAATGCAACACAGGTAAACCATAACTTGGTGCTTCAGCAAGACGAATATTACGAGGTATTACAGTATCATATACTTTATCGCCAAAATGCTTGTGAAGTTGACTCGACACATCATGGGTCAAACTAGGACGAGGATCATACATGGTTCGTAGAATGCCTTCGACTGCTAAGGATGGGTTTAACGAGTGAGTAATACGATCAATGGTTTGCAATAATGCCGTTAAACCTTCTAAAGCGTAATATTCACATTGCACAGGAATCAACACACCTTGAGCCGCAGACAAGGCATTAACCGTTAACATATTTAATGCCGGTGGGCAGTCTAATAAAATAAAGTCAAACTCATTATCCACTTCATAAAGACCAGCGCGTAAACGGGTTTCTTTACTAGGTAAATCTAATAAAACTACTTCAGCGCCAGTTAAATCTCCATTCGCAGGCAACACCCAATATTTACCAGACTCTATTGTGTCTTCCATGACTGGCTTCATCACTTCTTTAACACCATGAGTCCCAATTAACACATCAAAAACACTGGTATCCAATTCTTCTTTAATTAACCCACAACCTGTGGTGGCATTACCTTGTGGATCAAGATCAATCAGCAAAACACGACGTTTCATCGCCGCTAAGGACGCCGCTAAATTCACGCAGGTGGTGGTTTTACCCACCCCGCCCTTTTGATTGGTCACTGCGATTATTCTTGCCATTTTTTCCTATCCTTTACGCGTCATCACTACCATGTGACGCTCTGCCTGTATATTTGGCACGTTAAGAGGCTCTATATGAACTAAATCAACTTCTTTTGGTAACACTGCTAGCTCTTCTTTAGGGTATACCCCTTTCATAGCTAAAAAATTACCTGTGTCCTTTGGGAGCAGTAAAGTCCAATTAATCATATCTTGTATAGAAGCAAATGCACGGGAAATAACATGATCATACTCACCCTGATGAGTATGTTTTTCAACACGCTCATTTGCAACCGTAACATTATCTATACCCAATTCCATTTTAACTTGAGTTAAAAAACGAGTTTTCTTACCATTGCTATCCAATAAGGTAAAATGTTTTTCAGGATAACAAATAGCAAGCACCATACCAGGTAAACCAGGTCCAGTACCCACGTCAATAATATTGTCGCCAGTGATATAAGGTAAAGTGGCTAAACTGTCTAACAAATGCAAAGAAATCATCTTCTCAACGTCCCGAATTGCAGTCAGGTTATAAGCCTTGTTCCACTTTTCGAGCATAATAAGATAATTAACAAGAACCTGAATGGTCTCATCGGAGATAGCAGCGCCCAATTGTTGGGCGCCTTTTTGAATAGTGTCAAAATGTGTCACAGTCGATCCTATCAAGAAAGATTATCGGCTGCTGATTTTAGGCACTTTTACGTGCAATCGCACGTTTTTTCAAATGAATCAAAAGTAGAGACACCGCAGCAGGTGTTATACCTTGAATACGAGAAGCAGCAGCAAGTGTCGCAGGACGAGCTTGAGTTAACTTTTGTTTCACCTCATTAGACAAGCCTTCCATGCTGCTATAATCTAAATCTTCTGGTAGCGGAGTATTTTCTTGTCGACGTAAACGCTCAATGTCATCCGCTTGACGAGAAATATAACCAGCGTACTTAACTGCTATCTGAACCTGTTCCGATACTTGTTCATCAATAGCTTCTTCCAATCCATTTTTTAAACCTGCAATATCTGCGTACTCAATACTCGGACGTTTCAACAAATCCAATAAACTGTATTCACGGGTAATAGGGGCTTCTAATTTTGGATTAATGGCTTCAGCTTCAGAAGAGTTAGGCATAATCCAACTGGATTTCAGTCGCTGGGTCTCAAGATCTATTGCTTCGCGCTTTTTGCAGAAAGCCGCCCAACGTTGATCAGAAACTAAACCCAATTCACGGCCTTTTTCAGTCAAGCGCATATCAGCATTGTCTTCACGAAGAATCAAACGATATTCAGCACGACTAGTAAACATACGATAAGGTTCTTTTGTTCCCATCGAAATGAGGTCATCGACTAAAACACCTAGATAAGCTTCATCACGACGTGGTGTCCAAGCCTCCTTATCTTGAGATAATAAAGCCGCATTTAAACCTGCTAGTAAGCCTTGCGCTCCTGCTTCTTCATAACCTGTCGTACCATTGATTTGTCCTGCAAAGAACAATCCTGGCATATGCTTAGTTTCTAATGAATATTTTAGATCCTGAGGATTAAAATAATCGTATTCAATCGCGTAACCAGGGCGAATAATATGCGCATTTTCCATGCCTTTCATTGAACGAACCAGTTCTATTTGCACATCAAAAGGCAAAGATGTCGAAATGCCATTAGGATACAACTCATGGGTTGTTAACCCTTCTGGCTCAATAAATATTTGATGTGAATTTTTATCGGCAAAGCGAACAATTTTATCCTCTATTGAAGGACAGTAGCGTGGGCCAACCCCTTCAATAACCCCAGTATACATAGGAGAGCGATCCATACCCCTGCGAATAATATCGTGGGTACGTTCATTAGTATGGGTAATAAAACATTCAATTTGGCGAGGGTGCATAGCACGATTCCCCATGTATGACATGACAGGAGTAATATCATCACCTGGCTGAGCTTGCATAAGGGAGAAATCAACTGAACGTGCATCTATTCTAGGCGGTGTACCGGTTTTTAAACGATCAACACGAAACGGTAAAGCACGTAATTTTTCAGCTAAACCAATTGAAGGTGGATCTCCCGCCCGTCCACCAGCATGATTTTGAAGACCAACGTGAATTACGCCACCTAAGAAAGTGCCAGCAGTTAATACAACTGTTTTACTGTTAAAACGAATGCCTGTTTGAGTAATAACCCCACGTGCGGCTCCCTCTTCAACAATTAAATCTTCAGCAGATTGTTGGAATAACCAAAGATTTTCTTGGTTTTCTAACTGATAACGTATTGCCGCTTTGTATAAAATTCGATCTGCTTGTGCTCGGGTAGCACGAACGGCAGGCCCTTTTCGGGAATTTAAGGTTCTAAATTGAATACCTGCTTTATCGGTTGCTAATCCCATAGCACCATCCAAAGCATCAATTTCTTTTACTAAATGTGATTTCCCAATACCACCAATGGCTGGGTTACAGGACATTTGTCCTAACGTTTCAATGTTGTGGGAAAGCAATAATGTTTTCACACCCATACGTGCTGCCGCTAAAGCCGCTTCCGTACCAGCATGTCCACCACCAACCACAATCACATCAAAGTGACTTGGGAAATCCACGGGAACCTCGATATTACTAATAAATAGAAAAATGAATAAAAAACGATCAACTCTCGATGAGGCCGCTAGTATATCGGTAATTTTTTAAAAAGAAAGTGATCGAACCGGACTTACCCGGTCATCAATATTAATATATATGAGTAAGTATATAAGTTCTTTTATGTTTGTTATGTTTATATAGCAAGATAAATTCTGTGGATAATTTATATTTATCTATATATTTCATTAAGATACGAAGATAACAACTTGTTAAGATAGACCTCTTCTTCCTGTGGTGTGGATAACCTAATCCTGTGTACAAAACACCTAGTTATACAGTCCCTTTCTAAAAGCTCTTAGTTGTTAAAAACAATGCAACTCTTCTTATCCATCTATCACCATACTTATCAACACCCATTTTTAGAATATTTTTTTGATTTGATAACATTGTTTTATAAGGTTTTTATCGTTTTTTATGCCTTCATTTTGAGTACTAAAAATAAAAAATAATCCACAGGCAAAAAAATGAAATAAATGAAAATTTTCACATTTCGTTCTAGAAAAGTGTGAATATTCATCTGAATTGGTGATGATTGCTTTCTTATCATGTATAGAATTCGGTGCTGTAAGCGATTCCTTCATTGTACTTGGAAAAATAATGGGAATTTTCTACTTTAATTTACAGTTCAGGGTAATCTGGTCATATTGGATAGTATGTTTATTGAATTAAGCTATTTTGACAGATAAAAGCGAGTTGAAATTTGTCTCTAGAAAGCAAAATGCTTAGAAAGTACAACAACTAATGGAAATGGAAGGCATCATGTTTAAAGCTTTATTAATTACTCAAAAAGACAAACAGCAATCGATTCGTATTGAAAATATAGAGGAGGAGCAACTACCAGTAGGTGATGTGTTGGTTGATGTTTACTATAGCACACTAAATTATAAAGATGGCTTGGCTATTACAGGGAAAGCTCCTGTTGTTCGTTCTTTTCCTATGGTGCCGGGTATTGATCTAGTGGGTAAGGTAAGTCATAGCGATAGCAATGAGTTTTCTATAGGCGATTGGGTACTGTTAAACGGTTTTGGTGTGGGCGAAGTTCATTGGGGTGGCCTTGCTGAGAAAGCTTGTCTTAAAAGTGATTGGCTGATTTCCTTACCTAAGGAGATAGCTCCAAAAGAAGCAATGGCAATAGGAACAGCAGGTTATACCGCTATGTTGTCTGTCCTTGCGCTAGAAAAACAGGGTGTGTTACCGAATTCAGGAGACATTCTTGTTACTGGTGCTAATGGCGGTGTAGGCAGCTTTGCTATCCGATTACTGAATAAGCTTGGTTATCGAGTCGTTGCTTCCACTGGTAGGATGGATCAAGGCGAATACCTTACTTCTCTAGGTGCTAGTGAACTTATTGATAGAGCCAGCTTGTCGGAACCAGGTAAGCCTTTACAAAAAGAACGTTGGGCGGGTGTTATTGATTGTGTCGGTAGCCATACTTTAGCCAATGCCTGTGCAAGTACTCGATATGGTGGCGTGGTAACTGCCTGTGGTTTAGCACAAGGCATGGATTTTCCAGCTTCTGTTGCGCCATTTATTCTTCGTGGTGTTCGTCTTATTGGAATCGATAGCGTGATGCGTCCTAAAGCAGATAGAATTGAAGCTTGGCAACGTTTAAGTGAATTACTTTCCTTGGAAGATTATGAAGCTATTTGTAAAGAAATCACCTTGGATGAAGTCATAGATACGGCCTATAAATTGCTTGATGGTCAAGTACGTGGTCGAGTTTTGGTTCGTATAAAAAACGAATAACTTGTCTCTATATAAGCGAATAAAAAGGACCAATATGAAAATTGTCATAGCCCCTGATTCCTTTAAAGAAAGTGCTACTGCTCTTGAAGTTGCTAATGCGATTGAAACTGGCTTTCGACAAGTGTTTCCTAATGAAGAATATATCAAGGTTCCAATGGCCGATGGGGGTGAAGGGACAGTGCAGTCTATGGTGGATGCGACTGGTGGTTATTTTATTGATCTTGAAGTAACGGGTCCGCTGGGTAATAAAGTGATGTCGCAATATGGCATTTTAGGGTCAAGCGATGGACAAGAGGCAACAACAGCGGTAATTGAAATGGCGTCAGCGTCAGGTTTACATCTAGTACCATTAAACGAAAGAAATCCTCTTTACACCACTAGTTATGGTACAGGAGAACTAATAAAAAATGCCCTAGAACGCGGCATAAAACACATCATTTTAGGTTTAGGTGGCAGTGCAACGAATGATGGTGGTGCCGGAATGGCACAAGCTTTAGGTATTCAATTAAAAACAAGAGATGACAAGGTATTAGCCTTTGGCGGTGAAGCCTTATCTCAATTGAAAAGCATCGATATGAGTCAAAGCCATCCATTACTGGCTCAATGCCGTATTGAAGTAGCTTGTGACGTCGATAACCCATTGTGCGGTGAATTTGGTGCATCAATGATTTTTGGGCCGCAAAAAGGTGCTACTCCAGCCATGATAGATACCCTAGATAAAGCGTTAAGTCACTTTGCTGATATTATGGTTTCAACAGGAATAGAAGATTACCGATTACATCCCGGTGCAGGTGCTGCAGGTGGTATGGGATTTGGTGTAAAAGCTTTTTTAAATGCGCAATTAAAGTCTGGTATTGAAATTGTTATGCAAACCGTGGGTTTAGCTGACAAGTTACAAGGTGCGGATTTAGTGATTACCGGAGAAGGCCGGCTTGATGGTCAAACCGTGTTTGGTAAAACTCCCATGGGGGTATTAAAGCAAGCTAATGTAAAAGGGGTTTCCGCCATAGGAATTGCAGGCAGTCTTGGTAAAGACGCTGATGCTATTTTACAGCAAGGTATGTTGGCTATTTTCCCTATTATTCCAGCGTTAGATAGCCTTGAACAGGTACTGGCTAACGCGGAAACTAATCTAATTAATACTTCACGAAATATTGCTTCGATAATCAAACTAGGACAGCTAAGCTCAAATTAATAGAGCTTAGCAACAAAGCTATTTTCCAATGCAAAATGAGCCGAAAATACGACCTAGTAAGTCATCACTGGTAAAAGCACCAGTAATTTCGCTGAGTGCTTGTTGTGCTTCTTTGAGATCTTCAGCAAGCAATTCCCCTGCTCCATAGCCATGTAATTGCTCGCTGCCGGTTTCTAAAAAACGATTGGCCTTATTTAACGCTTCTATGTGGCGACGGCGGGCAATGAAACCACCCTCTGTGGTATTGTCGAAACCCATGATGGCTTTTAGATGATCTGTTAAACCTGAAACCCCCTCACCTGTTTTAGCGGAGATAGAGATAACAGGAATGTTATTTATGGACTCAACCCCTATCTGCTCCTTGGTTAGGTCCACTTTGTTGCGAACTAGGGTTAAATGCTCAGTATCACCAAGTTTTTTCATAAACTCGGGCCAAATTTCATTAGGGTCTTTACTGTCAATGGATTGGCTGTCGACCATCATCAAGATACGGTCTGCCTTGCTAATTTCGTCCCATGCCCTTTGAATACCAATGCGCTCCACTTCATCTGGACTATCACGTAAACCTGCCGTATCTATTATGTGTAATGGCATGCCGTCAATATGGATATGTTCACGTAGAACATCGCGGGTCGTGCCTTCAACACTGGTTACAATGGCGGACTCTTTACCTGAAAGAGCATTTAGCAAACTAGATTTACCAGCATTAGGTCGTCCTGCGATAACAACGTTCATACCTTCGCGAATTAAAGCCCCTTGGTTGGCTTCTTTTAGCACCATTTTTAATTTGTTTTGAATTCCTGCTAGCTCATTCGCGACTTTACCATCGCCAATAAAATCAATTTCTTCTTCAGGAAAATCAATCGCTGCTTCCACATAAATACGTAGATGGATCAAAGCTTCTACTAACTCATCAACACGTTTAGAAAAAGCGCCTTGTAAAGAGCGTATAGCACATTTTGCTGCTTGTTCAGAGGTACTATCAATTAAGTCGGCGATGGCTTCTGCTTGAGTTAGGTCCATCTTGTCGTTCATAAAGGCACGTTCAGAAAACTCTCCCGGACGAGCTAAGCGAGCACCTAATACGATGCAATGACTAAGAAGCATATCCATAATAACGGGACCACCGTGACCTTGTAACTCAAATACCTCCTCGCCAGTAAAGGAGTTTGGTCCCGGAAAATACAAAGCTAATCCCATGTCGAGTTGTTCATTATTGGCATCTTTAAATGGTACATAATGGGCATAGCGAGGCTTGGGCTCAAAACCAATTATTTGCTTTGCGATAACAAGACTTTTAGGGCCTGATAAGCGGATGATGCCGACTCCACCACGGCCCGGTGCCGTCGCTTGAGCTACGATGGTATCTTGGTCAATGAGGTGCTGAAAGTCGGTCATAATTTAGCTCTTTAACTGGGTGGCAAGAAAGTTTGTTATTGTCCGTTAGCAAGACAAACATGGCAATCTAAACGTAAAAAAGGCCTCCCAATGGGAAGCCTTTTTTATCGAAAGAAAGGATAGCGCTTTGGCGTTAAGCTTCTCTTTCGATACGTTTAGTAATGATGTACTGCTGTATGATAGACAAGCTGTTGTTGGTTACCCAGTATAGTACTAGACCAGCAGGGAACCATAAGAAGAAGAAGGTAAATGCGATAGGCATAATCTTCATTATTCGAGCTTGCATTGGATCTGGAGGCGTTGGATTCAGCATTTGCTGACCCATCATACTCAGACCCATCAAGATAGGCAGAATGAAATAGGGATCCATAACAGCTAAGTCGTTAATCCATAAGAAGAATGGCGCATGACGCAATTCAACGGATTCCATTAATACCCAGTACAAAGAAAGGAAAACTGGCATTTGTACCAAGATAGGTAAACAGCCACCCAAGGGGTTAATTTTTTCTTTCTTATAAAGAGCCATCATTTCCTGTGACATCTTCTGACGGTCATCACCATACTGATCTTTAAGCTTGGCAATTTCTGGTCCGAATTTGCGCATTTTCGCCATAGAGCGGTAACTTGCTGCAGACAACTTAAAGAAGATGGCTTTCACACAAACTACGATCAAGATAATAGCCACACCCCAGTTGATCACTACAGCCTGAATCGCTGTTAGTAACCAGAATAGAGGTTTTGCTAACCACCACAACCAGCCGTAATCTACGGTTAGATCAAGGTTTTCTGCTGTTTCTTCAAGGTGACCTTGTAATTTTGGTCCAACATAAAAGGTGGAGCTCAAAGTACCTTGCTTACCCGCTGGGATTTCAACCGCTGAGCCTGTAAAACCAATGATGTTAAAATCACCATTAGTGCGGGCTTGTAGCGTTACTTTTTGACCTTGTTCAGGAATCCAAGCAGAAACAAAGTAATGTTGTAGTACCGCTACCCAACCTTGGTTGGTGGTAGTTTTAACTGGCTCTTCTTCCATATCTGAAAAAGATACCTTGTTGTACTTATTCTCTTCATCAGAAATAGCGCCACCGAGATAAGGTTGTAAGCCCATGCCAGTCGCTTGACTTGGGTCTGGTGAATTATCACGTTTGATTTGAGCAAATAAGTTACCGCGCCAAACAGAGGAAGATGCATTGTCGACAGTAATTAACTGACGAATACGGTATTTTCCTTTGAAGAAGCGAAATGTTTTGGTGTATTTCACGCCGCTCGCATCGGTAAAGTAAAGGTTCACATCTAATGAATCTTCGCCTTCAGCTAAGCGGTAAGAGGTTTTTTCTGATTGATAAACGGGACGGCCTTCAGGTGAAGCATCTGGGCCATCTTTACCAATCAAGCCACTTTGTGTCACATAAGTACGCTCGGCGCCATCTTCTAAGATGACAAATCTATCAGGTTGACCAAGCTCTTTGGAATATTGAAGAAGCGCAGCTTCAACAAGATCACCACCCACTGGATTAATAGCAACACGTAGAGTATCGGTTGTTATTTCAATGAGTTTTCCTGGAGCGATGCTCGTTGCAGTTTGAGGAATTTCTGCATTGGCATCTGTGGTTGTGCTTTGAACTGCCAAAGGCAAATCATTGCTTGTTTGATCGCTTGTCTCAGATTGTGTCTGAGAGCTTTGAGCTAGGCTTTGTGTGGACTGAGAACCATAATCTTGGTTCCACTGTAAAAACAGCAGGTAGCCACTGATAAAAAGCGCACCCCATAAAAAGTAACGTCTGAAATCCATGGTATTCAACTAATTTGTTTGGTTGGACGATAGGTTCACGGAACCCTATTTAAAAATCACGGCTATTAAAGCAGCCTTTGGCAGTTTTTTCAGCCTATTTCTGTTTAGAGTGAGCGTGTTTTTTGTTTGAAGGGGTTTTTAATGCTTTTTTTGCCAATTGATCCCATGCTTTATCTAGGCGTTTATGCAAATCTGGGTTCTCTAACTCTTTAATGCCTTGGCGTGCTAAAAACACAATATCCAGACCTTCAAGTGGCGTTTTATGGTGGCGAAAGGAATCACGTACCAAGCGTTTGATACGATTCCGGCCTACAGCACGTTTATCCGTTTTTTTAGACACAATAAGACCCAACCGAGTTTGGTTATCATCTCGTTTTCGTGCTAATAAAAGGAATTCGCCTGCGAAGACTTTGGAGGAGGTGTCGTTAAAGACGGATTGATAATCCCCGGCATTCAGAAGTCTGACATGCCGGGGAAAACAATAATCGGTCATCAGCGTTTTTATGCGCTTAGTACCTTGCGGCCGCGGGCACGACGGCGAGCGACGATTTGGCGTCCGCTTTTAGTAGCCATACGAGCACGGAAACCGTGGTTACGTTTGCGTTTTAAAACGCTAGGTTGAAATGTTCTTTTCATCGTTCTTCTCTCACTGAAGCAGTGTTTCAGTTTTGAGGGTTAGCCTTAGCCAAGCCTCTGCATTTGATCGTCAAATCAGGGCGCGGATTTTAGATCTTTTCCTTAGTAAATTCAATGGCTAACGAAGGTTAATTGCTAAATAAATAAGCATACAATTGATTCAATACTTATTAACAGGGTTTTGCCCAGCAGTGGACAAAAAAATCTAACAGAAGAAAAAATTATCCACAAAAAGATATTTTTAATTTTATATTTGTATAAAAATCAAAATAATATGTTTTATATCTGTTGTTAACAATGATTAAAATAAGGTAACCAAAAAGTGTGTATAACTAGTGGTTTTATGCACATCGCAATGACTTTATCTACTGGTGTGGATAAAGTCTTGTGTTATTAACAAAGTTTGATTATTTCTTTTGATTTTGCTTTATTTCTATTTATATGTGGATAACTTGATGTGCTCAAGGTAAAATCCGCTTCTTATCTGTCACTCAATCTGGGAGTACGCCAACAGTGTCTTTGGAGCATTGGGATCTTTGTCTGCAACGTTTGCAGGATGAATTTTCCACATCGCAGTTCAATACCTGGATTCGTCCGTTGCAGGCTGAAATGTCGCCCAATGGAGAATTGTGCTTAAGTGCACCAAATCGATTTGTGCTGGACTGGGTGAGCAACAAATACCAAACACGTATAAAAGAGCTGTTATCTGAGTTTGCTGGTGAAGATCCTGCTTCTGTTTTAAAACTTGCAGTTCGTGATCAAAATTTTGCACAGGCGAATCAAGCCCCGCCCCCACCGCCTGTTTCTAATGAAGCTATTGTTAGCCCTCTTAATAATGAAGTTGCAAGTGAATCAGGCTATCGACCTGCATTTGGTTTGATGAATGGAGAAGGCAGTCAGCATGCGGATCTAGAATTTGAAGCACCCTTGACCCTTTCTGGCACCGGCGCTGACTTAAGAGCAGAACTAGAGCCTAATACCCAGGGGCAATTACCACTGGCACCGCCAAAGCGTAAAGTCCAAGTAGAAGGTGGTATTAACCATGGTGCTAATTTAAATAATTCTTTTACTTTTGATAACTTTGTTGAAGGTAAGTCCAACCAACTAGCCCATGCCGCAGCGTTACAAGTCGCAGAAAACCCGGGCGGTGCTTACAATCCCCTCTTTATATACGGTGGCGTTGGTCTGGGTAAAACTCACTTAATGCAGGCCGTGGGCACAGAGTTGATGCGCCATAACCCGAATGCAAAAGTGGTGTATTTACATTCGGAGCGTTTTGTAGCGGATATGGTAAAAGCGTTGCAATTGAATGCGATTAATGACTTCAAGCGCTATTATCGTTCTGTTGATGCTTTGCTCATTGATGATATTCAATTTTTTGCTGGCAAAGACCGTACACAAGAAGAATTTTTTCACACCTTTAATGCGCTATTAGAAGGTGGACAGCAGATGATTCTGACCTGTGACCGCTATCCTAAAGAAATTCAAGGTTTGGAAGATCGTTTGAAATCGCGTTTTGGTTGGGGACTGACGGTTGCCATTGAACCGCCAGAGTTAGAAACTCGGGTGGCAATCTTGATGCGCAAAGCGGATGAAAGTGGAATCAAACTATCCTATGATTCAGCTTTCTTTATTGCCCAAAAAATTCGTTCTAATGTTCGTGAGTTAGAAGGGGCATTAAAGCGAGTTATTGCTAATTCGCACTTTACTGGTCGAGCAATTACTCCGGATTTCGTTCGGGAGTCTTTAAAAGACCTTTTAGCCTTGCAAGATAAGCTAGTGAACATTGATAATATTCAGCGCATCGTGGCGGAATATTATAAAATTAAGATCAGCGACCTGTTGTCCAAACGCCGTAGTCGATCTGTCGCTCGCCCTCGTCAAGTGGCTATGTCCCTTGCGAAAGAGTTAACCAATCACAGTTTGCCTGAAATTGGCGATGCTTTTGGTGGACGGGATCACACTACAGCTTTGCATGCGATTCGTAAGATTAAAGAACTGCAAGATACGGATTCGGATATCCGTGAAGATTACAAACAATTGATGCGAATTCTGACCACCTGATTGGTCTAAGACTTTCAGTTTACGAGGAAAATAATGAAATTTTCAGTCGTCCGCGAGACACTTCTTAAGCCGCTACAACTGGTAGCTGGCGTTGTAGAACGCAAGCAGACTATGCCAGTCTTGGCCAATGTCTTGGTAGAAGTAAAAGACCAAATACTAACCCTTACTGGTTCTGATTTAGAAGTCGAATTAGTAGGACATGTACCCTTAGATGACTGTGAAGAAGGCCGTATTACCGTGCCTGCTCGCAAGCTAATGGATATTTGTAAAAGCCTACCTGATAGTGCGGTGATTGAATTCACTTTGGATGAACAAAAAGCCGTGATTCGTTCTGGCCGTTCTCGTTTTAGTCTATCGACGCTACCTGCAGATGAGTTTCCTAATATTCAGGATATGCAGGGGGATTTAACCGTCACAATTCCACAAAACAACGTTCGCCGCTTGATCGACCGCACTGGTTTTGCCATGGCTAACCAAGATGTACGTTATTACCTTAACGGCATGTTGCTTGAAGTGGCGGATGGCCAATTACGTGTTGTTGCAACCGATGGTCACCGTTTGGCTACCGCGGTGGAAGATGCACAAGTAAATGGTGATTTGACTCAGGTGATTATGCCTCGTAAAGGTATTTTGGAGCTCAATCGTTTACTGAGTGATACCGATGAAGTTGTTGAGCTCATTATTGGTACCAATCATATCCGTGCAAAAGTCGCGGATTATGTGTTCACGTCTAAGTTAGTCGATGGAAAATTTCCTGATTATCATCGCGTTATTCCACGTAATAACGAAAAAATCGTTATTGCAGATCGTTTAGAGTTACGCCAAGTGTTCTTGCGAGCTTCGATTTTATCGAATGAAAAATATCGTGGTGTGCGTTTGATTCTATCAAATGGCATGTTGCAAGTTTTTGCGAATAACCCAGAGCAAGAAGAGGCTGAAGAATCCGTATTGGTTCAATATCAAGGTGACGATATGGAAGTGGGTTTCAACGTAGGCTATTTGTTGGACGTGCTTGGTGTGGTTGATACCCAGGAAGTTCGTTTGTCGCTAAACGACTCTAACAGCAGTGCTTTGATTGAAGAAGCAGAAAGCCATGCAGCGCAATACGTTGTGATGCCAATGCGCTTATAATCGTTGTTCTATTGCCCGCTTGGCATTTTAGAAAGTTTAAATAGCCAAGCGGGCTTTTCTTCCTTTATTTTAAGGTTTGAGTGTTATGCCACTGGTGCGTTTGGACATCTCTCATGTTCGTAACCTTTCTAGTGTGCGCTTCGAGCCTTCGCCTCAAGTCAATGTGATTGTCGGTGAAAATGGCAGTGGTAAAACTTCCGTACTGGAAGCTATCCATTTGCTCTCATTTGGCCGTTCTTTTCGAAGTCATAAACACAAAACCTATATTCAACACGATAACCCCCATTGTCTGGTCTTTGCACAACTGCATCAAATTCACGGTAGCCCTATTCCTATCGGTCTACAACGTCACCGTGATGGCCAAATAGATGTACGTATTCAAGGTCAGCGAGCCGAGTCCGTCATTGAGCTTGCTGAGCGCCTTCCTGTACAGCTAATTAACCCCGATGCTTTCCGATTATTAGAAGGATCACCAAGTATTCGACGGCAATTTATTGACTGGGGTGTGTTTCATTTTGATAAAGACTTCATTCCTGCTTGGAGAGGCTGGCAAAAAGCATTAAAACAGCGGAATACCTTGCTCAGACGTGGTAAAATATCGTCCAGTTTATTGGCGGCATTTGATCAGGAATTGATTCGACTTGGTGAGCAAGTCAATGTGTCTCGAAAAGCCTATGTTGAACAGCTCGAACCACACTTTTTAAGAGTGCTATCGTCATTAACGACGGAGCTTTCGGTGAGTTTGCAGTTCTTTCAGGGGTGGGATGCACAAAAGAGCTTAGCCTCGGCGGTTGAAATGGGTCGAGAACGCGATATCGAGCTAGGTTACACGCATACTGGCCCACAAAGGGCTGATTTACGAGTAAAGACAGCCACAGGATATGCATTAGACACACTCTCACGTGGTCAGCAAAAGCTTGTTGTCTCGGCTTTGAAGATTGCTCAAGGACAGCTCTTGATCGATATGGGGCGTCCACTGGTGTTTTTAGTGGATGATTTACCCGCTGAGTTAGACGCCAACCATCGACAGAAGCTATGTCGTTTGTTGGAGTCACTGAATAGCCAAATTTTTATTACTAGTGTTGGACCAGATACCACGGATTTTGCGTGGGCCGACACCACAGACGTTCGTCATTTTTCTATGAATAATGGCGAACTGTCCTTATCGAGCAAAGGTTTGCAGGAGAGTTAAATGAGTGAAAATAATTACGATTCGTCCAGTATCAAGGTGCTCAAAGGACTTGATGCCGTTCGTAAACGTCCCGGTATGTATATTGGTGACACGGACGATGGCACAGGTTTGCATCATATGGTGTTCGAAGTCGTGGATAATTCCATCGATGAAGCCCTAGCTGGCCATTGTGATACTATCACTGTACTTATTCACCCCGATGAATCTATTTCTGTATCCGATAATGGTCGTGGTATTCCAGTGGATATTCATGAAGAAGAAGGCGTCTCTGCTGCCGAAGTCATCATGACTGTCTTACATGCTGGTGGTAAGTTTGATGACAATTCTTATAAAGTATCAGGTGGTCTTCATGGTGTAGGGGTTTCTGTTGTCAACGCCCTATCCAAAGCTCTAACTCTTACTATCCGTAAAAACGGCAAAGTATACGAACAATTTTACAAACATGGTGTACCACAAGCTCCGCTGGCGATTGTTGGTGATTCCGATGGTGCTGGTACTACGGTACATTTCGAGCCTTCAGAAGATACTTTCAGCAATATTTTATTCGTTTATGACATCTTGGCAAAACGTCTACGTGAATTGTCATTCTTGAACTCTGGTGTAGCGATTCATCTAAAAGATGAACGTACAGGAAAAGAAGATTTCTTTAACTATGACGGTGGGTTACGTTCCTTTGTTGAGCATTTGAATACCAACAAAACGCCGATCAACGATATCTTCCATTTTATTTGTCAGCGTGAAGACTTAGAAGATGGCATTGCGGTTGAAGTGGCGTTGCAGTGGAACGAAGGCTTCCAAGAGAATATTTATTGTTACACCAACAACATTCCACAGCGGGATGGTGGTACTCACCTTGCTGGCTTCCGTGGTGCTTTGACTCGAACATTAAACAATTTTATTGAGAAAGAAGGCCTAGCGAAAAAACAAAAAGTAGCAACGACTGGCGATGATAGCCGTGAAGGTTTGACTGCCATTGTTTCTGTGAAAGTGCCTGATCCTAAGTTCTCTTCTCAGACCAAAGATAAGTTGGTTTCTTCTGAAGTAAAAACCGCCGTAGAGCAAGAGATGAGTAAACGTTTTGCTGAGTACTTACTTGAGAAGCCAGGTGAAGCCAAAATCATAGTCAACAAGATGATTGATGCCGCTCGTGCCCGTGAAGCGGCACGTCGAGCTCGTGATATGACTCGTCGTAAAGGCGCTTTAGATATCGCAGGTTTGCCCGGTAAATTGGCAGACTGTCAGGAGAAAGATCCTGCGCTTTCTGAAATCTACCTAGTGGAGGGTGATTCTGCGGGTGGTTCAGCAAAACAGGGCCGTGATCGTCGTACACAAGCGATTTTGCCGCTAAAAGGTAAAATTTTAAACGTCGAAAAAGCGCGTTTTGATAAAATGCTATCGTCTGTTGAGGTGGGTACGCTTATTACTGCTCTTGGTTGTGGTATTGGTCGTGACGAATTTAACGCGGACAAACTTCGTTATCACAGCATTGTTATCATGACCGATGCCGACGTGGATGGATCACACATTCGAACTTTGCTGTTGACCTTCTTCTTCCGTCAAATGCCTGAAATCATCGAACGTGGTCACATCTTTATTGCCCAACCTCCTTTGTTTAAGATCAAACGTGGCAAGCAAGAGCAATACATCAAGGATGAAGCGGCTTTAAATCAACATTTAATCGAAGTTGCCCTTGATGGCGCTCGTATGTATGTGAATGAAGAAGCACCGGGTATTCAGGGTGAAGCTTTATCTAAATTGGTTCGTGATTACATCAAAATCGAAAATGATATTGAGCGTTTGTCTCGCGTGTACCCTAAAGATGTTATGGGTAAGCTTTTATACTGCAAACCACTAACAGTAGAAAATTTAACGGATGAAGCGATTGCTTTGGAGTGGGTTGAAGCGATTCGTCAGCAAATGCCACAAGATGCACGTACGGGTTTCCGTTTTGATTTCGGCGTAGAGAAAGACGAAGAGCGTAACCTTTATCTTCCTGTTGTTGATATTATGTCGCACGGTGTTTCTAACCGTTATCGCTTTGAAGCAACCTTCTTTAATTCACCTGAGTACAAACGTATTGTTGCTATGGCCGATACCATTACTGAATTATTTGGAGAAGAATCCTTTATTCAACGGGGTGAACGTCGCCAGTCAGTCACAACCATCGAAGATATGAAAGCTTGGTTGATGAAAGAAGCAAATCGCGGCATGACGACTCAACGCTATAAAGGTTTAGGTGAGATGAACCCTGATCAGCTTTGGGAAACCACCATGGACCCAGATGCGCGTCGTATGCTGAAAGTGACGATTGATGACGCCGTTGCAGCGGATCAGATGTTTACCACCTTAATGGGTGATGAAGTAGAACCGCGTCGTAATTTCATTCAAGACAATGCTTTGAGGGTAGCGAACCTAGACGTTTAAGGTTTAGTTTACTGATTAAAAAGCCCCAACCTTGTTATGAAGGTTGGGGCTTTTTTATTTCATTATCATAGCTCTAAGACTTAGTGATCATGCCTGTAGACTTGACTTCGCTTGGGTTAAAATTGAATTGCTTTTTAAACGCTTTGGCGAAGTGGCTCACATTGCTGTAACCCAAGCGATTAGCAACCACCCCGACGGGCAGATGTTGCGTCTTTAGTAGTGTCATTGCCTGTTGCATGCGTTCTTGCTGAAACAACCCATATATACTTGTACCAAAGCATATCTTAAAGCCTGTTTTTAATTTAAAAGTATTGAGACCACTTGCTCGCGCCAGCTGTTCTATCGTGGGTGGTTGGTCAAGGTGTGCAAGCAGTAGGTCCCTAGCTTGGTACAGTTTTTGTCTGTCCGTTGCATTAAGTTTGCTTTGCACTGGTGTCATGCCTTGAAATAAAGATATGAACTCCAAGCTTTTCGCTTCAAGCCATAAATTAGGCCGATTATGTTGAGCGTGTGTTAGGGCATGAAATAAAGACAGTGCAGTGGTATGCATTTCTACACTTTTATAACCTGTTTCAAATAATGGTGTGGCTGCCGATTCTGTGCTTTCAGCAGCCATATAGCAGGCAAGTTTTTCTGGATCAATGATAACGGATAAATGTGCAAACTCACCTTGTTGGCGCATATAACCTTCACGTTCACCATTGGATGCACGACCTAAACTCCCAGTTCCCGGTTTAACTGAGAAAGCTTTTTGCCTATCTCCCTTCAACTCGAATTCTACTCCTCCCTTAAGCCAGTATGAAAAATGCATTGTTTGAGAGTCATCACGAACATGTCGCTCAACAATTTCCTCACATTCTCCTGACCAGGTTAGCAGCTCAATGCCGGAAGGTAGTTTTTGTAGCTGTAAATGTTGGTGTCTGACACCTTGTTCTAACTGACTACTATCCATGCTAGATCCAGACATAAAAATACCTTTTGGAGTGAAAAAAATACCAAATGGAGCACTAATTAGAATTGATAATTATTATCATCTATTTACGACAAAAGTCCACTTTTTAGGAATCTTTATCATGCGTTATATATCAAAGCCCCAATGCTTTCTTTTGCTATTGATCGTTAATTTTAATGCTAGCCATGTTTTAGCAGAAACGGCTTTGGCTCCTTTAACTGTCTATGGGAGCAAAGTGAATTCAACGGAATTTGACACCCCTATATCGAGCACGTCATTAGATGTTGGTGAGTTAGAAAGCAAAGGGATTGATGATCTGGAAAAAATTGTTCAAGAAGTGCCTAACCTGTACTACACAAGGTTTAGTAAGGGCGCCACTGCCATCACTATTCGAGGCTTAGGTTTTGCTGATGATGAATCTGATAGTGTTGGCACCAGTGTGTTTGTAGATGGTGTGTCGGTTGGTGCAGCTGTACTTGATAGCCTTATTGATACAGAGCAAGTTGATGTATTGCTTGGGCCGCAGAGTATTTTGTACGGCCAAAATAGTATGGGTGGCGTCATCGCAGTTAAGACGATAGATCCGTCATTCGATGAGGATGGTTATGTTGAATTGGGAGCTGCGTCGAACAACACACGTAAAATACGTGCTGCAAAAAGCATTTCTTTGTCTGAGCGTACAGCATTACGTGTAGTGCTTGGAGACGAAAGTTCGGATGGCTATATAACGAATACTAAGCTTGAACGTGATGATAGCGCTGATTACTCAAGCCAATTAATGCGATTAAAGTTACTACACGAGGATAATAATGGTGGTGAGTGGCGTGTTGGCCTGCATCATATCGATAACAAAGGCGGTAACGACTATTTTAGTGGTAAAGCGTTATCAGATAAGTATCAATCACAGGCTAGTGACACTGGTATAAACAACACTTTATATACCCTACTGACATCCGAATATATAGGTGATATTGACGACAACACATTAACGGTTAATGCCGGTGTTAGTAAAAGTGAATGGCAGTACTGGTTACCAAAGTCGCTCTTTGGTGGGACTTCAGGGTTTGATATGAAAACCCAGCAGGCTAGTGTGGAAGCTCGTTTACAAGGTGAAGAGCAACAATATGATTGGCTTGCTGGCGTTTATCTAGATCACT
The DNA here is from genome assembly GCF_016463975.1 of Marinomonas transparens. Taxonomy (GTDB): domain Bacteria; phylum Pseudomonadota; class Gammaproteobacteria; order Pseudomonadales; family Marinomonadaceae; genus Marinomonas; species Marinomonas transparens. Next base: position 345,692 of record NZ_JAEMNX010000001.1, on the reverse strand, counting down.
ACTCACGACAAGCTCCTTATACGTTCGATCTTAGCCCCTATTACCTTAGTCAAACTCATTCCGATGTGACGTCCAATACGCAAGCAGCATTTGCCGAACTAGGTTGGTTGTTTTCCCCATCTTGGCGTTTGGCTGGTGCTGCTCGTTTAGAGCATAATCAAAGATCAATGGATTGGTCTCTTAAAACATTAGGCGGTAGTGTTACCTATTTGGATGATGTTGATGAAAGTGAAACGGTTTTGTTACCTCAATTAACTTTGTCTTATTCTCCTAGTGCCCAGCATTATGCATGGAGCAAAATAAAGAGAGGTTATAAGCATTCAGGCTTTAATATTTTTTCGACAAACTCTTCTGATGCGGCTAATGGGTACGATCCAGAGTTTGCTAATTACTTCGAGGTAGGATATCGCTACCGCTCACCTAATAATGTATTTGAGTTTGGCTCTACAGCTTTTACTACTAAAATTCATGATCAACAAGTAATTGTGAAAGGAAATAGTGGTCAAACATTGACCGACAATGCCGCTAAATCTCACAATACTGGACTTGAACTTAATGGTAAGTGGTTGATTAACGAGACAACAACTATTGCCCTGATGACTGGTTTTGTTGAAGCAGAATACGATGATTATGTTTACGAAGGAACGGACTATTCAGGTCGTCAATTTGCGAGCACACCAAAGTACAGTATTGGTACTGCTATCTCTTGGAAACCCAATAAGAGCTGGGCGTTAGGTACTCAAGTTACGCGTAATGCTCGATCCACCCTATACCCCAATAGCGAACAAACAAACTCGCCTTATACCCTTGTGAATGCTCAGGTGAATTATTATCAAGATGGCTGGATCTTAGGGGTTTATGGCACTAACTTGCTTGATGAAAGCTGGTACACACGTGGGCTTAGTAGCAGTGGTAATGATTACTATGTTTCAGCTCAACCTCGTGAAGTGGGTATGAGAGCACGTTATGATTTTTAATCAAAGTGTTTCATCCGATAGCCGATTAAGTTATCAAGACAGTGCTCTGTTACTGGTTTTATTTTTTTCTCAGGGATTGCCAATGGGATTAGCTTGGCTAGGCTTGCCTCCATGGCTTAGACAGCAGGGCTATTCAGTAGAAACCATTGGTTGGTTGGGAATAGCCTTGCTGCCTTGGGCGGTTAAGTTTCTTTGGTCTGCTTACATAGAGAGTCGTTGTATTCGCTACGGCAATGGTCGTGTTCTTGCGCTTATTCAGTTGGCTGCTAGCCTTTCGTTTTTGGCCCTCGCGTTCATTTCGGGCAGCCATGCAACATTATTAATTATGGCTGTATTACTGGCTAATGTGGTTTGTGCAACACAAGATATTGCAACAGATCGTTATGCTATAAAGAAACAAGGTACAGAGCAAAGCGCACAGGTGAGCACTTTGCGTTTTGTTGGGTTTACCTTAGGAATGTTAGCTGGGGGACCTGTCTTTCTCATTCTCATCGAGCCCCTGTCATGGACATTTTTTCATGGCATTTGTGCCTTATGGATGTTTGGCATTGCTTGGCTTTCATGGCGGGTTGTTACTACCGATGTAGCGCTTTTATCGATTAGTACTCGAGCAAAGGTGTCGTTACGGCAGTTCCTAGCGCATCAGCCTAATCGTTGGAAAGTGTTGGGGGTAGCGCTGTTATTCAAAGGCGCCACAGGCTTAAGCAATAATATGATACAAACCAGTTGGGTGGACAGCGGGTACAGCTTAGATCAAGTGGCACAGTTATCGACGCTTAACTTGGTATTGTTGGGCATGATAGGAGCGCCAATTGGGCATTATTTAATTAGAAAAATACGCGTATCTGCCTCTAAATTGATCTTATTTGGTGGTATTTTTCAGGCACTTGTTATTGCATTGCTGGGTTTAAGCATCGATTCGGAGAATGAATGGAAGCTGTTTGGTTTAAGTCTTATGGTTATATTGCCTGCGGCCTTAGCCATACTTGATGGCATGGTATCTTTAACTTGTTTGTCACTCTTTATGAACTGGTCAAAAGGGGCTCAGCCAGGTACTGATTTCACCATCTTTCTAAGTGCAGAAAGTCTGGGGACAATTGCCTTTTCTATTTTTGCAGGTAGCTTAGCTGGGCTATTGGGTTACAGTTCGCACTTTTTGCTGAGTTCTGTTTTAGTTTTTTGTGCCGTATTTTACATTTTCAATGTAGTGAAAAGTATAGGGAATGGCATTAATGAGGCTTGAGGACATCAATACTCAAAGTACCTACGCTTTTTTATGGTCGCTGATTAAAACTGAACATAAAGCTTTCACCTTAGGACTGATAACTGCCATTCTTGCTTGTGGTGCTGAGGTGGCTGTTTATTTCATTGTCTTTTTTTCAGCCCAAGCGGTACTCGACAAAGATAGCCAAGAGTTGTTTTGGCTTGCCGGCGTTATAGGTCTGTTGATCATTAGCCGATTGGCGTTAATGAGTGGCGCTTATTGGCTGTGTCACCTTGCGGCTTATCGTATTGTACAAAGAGTGCGTGAGTTGTCCGTGCGTCAGCTAGCACGAGCGCCGTTGGCAGAATTAACTAAATGGCACCGATCTGATCTTGAAAAGCGGGTTCTTAGAGACAGTAACCGTTTGACCCTGTTGCTTGCCCATTATGGTGTAGAAACCCTGAGTCTATTACTGCAGCCTATTTTATTCATTGCCTTAATTGGTTGGTTAGATTGGCGCTTGGCGCTGGTGGCATTGGCGCCATTACCTATCGCCCTGTGGTTGCAGGTGCATATTATGAAAGCCTTTCCGGAACGCCAAGTCTTATACAATCAAAGCGTTGCACGCATAGACAAAGCGGTATTCGATTTTGTTCAAGGTGCTTCTGTTCTAAAGCAGTTCTTGAAGGATCAGGACTCTCTGCAGCAACTAGATACCGCTATTCACACACATCATGCCCTTCTACAGACCTACACTCGACAATTGATACAAGGCTGGACAAGCTTTACTACAGTATCACGATGTTCGGTATTTTTTGTCGTTCCTTTTGGTGGGTGGTTGTGGAGTGGACAACAAATCTCCGATATGGCATTTGGGTTAACAGTCATATTAAGCTTGGCATTAATGAAACCTTGGTTGCTGGCTACACAAATGTTCGGGAAGACTATGGAGGCACTTGATGCTCTTAATCAGTTGTTACCCCTTTTAAATATTGTTGAAGAAGTCTCTGAAATGCATCCTTCCCCGACGCAGTTTACTCTTTGTGCCGACCATTTAACGCTAGGATTAGCAGACCGAGTGTTAATCAATGATCTTTCTTTGGAGTTAAAGCTTGGTATGCGCCTTGCTGTCATCGGAGAGTCCGGCTGTGGTAAGTCTACGTTTGCGCAGAGTTTAATGGGGATGATTGCCCTAAAAAGTGGTGCTTGGAGGCTAGATAACGTCTCACTTCAAACATGCTCGGCACAGCAAAGAGCACAGTGGATCGCTATGGCTGCACAACAGACTTTTCTTTTTCGTGGTAGCTTGCGAGATAATTTGCTGCTGGATCGAATTAACTCGACTTCGCAAGAGTTTGTAGATCGCGTGCTTCAGGTTTGTGAGTTGACGTCAGTTATTGAACAGATGCCACAAGGTTTGGATACCGATGTAGGTGAGGCAAGCCGATTACTTAGTGGAGGAGAAACACAACGTCTTGGCCTAGCTCGTGCTCTGTTAAGAAATACACCTATCCTTATTTTAGATGAAGTTACCGCTCATTTAGATACTGTTACTGAGCTGCGGTTATTGGATAATTTATCGCAAGCCTTCCCAAATCAAACACAAATCATTATTTCCCATCGAGCCAATGTTCGTGATTATTGTCATGCCACTTTGGAATTACCGAGTACAACTTTCCAACAGCATTTTTACCTCGAACAAGTGGAGGTTTAAATGTCATATATTTATAAACTCATCAGAAACAACCAGAGTGTGAACCGTATTGTTTTACTTGGTTGGGTATTACGGGTAATGGAAGAGCTGGTCGACCTTGTTCCTGTTGTGATGTTTATCTGGATGGTTAATCAAGGTGATGTATTTAGCCTTTTACAAATAACGGCCCTTTCTGGCCTTTCTATTTTTGCTCTACTCCTTAAGTTTGCCTTTGCTCAAGGTGGTTATTTTAATTTTGTTGGTGCGTATCAATCGACAAATCAACTACGTGTCACATTATTAGATCGGTTACGACGTCTCCCATTAAATCTATTATTAGGTAAGCGATCTGGTCAGTGGCAGCACCTTTTCACAACCCAATTTAAACAGTTTGAAGAGGTTTTTTCACACTTGCTTGCGGATATCATCGCACAGCTTATGTTGTTTATTGCGTTGATAACAATACTGGTTTATTTACAGCCAATGCTGGCGTTAGCCACCCTTCTTCCATTACCAATTGCATGGCTTTGCTATCGCCTATTGAGTCAATTTTTCACACCAAAAATCACTGCGGATCATCATGAACAAGCATTGGCTAGCAGCCAACTATTTGAATATTTGCAAGGGCTCACTATGCTTAAAAGCTATGCTGTGACGGATTTGCTATTAGAACCATTGGTTATGCGACTGCAAATATTACGTCGTTCAGGGCTAACATTGGAAAAATCTGGAGGCATCGCGAGTCAAGTTCCCAATCTGATTAGCCAATTTGGACTTGTTGGTTTTTTGGTGATGAGTGGTTGGTTGATCTCTAATGATGTTTTAGCCATTCAGACATGGGTTTTTACCGCACTTATTGCGCTGTATCTGATGCAAGTTCAACACACACTCAGTATGTTGTTGCCAGAATCAAAAGTACTTTTGTCTTCAGCTAAAGCGTTGTATGACATTCAAACTTTGCCTAACCAAACTATTGAAGGGAAAGGTGTTTCATATGGAAGATTCGTATTAGATCATGCCTCGTTTAACCATGGCCTTGAAACGGACACATTGCACGGCCTGTCGGCCTCCATTAATGAAGGCCAATTTTGCGCGATTATTGGCCCTTCTGGCAGTGGTAAAAGTACCTTACTTAATTTGTTAGCTGGTTTTCAGGCTCCTTCATCAGGGAGTATTACCTTGGGAGGTATTGATATAGCAGATATAGGTACTAAAAACCTGTATCAATCGTTACTTCATGTTGGTCAGCATGTTCAGTTATTTAGCGGTACCATACGAGAAAATCTCTTAATTGCCGATAGTTTGTCGACAGATAACGCATTAATATCTGTTTTGGAGGACGTTGGGCTACATCAATGGTTTACTAACTTACCACTTGGTTTGGATCAGCAAATCGGCGAGAACGGTATGTATCTCTCAGGAGGCGAAAAGCAACGTTTGAGCATTGCCAGAGCATTATTGCGTCGGGCGGATATTTTACTGCTGGATGAACCTACATCGGCGTTAGATAGTGAAACCCAAAAGACGGTGTTACAGAGTCTGCATAAGGTTTATCAGAATAAAACCATTATTATGGTGGCCCACCGTCTTGATACCATAGTGCAAGCGGATCAAATAATATTGATGGAATATGGCCGCATCGTTGCTAAGGGCTCTCATCAGGCGTTGCTTAAGAAATCACGTTTATATCGGGATATGTGGCAATATACGCCAGAATGATATTTTCAAGATCAAAGCCCTTTAAAGGATTCAGAAGATAATAGGAACAGAAAAAGTCTCACTCAATGATTTGAATGAGACTTTTTGGTTTAAAACGGTAGGTGATGTGTTCTAAAAGCGATTAAAGCGCCGCTTTAATGGTTTCCATGATCGGAGTGGTTGGACGGCCAATTAATGCGCTCAAGCTTTTGTTGTCGCTGTAAAGTCCGCCAATTGCAGCGCCTGCTTCTGAGTTAGCAAATAAACTTGCTAAGCCTTCAGGTAAACCTGCGCCCAGTAGCATTTTTTTGAACTCTGCTTCAGGGAGGTTTTGAAATACCACGGTTTTGCCGGAGGCTTCCGTAATGGCTGCGGCGTACTCTGTTAGAGTGAAAGCGGCGTCGCCTGCTAATTCATAGACCTTACCAGCTTGATTGTTGCTGGTCAGCACAACTGCAGCGGCTTCGGCATAGTCTGCGCGTGTTGCGGTAGAGAATTTACCATCCGCAGCACAACCTAATACTGCACCGTGCTCTAGTGCCATAGGTAAGCCCATTACGTAGTTTTCTGAGTACCAGCCATTGCGTAGCAATACGTGAGGGATACCAGACTCTTCAAGTAATTTTTCAGTTTCAAAATGCTCGTCGGCGAGTGCTAATGGTGTATTGTCAGCCTTTAAAATACTTGTGTAGGCGATAAGAGAAACACCGGTTTCTTTTGCGGCATTGATCACATTGGTGTGCTGAGGTGTTCGTTGTCCGATTTCACTTGATGAAATCAGCAGTAATTTCTCTACGCCGGCAAAAGCCTTCACTAAGGTTTCTGGTTGAGAGTAGTCGGCTTGTCGTACTTGTACGCCTTTCTCAGCAAGGTCTTTAACACTGTCTGGGTTACGAACCGCTGCGATGATGTTACTTGCCTCTGTCTTCTCTAATAGGGAAGCAATTACCAAACGGCCAAGTTGACCTGAAGCGCCTGTTACTAAAATCATTGTTTTCTCCTTTGAGTTTTAAGTTGATAGGGCTACAATAAACCACTAACAAACTTTTAGTAAGTACATACCAAAAGGTAAGTATGGAGAAAATTATGGAAGAAAAAGTCAACTTGGTGAAAGAGGCTCTTTCAGAAAGGTATCGTCGTGGTGATGTTTTATCAGACCAATGCCCTGCCCGTGAGGTTTTAAAGCATATATCAAGCCGTTGGGGCGGATTAGTGCTGATCGCCCTTCACGAAGGTGACACATTTCGCTTTAGTGAACTACGCCGTATTATTCAAGGCGTTAGTGAAAAAATGCTGGCTCAAACCTTACAGGTATTGGAACAAGATGGTTTGGTTTTACGTACTTCTTTTCCTGTTGTGCCTCCCCATGTGGAATACAGTTTGACAAAACTTGGTTCAGAAGCGGCTGTGCATGTCGTCGGCTTGGCTAATTGGATAGAAGAAAATCTTTCAGGCATCCTTGCCGGAAATAAAGATTCAATAGAAGAAGCCCCTTAGTTCCCATGCTTTTATGAATTAGAAAGAATGCTTGTTTGCTTTGCTTTTTATTAGCAATATCACAAAGTACCCACCGCCAATGATCGCCACCATGGTGCCTGCAGCCAGTTGGTTGGGATATATTAGTGTTTGCCCTAGCCAGTCAGAGGCTTGTAATAAGGTGGCACCAAGTAAGGCGGATAAAGATAATTGAGCGACCACATGACGTGCTCCTAATAAGCTAGCTAAATGGGGAGCAACAATACTGACAAAGGTAATGGGCCCAACCAGTGCGGTCACTAATGAGCATAGGGCGGCGGCTAACATTAATAGCAAGATGAAGGCAGGCTTTACGGCGATCCCTCTTGCGGCGGCGGTAACTTTTCCCATTGACAGTAATGTGAGCCAGCGATGTAGGCTTAACGCTAATATCATCAACCCACAACTACAAAGCATCAAGATGATGGCCTGATTTGGTGTGACTCGATAGGTCGATCCGGCCAGCCAGCGAAGAATATCGAAAACATCCTCTGTACCTTTAATTAAAACAAACTGTACAAGTGTTTCTATCAGGGCAGACAAAGCCACCCCAGTTAGAATCATTGGCGCGGCGGCGAAGCGAAAGCGGCGGCCTAGCAATAACAAAAGTCCCAACACAGCCATACTGCCGGAGAAAGCCACAAGTGACCCCATTTCTCCTAAACGGATACCGAAAAAGGTACTGGTACCTATGAGGGCTAATATGGCTCCTGCCGACAAGCCTAATAAATCAGGGCTGGCTAAGGGGTTATGAATCAGTCTTTGTAAAATGACGCCTGAAACCGCCATCGCCGCACCCGCAAAGATACTGGCGGTGATTCTAGGCCAACGTAAAGGCCAACTTAGGTCATTTGGCCATTGCAACAGGTAGTTGTTTTGCTCGATGTGAAAGAAAACACCGAGCAAAATAAAAAGCAGGAATGCGGCCATGACGATGAAAATGCGCTCACGGCTTAAAGTCTGTTTCCCATGAAGCATTTGGAATACTGTATTGTCAGCTTGATTTAGCCGTTGTCGGATCAACCAAATTAACAGTGGCGCGCCAATTAATGCGGTTGTCAGCCCGGTTGGTACAAGAGTAAAAGTAAAGATGTTCGCCAGAATGGCTAAGTTATCAGCAGCAACTAATAACATGGCACCAAGTAAGCTTGAGAGCCAAAGTTCAAATGTGGCCGTTCTAGCGCCCAATAAACGCGCTAAATTCGGCGAAACCAAACCTAGAAAACCGATAATGCCAACCATGGTGATGGCGGCAGATAACATCCATAGACCTGACACCATCAAGATAAGAAACAGAGCCGTAACGTTTAAACCGCGTCCTGCCGCCGCACTTTGACCTAACTTTAACAGAGTGAGAGGCTTGCCAGCGTAAGCCAAAATGGCAATGCCAATTAGACAGTGAGGCCAGAGCCAATGGACTTTCTGCCAGCCATTTTGACTCAGATCGCCAGCGCCCCAAATGAACAAGTTTTGTGCGTATTGGTCGTTGAGCAAGATTAACGCCGTAGTAATGGCACCAAATAATAAGTTAACCGCCATGCCTGCCAGTACGATAGACAGCCCAGTAAGCTGTCGTATACCACTGATCAACAAAACTAAACCAAGTGCAAGAAGTGACCCGATCATGGCGGCCATGGCTTGATAATGGGCTTGCCCTTCTGGCCAGACAATGGCGAGAATAATTAGCCCCATCCAAGCGCCGCTGGATGTCCCCAGCGTCACGGGAGACAACAAGGGGTTGCGTGTTAATTGCTGAATGACACTACCAATTAATCCCATAGCAGCGCCAACTAATAACGCCATGGCTAGCCTAGGCAAGCGAGAAAACGCCCAATCCACTTGATCGAAGTCTTGAGTGATATTTCCCTGAACAATGGCCCACTGTGTTGCAAAGGTCAGTGGTGAGTCCGTTTGTAGAAACGAAAAGACCAATAAGGTGAATAATACAATTACGACGAACGGTATCAATAAAGAAGATCGGTTCATTGTGTACGTGTTACTTTTAATAAAGCCTCAGTAATGGATTCAGCTAGGTATTGCAGAGACATAGCACCACCATATGTCCAGGTTGATTCAATGGAAGCGACCTTGCCCTGTTGAACAAACGGCATGGCTTGCCATAAAGGTGATCTGTTGAGTTTGTCTTCTTGATAAAAGGGTTGGAAGTACAGCACCGTACCCTGATTAATGGATCGTAGGAACTTTAGACGCTTTTGTATAATACCCCATTGGCTACTTTTCAATGAGATTGCGTTCTCGATACCGATCGCTTCTAACGCATATTGTGGCATAGAGTTATCAACGTATAGATAAGCCGATGTCGTGTTGGCGAAGCGCATGGTGGTGACTTTTGGTAAGCCATCTGGAAAGGCTTTATTAAGCTGGTTTTTTAGTCGTTGATAAGTGCTTTCCCGTTGTTGTAATTTGACCTCGGCCTGTGCCTTTCTATCTAGCAAGGTCGCAATGCTTAGAAACACTTCATCGGCTTTGGTGGCATTATTGTGATCGGCACGGTAGGTATCAAAAAATATCACTGGCGCGATTTTTTCTAATTTTGGCTTTATGTCTTTTAACGTTGTGGTGATTAAGATGACATCAGGCTTTAACTGTGCGAGCTTCTCGAAATTTGGTTCTGCTCGACTGCCAATATCTTGGCTGGTGGCAGGAATGGATGGCTTACTGACCCATTCCTTATAAAGCGTTATTTCAGGGACGGCGATAGGTGAAACCCCTAACTCTATAACATTTTCGGCCAGTTCCCAACTTAACGCGGCTACACGTTTTGGTGGCTCTGAAAAAATGCTTTCACCCAGATCGCCTTGTATTCGAATCTCGGCGTGCCCTTGCATTACCCAAGTGCAGGCGATGAAGAGTATCGCTTTAAAATCTCTCTTTTTCTTTGAAGTAAGTACTAACATACAAGCGCCACCTTGCTGCTGTTGTCTGGGTGTTGGATAAGCGACATGGGGATGCCGTAAAGCGCTTCTAATCGGTCTGGCTGCATGAGTGCTTCTGGGGAACCTTGGAAAAAGCAGCGACCTTGCTTCATGGCAAAAATGCAGTCGGCGTAGCGTGCGGCAAGATTAATATCGTGCAGAATAATGACCATCCCTTGTCCTGTTTCTTGATTGAGCTTTTTCAGTAAGCTCATTAACTCGTATTGATGGGCAATGTCTAACGCTGATGTCGGTTCATCAAGCAGTAAAACGGGTGATTCTTGCGCTAATAACATGGCAATCCATGCTCGTTGCCGCTCTCCTCCTGATAAATCTTCGACAAATTGATTCGCATACTGATCTATTCCAACCTGCTCTATTGCAGACTCTATGATGGTATGGTCGTCTCTTTTTAACTTTCCCCAGGTACCCCGCCAAGGAAAGCGACCCAGTTGAACGAGCTCACGCACTGTGAGTCCAGAGGATATCGGCAAGCTCTGAGGTAAAAAGGCAATATTCTGTGCCAGCTTGCGTTGTGAGAAGCGACTTAATGACTGGCCATTGAAAGTAATCTCACCTTGGTCAGGAGAAAGTTGACGAGCGAGGCATTGCATCAGCGTGGTTTTGCCTGAACCGTTGTGACCTAGAATTACACAGACTTGATCGCTTGGTAACTGTAAGTTTGGAATGTCGAGAATTTTTCGATTGTTGCGTTCGACGAGCACTTGGTTTAATTCAAACATGAAGTACCTTTTTTACTTTTCAACGCTCTGGGGCAGTTGTTACACAGTTCGCCATCGTTACGACGGAAGTGTAAGCAGCAACTACGACGAAGAAAGGTTATTTCCTCTGCACCCTGATTGAGTCGATTTAATGGATCTGTCGTTAAATCCAAATGTTTGGCCCACAAACGGTATTCTTTTTGAATATCAGCAAGCGTTGCAGGGGGCGTCGCAGCAGCTACCATTACCATCATTATTTGATCGGCTAATAAGCCTTGATATAGGGCTTCTCGTCCACCAAATTGCTTTAGGTGAGCGGTTTGTAAGGCGTCAAATAAGATTTTGAGTCGTTCTGCGGTTTGTTGAACTAATGCTTCATGGTTGCCTGAAAGCCATTTTCCATCCGGTAAAGCGTATCCTGCGACATAATCTTGTTGCTGCTTTTGGTGTAATTTGCCTAAATTTTCTGGAACAAGTTTCAGATGATAAACACAAATTAGTGCCAAATATATCGGCTGCCAGCAACTTAGTCCCCAAGACCTTACACGCCAATAAGGCGCACCCGCTTCCGGGTGAGCCTTATTCAGTTCGAGATGCAAACTTGCTAAGAAAGGTTCAGCACAAGCCGCTGATAAAAGCTGACTACTTTCTTCTAAATCAGTATCTAGCTCACTTCCTTGTAACAGTGCTAGATACTGTTCGCTCTCTGAGAAAAGATGGTGTAAAGGTTCTTCCATCGTATTTATGGGTTTCCTTTAAAATTCATAGCGTCCGCTTATTTCGAAAGATCTGTCTGCGCCAAACCAGCAATTCGATTCGTCATAACAACTGTAATAGGTTTCATCTAAAGCATTGGAAACGGCTAACTGTAAGCTTGCTCCCTGCCATTGTGGTGACAATTGAGCCAAGTCATAGCCGATCGACAAATCGACAAGGGTGGCAGATGGTACGGCCCCCGTGTTAGCAGCGTTTAGCTCCATTTCACCTATATAGCGTAGTCCGGCTCCAAAAGAGGTTCCTGATAGCTTGCTTTGTGTGGGGGCATAATGTAGCCAAGTTGATAGTTGCTGGTCTGGCACCCAGATAGGTGTTTTACCTTGAATACCACTGTTGTCTTTCGTTACTTCTACATCTTGATAGGTATAAGCGGCATTTAATGTTAATTCTTGGCTGATGCTTTTTTGTATTTCCAATTCAAGTCCACGAGAGCGAATTTCGCCCACCTGTATCTTGTCGTAAGCTGATCCATTCGGGTCACGAGTTAATACATCTTCTTTTATTATTTGGTAGCTTGTGAGGCTTGCTGTTGTATTGCCTCTGTCATACTTTACGCCGACTTCCCATTGATTCGCTGTTGAGGTGTCGTAGGGGTCGCCATTACGGTCACTACCTGAAACTGGTTCAAAGCTTTGTGCATAGCTAATGAATGGAGAGAAACCATTATCTAGTTCGTAGAGTGTTCCGATACGTCCCGTAAATTGTTTTTGATCGATTTTTGTGTCTGTTTGAGCGCCATATTTGATACCTGTTTCTGTCGATTTGTATACATCATAGCGTCCACCAGCAATGAATACCCATTGATTTAGGCGCATTTGATCTTGGAGATAAAGTCCTGTCTGTTGCTTTTCTATTGTGAAGTCACTTGTATAGCCTGATGCAGCAAAGTCTAGATTGCTTCGAATTATCTGGCTGTGGTTAGGGTTATAGAGGTCAATAGTAGGCGCAATAGCATCTTCGTATTTGATGTCCGATGTCAGTTTTAGGTAATCCAAACCGACTAATATGTTGTGTTCTATATCACCTGTATCGAATATGCCTGAAAATTGGTTATCTACAGTGATGCTCTTGCTAGCTTCGTCAGTAAGGTAAGCCCTACGAGACAAGGTTCTTTCATCACTTGCTAAACTAGATGAATAGGTATTTTCTTGATATGCGGTCGCATCCATGACACGGGCATTTTGTAAGAAGTTCCATGTATCGTTTATTGTATGGTCTAATTTATAACCTAATAGAAGTACTTCTTTATCAAATGTTTCCCAGTTTTCATCACCTGCATAGGTATCTTTATTTAGGTAACCATTAATGCTTTTAAAGACCGTTCCTTTTGAAGGTAAAGAGCTATAGATGCCCATACTTGGATCTTTTTGGTAATACATGTTTAGGTTCAGCAATGTATTTTCACTGATTTTCCAATCAACAGACGGCGCAATCATGACTCGCTCTTCTTTTGAAGTGACGGCTTGCCCATCTTTTTTACGAACTAATCCAACAACTCGGTAGTTCATTGTGTCTGATAATGCACCAGTGCTATCAAATTGGGCTTGTTGTTTGTTATCACTACCTAAGGACAATTCTACACTGTGTTTATCTGCTTGCTGAGGCGCTTTGCTGATGAGGTTTACCATTCCGCCAGGTGCAATTGATCCGTATAACGTAGAAGTTGGTCCTTTAAATACTTCAACTTGTTCAAGGGCAGAAACATCAATTTGTGGCTGTAAATTCCAATCGTTAAAGATTAGCTGCAAACCATCGTAATAATTCTGATCATTTTTAAATCCTCGAATGCTAAAAAAGTCTAAACGACTGACCGCACCACCTCGAAGTTCGGTATTTATGCCTGAAGTATAGCGTACGGCTTCAGCGATACTTTCTACGCCTTTTTCTTCAAGTTCTTCTTTAGTGCTGATTGAAATTCCCTGGGGTGTTTCCTCTGGATCGAGTAACGTCTTTGTGGCTGTATTACGATAAGTCTGTCCTTGGACTTCTAAGGTATCAAGGACATTATTTGTCTCTGATGCTGCGATGGATTGAGCGGATGCCGCCGCAATAGCGACAGACAGCATAGCAGGGTGATATTTCACGGACAGTTTCATTTTATCTCCAAGAGCATACAATGAGTTATTGATAATGACTCTCATTATGCTTTTGTAACAAAATGAAAACTTAACCTTTTGGTGCATCTGTACTAACGAGGCTTAATAGGTAGCCAAAATTCCATATAGCTATTGCTGGACATTGGGTCGTATTCGGGTGAATAGAGCTCCAATTCAAATCCAGATACGCTTGAGTAATCCGACTCAGGCAACCAATGATGAATAAACCAATCGACAGCCGTTTCTACAGCACTGACTTCACCGTGAACAGGAATCACCGCATATTCTTGTTCGGGGACGTCTAATGTTTCTAACTTTATTGGGTTGTTCCTTTGTGACTGCGGATCGGTTTGATAACCGGCCCAATAGATAAGCTGTTCTGGGTCTTCTACTTTTTCTCGCGTATCAATTACCCCAATAGGGTTTTGTTTAGTGGCATCGATTTTTGTGTCTTTTTCAAGGTTGTTCCAGACTTCTGGAACGCGTTCTACAAAGTTAGGAGATTTCGAGAAAGGGCCGTATATCCAATTTGATAACCCATGGATACGAAAAGCAGGTCGATTTTCGATACGAATTTGAGTGAATGCTTTTGGTATTTTCCATGTGCTGCGTTTTGGCGTGCAGTATTGTAGCGGTGTTCTAAGGCCGATACGTTTGCCTCGTTGGCGATATTCTCGTGGAGAGCATTGAAACATTTGTCTAAAAGCACGGCTGAAGCTGATCTCTGATTCAAAACCGCATTCTAATGCGATATCCAGATGACGACTTTCATTTTGTAGCAATAATTCGGCCGCTTTACTAAGCCGTAGTTCCCTAACGTATTGCGCTACGGTGAGTCCTGTTGCATCGCCAAAGACCCGCTGAAATTGCCAACGTGACCAGCAGCTTTTTTCGGCTAATTCGGCCACATGAATCGCTTCATCCAGATGTTCATGAATGTAGTCGAGTACTTTTTCGATGCGAGTGAGTCGGGCTGTTTTTGTCATGGTGAATAACCAATCATCATCAAATGAGACCGATTATCATTTATTTCAAATGATTATTCTATGTTTGTTTGTATTTTTTGAAATTCAAATGAATTAATTTCTATAAAGATACACAAAGTATGTGAATACTTACCTACTTTTTGATCTATGCATATTGGGTTATGAGTACTTTTGCAATGTCGCAATGGTGAAGGCAGCAAGGTCTGTGTAAACCTCAAAGTGGAAATCAATCTTCTTGTATTGAGTTTCACGACCTTTCCCTGTTAATACTAATACAGGTGAACAACCTCTGGCTTTTCCTGCCTGAAGGTCTCTCAGAGAGTCTCCGACCATAATAGCTGGGTAGTCCTCGAACGATAAATCCAGTTGCGCTTCAATGTTTTCAATCATGCCGCTTTTTGGTTTGCGACAAGTGCAGTCGTCATCAGGTCCATGTGGACAATATTGAATGCCAGCAATAGAACCGCCTTCTTCTTTTACAAGCAAGTTCATTTTATCGTGCATGGCTTGGAGCGTGTTTTCATCATAGTAACCACGAGCAATTCCTGATTGGTTGGTAACGATGAAAATCTGAAAACCTGCTTTAGATAAAGCCGCAATGGACTTAATACTGCCCGGAATAGGCAGCCATTCATCAACGGATTTTACATAGGCGTCCGAATCTTGGTTAATGACACCGTCTCGATCTAATAAAATGATGGGTTTGATTTGCGCCATGATGTTTCTCTTTTGAAATTTTTAAGGGATAAAGACAGTGATTATGTATTGAGGTTATTCTTTACTTCTAACTATTTACTTTCACCTATTGGAGCAAAAGCGGCGTTACGGCAAACAAGGCTTAGATCATTAGGCGCAAGGCCGATATCTAATCCTCTTTTTCCGCCGCTGACATAGATTTTTTGTTGAGATTGAGCACTTGCATCGATACAAGTAACTAAGCTTTTCTTTTGTCCAACGGGACTAATACCACCCACTAGATAGCCAGTTAACCTTTCGGCTTCTTTCGGTTCTGCCATACGAAGTTTTTTTACACCAAAAGCGTTCGCTGCCTGCTTTAAATTTAATGTACCTGTTACTGGAACAATAGCGACAAAGAAGTTTTTATCATCACTAACCAATAAGGTTTTAAATACACTGGTGGCATCAAGGCCGAGCTTTTGCGCGGCCTCTTCGCCAAAGTTTGTACAGTGTGGGTCGTGTTCGTATTGATGGATAGTGAACTCGATCTTTTTCTTTTTAAGCAGGTTAATCGCAGGTGTCATTGTTGTTTTATTTACCTTTGCCAGAACATAGGAGTAAACAATACTAGTAAGGTGAAGACTTCTAGACGGCCTAGTAACATAGAAAAACACAGCATCCATTTTGCGGGATCGCTGACACTGGTAAAGCTGGCAGAGACCTCTCCTAAACCCGGTCCTAAGTTATTCAATGTAGCGGCTACGGCAGACCAAGCCGTGACTTGATCTAACCCTGTCGCCATTAGGCCAATCATTAATATGACATATACTAATAAATAAGCTGAGAAAAACCCCCAAACCGCCGAGATGACCCGCTCGTGGATTGCCTTTCCACCGACCTTAACGGGAATGACTGCATTAGGGTGAATCAGGCGCTGAATTTCTCGCATACCTTGCTTGAGGATCAATAGAATTCGTATGACCTTCATCCCGCCACCTGTTGAACTGGCACAGCCGCCAGCAAAAGACGTCACGATTAATAAGAACGGCAGAAAGTTCGGCCAACTAGAAAAGTCTGACGTTCCGAAGCCAGAGGTTGTGGCAATGGAGACACTTTCAAACACGGCGTATCGTACCGATGTACTCCAGTCGTAAGTTGATGTCATGGCCAAAACCAAGGTGGAAAGGATGACAGTACAAGATAAAATAAATAGGAAGAAACGAGCTTCTGGGTCTTTAAAATAATGCCAAACGCTTTTATGGCGCCATGCATAGAAATGTAGGGCGAAGTTAAAAGCGGACACAATCATGAAAAAAGTACATATCATTTCTATGGCGACACTGTTGAAGTAACCAATACTTTCGTCATGGGTTGAGAAACCGCCAATCGCCACTGTCGAAAAGCTATGGCAGATGGCATCGAATAAACTCATGCCAGCAACCCAATAGCCTAGTGCACAGATGGTCGTTAAGGTGGCGTAGATATACCAAAGCGCCTTTGCTGTTTCTGCAATTCGTGGTGTTAGTTTGGTGTCTTTTACTGGGCCCGGTGTTTCGGCGCGATATAACTGCATACCACCGATACCTAAGATTGGCATGATGGCGACGGCCAAAACGATAATTCCCATACCACCTAACCAAGAGAGTAGCTGGCGATAAAATAGAATGGATTTGGGAAGAGCATCAATGCCTGTAAGTATGGTCGCCCCAGTTGTCGTCAAGCCTGAGATAGATTCAAATAAGGCATCAGTAAAGGTGAGTTCTGGTGTTTCGGCAAGGAAGAAAGGAACGGAACCGAACAAGCCCAATACCGTCCAGAATAAAACAGTGACCAAGAAGCCATCGCGTATTTTTAGTTCACCTCGCTCTTTACGAACAGGAAACCAGAGGAAAAAACCACCTAATAAGTTGATGCCAAATGCATATAAAAACGCATCTAGTACGCCGTCAGAATAGATAAGGGAAACGATGATTGGCGGAATCAGCGAGACACTGAACACCATCACCAATAAGCCAATGACACGTAAAATAACGCTAAAATGCATGTTAGTTTCCTAGAGCCTGAGAAGGAGATTATTACTCAGGCGCCTCTGTTTATATAAAGATCTTAAAAGAAAGTTAAGCCAACTTGGAACATTTGCTCCACCGCTGGGATTTGCTTCTTGTTAGTGACAAAGATAATGACATGGTCTTCAGCCTGAATGACCACATCACCAGTTGCAATAATGACATCGTCTTCACGGACGATAGCACCAATGGTTGCCCCTTCAGGAAGGTGTAGGTTTGCAATGCTTCGTCCCACTACTTTGGAAGAACGATGGTCACCGTGAGCAATCGCTTCTAATGCCTCTGCGGCCCCTTTTCGCATAGAGTGAACGTTCACCACATCTCCGCGTCGTATGTAACTTAGTAGTGAACTGATGGTAGTTTGTTGAGGAGAGATGGCAATGTCGATCATGCCCTCTTGCACTATGTCTACATAGGCAGGATTGTTGATGATGGTCATTACTGTTCGTACACCTAGCACCTTGGCCAGCATAGACGACATGATGTTGGCTTCATCATTATTTGTTAAGGCACAGAATACATCCGTTGATTCAATATTTTCTTCGAGCAAAAGCTCTTGCTTAGAAGCGTCACCGTTGAGCACTATGGTGTTGTCTAACGTCTCGGAAAGGTAGCGACAACGCTCAACACTCCGCTCGATGATTTTTACGCGATATTCCTTTTCTAAGCTACGTGCTAGACGTTCACCTATGTTACCGCCGCCGGCAATGATAATGCGTCGATATGGGGTGTCTAATGGTCGTAACTCACTCATTACATCCAATACATCACGCTGAGCTGCTAGGAAAAAGACTTCGTCATTAGCATAGATGTGAGTGTTGCCGTTAGGTGAAATGGATTGTCCATCTCGATAAATTGCTGCAATGCGTGTAGTGATCGACGGCATATGTTCTTTCAAGAAGCTGATTGGTTGGCCAATTAGAGGGCCACCCTTTTCCGCTTTCACAACGACTAGTTGAACTCGGCCTTCGGCAAATTCCATTACCTGTAATGCGCCCGGATAGCGAATCAATCGACTTAGGTGTTTTGTTACTTCTTTCTCTGGACTGATTCGAACATCCATTGGCAGTGCTTGGTCACAGAATAGCTGTGGGTATTTTGCATAAGCACTTGAGCGAACGCGGCCTATTTTTGTTGGCGTGTTAAACAGGGTATAGGCAACCTGACAAGCTACCATATTGGTTTCATCTTGGTTACTTACGGCAATCAGCATGTCAGCATCATTACAGCCAGCCTGATCTAAAACGTCTGGGTGCGATCCGCTGCCTTCTACCGTTTGAATATCAAGCCGATCTTGTAGTTCTCTAAGGCGGGTTAAATCGGTATCGATAACCGTAATGTCGTTGTCCTCACTTGCTAGATTCTCAGCCAGTGTTGCGCCTACTTGGCCTGCGCCTATGATGATGATTTTCATATTCTGCCTTAGAGCGGAGTTTTATTGTATCGGCTCTGTGTATGGTCAAAGTGATTTATTTAGCCATTCAGACCAATGACTTTTTCTATTTGATGTTGTCTGAAAATAGGCTTTTGTCTAGTGATATAAGTTTAACCACATAAGTAACATTATTTAACTTGATCTTGGTAAATACCCATAAAAAAGTGAGTTATTTTTCAAATAGGATTTATTCAGGGGATTTGATCTGTGACTTCATTAGTCTGGTGCTAATAAAAGCAAACGAGTTGTTTATTGATTTGCTTGACTCAATAAACAACTCATTTTTATCCGGTATAAAATGCCTAACAAAATGCGTTTCATGTGAAACAATTTGTTAGGCGTTGTCTCGGTTCATTAAAGAAAGGGAAAAGGTCTACGAGTCCGATCTATATTCATTGGATGTGATCTTGTCTCGGTTCGAAAAAAATCTTTTATCTATTGGCTGCTCTTTTCAAGCAAGCAGTAATAAAAACCATCCTGTCCGTTTAGGGTTGGAAAGAGTTGTCTGCCATGACTGACTTGGGTTCCCCAAGTCAAATCAAGCTCGGCCGCCAAAGTATTTAACGGGGCTTCTTTTGCATCAGCTTGTTCTGCTATAAATTTAGCCATTTGTTGTTCATTTTCTTCAGGCATTAATGAGCAGGTAGCGTATAGCATGAAGCCCCCCGGTTTTAATGTTTTCCAAACGGCTTGAATGATCTCTTGCTGAATCTCTACCAGTTCAACAATATCGGCAGGCTTACGATTGATCTTGATATCTGGATTTCGGCGAATGACCCCTGTCGCAGAACAAGGTGCATCAAGCAAAACTTTATCGAATGTTTCTTCATCCCACCAGTCTTCTAGTTTGCTTGCATCAGCACAAATCAAATGCGCTGGATACCCTAGTCGCACTAAGTTCGATTCGATTTTTTCCATGCGCCATGGCTCTAATTCAACAGCGGTCAGTTCGATACGAGAAGATTTTTCTAATAGGTGGCCAGTTTTTCCTCCTGGTGCTGCGCAAGCATCAAGAACCTTCTCGTCTTCTTTGGGGGAAAGTATGTGAGCAGAAAGCTGAGCCGATTCGTCCTGAACACTAACGAAGCCCTCCTCAAATTTAGGGAGCTGATCAACGCGGACAGCTTTTCTTAGGTACAAAGAAGAGGCTGAAAACTCACCTGCTTCGGATTTTATACCCTCTTTCATAAGCAGTTCTTGGTATGTTTCACGTGAAACTCGATCATCATTCACCCGAATACACATAGGTGGGTGCGTGTTGCTGGCTTCGATAATTTGCTCGAATTGTTCCGGCCAATGTTTTTTGAAGCGCTTTACTAGCCATTTTGGCTGATTGAATTCAACCGATGGCATGGCCTCTAGGTTAGTAACTATCTCATCAGCCTCTCTTTGATAACGACGCAATACTGCATTCATTAGCTTGGTTGCCCAGTCTTTTTTAAGAAGACGGCAGGCTTCTACTGACTCATTCACTGCCGCATGATCTGGTGTGTTCATATGGGTGAGTTGGTATAAACCCAAAAGAAGTGTGGCATACAAATCTGTGTCTTTTTCTTCAAACGGGTGACTTAGCAAACTTAAGGCGATGCTGTTTAGCGTTGGGTAATGGCGACAAACACCAAAGCAAAGTTCCTTAAGGAGAGGAATATGTTCGCTGGCAACGTCTGCTTGATAGCGTGCAAGTTGAGTACTTAATGAGCCTTGCTGAAGCAGGATATTAGCAATGACCTTGATAGCCACTTGGCGAGCGCTATGCTGAATAGATGTTGTGTCAGATGTTTGATTCATGATTTTTGGCTCATAGTGTTTGCTCGATTAGGCTCAGTTGTTGGCCAATTTCTAAGGCGGCTTTGTGTTTACCATTGAGAGCATCTTGTACTTTCATACGCTTGCCTCCAGCAAATTGTACCTCTGTAATTTGGATTGCCCCTGCCCCAGTTGTGACGATAATACCATCTTTGCTGGTGGCTATAATTTTCCCCGGAATGTTAGAGTTGTTGTCGCCCTCGGTTGCTAGTTGTGCAGCATGGATTTTCATAGTACCTGCAAGGCTATTTGTGTAGGCTACAGGCCAAGGCGATAAACCGCGAATTTGTCGTTCGATCAACTCAGCAGACATTGACCAATCCACATTGCCTTCTTGTTTTGTAAGCTTTGCCGCATAACAAGTAAGACTTTCGTTTTGTTTTTCCGGTATCAGTTCATTGGCTTGGAGCTTATCTAGTGAGGCAATCAAGGCTTCACCTCCCAGAACAGCTAGACGGTTGTGTAAGCTAGCAGAGGTGTCAGAAGGTTTGATATCACAGTGAGCTTTGAGCAGCATGTCCCCTGTGTCCAAGCCTACATCCATTTGCATGATGGTGATGCCTGTCTCTTTGTCTCCTGCAATTAATGCACGATGAATAGGTGCTGCACCACGCCAGCGGGGTAATAAAGAAGCGTGTACGTTGATGCAACCAAGCTTTGGCGTATCGAGTACGATTTTAGGCAGAATGATTCCATAAGCGGCGACTATCATCAGGTCTGCTTTTAGACTTGCAAGCTGAGATTTATCTTCTTCTTGCTTGAAATTTACTGGCTGGAAAACTGGAATGTTATTAGCTATGGCAAGTTGCTTTACTGGGCTTTGTACTAGTTTCTGACCACGCCCTGCAGGACGATCAGGTTGGGTGTATACACCAACTAATTCATATTGTTTCTCTGCTTGCTGATCAATAATAGCCTGTAGGCTAGCGGCAGCGAATTCTGGTGTTCCGGCAAAAACAATGCGAAGTGGTGAAAAAGTCTGCATAAGGTTTCCTTAAAGAAAAAATCAGGCCATGGCCTGATTTTGTAATAAGAGATTTTTGGTGCCTTGTGAATAGGCTAATTATAAATGGTTACTTAGTTTGTTTAAGCGCGAGTTTGTGTGCTTTTTCCAACTTACTTTTTATGCGATTACGTTTTAATGGAGAAAGGTAATCAACCATAAGTTTACCATCAAGGTGATCGACTTCATGTTGCACGCATACCGCCATCAGTTCATCCACTTCTAATTCGAAAGCTTCGCCATGACGATCAAGTGCTTTTACCTTCACTTTGGCTGCACGGTATATATGTTCGTAAAAACCGGGTACAGATAGGCAACCTTCTTGGAACTCATTTGCTTCATCATCAAGAACTTCAAACTCAGGATTAATAAACACAAGAGGTTCATTACGTTCTTCTGAAAAGTCCATCACAACGAGACGATAGTGGTAGTCAACTTGGGTTGCCGCTAGGCCCAAACCATTCTCTGCGTACATGGTATCAAACATGTCGTCGATTTGAGTTTGAAGGGCATCCGTAAACTCTGTGATTGGCTTGGCTACCTTGCGTAAGCGTTTGTCTGGGAATTCGAGTACAGTTAAAACAGTCATGATCTTTTCTTTTCCAACGAAATATTCAGGGAAGCTTGAATCGCTGTAAGCTTGTGTTACTGGCTCTCAGCTTCTCCTGTTATATTGATGCCTTATATTGATGAGCAATAGAAGACTCCCCACCACTCTTTTCATTTCTTCTATTGTAACGTAACTGGGCCTATTGAGCAGTCATCTGATGGCGGTTTTTTAGTCAATATGATTGAATAGTTTTGCAGATTTTATTATTTATGACTATTTGATGTTTTCAGTCTTGTTAAGAGCATTTAGCTAGGATGGCTAAACCAAGCGATGACTTATCCTTTTGTGGTCGTTCTTATCAGCAGCAGAGTTGCAAGGAAGCAGTATGATGGATCAATTTTCTTATGTTGGAGGTCTTAGCCAAACCGATTGGCTATGTTTTAGTTTCTTATCTGGAATCGGCCCTGCCCGCCTATCTCGCCTTTATACTTATTTAAATCAACTTGAACAACTTGGCTCTGGAGAACTTGTTGGTGACTCTTTGCCCGATGTGGATGGGCTTTTGTTAGAGAGTGGTAGAGCATCAGACATTACTTATGAACTGTTAAGGGCTCTCAAGTGGCCTGATGTTACGGCTCGACAAGCCATAGATTATCTATCGTCTGGAAGTTTAAATGATGAACAACAGGAGAAACGAGACCAGACACTCGACTGGCTCTCGGAACCTCATCACCATTTACTGCTCCAACAGAACGAGCATTATCCACAGGCTCTAAAAGAAATAGATACCGCTCCTGCATTTTTATACGGACAAGGAAGTTTAACTTCTTTAGGTTTACCGAAAATAGGCATTGTTGGCGCGCGAAAATGTACTGGCTATGGCCGTGATATTACTTTGCAGCTTGCTGAGCAATTAGCATCGCGTGGCATTTGTGTGGTGAGTGGAGGGGCCATTGGAATAGATACTGCCGCACATCAAGGGGCATTGCATGATGGTTCAACACCGACACTTGCCGTAATGGGAACAGGGCTACAGCATAGATACCCTAATAAGAACTCGATTCTATTTGATAACATTCTTTATCAAGGTGGCTTATTAGTTAGTGAATACCCACTAATGACGAGTGCTCGACCTCATCTCTTTCCTCCTAGAAATCGTATTATTAGCGGACTGAGTATTGGCGTTTTGGTGGTGGAAGCTTCCACCAAAAGTGGTTCTTTGATCAGTGCAAATTATGCGATTGAACAAAATCGTGAGGTCTTTGCTGTGCCAGGACGTTTGTTTGATACTCAGTCAGAGGGCTGTCATCAGTTATTACGACAAGGTGCGACATTGGTTCGAAACATAGATGATATCTTGTCTGAGTGCTCTGAGAGAAGCCTACAGGCCGGTAATCAGTATGACAAGAAAGCATCGGTTAAGTTTATGAAAGCAAAGCCTGTGTCCCGTGCTGATGAGGCTAGCCCCTCTCTTTCATCTTCATTTAGCAATAACCGATTTTCTGATTTACCACTAACTGTATCAAGTGCAGCGAAAGAACTCGCTCAATTATTGGAAAGAGAATCTCAACCTTTAGACTTTGATGCATTAATTCGACATACGAAAATGCACACCGAAATTCTTATGCAGGGGCTAATGGAGCTGGAGTTATCGGGCTGTGTGGAAAACCGCCATGGTGCTTATTCCCGTTGCTAATATGAAATTAGTCATTACCACTGAAGATATCTTTCTTGAGTTGCTTAATATCTCGGCGTTCTTTTTTGTTAGGTTTGTGATCTGCCATGATTCGGCCACCAAAAGATTTATGCTCAAGCGCTCTGCGTTCACGTTTCTCTATGGACTCTGGTGTTTCTTCATATAAGAGTTGTGCTTCTGGTGCCCCGCGACGTTGGCCACTAATGGCTTTAATTTCAATCGTCTTCTCATCCCATCCTAAGCGTATGCCGATCATGGCACCGACTTCTACATTACGACTCGCTTTACCCTTGCTACCGTTATATGTCACCTTGCCGCCATCAATGGCGTCCTTGCAAAGAGAGCGTGTTTTATAGAATCGTGCGGCCCATAACCATTTATCTAAACGAACGGCTTGTGGTGCTTGCTGTTTTTCTGCTTTACTCATAAGGAATGCGTTGATCCAATTTTGTGTTTTCATGTTTGAGGCTGTTATGCAGGATGTTAGTCATCACCCTATTTTCCAAGCACTACAAAAAATAATACACGATGCAGCAGATGCAATCATGGATATTTATCAACGTGCGGATTTAGGGATTGAGCAAAAGTCTGACGATAGCCCAGTTACCGCCGCAGATTTAGCTGCACATCGAGTGATCTTAGCGGGTTTGCAAGTACTCACACCAAACATTCCTGTGCTGTCAGAGGAAGCGGTTGTTTCATTTGAGGAGCGTTCTAAATGGCCTATGCTGTGGGTGGTTGATCCGTTAGATGGCACAAAAGAGTTCATTAAGCGTAATGGTGAATTCAGCATTAACATTGCACTCGTCGAAAACGGTGCGCCTATTTTAGGTATCGTTTACTTGCCTACTACGAATGAAGGCTACATTGGGGTGACAACAGGTTGGCAAGACCTACCTGTTGGGGCTTTCAAATGGCATGAAGATGACTTTGAAAGCATTAACGTACGAGAGCCGCGTGAACCTATTATTGTGATGACGAGTCGCAGTCATGGGCCCGCATTACCGAGTGAGCTGAAGGACACCCTCAAGTTAACTTATCAGCAAGTTCGGGAGCTACCTAAAGGTAGCTCAATAAAGGGTTGTCGAATTGCAGAAGGTATTGCCGACTTACACCTACGTCGTGGACCGACGAGTGAATGGGATACGGCGGCTCAGCAAGCCATTATTGAAGCCGCTGGCGGAATGCTGGTAACGCCGACAGGCAAACCTTTTTGTTATAACCAACGTGAAACCTTGTTGAACGGACACTTCTTTGTGTGTGGTCCTGAACTCGCACCCAGTGTAATGGATTGGTATAAAAAGCAAGACTAAGGTTTGCTGACTTAGTCTCCCCCTTTCCTCTCAGTCGCTTTATTGAGCAACGTAACCAACTTGATACGTGCTGAACTCAGCTTGTTTATCATGAATTAGCTTTTCTAGCGCTTGTTGCTCTACCTCTGACCTGAAAAATAGCCAGCTATGTAAACACCATTCTTTTGTATCTAGTGCGATAACATAGGCTGTTATGTCTGGATGATCGAATGAACTTACCAATGCTTCCTGTTGTGCTGACAAGGCTTCAATACTTGTGTCACGTGAAACATTTTCTTTAATAACCCAAGCGTACTGAGTGTCACAGATGTTATTTTTTTGTTCATAAACAAAAGGCAAGTAGGTACGAACTTCAGGGCGACCAAAGTCATGTTCTAGATTGTTATAGCCACCTGACGTTAAGAAAGACTTCATACCTTCACTCGAATTCCAAAAATAGAAGGGAGCATAACTATTTTCTCGTTGATAAATATCGTCATTGCTTTGCTCTTGATATAGGTAGGCCTTGAAACCCAAGTGAGGAAAGCCATTCAATTTATGAGCACTTTGTTCTATGCGCTGACGAATGATGGCCATATCAAACTGCGCCGGAAGTGTGAATTGATACTGCATGATAATCATAGTGTTTTCTCCTGCTAGTTTGCTGGATTAGAGTTGAGGTTTTTAGAAGAAGGGATCTGACCTTCACTAAATGACCAGTCATTGAGCTGGTTAAAAGAAATAACAATCATTAGATCCGCTGGAACTAAACCAAGCTGTACTTTGAAGTGATTAGACAAAGCTTGATAAAGCGCCTGCTTTGCTTCTAAAGACCGAGGTTTACCTGCCAATATTTTGATGAGCATCCAATTCTCAGAACGTTGTCCATTTGATACGCCGTAATGCAAATCGAAAAACCGTCTCCCCGAAGTGATACGGTGAAAAACGTGAAACTTATCTTGAATAGGTACATCGAAATGCGCGACCAATTGCTCGTGCAAAATATTAGAAATACGTTCAAGTTCAGTCGAAGACTTATGTTCAGGAACAAATAGCTCGATGAATGGCATATGCGTCTCCTATTGATTTGACTGGATTAAGGTTTCTAACTGAGATATGGCTGCGGCTGCAGAAGGCCAACCTGCATAGAAAGCCAAATGTGTCATCACCTCGGCTAACGCTTCATGGCTAACTTTATTTTCTTGAGCTTTTTTTAGATGGAACATTAGTTGTTCTGGACGAGACTGAGTGATCAGACTGGCCACAGTGATAAGGCTACGCTCACGGGGAGTCAGATACTCGGTACGCTGCCAGATCTTATCGAATAAAATTTTGTCAGTTAATTTTCCGAATTCTGGTGCTATATGACCAAAATGAATTTCCCCATTATTTGATGGGGATGTTTTAGTAGACATATTTGATACTCCTAAGGCTTGTCTTGTAAGGCCAACAAAACAAGATTAAGCTCTACATATGGTTTTGAATATCAAAACATATCGTACAAATAGTCCCAATAAACGGGATTGTTATGGTGATAATTGGAAACGAGAAATAATAAAGATGCGTAAACCCACACTCGATTTAGAAGCCTTACGTTCATTTGTGATGGGAATAGAACTTGGTAGCTTTGCAAAAGCGGCCGATCATTTGAGTCGTTCGACGTCTGCTGTCAGTGCTCACTTAAAAAAACTGGAAGAGCAGATAGGACAAGCATTGGTTCACCGCGATGGTCGGCATTTAAAACTGACATCTGCGGGTTTACGCTTGATGAAATCGGCTAAGCAACTATTAGCAGTTAACGATGATGCTTTTTTGCAACTCAAAAAAGGCCAAATTAATGGTCGAGTACGCCTAGGCTTACAGGAAGACTTTGGCGAGCAAGTACTCACAGAAACCCTTGCACGTTTTAGCCGAGCTTTTCCTGATGTAGAGATTGCAGTGAAGGTCACACGTAATGCGCAACTACAAGAAGGCATTGTGGCTGGTAGTATCGATTTAGCGCTTGTTTGGGCGTTAGATACACCTCAGGTTTCATCGATATTAGGAAGGTTCCCAATGCAATGGATTGCTCCAAAAGACTACGTAATAGCACCAGATAAAGCCCTGCCTCTAGTGTTGTTTGAACAGCCCTGTTTAATGCGCGAGCATGCGTTACAAGCATTGGATCAGCA
Organism: Marinomonas transparens; assembly: GCF_016463975.1. Taxonomy (GTDB): domain Bacteria; phylum Pseudomonadota; class Gammaproteobacteria; order Pseudomonadales; family Marinomonadaceae; genus Marinomonas; species Marinomonas transparens. The sequence continues at coordinate 318,391 of NZ_JAEMNX010000001.1, read as the reverse complement.
TGCTTGCGATTGGCGTATTGCTCTGACGAGTCATAGTTTATCGGGAGCTTGGGCTGCCGTTGAGGCAGGTTTAGGCATCACCGTTAGAACGCTTGCTGGGATGCCAAGTAGCTTGTCAATCATCGAGAGTGAGCACTTACCTACTCTACCAGTTCTGAAATTATTAATGCTAAATGCGGAAGGGGAAAAAAGTGACGCTGTTCAGGCGTTGCAAGACACCCTAAAAGAAGCACTCCATCAACATTTTTCTGCTTATGGGTGTTAAAGGGATTGTTAGATAAAACGTTCTAGCCTTGTACTACGTAGCATTCTTTAACCCACTATTGAGTCGAGAGACGATGCGGACTTTTGCTCGCTTTAGAAAATCGTTTTGCAGTGGTTGGGCAAAAGATCGTGCGATGGCGACGGTACCTACCAAAGACACCACGGTTTCTTCGGCCAAGGCTTTCGCTTCTTGGCTACCGCGCTTTTTTAAAATCCCTGCTAGACGGTCAACCAGACTATCGAAACAAGCTTGATAAGCTTGGCGGACTTTTTCTTCCTTGTGTGCCGCATCGGTCACTAAAAACTCTAATGGCGAAGGATGCTCTTTGTCACTTTTACTCCAGCTTAAATAACGCGTCACTAGGGCTTTGATGTGAGTTTCTTTGCCTTCGGTTTGTTTATCATCTCGAGCCCAGAAGGCATGGGAGGTAGCAAATTGCATAGCAGCTTCGTATAAGCTGCTCTTGCCTGAGAAATGGGCGTAAAACGCACCATGGGTCATGTTCGCTTGCTTCATAATCTGCGTTAGGGTGACGCGATCAAAGCCGTGTGAGCAAAACAGCTTCGCGGCGGCTTGTAATATCCGTTGGCGAGTTTGTTCTTTGTGTTGCGATGAATAAGGCATACCTAACCTCTTTGACAAAATCTTTATATGACATCCTAGCAAAGGATCTGAATATTATCTTGATCATATAAAGACTCACTTTAGCATGGGGACTTTCTTTTTGCTGAAACCGAAGGGAGTTATCTCATGTCGCACAAAGAACGAATTGTCATTACAGGTATGGGCTTGGTATCGCCACTTGGGCTGGGTGTCGAGTCTGTATGGGGCCGACTGGTTCGTGGTGAATCGGGTATTCGAGTGTTGCCGACTAGGTTGACAGAAGGGTTAAGTACACTTATTGCCGGACAAGTACCAAGTCACACAGAACAGGACAATGGTTTAAACGAATTCGACTATCTGTCCCCTAAAGAGCGTAAGCGTGTCGATCTGTTTACCTTATTTGCTCTTGCTGCGGCCGATGAAGCCTTAGCGCAAGCAAATTGGAAGCCAACAACAGAAGCCGACCAAGAAGCAACGGCAACCATCATTGCAACTGGTATTGGCGGTTTGCCGACCATCACTCATGCTCAGTCAGTTTTAACCAACCAAGGTACACGTCGGTTGTCTCCTTTTACTGTACCTGCTTTTTTAGCGAATCTGGCAGCTGGTAACGTCTCCATCAAATATGGTTTTAAAGGGCCGATTGGTACACCGGTAACAGCATGTGCTGCTGGGGTACAAGCGATTGGTGATGCCATGCGTATGATTCGTAGTGGTGAGGCAAAAATTGCTTTGGCAGGTGGAACAGAAGCCTGTATCGATCCATTGTCTCTTTCAGGGTTTGGAGCATTAAAAGCACTGTCGACTAGAAACGATGACCCAACAAAAGCCTCTCGTCCTTTTGACAAAGACCGTGAAGGCTTCGTCATGGGCGAAGGTGCAGGCTTAGTGGTATTAGAAACCCTTGAGCATGCGCTGGCACGGGGCGCGACGCCGCTGGTCGAGATCGCAGGATACGGCACCAGCGCTGATGCTTACCATCTTACGTCTGGGCCCGAAAATGGTGAAGGGGCTGCTCGCGCCATGACGACGGCTTTAGTGATGGCGGACATATCCGCTGAGCAAATTGGTTATGTGAATGCCCATGCAACGTCTACCCCAGTGGGTGACCGTGGGGAGATCAATGCACTAAGACGAGTGTTTGGCGAAAAAATCAACGAGGTGGCTATTTCATCAACCAAATCGGCGACAGGGCATTTGCTAGGCGCCGCTGGTGGTGTGGAAGCAATTTTTAGTGCCCAAGCGATACGAACAGCTATTCTGCCGCCAACGCTGAATTTAGAACAACCGGAAGAAAGCATGGCGGACCTTGATCTTGTGCCATTAGTTTCACGTGAAAAAACAGTAGATTACGTGCTTTGTAATGGGTTTGGCTTTGGTGGGGTTAACGCGGCTTTGATTTTAAAACGATATTGAGGAGTGTTCACGCCGTTAGTTAAGAGTATTAAATAGTTAAACAAAAAGGCGACTTAAATGAGAGTCGCCTTTTTCATGCTTAAATGTATTTCAACGACTAGGACGTTAAGAATCCATGATGTAGTTAGGTAACCAAGTGACTAATTCTGGGAACATCATGACGACAATTAAGACACACAGCTTGAGTAGCACAAATGGCAGGATGGACTTGTAAATATCCAACATGGTAATTCCCGGAGGCGCTATGCCTTTTAGGTAGAACAAGGCGAAACCATAGGGCGGTGTTTGCACTGCAATCTCAATATTAAGAATCATCAAGATACCAAACCAAATCGGATCATAACCCAGTGATACAGCAATCGGTGTGAAGATAGGTGCGCACATTAGAACGATGATGAACTCATCGATAATAAAGCCCAACAGCAGCATGATCACTTGGAACAGGATGATCACCATAATTGGAGGTAAACCCAAATCTTGAGTAAAACCAGCCACCATGTTTTGTACGCCCATTAGCAAATGGAAGTTACTAAACACAGAAGCGCCAACTATGATCCACATGGCGACGCTGACGAGCAAGGCGGCTTGCATGCCCGCCTTCTGGACCATACGAGGTTTGAATCGCTTAAAGAGGATGGCAAGGATAATGGCGCCAACAACACCGATCGCACCGGATTCTGTTGGTGTCGCGATTCCCATGATGATGCTGCCTAATACCGCAACAATTAGCATCAGTGACAACAGGCCATCACGGGCCGTCATGAACTTCTCTTTTACTGTTGGCTGCACCTCAGGGATCTTATCCATTGGCGCGCGATTAGGATTCAACTTACAGGAAATCACCACATAGGCGATTAGCAGTACGATAGTAATGAGTGCAGGAATTAACGCACCAATGAACATACGGCCAACGGAGTTTTGTGTAGAAGAGGCAAACATGATCATTGGGATACTGGGTGGAATTAAAATACCTAAACCACCACCGGCCATGATAACGCCTAAAGCAAGACGCTTGTCGTAACCGCGTTCCAACATAGGGCGAAGTGCGATACTGCCCGATGTCATGATACCAGCACCTATGATACCTACCATGGCACCAATCATTGAACATACTACGATGACACTAATGGCCAATGAGCCACGTACGCGACCGATAAGCATTTGGCTCGCGGCGAACATGGCGTCACCTATGCCTGAGCGTGTTAAGAGTTGCCCCATATAGATGTACAGAGGAATCGCCAATAGGATAAAGCTAAAATGGGTTGCTTCTAAGGTAGTCGGAATAACGTTAAATAACGCATCCCCCCAAGTGATATAACCAACTCCCATTGCGATGCCGCCCAGCGCCATGCCAACAGGTGCACCTAAAGCAAAAGACACGATAATACAGACAAATAAAATGCCAGTTAATAATTCAATGCTCATCATTAGGCGTTTTCCTCTTGGTGTCTAATATCGTCTGGCAGGAAGGGTTTGCCTGTAATGGCATGATAGATTGATTCGATCCAATCGCTGGAAAGTTGCAAAATAAGTAGCCCACTGGCAATCGTCATCATTAACCAGTAGTGGTGAACGTGAGGCCCCCATTCACTTTGGCGGCGATAGTTAAACTCGAGTGCTTCTTCAAACTTACCTATGCTCATTTTGCAAACTATGACCATAAAGAGCATAGCGAGAGCGAATGAAAATAGGTTAAATATGCTTTTCGTTCGAGCAGAGACTTTGTTGTAAAGAATGTCGACGTTGATGTGTGCACGTTGCTGCTGAGCATAGGCTCCACCTAGTGCGGCGATGTAGCCAAACATGAACAAAGAGGTGTCGTAGGCCCAAATAGTTGGCTTATTTAAGATGTAACGAGAGAAAACCTCAAAAGCAACCACAAATGCCAAGATAGGCATTAAATAGGATACGGATTTTCCAATGAAAGCCACTACTGCGTGGACGCTTAGGCAATAGCGCCTAATAGCAGTCATAATCATGGTTTTATACCTGTGTGGGAGGGGAAGAAAGCAAATAAAAATAAAGGCGGTCATAGCTGACCACCTTTATTTTAAACACGAAATTGATCTAGTTCGCTTCTTTACGAAGAACGTCGATCAACTCTTTGCTGTACTTATCTGCCGCAGCGTATTCGTCCCAAAGCTTAGAGCCTGCTGCAGTCCATGCGGCTTTATCAGCGGCACTTGGTTCAGGGCTCCACTTAAGACCTTTCGCTTGCATTTCTTTAACTGCTTCACTTTCCCACAATTTAGACTTAGTTAATTGTGCTTGAGCATGAACGGTAGTTGCTGCTTGAACGATTGCTTGTAGGTCAGGTGTTAGTTTGTTCCAAGCATTTCTGTTCACTATGATAGGCAATACTTGTGCACCAGCGAGTGGAAGCTTGTACATGTATTTTGCCACTTCGACGTGGTTACCATCACGGTGGTCGATCATATTAGAACCGATAGAACCGTCGATTACACCCGTTGAAAGGCTTGTGTAGATCTCACCCCAAGCAAGAGAGACAGGTGATGCGCCTAGGTTACGTAGGAATTTACCATAAGCACCCGGAGCACGAATTTTCAAACCTTTGAAATCGTCAATCGACTTGATTTCTTTTTTGGTGATAACGTAAACAGCAGGTTGAATGTAAGGGTCTAACCAAACTAGGCCTTGTTCGCCATAGGCTCTTTTCAGTATTGGAGCCCAGCCTTTTTCATTGAACAAGGTGGTTAACTCTGTTGCATCGCTGGTGCCACCTGGTAGACCGATTTCAACCAAACCGGCAGGAAGTTCACCCGCATTCAGTGATTGGAAAGTCGCGCCCATGGTAACAAGGCCAGTTTTAACCGCACCAAAAATGCCAGTAGAACCGACGCCTTCACCAGCGTACAAGACTTGTACCTTGATACGGCCATTAGACATGGTCTCAATGTTTTTCGCCAAACTTTCGTAAACAGCACCAAAAGCTGACCCACGGCTGTATAGGTTAGCAAAACGCCAGTTGTGATCTGCTGCATGGGCAGTCGATGAAATTGCTCCTAAGCCTAGAGCGGCGGCCATCGAGCCTACAACTAGTTGCTTTTTAATTTTTTGTATTGTCTTTAACATGAACTACCTCGTTAACAAGTTTGCATATAAAGGTCACGTCACTTTACAGACTGTGACACCTTGTCATCGATACTTTCAAAAAGGTTGCGCCAATTAAAGCGCGCAAAATGCATCTAAAGTTTTGTGAATATCAAACAATAAAAAATCAAAAGCCTTTATAAATCAGACAAATAGATTTTTATCCATGCGCAAATAAAGGGCATATCAATCAATGATGGTGCAAAGTGTTTAATGAGCAACGAATGAAGAGATGAAAATGATTTCTATCTATGTCACTGAAAACGTGAATTTTTTTGCACTTTTTAATCGGTTTTTATAAAGGGGAGACGTTATAAAAAAAGGCTAAGTGCGCACAGACTTTGTGCGCACTTAGATTTACATTTATTGAAGGCGAGCTTTTCTGCTTTAACTTAGGATATTTCAAAACGTTGAATTTGATGTGCTAATTCGTTTGTTTGATGATGAACATTCTTATTTGCCCGTTGGATTGATTGAGTTGCTTGATAGTTGTCTGCTATATCATGGGCGATTTTATCCATATCCTGAGCCATTTGAGCTGTGGTCAGCGCGACTTCTTTTATTGCTTGAGTGATTTCACGGGCATTATCCATGGCGTCTTGGGTGTTTTGTTCAACCTGATGAATGGTAGTGACAGCGTTTTCCCCTAGCTGTTTACTTTGCTCCACCTTTTTCAGGCTTAGATTCATTGATTTAATGACCGCTTGAGTTTCCTGCTGGATTGCCTCTACTTTCGTGGTGATATCTCCAGATGCTTTAACGGTTTGCTCTGCTAATGTTTTGACTTCGTCAGCGACGACGGCAAAACCCCTACCAGCCTCTCCTGCCCGTGCGGCTTCAATGGCGGCATTGAGAGCAAGTAAGCTGGTTTGCTCCGCAACGCCAATGATTAGATCGATGACTAAATCGATTTCTTTAGACTGTTTGCCCAATGTGGCAACGCGTTCATTCGTTGTATTGATGGTACTTGCCACATCACTGATGCTCATCATGGCATCTTGCATTGCATTGACACCACTTACGGCTGATTCATAGGATGTTTGAGCGGCACTTTGTACCGCTTGAGTCATATGTTGCACGGTATCGGCTGTCACTGAGATTTCTTCTGTCGAAGTCGCTAGCGTGTCGCTTCTATCGCGGATTCTTTCACTACCATCCACAATGATCTGAATGCCGCTGTCCAGTTCATCGGCTGTGGTGATAAGTTTTTGATTACTGTTGAGTAGATGGCCTACCAAATTACGTAACCCTTCAGACATCTTATTAGAGGCAATAAATAATTGTTGAAACTCATCTTTATTTGATGTTGTAGAATTGAGTTTGTGAACACTGAGTTTACCTCGCGCCACTTCTGTAAGTACATTGAGCACGCCTTGAAGGTTACGGTTTAGCGAACGGATCACCGTTATCAAAATAAAACCAATAACAACCGCCAGCGTAATGCAGCCAATGATCAATGATTGACGAGCTTGAGAAGCAGTATCTAATGAACGATTTTGGGCATTTTTTAACAGCGTGTTTTGTAAATAGTGAACACTCTCGTCCATAGCCTTGGCAATGCTTTCACTCAATGTTGAAAAGATCATCTGCTGTTGGTTTAAGGCAATAGACAGCTGGATAACGGGCGCTAAAGCATCTTCATAGTTTTTCAGAATAGGATTAAAGAAATCGCCAAAGCCAAGGTTATTGATATTGTCTTTCAGCGCGTTTAGTGACGTCATTAATGCTTCTTTATGGGCTTCATTATGGTAAGCAAGGAAATCTTTTTCGTGATTTCTTATATCCTTGAAACTTGCACCGAAACTTGCCAGAGAGCCAAATTTCTCAGTTAACTCTGTTGCGGATTTATTTAATGTGCCTAGGGCGCCAGATTCAGCATTAAGTCCTAGTGTTTGCTTAGTCGCTAGGTATTTTTCGAGGGCAGTAATATATTCAGGCAACAACTCTTGGTTTTTTGTTAACAATGAACTGCCTTCAGCATCAATTAGTGAAGGGTGGGTTTGAAAGCCTGCCGCAATATTTTCTTTAATATTAGTAAGCTCTTGGTTGAGTGACGCGATATTATCCGGTGTTAGCACTGCTATTTGTCGTTCAAACTTTAGCCGTGATATCTCTAAGTTTGTCACCTGAGTGGTGAGTTCACTCAAATTACTGGCATCGTCAGAAGCATTCGACATTAATGACAGGTTATAAACAGAATAAGCGCCAAACCCGGCATAGCCGATGCTGACAAGGAGCACAATGGCCATTAATTTTTCACGAACAGATAATGACATAGAAAACTCCTGATATTTATCTTTCTAAAAGACCGAACAATGGGTTGTCATAAAAAAAGCCCGTCTATTAGTTATAATAAACAGGCCCAAAATAAAGCTGGAAGTATCAAAATAAAATGCTCAAAAGCGGATTTTATTTCTAGGGTGAGATAGCGTCAGATACATATTGTCCTTAACCCAGATTAACTTAGCGGTAACAAGTTAATCCGTTGTAACTGATAAAAAAATTTTATAGACATATCAATCTAAGTGACATCTTGGCATATCAATGTAAAGTTGTGTTAACAGCAAACTTATTAGAATAATCTTGCATTACTCTGGTGTAGTTTAGGTAAAGCATATTAGATGATGGATGTAATAACCCCACTCCCTATGTAAGTTAGAATGAATTTGGAGACGTTATGAGTGCAAAAAACTACTCGCTAGGCCAAGTGGGTGATTATGAGATCAAGCAATTAAAAGTATTTAAGACAGTCGTTGATTGTGGTGGTTTTTCGGCAGCAGAGACCTCTCTTAATATCGGTCGATCTACCATCAGTTTGCATATATCTAACTTAGAATCGCGTCTTAACCTTGTATTATGCAAGCGAGGCCGTGGCGGTTTTTCGTTAACTGAGGAAGGGGTGATCATCTACAAGATGACAGAGAATCTTATAGAGTCTCTTGATGCTTTCCGCACCACGGTAAACAACTTGAATGCTAGTTTGACAGGTAAATTGAGAATTGCGCTTTCTGACAAGGTAAGTCTTGACCCACGTAGCCATTTCCCTGAACTGATTCAACGTTTTTCACTTGCAGCATCGGAGGTTTCTATTACGACAAATGTTTCTTCTATGTCGAATATAGAACGTATGATTTTGAACGATGAGGCCGATGTTGGTTTTATCCCTTATCACCGTAAATTAGATGGTTTAGATTACGTTCACCTTTATCGTGATGATTGTTATTTGTATTGTGGTAAAAACCACCCACTTGCGACCATGTCGAAAATGGAGCAGTCAGCTGAAGCCGACAGTTATCCTGCCACCCATGCGGGCTTGAAGCCCCATGAAGCCGTTAGTGATCAGATATCTCATATGAAGTTAACCGCTATTTCTTATTTTTATGACAGCCGATTAGCATTGATTTTATCAGGACAATATATCGGCTTTTTACCAGAGCAATATGCGCAGGCTTATTTAGAAAGTGGTGACATTGTGGCCGTGGCACCGGATGACCGTTCTTATACGTTAGGTGTTGCAGTAATTTGTAAAAAAACCACTCAACCTAACAAACCTCGAGAGCTATTTCTTAAAGTATTACACCAAACTGTTGAGGAATTGGCTGTTGCTCCTTATTAAACTGATTGTTATCAAGTGGTAAGTAACCTGTTTATGCAAACAAAAGCGATGCAAATACAACATATTGATAGTGTTTTAGAGCCGGGCCTCCATCAGATTGGCATTGTCCACATCGGTTTAGGTGCCTTTCATCGTGCTCATCAGGCGGTTTATATGGAGCAAACCTTGGCTCTACACGGAGGTGATTGGATGATTGCCAGTGCCAATATTCGCTCTAATCATAAATTGGTTGAACAACTGGAAGCGGCTCAACACCGCTATCATGTAGTGGAATATGCAGACACAAAAACAGCAAGAGTAAGAGAAATAAAGTCGATTAAAACGTCTTTCTTTAGTGGTTCTGATGATGGGCAAATCGGGTTGATTGCCCAAATGACAGCGCCTGAGACTAAGATTGTTACCTTAACAGTGACAGAAAAAGGCTATTACCTATCCCCCTCCTCTGGCGCTTTATTAATAGACCATGCGGACATTCAACATGATTTGCGACAGCCATCCCAGCCAAGGACTGCTTTGGGGCTGATTTTAGCGTCTTTAAAGCAGCGTCGTGAGCAAGGTATCGAGCCCTTTACTGTGTTGTCCTGTGACAACATGCCACACAACGGTCTGCGGTCTAAAGGTGCTGTTGTTGCATTGGCGAAAGAACAAGATACAGAATTAGCGCAATGGATTGAACAAAAGGTGGCCTTTCCAAATTCCATGGTAGACCGCATTGTGCCTGCTGTTACGACAGAAGATTTAGCCATGATCAAAGCGGATACAGGTATTAATGAACCCACTGTGGTTAAGTGCGAGCAGTTCAGTCAATGGGTAGTGGAAGACAATTTTCCTACTGGTCGTCCACGGTGGGAATCCGCCGGAGTACAAATGGTTGCGGATGTTTCTCACTATGAAATGATGAAATTACGCATGTTAAACGGCAGTCATTCACTACTCGCCTATTTGGGAAGCCTAGCTGGATATCAAACGGTAGCAGAGGCGATGAAAGAGGCCGATATTCGAACCTTCCTTGAATATTATATGCTGCAAGAAGTTGTCCCTACCTTAGCAAACTTCCGTTATGAGGCGTTAGCGACATACTGCCAACAACTGCTGGTACGTTTTGAAAATGACAGTTTGCAGCATCAGCTGAAGCAGATTGCCATGGACGGCAGTCAAAAACTACCACAGCGCTGGTTAAGTGGTTTAACCGAACTTCAAGCACAGTCGCTTCCTGCGTCAGCCATTGAGTTGGGAATCGCTAGCTGGATGACCTTCCTTTGTCGAGCCCAGCATAATCAACACAGCATCAATGACCCCCTTGAAAATGAATTATTTGATCTGGTTCGTCGTTATCGTGATGTTTCTACGGATTCATCTATTGAGTTAGTGACCGCATTGTTACAACGCAATGATATTTTCCCTGCTTCTCTGTGTAGCAACCAAGCTTTTATTAAACGACTTAGTGTTTTGGTTGAGGCTTTACTATCCGGTGTTGAGGCACAGAATTTAATGCGTGCTTCTTTTTCAATACAAAAATAAGAGCGACTTTTATATGGAACACACATGGCGTTGGTTTGGAGCAAATGACTCCATTAGCTTACAGGATATCCGTCAAGCGGGGGCCAGCGGTATAGTGACCGCTTTACACGATATTCCTAATGGTGAAGTGTGGCCAGTGGAAGCCATACAGGCAGTGAAAGAAAGCATAGAAAATGCAGGGTTACGTTGGTCTGTTGTTGAAAGTATTCCAGTGCACGAAGACATTAAACAGCGAACGGGTAGCTATCAAAAATACATCGATAACTACGGGCAGAGTATTCGTAACCTTGCCCAGTGTGGTGTCCATACTGTGTGTTATAACTTTATGCCAGTACTGGATTGGACACGTACTGATTTGATGTACGCCTTACCCGATGGTTCACGGGCTTTGCGCTTCGATCAAACCGCGTTTGCTGCGTTTGATTTATTTATTTTACAACGTCCAAATAGCGAAGATAGCTACAGCAAAGCAGAAATTTCCGCTGCTAAAGAGTGCTATGATGCTTTAAGTGAAACACAAAAAGAGCAATTGGTCGGTACTATTCTGGCGGGTCTTCCGGGGGCTGAAGAGAGCTATACGTTAGACAACTTTCGGGCGGCCTTAGCGGCTTATGATGGCATTGATAAAAGTGTATTAAGAGAAAACTTCGCTCACTTTCTAGAGCATGTTGTTCCTATTGCAGAGGCGTGCGGTGTGAGTTTAGCGGTTCATCCTGATGATCCACCACGTCCTATTTTAGGCTTGCCACGTATTGTTTCGACCAAGCAAGATATTGAATGGCTAGTACAGCGTATCCCTTCCCCTGCGAATGGTATTACCTTCTGTACAGGGTCTTATGGTGTGCGTGAAGATAACGATTTGTGCGATATGGCGACGACCTTTGCGGATAGAATTTATTTTACCCATTTGCGCTCTACCCAGCGGGAAGAAACAAGAGGAAGCTTCCATGAAGCCGCGCATCTGGAAGGCAATGCAGATATTTCAGATGTGATTCTAGTACTACTGAAAGAAGAGCAGCGTCGTAAAGCCTCGGGTGAGGGGCAAATGATTCCATTGCGCCCAGACCATGGACACCAAATCATGGATGATTTACGCCGCGATGCGAAGCCGGGTTATTCAGCACTTGGGCGGATGAAAGGTTTGGCTGAAATTCGGGGGGTGGAATTCGCTTTGAAGAAATACGTGCTGAAAGATTAGGTGAATTAATAGACGAGTTTTCTAGCGGATATCACTGCGCCAATCTAAGGCCAAGGCAGTGGGTTGTGTTCGATGGATGCTTGGGAAGGCTTAATACTTGTATTTGCTTCATGGTTTAACCACTCGACAAAGGCTTCTATTCTTGCTTTTCGGGGAGAGCCTTTAGCGTAATAAGCATAAAATTCAATTTTTGTGTTTAACGCTTTAGGATGTGCCTGAACGAGTGTTCCTTCATTGAGCTCTTCTTGCACCATAAATTGCGGACACAAGAAAATTCCATGGCCCGCTTTAACTGCACTAATCCCCATATACCAAGAGCTTACCTCTGCCCAAAGAATGTTTTTATTGCGAATGGGACAAATAGCCAGCTCCTTAAACCAAACACTCCATTGATAAGACGGCTCGTCTACTTGTAGCATCCAACACTTTAATAAGTCGGTAGGGAGCAAAAAGCCAATTCTTGCGGCTAGAGATGGGGAGCAAACGGGAATAATATTAGACGACAGTAGTGGCCGTTGAAGCGTATCTTCTCTATCGCTAACTAGATGAATATCATCATCAATCCCAACGTCGATCTTACCTGAATGGATATCTCTTCGTTCATCTGATGAGGAGAGTTTGACTCTGATGTCTGGTTGAAGGTCGGAAAAGCGCCACAGTCGTGGCATAAGCCATAAGGATATAAAGCTTTGTAGTCCTGATACTTCCAGAATACCTTCTCGCGGTTCTAGCTTGACGCTTTCCAACCCTTTTTCAATATGATCAAACGCCAGAGTGAGATGTTCTGCAAGCTGCTGCCCTTGTCTGGTTAAGCGCATTTCTCGGCCAGATCGATAGAATAAAGGCACGCCAAGATACTCTTCTAATAAACGAATCTGTTGGCTGACGGCTGCCTGTGACACATGCAACTGTTCTGCTGCTTTGGTATAGCTTAAGGTTTGGCTGGCCACGGAAAAGTAATGGGTTGCCTTCAGATGAGAAACGCGAGTGCTCATAAAGCCCCTTCTATAAGATTTTCTAATCTAATGAGTAAGAATATAACGTTCGTTTTTACCCTTTTTTAGCACCACAATAAAGCTCTATCGAATATGGAGGTGCAGTTATGTGGGCGTTATTGTTGTGGCTAAATCAAAAAATATTGATGATTAACAGCAAGTTAAGAGAGAATTCTCAAAAGAGGAAAAGACGGCAAGAAGCGCGAGACATGAACCTTTATACAAAAAATTTACCGGACTATTTAAGAAAGGATTTAGGATTCCCTCCTTATGATTCACGCCATAACAAGCATGATAAAGAATCATCTTGATGCTTTCTGGAGACCAAAAAAAACCGCTTCAAAAAGAAGCGGTTTTTATTTGACTAGCTCAATGACTCATTTTAAATGCCAGTCTTTAGATCAATGGAGCTTATACAAGCTCTTTAAAGCAGCGTTTGAAAATGTCCATACCTTCGTCAATGATGTCCATTTCTATGGTCAATGCGGGGAGGAAACGGATAACGTTGCCACGGATACCACAAGAAAGTAATACCAAGCCATTTTCGGCCGCTTTAGCGGATAGTTTCTTCGCAAGTTCTGGGAATGGTTTGTTTACATCGCCATCGTGCACAAATTCTACCGCGATCATGGAGCCAGCATTACGAATGTCACCAATAATTTGTGGGTACTCAGCTTGTATTTCTTTTAGGTGTTTCACGAAGTGAGAACCGACTTGAACCGCGCGATCACACAGCTGCTCTTCTTCGATCACATCGAAAACCGCTAATGCCGCCGCACAACCAACAGGAGAGCCACCGTAAGTACCGCCTAGGCCGCCAGGAATTGGGGCGTCCATAATGTCTGCTTTACCAACTACCGCCGCAATTGGGAAACCACCTGCGATGCCTTTTGCCGCCGTCATTAGGTCCGCTTCGATGCCAGCTTGCTCGTGGCAGAACATGGTGCCTGTACGTGCGAAGCCTGCTTGAATTTCATCTAGGATAAGCAGAATGCCATTGTCATCACATACTTTGCGAAGTTTCTGTAGGAAGCTAGCGGAAGCCATGTAGAAGCCGCCCTCTCCTTGCACGGGCTCGATGATAATAGCCGCAACCTTAGTTGCTTCAATATCACAAGTGAAACGCATTTGTAGATCAGCAAGCGCTTGTTCTTCGCTAATACCTAGGTAGTCATTCGGGTAAGGGACATGAAAAATATCACTGGGGAAAGGACCAAAGCCTATTTTATAGGGGTTCACTTTACCGGTTAGGCCCATGGTCATATTGGTACGACCGTGGAAGCCGCCATTAAACGCGATGATGCCAGGACGGCCCGTGTGCGCACGGGCAATCTTCACACAGTTTTCCACCGCTTCGGCGCCAGTGGTCACAAAGATGGATTTCTTTGGTGTATCGCCCGGTGCCGCCGCATTTAGCTTTTCCGCCAATTGCACCGCAGATTCGTATGGGCTTACCATGACGCAAGTATGAGTAAAGCGCTCAAGTTGAGCCTGTACTGCTGCCTTTACTTTTGGGTGGTTGTGGCCAGTGTTAACCACGGCAATACCCGCACCAAAATCGATGTGACGTTTGCCTTCAACATCCCATAACTCGGCATTGAGAGCGCGGTCAACATAGACTGGCGCCATGTTGCCTTGGCCACGAGCAATAGCCACTTCTTTACGTTTTTGTAGATCTGTATTTTTCATTGTATCTTTCACCTTGTACTGGGAAGCGACAGAATGATTCGCATCGTTTCCCTTTGTTTCGTATTGTGTTGTAAAGAAGATTGCTTATGCTAATCCACCCATGCATAAGTATTTCACTTCAACGTATTCATCTATGCCGTATTTAGAACCTTCACGGCCACTACCTGACTCTTTGACGCCGCCGAATGGTGCGACTTCACTAGAGATCAAACCTTCATTGATGCCGACCATACCGTACTCTAAGGCTTCAGAAACACGCCAGATACGACCGATATTTTGGGAATAGAAATAAGAAGCTAGACCAAATGGGGTATTGTTTGCCATGGCAACCGCCTCATCTTCTGTTTTGAAGCGGAAAAGCGGCGCCACGGGACCAAAAATCTCGTTAGAGAAAATGGCCATATCATCTGTCACGTCAGTCAGAATGGTTGGCTCAAAAAACTGAGCGCCTGCTTCTGCCGCTTTAGAGCCACCGACTAGGGCTTTTGCACCTTGACTGATAGCGCCTTGAACCAATTCTTCCACCTTATTCACAGCGGCTTGATTGATAAGCGGGCCAATAGTGACGCCTTGTTCAAAACCATTACCTGTTTTGAAAGTCGCTACACGTGCTGCTAATTTTTCAGCAAAGGCATCGTAAACACCGTCTTGAACTAAAATACGGTTAGCACACACACAGGTTTGGCCAGCATTACGGTATTTAGAATTGATGGCACCTTCTACCGCAGCGTCTAGATCTGCATCATCAAAAACGATGAAAGGTGCGTTGCCGCCTAATTCCATTGAAGTGCGTTTTACGGTTTGTGCACATTGTGACAAGAGTAACTTGCCAACAGGCGTTGAGCCTGTGAAGCTCAACTTACGCACCGTAGGATGGCCTGTTAGAACGCCACCAATGTCTTTCGCATTCTGACCGACAACCACGTTCAAAACACCTGCAGGAATGCCTGCTTGGTGTGCAAGCTCCGCCAACGCCAACGCACACAAAGGTGTCTCGTCAGAGGGCTTGATGACGATAGTGCAGCCAGCAGCCAATGCAGGTCCTGCTTTACGAGTGATCATGGCGATTGGGAAGTTCCACGGTGTAATGGCCGCCACCACGCCGATGCCTTGCTTAACGGTGAGTACGCGACGGTCTTTCGCAAAGGTTGGAATCACATCGCCATACAAGCGGCGTGCTTCGTCGGCGAACCAGTCGATGAAAGAGGCTCCGTAAGCCACTTCGCCTTTTGCTTCGGCAAAGGGTTTACCTTGTTCTAGTGTCATAAGAGTCGCTAGATCGTCTTGGTTATCTAGAATCAATTGATTCCAACGACGTAGCAGCGTCGCACGCTCTTTTGCCGTTAGCGCTTGCCATGCTTTTTGCGCTTTATCTGCTGCTTCAACCGCTAGTGTTGTTTCATCTGCACCCATGTCAGCAACATCAACAATGTGCTCGCCTGTAGCAGGGTTAATAATAGGAAAAGTCTTACCGGATTTAGCTTCTACCCACTCGCCACCAATATAAGATTGGCTTTTCAGTAGGGCAGACTTTGATAAAGGTGCTTGCATAGGTAACTCCAGGCTTCGATGCGGAGGATGATTGGTAAGTACTATCCTATGGGCAGTACTTCTTAGTATCAATCGATAGTAGGTAAAGACTAGAGAATTGAAAATGAAAAGCTACCAATTTAATGTTTGATTTTCGTCAAACATTAAGCAGGGTTTGGAGCCTTTTGAATCGAATGTATATATTTGATAAATATGGTTTTTCTGTTTTTTAAGAGGCGTTAAACGTTTGATCTAGATTGAATCATTTAGTTGTTGGGCATATTAGGCCTGCAAATAGGGGTTATAAAGTACTCTTTTGAGTATAATTACTCTCAATATCTTATTGATTGGGGTGTAATTCGCTCGATAAATTTGATGCTTATCGGTAAAGGAGAGTGGGAAATTGACGCAGAAAAGAGCAGTTGTTCGTCAGAGTTTACCTGATATTATTGTGGCGGATTTGCGCCAACGTATTTTGTCTGGTGACTTAGCGGAAGGAGAATTGATCCGTCAGGAACTATTGGCAGAAGAATACGATGTTTCCCGTATGCCAGTTCGAGAAGCCTTAAAACGTTTGGATGCTGAAGGTCTAGTGGTATTTACCAATAACCGTGGCGCTACAGTAACCAAGCACTCTCTAGATGAAATCGCTGAGATTTTTGATGTTCGTATACTGCTTGAAGTGGACCTGTTTACCAGAGCTATTCCTATGATGCAGGATGTTCACTTCGATGAATGCGAAACCTTACTGAATGAAATGAAAGCGTCTTATCACGCTGGTGATGTGGCAGCGTGGGGACCATTAAACGCTCGATTTCATCGTATTTTTTATGATGCGGCGAACAGAAAATTAACGTCAAATTTATTAGAACGCGCGAGCTTACAATCCAATCGCTATGTGAGCTTGCATATTAATGAGCTGAAAAACTCTGAAACCGCCCAGCGAGAGCATAGTGACTTACTGCTTTTGGCTCGGCAACGAGATGTAAAGGGAGCTGCTGCGAAGCTTCGCTCCCATATTGAAAGCACCAAACTACAAGTGCTTGAATGGATCTCCTCGACTCGTAGTTAATTATTCTTACCTCTGGGTATTGAGCGCAGGCGGTCACTGTCTAAACAAAGCGGCGTTTCTCTTCGAAACCTACTGCCTACCTCATAGAAAACGCCACTCTGTTTATCTGTCATCAAAAACGGCTAGCGGAAAAAGCGTCTAACGCAATGTCTGGTTCTTTCCCATTGGCCAGTGCTGCGACCAGCTCTGCCGTTCCTGCGGACTGTGTTAGCCCCAAGTGTCCATGGCCGAAGGCGTAAATAATTCTTTTAGATTTAGGGGAGAAGTCTATCACGGGCAAACTGTCTGGCATTGAAGGTCGAAACCCCATCCATTGCTTGCCTTTCGTTGGTTTTAAATCAGGTAAGAACTGGCAGGCTTTTTTTAATAAAACATCTGCTCGTTTGAAGTTTGGCTTTAACTCTAATCCACCGAGCTCCACGGCACCGCCTACACGAACCCCGTCACCTATCTTGGTGACCACAAAACCATGGTTGCCAAAGGTTAGGTGGGTTTTTAAGTCAAAATCAGTAACAGGAAAGGTTGTGTTGTAACCCCTTTCTGTTTCTAATGGAAAATTGTCACCTATGGATTGAGCTAAAATGTTAGACCAAGCACCTGCTGCAATAATGACCTGATTGGTATACAACTCATTGTCTTCAAAAGTTAACTCTACAGCATCGTCTTCATAATCAAGAGATTGAATAGATACAGTTTGAATTTCACCACCTAAGTTGGAAAAGACTTGGGCCAGGTATTGGGTCCATTCGGCTGGATCACACACATTTTTCCATTTAGGCGTAAAAGCCGCATGGGTAAAGCGAGGGTGAATACCTGCTTGTATCTTGGCAATGGCTTCTGGTGACGTTAATAAATCAAATTCCACACCATGTTCTTGTCGTACTAACCAACCTGCTAAACTGGCGTTGAACTCCTCTTCACCTTCATAAAGTTGCAATTGCCCTTCATGGCGAATCATGGCCTCACCGTTCACCGCCGCGACTTGTCGAGCAAGGGCCTCCTTTGAAAGTGCCATTAAGTTTGCTTGGGCAGACAGCGAAGCTTGATAGCGATCTTTCCAGCTTGCACGCCAGAATTTCAGCATCCAAGGGAGTATTTTTAATGCGTAAGCGGGTGGAATCGCCAATGGCCCCAAAGGGTCTATTAACCATTTTGGCGCTTTTCGCATAATCCCGGGCGTGGCTAAAGGGATAATATCCGCGAAAGCAAATGCGCCGGCATTGCCTGATGAGGTTTCGGCAGCAACGCCCTTTCGATCTAATACTAAAACTTGACGGCCTTCGGATTGCAGCTTCAACGCAATGCTAATGCCAATGATGCCGGCACCAATGACAACCACATCATGGCTTGTTGTTTTGTTCATTACTGTACTCTTAACCCAAAATAAATTGTTAACCGAGAATAAACTTTCACTCAGTCAACCTAATACCTGTTTTTAACGGATCGGTAGCATTAACTATCAGGTTCGCTTCTTTGGTCACAAAAGCTTGTCCTGTGATACTGGGAATAACCCCTATTTTTGCTGCTTGATAGCTTAACCGATAGCGGCTGCCAATGGTGCTTTCTTGGATGATATCTGTGTTGGGGGCAAGCCGACCGTCTGCAGCAAGGCAAGCCAAACGAGCCGAACTGCCAGTACCACAGGGCGAACGGTCATAAGCATTGTCTGGGCAAAGCACAAAGTTACGACTGTGACCGTGCTCTGTGAGTGCAGGCCCATAAAGAACAATATGCTCAATAGCGTCGTTATCTGTACCTGATATAGTATTTTCTTTAAGTGCATGACGAATCTTGATGGATACTTCGGTCAGATTTCTCAGGTTGTTTGGCTTAACATCGACAGGGCTTTTATCGACAATAAAGAACCAATTTCCGCCATAAGCCACATCGCCTGAAACTGTGCCTATTCCATCGATATCAAGATGAACATCTTTTTGTAATCGATAGCTTTCGACGTTTTTGACCGTCACCGTATTGGCATCGGATAGCGTCACTTCCACTACACCAACGGGGGTTTCTATTTTATGTGTGCCAATGTCAATTTTACCCAGATAAGCAAGTGTCGCTGCCACTCCAATCGTACCGTGGCCGCACATGCCAATGACTTCCGCCGCGTCAAAATAAATCACTCCGGCTACACACTCTGGGTCAACAGGTTCAACGAGCATGACGCCCACCATGGCTTCTTGACCATAAGGTTCCGAGACAACCGAGCGATAAAATGCTTCATGTTCTGTTGCCAGTATTTTAGCGCGCTCGGCTAAAGAGCCTGATCCAAGCTTTGGCCCGCCAGATAAAATGACACGGGTTGGCTCACCTTCTGTGTGACTGTCTATGACATGCATTGCGTGATCACTCCGCCTTGTTTTACCCAGTCCGTGAACCATGTTTTGAAGAGCACATATTGGTCTTCACAGTAATGGCGCTGCGCAGGGGTTAGTTCGTCGCTTTCATTGAAATGTAATCGATACTCTTCTTCGCCATTTAAGACAAGCAAATACTTAAAGAACAACACCAATTCAGGGCCTTCATCGAAACTGGCAAGAACGGAGAAAGCTTCTTCCAATTCTTGGGCTCGACGTCGTGCTTCGGCATTTCCCTTCGCTGCCATTCTTGCTAATTCGCTCAAGAGTAGGACTTCTTTCGGTAAGGCGGTACCAATACCCGTAATGGCACCAACCGCGCCACAATTCACAAAACCATGATAAACCGCTGTATCCACACCAATCATGAGTAATACGTCATCATCTTGATAGGTAATATTTTCGGCTGCATAGCGCAAGGCTTCTTTACTGCCGAACTCTTTAAAGCCAACTAGGTTTTTATGCTCAGCACGTAGCGCGAAAAATAAATCCGCACGGGTTGCAAAACCGTACACAGGGCTATTATAAATAATCGCAGGAATAGAAGGCGCTGCCTCTAAAATCGCCTTAAAGTGGTTTTTTTGTGCCGCAATGACCGACCCTCTAGAAAGAACACGAGGAATCACCATCAAGCCCGCTGCGCCAACTTTTTCAGCATGAGCCGCTAATGCAACCGCCGATTTAGTGTTAATTGCCCCTGTGCCAACGACGACAGGGATACCCGCATTAACCAAACGCTCGACCCCTTCCATGCGCTCCGTATCTGTCAACAAAGGCCAGTCGCCCATAGAACCGCAATACACCACAGCGGACATGCCCGCCGCGATCATCTCCTTGCCCTTCTTCACCAAGTTATCAAAATCGGGCGTACGGTCAGGCTTACAAGGCGTCATTAACGCCGGCATAATGCCCTGGAAAACACTCGTGTTCAAAACGGAGTTATTCATAATTTGATACCTTTTGAAAGAAATTAGCGGATGATCGCTTCCATAAATTAAAATGTATTTTGTATCCAAAATATACCTAGAGTAAAAACGAGTCAACAACTTATCTGTTTAGGTGATAATGCTGTAGTCTAGAGTATGGTTTAAAAGCCGGAATTCTTTGTGGGGTATTGAACTAAGATTGATTATGTAATGGAGTATTTTTGCCTTATTTAGAACCGTTCATACAACAATGGAAAACCTATTTAAAACAACAGCTTTCCCAATGTGGGCTGAACTATGTCGTTACAGACGTGGGCGATAGTTTTGATATCAAAGCCAATTCTGTCGCCTATTTCCGTTGGCTACGAACAGCCAACAAAATCAATAAGGGTTTACATGAGTCAAGGGATGAACTCGTCTGGATAATGCTGGAAAAGCAATTAAGGGCGCTTGCGAATAAAGCCGAAAAAGGGACATCGAACCTTGTCTCTAGGCTGCATTTTGATGAAAGCCAAATCCAGATTCGTCTTAACTTTAGCTATGATGACGAGCAACATATTTTCTATGTAAGCTGACCTCAGATTCGAGCACCCTTTTATCTCTGTTCTTCTCGTTACTCTTAAAATACGTAAATCTATTGAGTCATTTTCACTTTCTTATTTAGCCTTTATTCGGCAAATCCGTAATGGTTCCTGCGCCGAGCTCTGCGGCTAAGCCGACGGTTTCATGTAGGCTTGGGTGTGCGTGAATGGTGAGGGCTAAGTCTTCTAAAGTGGCACCGAACTCAATGGCGAGAGTGAGTTCACCGAGTAGTTCGCCTGCATGGGAACCCACCACACCAGCGCCTAATACCCGTTGCGTTGCGTCATCATAAATGAGTTTCGTCTTGCCTTGGGTGACTCCTGAGGCGATGGCTCGGCCACTGGCGCTCCATGGGAACACAGCGGTTTTGATTGGTGTGCCTTGTTGTTTTGCTGCGGTTTCGGTTAAGCCAACCCAAGCGACTTCTGGAAACGTATACGCAATGGAAGGAATGGCGAGAGGTTGGAAGTCCACCTTGTGCCCTGCAATCACCTCCGCTGCTATATGGCCTTGGTGTGAGGCTTTGTGTGCCAGCATGGGCCCATGAGTCACATCGCCTATCGCAAATATATTGGGTACAGATGTTCTGCATTGCTCATCGGTTAGCACAAACCCTCTTTCGTCTAACGCAACGCCGATTTCTGGAATACCGGCTTTCAGTCCATTAGGTGAGCGGCCTACCGCGACTAATACGGCATCGACAGCAAGGCTTCGTTCACCTTCTTTGTCTTGCAAGTGAACATTCAATGCTTCCGCTGTGGCTTCTATATTGGTGACTTGGGTGTTGGTTAAAAACGTCATTCTTTCTTTGTTGGCTTGTTCAAACACCCGCACCAGATCTTTATCTGCACCTGTCATGATTTGGTCGCCCAGTTCTGCCACTGTGATGGTCGCGCCGAGTGATTGATAAACCGTTGCCATTTCCAAACCAATAATACCGCCACCAAGGACCAATAAATGCTTTGGAATCCGCTCTAATTGCAGTGCGCTGGTGGCATCTAAAATACGAGGGTCGTCATAAGGCACGAATGGTAATTTAATCGCCCGTGAACCGACGGCGATAATGGCGTTTTTAAACTCTATTCTTTGTTCTGTGCCGTCTTTTTTCACGATAATCGAGGTGGTTGAATCGAATCGCCCTTCCCCATGAAAAACCGAGACATTGCGGCCTTTTGCCATCAACGCAAGATTACTGGTCAATGTGTCCACTGTGGATTGTCTATGGTGTCGAATAGCATCCAGATTGATATTTGGTTTCGTAAAGTTCACACCGTGGTCGGGTTCATCCGCCGTGCGAATTTTCCCTGCAACATGTAAAAGCGCCTTGGACGGAATGCAGCCCACGTTTAAACAAACGCCACCCAATGTACTGTGACGCTCAATCATAGCCACCTTCAAACCTAAATCGGCTGCGCGAAAAGCCGCTGCATAACCACCGGGCCCACTGCCTAACACAACAAGATCGTACATATTTTTCCCCTTAACGAATGGATTTATGGTGACAGAAAATAATCTATCTATCACTTGGTAGGTGAAATATAGCTTGTTAATTCCGACTTGGTCAATAAAATACCTATCACTAGGTAGATGAATTTTGATCTCTTAAAACATAAGGCTGGGCATGACAATCGATAAGGTCGATACGAAAAACAAGATACAAGACGTAGCAGAACGCTTAATTGTTCAAGGCGGCTATGGCGCATTTAGCTTTCGTGATATTGCCGAAGAGGTTGGCATTAAGAGTGCGAGTGTTCACTACCATTACCCAACCAAAGGTGACCTTGCCGCTGCTGTGATGGTTCGTTATACAGAAGTGTTTTCAAGGCGCTTACCTGACCCAAACGATGAAACCTTAAACCCTAATACAATGCTCAATGGCTTTATTGATGGCTTTAAAGCGAAGATTGTTGATCATCATAATATGAGCTTATGCACCATGTTAACGGCCGACAAACATAGATTGCCCGAAGCTGTTAGTACCGCTCTCGCCGATTTTTATCAGGTGAAACTGGAATGGTTAACGCAGGTCTTTATGCGCTTTGAGCCTTCTTTGGAAGATCAGGCTAAAATCCAAAGCATTCAATTCCTTGCGGCCCTTCATGGTGCCTCTGTACTAGTGCAAGCGACAGATAATGCTGAGTTTTTTGAAAAGGCAATGTCTTGTTGGCGAAAGGCTCATATTTAGCTTAGACAGGCGATATCAATGTAAGGTGTCTAGTGATTGATGTACCATTATGTTTTTTTACTCACAGTATGGGATAGGCATCTTTTTAAATGAGTACATCTGAGAAATTTTTACATAACCCTACCTTTCAGTGGCGCTTTCTTCATCCTCGTTTTTGGGCGACTTGGTTTATTATTTTTATCGCTTTTCTATTGGCGTTTGTCCCATTTCGTATTCGCGATAAATTGGCCTGCAAATTAGCGAAACTATTAGTTGGCAGGAAAGCCAGTACGCTAAAACGGGCTCGCTTAAATCTTGAACAATGTTTTCCTGAAAAGAGTCAGGAAGAACGTCAAGCCATGCTTCTTAGTAGTTTAGAAACCGGGCTGCAATTTTGTTTGGCTTATGGCGAACTCTTAGTTCGCAGTGAAAAGTATAAAAAAAGCCGTGATGAAGTGATTGGTGGGGAAAACCTGTTTCCTCTGCTAGACCGAGGTGACAATGTGATCTCGCTGACACCTCATTGTTGGGCGATTGATTATACCGGCTCCATGCTGGCGTCACGGGGTTATACCATTACGACTATCATGCGCCCACAAAAAAATCCCTTGATGGATTGGCTGATGCACACCCAACGTATGCAGTATGGTCGAGGCGTGGTTTACCCTCGCGATGCCAGCATTAAGCCTTTTCTTAAATCGGTGAAGGACGGCTGCTTAGGGTATTACTTACCTGATGAAGATCATGGCCCGCAACAGTCTGTTTTTGTTCCCTTTTTTGGTGCAGAAAAAGCAACATTAAAAGGTCTAGGTAAACTAACCAAGCTAACAAAAGCCAAAATTGTTCCTATGTTTCAGGCTTATAATGCCGAATCTGGAAAGTACGAGCTGCATGTACTTCCCGCTCTTGAGAACTTCCCTACGGGGGATGAAACACAAGATGCGTTAGTGATGAACAAGGCGTTAGAGGAAATGATCGCGTCTCGTCCAGAACAGTATATGTGGATCTTGAATATACTGCGCAGCCGCCCTGATGGATCTCGCCTTTATTAGCAGGTGATTAGCTTAGGGTTTATCCCATCAGATAGGCCTTTTACCCCATTTTTAGTGATGCCATGAGACGGAGTATGTCATGTCAGCAAGCTCATCCGCTTCGATAACTCTTCAAGATATTGAAGCCGTAAAAACCTACTTATTGTCCTTGCAGGACAGTATTTGCTCCTCGCTAGAAGGGTTCGAACCCGAAGTGCGCTTCCATGAAGACACATGGGATAGACCGCTTGGTGGCGGTGGTCGCACTCGCGTTATTGCCAATGGCAAGGTCATTGAAAAAGGGGGGGTTAACTTTTCCCATGTGAAAGGGGAAAACCTACCTGCTTCAGCAACAGCGGATCGCCCTGAGCTGGCGGGAGGGCGTTTTGAAGCCTTAGGTGTGTCTCTTGTCATTCACCCTAATAACCCTTTTGCAGCCACTTCGCATGCGAATGTGCGTTTATTTGTGGTGAACAAAGAAGGCATGGACCCAGTCTGGTGGTTTGGTGGTGGTTTTGACCTGACGCCATATTATGGCTTTGACGAAGACTGTATCCATTGGCATCAAACTGCTAAAGACGCATTGCAGCCATTTGGTGATGATCTTTATGGTCGTTTTAAGCATTGGTGCGATGAGTACTTTTATCTTAAGCACCGTGGCGAGCCCCGTGGCATTGGTGGCCTTTTCTTTGACGATTTTAATGAAGGCAGCTTCGAACATTGTTTTGCTATGATGCGCGCTGTGGGCGATGCTTACAGTAACGCTTATATGCCGATTTTAGAGCGCCGCAAAGATCTTCCTTTCACTGCACAGCAGCGCGACTTCCAGCTGCATCGTCGTGGTCGTTACGTAGAATTCAATTTGGTGTTCGATCGTGGTACCCACTTTGGTTTGCAAAGTGGTGTGGGTCGTACCGAGTCGATTTTGATGTCCTTACCGCCAGAAGTGCGTTGGACCTATGACTATCAAGTTGAGCCACACAGCGAAGAAGCCAAGTTGACTGAATACTACCTCACCTCAAAAGACTGGCTGTAAACTCGAATTTTAAAAAGGAATCAGAACCGTGGATCAATACGCCGTTGTTGGTAACCCCATTGCTCACAGTAAATCGCCTAGTATCCATGGGTACTTCGCAGAGCAAACAAAGCAAAGTCTAACGTATACCACCCTGTTAGGCGACGATATTGCATTTGAAGCGCAAGTTCGTGACTTCTTCGCAAAGGACGGCAAAGGTTTAAACGTGACTGTACCCTTTAAAGAACGTGCCTACGCCATGTGCGATGTACTGAGCAAACGGGCAAAACAGGCCGGTGCGGTGAATACATTGTTGATGGGGAAAAATGGCGAGCTTTTCGGCGACAATACCGACGGAATCGGCATGGTTCGAGACATTACCCATAACCAAGAGCAACCGCTAAAAGACAAGCGCATCTTAATATTAGGCGCGGGTGGCGCAGTGCGTGGCGTGCTTGAACCTGTTTTATCCGAAAAGCCAAAATCTGTCACCATTGCCAATCGAACGGTCGAAAAAGCTCAAGCCTTGGCCGACCATTTCGGTTGCCTCGCCTCCTCCTTCGAAGCCCTAGAAGGCGAGTTCGACATTATTATAAATGGCACCTCGGCGAGCTTGTCTGGCAGCTTACCGCCGTTAAAAGACGAGTTGGTCGGTGCTCAAACCTGGTGTTATGACATGATGTACGGGGCAGAACGCACCGTGTTTTTGCAATGGGCCCATGAACATGGCGCCAATGGCGCGGACGGACTGGGTATGCTGGTAGGGCAAGCGGCGGAGGCCTTTTATTTATGGCGTCAGGTACGACCAGATACCGCCAGCTTGGTGTCTATCATGCGCCAGCAAATGGAAGCTAACTAAGTCACTGACGTAAGCGTCATAAAGGAAAGCAATATGAAGGCACAATGGTTTAACTCAGTGGATCAAATAGGCGAAGCCAAATGGCAAGAAGCCATTGGAGAAACGCGTTATCCCTTTGCACAGTTCGCCTTCCATAAAGCCTTAGAGCAAAGCAAAAGCATTGGCGATGGCACGGGCTGGTATCCTGAATATTTATTGGTGATGGATGACGACGATACACCGCTGGCCATTGCGCCAACCTATTTGAAAACCCACTCCCAAGGGGAATTTGTATTCGATTGGTCTTGGGCAGATGCCTACCAGCGGCACGGTATGGCGTATTACCCTAAACGTATTTGGGCGATACCCTTCTCTCCTGTGACTGGGCTTCGGCTGTTTTCTCATATGGACCCAAAAGGCGACAACCTCGCCTTTGCTCATCTGTACCCAGCCCTTGCCGAGATCATGACGCAAGCGAACCAAGCGCGAGAGTTTTCAAGCTGGCATCTGTTATTCACCAAGCCAGAACATGCAGAATTATTCGCCCCAAATAAAGACCTCTTACACCGCATATCCTGTCAATTTCATTGGTTTAACCGTGACTATCAAGACATGGAACACTACCTTTCCCACTTCTCCAGCCGCAAGCGCAAGACAGCCCGAAAAGAGCGAGAGAAAGTCGCGAAACAAGGCATTAACCTAACCAGAACATTAGGCAGTGACCTCACACCTGCCGAGATAGACTTCTTCTACCTCTGCTATCAAGCAACCTACGCAAAGCGCGGTCAGCAAGGTTACTTAACCCGCGAGTTTTTTGGGCAACTGGCCGACACAATGGGTGATAAAATTCTTCTAGTGCAAGCCCATCGAGAGGACGAAGCCATAGCCGCTTCTTGGTGTTTCTTCGATGATCATTCTTTGTATGGTCGTTACTGGGGCTGTATGGAAGAAGTAGACTGCCTGCACTTTGAAGCCTGTTACTACCAAGGTATCGAGTTCTGTTTGGAAAAAGGGTTACAGCACTTCGATCCGGGCACCCAAGGGGAACACAAAATAGCCCGAGGTTTTGAACCTGTCTTCAGCCACAGTATTCATCATATCGCCCACCCGGGTTTTCGTGATGCCATTGGGCAGTTTTGTGAAGAAGAAGCGGAAGCCGTGCGGGGGTATCATCGGGATACCCATGGGTTGTTGCCGTTTAAAGAGAGTTAACTCTCGGGGCATCAGGTTAGCCAAGTTCCATTCAAACGCTTTGTATTTATTAGCATTTTTCCGCTCTGCTGAGCGGGTAACTTTTGCCCAGAGCCGCAAAAGTAACCAAAAGGTCTCTTTAGACATTTAATGCGTTGTTTTGCCATAAGCGCATGATTGTTCCCCTACGCTCGTTGTTACGTAAGGTATTAATGGATTCTTTATGTGTTTTAGAGTCTGTCTTTACTGTGTCACGTGAGGAGATCATGGTCGTTCAATCAGGATTGAATCGAATGATTTTTGTCTGGTTTAAGAGTCAGTAAGACCTTGAGACACCAAAGACCAAAGTCTCTTTTCCTTGTCTTTGTTACCTGAGTTAAAGAGTAAGGGGAAGACGGAAGATGGGGTTATGTCTTTTGGCTTTGTGGGGGGTTAGCAGCCCACCGCTTACATAACGGCTTGTTAGTAAAGAAAAGACACAAATATGAAGTGGTTATTTAAACCGCCTAATAGTATCGTCAAAAACAGTCAGGGAAAGGCGTGTTTTAGATGGAGTTTTCTTATCTAGTGCATCTCCTTAATTACCTTCCTTGAAATATTTAAATCGAACGCTCGCTTTTACTATTTTTTGTTTTTTAATAAAAAATTTAAAATAAATGCTTTATAGTAGTTCTAAGGTTTTTTGGTAGTCACCTACATTAGTATATTCGCTATTAAGTTGTTCAATAGTTTTACTGGGCTAATCGCTACGACTAAATAATAAATGTGAACTAAAAAGCTAAAGGGGTTTGTTAATATGTTTTATGGGATATGTAGAGATGAATTTTGTAGTTATAGATAATTATGGTCGAAAACCTCCTGCTTCTATAGATACCGCATATTTAAGTGTAGATAAGTGGAATGATTATTCCTTCATCACCATGTTTTATTTAACAGTCTTTGATAAGGAAGGAAAAGAACATGAAATTGGAAATGTAAAGATTGCTTTTAAAGGACAAACTACTGACAAAGCTACATACACGACATTAGGCCAAGGCTTCTCGCTTTTAAATGATCAATACTTCTCATTAGGAACTGATACTGAATATTACAAAAATTTAAATAAGTTAGACTCTGAAGTAAAGCGAAACTTATTAACTGCTTTAGAAGATATTGTTTATAAACCCGAAAAAATCAAAGACATTGAAGATGAAGAAGTCTTGAATACATCTCTTTTTCGTGGGGTTACATTATCTGATGTACATGGCCAGTTCTCTAGGGTACTCGATGGCCTTGCTGAGTTATCTGATTTTAAATTTAACTTTGTAAGAAAAAATCTAGATGGTTATTGTGATCTAAAAATACCATTTAAAGTAAAAGTAGGATCTATACCAAGCACAAATATTCATGCTTTTATTGGGCGTAACGGATGTGGTAAAACGACTATTTTAAACGGTATGATTGATGCGATAACCAATCCCGAACACGAATCATGTCTTTTTACAGAAAGTAGTATGTTTACTGAAACTCGTATTCCTAATGGTTATTTTCGTTCTTTAGTTTCCGTATCTTTTAGCGCATTCGATCCATTTACCCCACCTCAAGAACAACCAGACCCTGCTAAAGGAACGAAGTATTTTT
Source organism: Marinomonas transparens (assembly GCF_016463975.1). Classification (GTDB taxonomy): domain Bacteria; phylum Pseudomonadota; class Gammaproteobacteria; order Pseudomonadales; family Marinomonadaceae; genus Marinomonas; species Marinomonas transparens. The sequence continues at coordinate 289,645 of NZ_JAEMNX010000001.1, read as the reverse complement.
ATATTGGTCTAAAAAATAGAGAAAATAATGAAGCGCTAAATTCATTAGGTGATATTCGTAAAGACTTTGTTTCAGCTTTAATCGGTTGCTTAAGTAACGAAGGTAAAAAAGCTCTTTGGCTTGATGCTATTCATAGTTTAAGCAGTGATCAAAACTTCGAAAATATGGGATTAAGCATACTTAATACTAGATATACCAACCTTAAAGAAAATAACAAAAATATTCAAATTGATAATGACCAGTTTAAAGAGTTATTTTATCAGGATATAAATAATTACTTACAACGAATGAGTTCTGGGCATGCAATAGTACTGTTTACTATAACGAGATTAGTTAATACCGTTGGAGAAAAATCTCTTGTATTATTGGATGAGCCAGAAGGCCATCTGCATCCACCTCTTTTGTCGGCATTTTTGCGTACGTTAAGTGATTTGTTGTATATCAAAAATGGAGTAGCAATAATCGCTACTCACTCCCCTGTTGTTCTCCAAGAAATTCCCAAATCATGTGTATGGAAAGTCATACGCTCTAGGGAAGTTATAGCAGTTGAAAGGCCCGAAATAGAAACGTTTGGCGAAAACCTTGGAGTATTAACTCGTGAAGTATTTGTTCTTGAAGTTGCAAATTCAGGATATCACTCACTTCTAACTAAATCTGTTGAATCAGGGGATTCGTATGATGAAATATTGTTAAAATATAAGAATCAAATAGGCTTAGAGGGCAGAACTGTTTTAAAAGCAATGGTTTTAAGTAGGGATGAAAGCAAATCAAAATGAAAAGACTAGCTCTCCCTAATATATCTTTCAAAGACATGCTGGAAAAGTGCTCAGAAGGAATGGAACAAGTTAATGTTCGAAACAACTTTATTTCAGTTTTTCCAACTTTTTACACAAAAGAACAGCAATACCAAGCATTAAGTGTTGCTGGCAACTTATACACATACCCTAAAGTAACCCCTTTAGCTGATACAACCCAAGTTGTTGGGCATCTTACAAAAAGAAAATTAGTTAACCTGTATGAAAATAATTTGCGCGACAAAGACAAACCTGCAAGAGATTATTACGATATTTTGTTGGTTTCTTCTGGGGAGCGCTGCCCATTTTGTGGGGATATAGGTCATACTAAGAACTTAGATCATTTTCTACCAAAAGCTCATTTTCCTGAGTTTTCAGTAATGCCATTGAATTTAGTGCCATCATGCCGTGATTGCAATATGGGTGAGAAAGGCCAAGCTTACGCTACCATCGCAGATGAACAGGCAATCCATCCATATATAGATAAAGATCTTTTTTATCAGGAACAATGGGTTTTTGCTGAGTATATTGATGAAGATGATGGAGCGTTTCGGTTTTACGTTAATTGCCCTACCACATGGAGTCAGGAAGACAAAAATAGGGCGGCTAGTCATTTTAATGCTCTAGACTTAGCCTGTAGGTATAGGTTAGAAGCAGGAAAACATTTAAGTGAAGTTATTGATCAAAAAAATGCCTTTACAGAAAGTGTTCTAAGGCTTGCTCCACAAGTAACACCTCAAGCAATCAAGACAGAGTTTATTAGTTCAAATCTTATGCCAATAATAGAATCCACCCAATTTCCTAATCATTGGAAAAAAGTTATGTACCAATGTTTAGCAAATTCCGTCGCATTCTTTGAGGGATAGTTTAATAATTCAGGCCAGAGTAAAATTAAGGCACCGTAGTTGGAGTCTTTGGATTCAAGGGATCAGAGTCGTTGATTTCACAGTCCATAACAAGGCTAATCTTTAAGTCTGTTGATAGCTTTGTATTTTAGCTAGGCAGACTTCTTCGTCAGGACTTTTAGCTTCTCCACTTCACTTGCTACCAGTTGAGTTCTTCTTCGGTGATCCGCCGTGCGGAACGTCACTTAGTGACTCTCGGCCCAGATAAATCAAATTCGACGCAATCCTGATTGCGCGACCCTATGGTGTTTCCGAGTCATTCGATTACTGACTTATTTGCATCTAAAAATCACATCAACACCTTACGTAAAAAACCGTTGTGCTAAGGCTTATGTTAAACAAAGCCAATGAGACGTTTTGGGCTGAAAGTCCGATAAGAGACCTTTTGGTTACTTTTGTGTCGTTTGACAAAAGTTACACGCCCAGCAGGGCGGAAAAAAGGTTGGGAATACAAAATGTTTGAATGGAACTTGAATCAGCTAATGAACTAGACCCACGCCCAGCGGGGCGGAATAAACCTTATGAATACAAAGTGTTTGAATGGAAACAATATAACGAATAACTGGGGTTCAAAAGGGGCAAAGCCCCTTTAAACGAAGCTGAAAGCTTCCCTCTTACACCAAATATCTATTTCATTGATAAATCTTGGATAAGGACGATACGAGTTCTTCCATCGCTAGGCGTAGTGTTGGTGGGCCAATGACTTCGAGTTCTACGCCAAAGCGTAAAAGTTCAGTACAAGCGTGGGGTGTGTCGCCTACTGGCAGTTTGACACTATGCCAGCCTGAATCATCCATAGGTTCAATTTGTGCCTGATTTACCACATAAGAAGAACACACGTATTCCATGATTTTCACTCCCAACGCGGTTAATCGTACTTCGGCTATCATTGGGAATTGCAGTGCTTCCATACGACGTAGGCTGTCTTGCCAAAACGCTGTTAAGTTGAAGTCTTTTGGGCGTTCAAAGCGTTCTTCTAATACGGTGAGTGAGTCAATTCGGGATACGCGATACGTCCGAATGTCATTGTCTACTTTCGCTAATAAATACCACTGACCGCCTTTTAAGACGATGCCCAATGGTTGGGCTTGGCGGTTTCGTTCGCCTTTCCAGCTCTGGTATCGCATGCTAATACACTGTTGGTCTAACACGGCTGTCATGAGTTCTGGTAAGAAGGTTACGGTTTCATCGTCAGAAAACCAGTTTGGCGCATCCAGTAAAAATCGGCTCTGTAAGCGATCCGCTTCGTGTCGGATGTCTTCTGGTAATGCCGCTTTCAATTTCAATTGTGCATCGGCAAGCGTGGTTTGTAGTCCCATTTTTTGAGCGGAACCGGATAAACCCGCCAGAAATAAGGTTTCTGCTTCTTTGGCAGAAAGTCCGTTTAAGCGAGTGCGGTAGCCATGTAATAGACGGTAGCCGCCTTGTACGCCTTGTTCACTGTATACGGGGACGCCTATTGCACTTAGCGCGTCGATATCTCGATAAACGGTACGGATAGAGGTTTCACAGGCGTCTGCTAATGCTTGAGCGGTGACCTTTTCATGGGATTGGAGCATCATCAGAAGTTTCAGTACTCGGCTGGCTCGCATGGGGTTCTCCTTTGGTTGTTCTAAGTAGCCGTGTTAAGTCATAGCGCCAAGCGAATGTATTTTCCCAGTATAAAGTAAATACCTGACATAAGGTGGCAGGTTTCATCTCTAACATGGCTCATGCAGTAACCACTATTTCATTAACCAACTTTTAAGGTAGCGAACATGAGCGAGATTTTAAGCAACAACGACACTATTACCCTATATCATGCCCCACAAACTAGAGGAACTGGCATTTGGACTTTGCTGGAAGAATTGGGCGTTTCCTATGAAATGAAGGTTCTGAATTTCGCAGCAGGGGAAAATCAACAAGCGGAATTTTTGGCGATAAACCCTTTGGGCAAGTTTCCAACCCTGGTTCATAAGGGCACTGTTGTGACCGAACAAGTTGCCTGTTACTTATATCTGGCTGACCTGTTTCCTGAGAAAGGGCTGGCACCTGCTTTTAATGATCCTAAGCGCGGTGCCTATTTGCGCTGGATGGCTTTCCAAGGGAGCAGCTTTGAACCCGCTTTGATCGACCAAGCTTTTAATCGTTCTCCTATTGAGGCGCTCCATTCTCCCTACGGTAGCTTTGACACCATGCTGAAAGCTTTGTACGACCAAATAGCCAAAGGCCCTTATTTACTGGGAGAACAGCTTTACGCTGTCGATATCTTTTGGGGCGCAACGTTGAAATGGTGCAGCATGCTGGGGTTAATTACGACGAACCCTGTGGTTGACGCTTACATTGAGCGCATTACCTCTCGCCCAGCATTTATTAACGTTGAACAGCAAGACCAAGCGTTGAAACTTGAGCAATCGTCGGCAGCAAATAACGGTGATATTAACTAGAGATCGTTTCGTGATTTGGGTTATCAAGAGTATTTGTTTAGCTGGTGTTGTTAACTTAGCTATTATGCCTTGCTGTACTCACTTGTCGAATACGTTCTGCGGGAAATTCTAGCTTGCTGAGCAGGTAGGTTTTTAGATCGTCTTGGTAACCTATTTCATTCAAAGCGCAACAGTCCATCGCAACCATGGGATGTGTCACCTACTGGATAACTCTGGCAATGCCGCTGCACAATTTTAATTGTGCAGCGGCAAGGGTTACTTGTAGTCCCATCTTTTAAGCCGGGCCGTATTTCAGGTGTAAACATGTAACAAATAAAGGCAACGGATACGTAAATGTGCTATTGATTTAGTTGTTATGTTTCTTTCGTCGCAGTCGTACAAGCAGTTGCGAGTGCATCCCTAGGTCGAGGTACCAGACTTGTGAGGTCACTCGAGTTTGTTTTTAGGAAGCCTGCCATTGACGAAGCGTATATAGACATCAACATTGGAACCTGAAAGGGAAGTAATTGTAAAGTTTCTAGCCTGCTTCTTTCTGTGCTTAAGTCGGTTGGTTCGTAACGAACAGAAATGCGTTGCGCAAGATCGGGCACTGAGAATGACTTTACCCCAGATAGCTCGTATACCTTATTATTGTGCGCTATCGTATCTTTGAGTACTGCAACCGCAGCATCTGCAAGGTCTTCTCGTGAAACTGCTGAAATTTCTTCGTTACCAAAAGGTGCAGTTATTCGACCTTCATAGGAACTAGCAAGACTGCCAATTAATTCAGCGTAAAGACCATTACGCAATATTGTCCATGCCATACCGCTTTCTTGTAACCTTCTTTCTGTCCAACGGTGAGCTAAAGCAAAGCCTAGATGATCACTTGCATAAGAAAGGCTTGTATAGACAATATGCTTTACTCCTTGCGTGCTGGCTGCGGTAATAACGTTATTGTGCCGGCGAATAACAATATCATCCTCAGCATAACCAGCAGAGGTAAGAAACAGAGTATCGACACCTGTAAAATCTATTGTTTCAATATGGTCAAAGTCCATCTGCCTATCAGCGTTAAGTGACCGGCTAGCCGTAATAAAATTTAAGCCTAGTTCTTTTGCTTTGGCTACAATAAGTGATGAAAGTTGGCCTGAGGTTCCCGTTATTAACATCATAGTATTTCCTCTATTAATCGTTTTCTCTACTGTAGAGAGGTTTCAGTTTTTTTGTAAGGAGGCACAATTTTGTCTGATACACACATAAATGTTCGTTTAACAACACCCTTGTCTCCCTGCGGTTCTGGTGAGCATGAGGATTGTGGATTACGCTTTATTCTTGATCGGCTTGGTGAGCGATGGACTGTGATGGCTTTAGTAGAGCTTTCCAATGGCCCGAAACGCTATCGAGAAATTGAAAAGGCGCTAGTTGGAATATCGCAAAGGATGATGACGCTGACATTGCGCAGACTAGAACGTGATGGTTATGTTATTCGACATGTTGAACCGACTATTCCTCCAAGTGTTACTTATGAGCTATCCGATCTCGGATATTCGTTTTCCAATCAGGTTTCATCACTTGTGGAGTGGAGTAAGCAGAATAAGCTTGACTTAGAGCTTGCACGTGCTGCTTTTGATGAAGGAAACACCTAATTGTTTTCTAGAGAATATAACGAAGCAATTAACTGAATAATTCGTGTCAGAGCTAAATTAAGATTTTAAGTAGTCTAAGTAGCGAGGGTCGTCGATGTAGGCGCGTCAACTATTATGCCTTGCCGTGCTGACTTGTCGAATACGCTCAGCGGGAAATTCTAGCTTGCTGAGCAGGTAGGTTTTTAGATCGCCTTGGTAACCTATTTCATCCAAGGCGGCGGCCATGCAGTTTAGCCACATGGCTTTTTCTTTTTCTGTCACAACCAAGTGAGCATGGGCTTGTGGCAGGCTGATTTCACCATAGTTTTTGGCGAATAAGCGCTCTCCTCCCATCCAGCCGGATAAAAAGGCGACTAACTTGTCAATGGTTAAGCTAATGTTGTTTGGATGCATATCAAACAAAGGCCGAAACTCTGGTGTGTTTTCCATTAGACGATAGAAGGTTTCGACTAGGGTACGTAGACCATCTAAACCACCTACTGCTTGTAAGGTGACGTCTCCCTCACCGTAAGCCGGTTGCTTTGCTTGGGTCATGTTATTCTTGGTCTTGTTTGGACGGTTGGTTTTTTTCGGCTTTTTCTTTATCCATCTTGATGGAATTTCGATAACCACCTAGAGCCGCTAAGGCACCAATAATGAAGCTCATATAAAGCGGAATTTGGAAGAGCATGGTGATGCTGATAAAAACACAGCCGACGGCTAAACCTTCGATATAAGGTTTGAATTTCTTGTTCATTAGCTCTCTCCAAAAAATGAAAAATATGCGCGATTTTAACAAAGTTTTCAGACGATGCTAGCAAGATTGTGGAAAAAAGCACGACTTATCCAATATTTAGAGCGGGTTATTTTCCTGCGTTTTTGATTTTCTTTCGCTGTGTACAAATCGTGAAAGAAGCAAATAATGCTCAAGAATGGCCTTAATTGAACTGAATTTTGCCCTGCCACTCCCACAATAGACTCTATTTGTGTATAACTAGGGCTGTTTTCCACAATCGTATGTGTGCTGCTTCTTGGTGCATTGCTCATTATTTATCCACAGAAATTGAAATATCCACATGTGAGACATTTGTGCCAAATATATTGGTAAAATCGCTGATTTCCTCCTATCGTTCCAATAGTGTGATGAATCTCAAAATCTGGCGCATGGCATGGCCGCCTATGGTGTCGAACATAACGACGCCCTTTTTGGGCTTGGTCGATACGGCTGTGGTTGGGCACTTAGGAACCGCGACCCATCTTGGCGCTGTAGCGATTGGCGCCAGTATTTTTAGTTTTCTCTTTTGGGCGTTTGGTTTTTTGCGTATGGGCTCCACTGGGCTCACTGCCCAAGCGCTTGGGCAAGGGGATGATCGTCGAGTTCGTGAGCTGCTATTACAGTCCATTTTGATGGGGGTATTGGTCGGCTTAATGCTGATCCTATTCCGTGCTCCTTTGATCGATTTTGCTATTCATTTAATGGCGCCCAGTGCCGATGTGGAACCTTGGGCGCGTCTTTATTGTGAAGCGCGGATCTTCAGTGCGCCAGCAGTATTAGCTGGTTATGCTTTGATGGGCTGGTTCTTTGGTGTGCAATATTCTAAAGGCCCGTTGTGGATGTTGTTGGTGATTAACCTTGCCAACATGGTGCTCGACTATTTTGCCGTGTATGGCTTGGGGATGGCCAGTGATGGCGTTGCGTGGGCAACGGTATTTGCTCATTACATTGGTGTCACGGTGGCGGGTGTTTTGGCGTGGCATAAACTTAAAGGCTTTACTGGCCATGTACCGCTTAAAGCCCTAGCTAAATGGCGAGAATACATGGCCTTGGTGCAGGTGAATCGTTATCTGTTTGTGCGCACTATTTTGCTGTTGTGTGTGATGTTGTTTTTTACCGCTCAAGGGGCACGTCAAGGCGATTCTATTCTGGCCGCCAATGCGGTGTTACTGACTTTTTTGATGATTATTTCCAATGCCTTAGATGGTTTTGCTTTCTCTGTGGAAGCCTTATGCGGTGAGTATTACGGTCGCAAAGACAAGGCCAATTTTAGGAAGGTTATCCGTCTTTCAACTTATTGGGCATTATTGGCTGCGATGGGTTTAATGCTGATTTTTTGGGTCTTTGGTAATCAAATCATTCACTTACTGACTAATGTGCAAAGCGTACGGGCGGATGCTGCTCTGTACCTACCTTGGCTTATTTGCTTGCCTCTGTTAGGTATTTGGTCGTATATGTTGGATGGTGTCTTCATTGGTACCACCAGTGTGAAACAGATGCAGAACACCATGATCCTTTGCGTGGCGGGTGTTTTCTTTCCCGTCTGGTTTATCACTCAAGACTTAGGAAATCATGGCCTGTGGCTGAGCCAAGCACTGTTATTTATTGCTCGTGCCATCACTCTGTATTGGTGTTATCTACACAACATGAAGCAGGGCGTTTGGTTTAGTCATAGCGATTAACCAGCTTGCCCTGTTTTCTTAGAGCCAATTCTCCCAAAAATGGTGCCACAAGACCAACCTCCCGCGGACGTTTGCGCTTTAGCGCCGTAGCGAGGGTTGATCTTGTGGCATGTTCGCCTTTTATTCGTTCGTTATCTATTCAAAAGTAGGCATTAACAGCTACAGCATAAAGGTCGAGTACAAGCCAAACCCACAAACAGTCAATAACGCCCAGCCGACAAACTGGAAGAACACAGGTGTTTCGGCCTTTTGAACGCGGCTGTGTAGCTTCTGCCCAAAAACATGACCTAGCAAGGCACAAGGCAATAACCAAAGTTGATGGATGAGCTGTAGGTCGACGCCTGCAATGAGGAATGACACCATCTTGATCATGACCAGAATAAACCAAAGCACAAATAAGGTATCGCGCAGCTGATGACGTGGGACTTTGGTGGCAAATACGGACACGATTAAAGGTGCGCCAATTAAAGAGGTACCGCTGACGTAGCCACCCAGCATCAGGAAAGTGGTGTCGAGGAACTTATTATTGGTATAAAAGGGTTTGTTCAAAATATAAGACACAGCAAATACCGCGACGATGACAAAAATCACGCCGGTGACTATGTCGCCCGGTAGGGTGAGTAGACCAAAGACGCCGATGAGTTTAGGCACTATCATGATACCGAGGGCTTTCTTCAAATAACCCCAAGCAATATTTCCCTCTTCTTCTTTTGGCGCTTCGCCCTGTTCCGCCGCTAGCTTGGCTTGTTGTTTGGTGGCTTTTGAGCCTTGCCAAGCGATCCAGCTGGAAAACACCAACAGGTGAATGGAAATGATGGGCAAAAATAACAGCGGGTCATTTTTGACCAGTAACAAAAAAGGTAGGGCTAACACTGCGCCGCCAAAACTCAACCCACTGCGGACAAAACCGCTCCATACGAAGATGGCGGCGATGCATGCGTATTGCCACCAAAGTAAATGTTCCATGCTTGTCCTTGTTGAGGTGTTTGATGGTAAAGAAAGGCAGTGTTTATTGTAACGAGATTTAATGCTATTCGCTAAAAGCTTAGTTTGGATTTATAAAACGCCGATGTCTTCTTTATTCGAGAAAACTCGCTGGTAAAGATCACTATTTTAACAAAACATTAGATATTTCTAATGTTTTGTTTTAGGGTTTAGTTTCGATCACTTGTTACAAGGCATCATTGAAAATGATGGGGAGACAATAATGAAATTTCGTTTGTACTTTGCTGTGATGATGTCTTTTGTGCTGACATTTTTTATGTCCGCTTGGATTACCTTTATTAATGTGGGCCATAACGCTGAATTTATGAGTCAGTGGATGACGGCATGGAGTGCAGCTTGGCCTGTGGCGGCTATTATTGCTTTTGTATCTGGACCAGAGATCCAAAAAATAAGTCGTTGGTTGTCGGAACGTTTTTAATACCAAGATAAAATAAGAAAAAGCACCTTGGTCTACTTTGGGAAAAGCTGGCCAGCGTGCTTTTATTATTGAAGTTTGTTCTCAATTATAAATGAAACCTGTTTTTAAACGTTACTTTAAAAAGCATCTGGCGTATTGGCCGCTGGGTAATTCTCATTTTGTTGTGGGTCTGTTTGTGCCTCGCCCCATGACCTTTCCAATGGAATCACGCCTGCCCAAACAGGCCAGTTATAGTCTTCAGGATCGTCTATTGGTGGTTCACCACGGAATTTGACGGAAGCCTCTTCTATTTTTATCCGTACCACGCCTGTGGCTTTTATTTCTATGTCACTGACAGGGCGTAAGGTTTCCCAACGTCCGGGACTTACCTTGTCTAAGAAGAGTTCAAATTGACGCACCTTCTCTTCTTTCTCTTCGACCAGTTCGGGGACACCGAATAGCGTCACAGAACGATAGTTCACTGAATGGTGCATGGCGGAACGAGCCAGTACCAAACCATCTAATAAACTCACGTTGATGCAAACTTTTTCTGGCTCGTCGATTGGCCCTTTGACATTACGGGCTTTGGAATGAGCGTGCCAGTAAAAGTAGTCGCCCTCGCGCCAATGGCAGGTTGGGGTAACAAAGACTTGGCCATTTTTGGTCTGACCCACATGGCACATCAGTGCGGCATCAATTATTTCTAATGCTAACTCTTTATCGTATGAGGCTCTGTTTGGTCCTCTTTTTACTTTGCTAAGTGGTGTTTCGAGTGAATCACTCATGGTCTCAATCCTTGTCATTCGTTGTTTAGGTCTATATAACAAGAGATTAGATGAAACTGGCTTTTTAAAAAATAGCCAGAATGAAGATAAAAAAACAGGCCAGTTATGAGATATGCTATTGCCAGTTTACGCCTTTCATTGGATGAAAATGGCGCGCCCTACTATCAACAGTTAATGACTCAAATTCAGCAAGGCATCGTATCGGGTGAGTTGTCGGTGGGTGATAAGTTACCCTCTTCTCGATTTCTAGCTGGCTCGTTGGGCGTTTCTCGTAGTACTACGTCGCGGGCATACGATCAGTTAATTGCGGAAGGTATTTTAACCAGCAAAGAAAAGCGAGGCGTGTTTGTTGCCGCGTTGCCTATGGTGCGTACCTCTTTGTGTAAAAGAGACTTACCTGTAAAAAACAAAAGTACGGTATCTGAGACGGATGTGCTGGCGTTTAATTCCGGTGTCGATGCGTCGGTTTTTCCGACTAAAGAATGGGCGGCGAGTATGCGCCGTAGCTGGCTTAAACCTGATTTGAAGGTGCTTAATGGAAGTTATTCGACGGGGTATCCTGAGTTAAAAGAGGCGATAGTCGATTATTTGTACCGAGTTCGTGGTCTTGAATGTACAGCAGATCAGATTATTGTGACGGCGGGTAATCGAGATTCCTTGATGCTAATTCAACACGCGTTATCCTCTTTATTAGGATCTATTAGCTGGTGGTTAGAGTCACCTACTTATCCCCCTTTTCGTGAAATTATTGTGTCTAACTCAGAAACTCAAGTAATAGAGATTAATGAGGAAGGGCCTTGTTTGCCGATGAATGAACATGGTGCCTGTGTTGGTATTGTTACCCCTAATCGCCAATATCCACTTGGAGTCAGTATTAGCGTCCAACGCCGCCAACAATGGGTGCAAAAGCTACAGGAGGAATCGTCCAATTGGTGGTTGGTGGAAGACGATTATGACAATGAATTTGTTTACCAAGGCCGAAGTGATGTGCCTTTTATGCAAACCGCCAGTTTTTATGAAAAAGCGCGTGATCGAGTCTTTTTTGTCGGTAGCTTTTCTAAAGTGCTGTTTCGTGGTTTGCGGCTAGGTTTTGTTGTTGCGCCTTTGTCTCAGATTGAGCTTTTGCACAAAAGCCAAAATACGTTAGGTTCGTCCACTTCTTTACCGATACAGCCTGTTGTGGCGGATTTTATGCTGCAAGGCAACTTTGACCGACACCTAAATCGTATGCGCCGCCATTACCGTATGAAGCGTGATAGTTTGTTGGCTTTGTTAGAAAACGAACTTTCTACGTGGTTTGACTGGAAAAAAACTCGCGGAGGGATGCATGTATTAATAGAGTTCAAACCGCATGTTTTACTAGACCTCTCTATTTATTCGAATATTGATTTAGATCAGCATATTGCTCACGATATGCTGTCACAAAAGGTTTATCTTTCTGCCCTATCCTTGCACTATGACGATAGCTCTATTCCGCGACAGGGGTTTGTTCTGGGTTTTAGTGGCCCAACACAAGAAACCATGTCGCATGCCATTAAAGCCTTAAGAAGTTGGTTTCTTGAACATCAAATTAGAAAGGGCAATGTTTAGGAGCCCGACAAGATGCTCAGATAGTTTGGCTACTTGATAAACCCAAGTTTAGGGCTTTTTTAAGCGTGGGACACAAGTTTTTCTAAAAAGACAGTGAAGGAAATGATAACAAAGGCTAAACTAGACTTTGTGTGCATGTTTGATTTTTGCTATATTTCGCACACCTAAATCCATGTCGTGCTAGTGGCAGTGGCATTTTAGACTTTCTTTATTATGGGTTGGACACATACATTGAGCTCACAAAAAGACATTATGCATAGGATATTAGAAGTATTAGCGGTTTCTTTACGTCCTCTTATGGGATGTTTCTTTGTCTTTTTTTTATGTTCTGTTTTGTCTGAACCTTTTTTCTTAGGCGCTCTTCTAGCCGTTTTTGACACCCCTTTTTTGATGAATGCGGTGCTGCTTTTTAGCATTGTGTTGATAACCCTATTATTGGTTAGTTATTGGTCCGTTATGGCCAATATCAACCTTGCTCGCCAGAAAATGGCCTTCTCTTTATTACATGTTGACGTCTCTAAAAGGCGCTTAGATCGTGTTGCGATACGATACATGGAGAGATGCGGAGCACCCTTTTTCAGATTTAGGTGATCCAAAAAAATTATTGCTGCGTTAATTATATTAACTAGGTAATGTTTTTTACACTGTTCTACAGTGTGGTGATCTTACTGAAATACCCGGCTTGCCGGATTTTCGTACTGTTATCTGATGTCAGATGGCAGTTTTGTGAACCTCAGGGTTAGAGGAATATTCTCTTGTTAACTCGTATCCTAAGTAAAGTCGCTTTGGCGCTAATGGTGGGCTTGCTCGCCGGTTGTCAGGGTGGTGTGCTCGATCCTAAAGGACAAGTAGGCATTGAAGAGAAGCAACTCATTATTGTTGCTACTTTATTAATGTTGCTTGTTGTGATTCCTGTGATCTTTATGACGCTCTATTTCGCTTGGAAATATCGTGAAGGTCGTGATGAAATCTACGAACCAAAATGGTCGCACTCCACAAAAATTGAAACAATTGTTTGGGTCATTCCAATCATCATTATCATTGTTCTTGGTGTGATTACTTGGAAGTCCACTCAGGACTTGGATCCATACAAACCGTTAGAACATGATAAAGACCATATTAATGTTGAAGTCGTGTCGATGAACTGGAAGTGGTTGTTCATCTATCCGGACCTTGGCATTGCTTCTGTGAATGAGCTGAGATTCCCAGCAAACGTTCCTGTTGCATTTCATATTTCTTCTGAAGGCACGATGAACTCTTTCTTCATTCCTCAGTTGGGTAGTCAGATTTACTCAATGGCAGGCATGGTGACCAAGTTGCATTTGATTGCGAATGAGCCTGGTACCTTTAAAGGCTTCTCCGCGAACTACAGTGGCCCTGGTTTTTCTGGTATGAAGTTCAACGCTATCGCTACGGAAACTGAAGCGGATTTTGATGCTTGGGTTGAAGGCGTGAAAGCTGAGTCAATTGCTGGGTCAATCAACAATGGCATATTGGATCAAGTATCCTATGACAAACTTGCTGAATATGATGCAGATCCTCATCACAAACATAAGGCAACGCCAGTTCAGTATTACGGTTCGATTCAATCAGGAATCTTCCATAATAATGTGATGAAGTTCATGAAGGACTACGGCACTGTCGATATTTTGGAAGGTACTTCTTTTGATACTCCGATGATGCGTAGTATGAAGCAAGGCGAAATGGATCACAGTAAAATGAACCATGGCGAAATGAACCATGAATCGTCTGAACATTCATCGGATGATATGCACATGGAGGCAGACAAGTAATGTCTATTCTAGGTAAATTATCTTTAGATGCGATACCGTTTCATGAACCGATATTGATTGCGACATTCTCTGTCATTGCAATCGCTGGGTTGGTTCTTGCTTTCTTACTGATCAAGTATAACTTGTTAGGGATTCTTTGGAGAGATTGGTTAACATCAATAGACCATAAGCGCCTTGGTGTCATGTATATAGTGCTTGCACTTATCATGCTGCTGCGTGGTTTTGCTGATGCCATCATGATGCGTTTACAGCTTGCGCTGGCGACGAATGGTGATCCCGGTTATCTGCCACCGCATCATTACGACCAAGTCTTTACTGCTCACGGTGTGATCATGATCATCTTTATGGCAATGCCATTTATGATTGGTTTGATGAACATCGTTGTGCCACTACAGATTGGTGCACGTGATGTGGCCTTCCCGTTCCTTAACAACCTTAGCTTCTGGCTAACGGCTGGTGGTGCGATTCTAATCAACGTATCCCTTTTTGTCGGTGAATTTGCTAAAACAGGTTGGGTGGCTTATCCGCCATTGGCCGGTTTGCAATTCAGTCCGGACGTCGGGGTTGATTATTACATATGGGCTCTGCAGATATCGGGTATTGGTACGACATTAACCGCCGTCAACTTCTTGGCGACTGTGTTCAAAATGCGTGCTCCTGGCATGAAATTGATGGATATGCCGATCTTCACTTGGACCTGTACTTGGGCCAATATCTTGATCGCGGCATCTTTCCCAATTTTGACTGCCGTTCTAGCAATGTTGACCCTTGACCGCTACCTAGACTTCCACTTCTTCACGAATGATGGTGGTGGTAACTCAATGATGTATATCAACTTGTTCTGGGCATGGGGTCACCCTGAGGTGTACATCCTAGTATTGCCAGCGTTTGGTATCTTCTCTGAAGTTGTTTCTACCTTTACGGGTAAGCGTCTGTTTGGTTACAAGTCTATGGTTTGGGCAACGGCTTCTATTTCCGTGCTTGGCTTTATCGTATGGCTTCACCATTTCTTTACCATGGGTTCCAGTGCGAACGTTAATGCCTTCTTTGGTGTTATGACCATGATTATCGCTGTTCCAACGGGTGTTAAACTCTTTAACTGGTTGTTTACCATGTACCGTGGCCGTCTGCGTATAACGGTTCCTGTGCTATGGACGCTTGGTTTTATGGTGACATTCACTATCGGTGGTATGACAGGTGTACTACTTGCTGTACCGGGTGCCGATTATGTATTGCATAACAGCTTGTTCTTGATTGCCCACTTCCATAACACCATCATTGGTGGCGCGGTATTCGGCTATCTTGCAGGCTTTGCATTCTGGTTCCCGAAAGTCATGGGCTTCCATCTTAATGTTAAGTTGGGCAAAGCGGCATTCTGGTGCTGGTTAGTGGGTTTCTTCATGGCCTTTATGCCACTGTATGTTCTAGGCTTCTTGGGCATGACCCGTCGTCTAAATCATACGGATAACCCTGACTTTAACATCTGGTTATATATCGCTTTGGTGGGTGCTTTCATCATCATGGCCGGTATTGTATGCCAGTTGCTACAGTTGTACGTCAGCTTCCGTGACCGTGCGCAAAACTTGGATACCACTGGTGATCCATGGAATGGTCATACCCTTGAATGGTCGACTGCATCTCCACCGCAGTATTACAACTTTGCTGAAATCCCAACGGTTTCTGATATCGATGCTTTCACCGATATGAAAGAAAAAGGGGAAGCTTATGTTCGTAAAGACAGCTATGCGCCGATTCACATGCCTAAGAATACGGCTTCTGGGATGGCAATTTCCGGTTGTATTACCGTAATGGGCTTTGCGTTAATCTGGCATATTTGGTGGTTAGCCGCGCTTGGCTTACTGGGGTCGTTTGTCGCTCTTGTGATGCGTGTTTATACCAAAGATATCGATTACTACGTGCAGCCAGATGAAGTAGCTCGAATCGAAAATGCGCATCTAGATAACGTGGCTAAGGGGTAATCATGAGTACAACACATATGAATACGCATGACGCTCACGACGAGCATCACGACCACGACCCGGCTCCGTATAACGTATTCGGGTTCTGGTTATACCTAATGACGGATTGCTTGTTATTCGCATCCGTCTTTGCTACCTACGCTGTGCTCTTTATGAACACAGCAGGTGGTGTATCAGGTAAAGAAATTTTCGAGTTAGATTTTGTTTTAGTTGAAACTGCAGCGTTACTTCTTTCAAGTATCACGTATGGTTTTGCGATGATTTGTGCGCACAATAAAAACAAAAAAGGCACCCTATCTTGGTTGCTAATGACGTTTGCTTTGGGCGCCGTTTTCATCGCGATGGAGATCTATGAATTCCATCACCTAATTGTTCATGGTAATGGTCCTCAGACCAGCGCATTCTTGACAGCCTTCTTTACCCTCGTTGGTACTCATGGCTTGCACGTAACCGCTGGTTTGATCTGGATGTTTATCATGCTGATCGAAGTTGCAAAAACGGGTTTGGGTAGTCGTACCGTGACTCGTCTTAGCTGCTTAAGCTTATTCTGGCATTTCCTAGATGTTGTCTGGATCTGTGTTTTCACCGTTGTTTATTTGATGGGGGCGATCTAATGAGCGATCATTCTTCTGAAGCGAATTCACACGGTAGTGTTAAGTCTTACCTAACTGGTTTTATCTGGTCTGTTATTTTGACTGGTATTCCATTTTGGATGGTAATGACGGAAGCATTTGATAAGGGCCCAACTTATATCACCATTGTGATATTGGCTGTTATTCAGATTTTTGTTCACTTGAAGTATTTCCTTCACCTGAACTTTTCTGAGCAAGGCAAGTTGGACACTTATTCATTTATCTTTGCCGCTGTAATTATTGTGATGGTTGTCGCGTTATCCGTATGGATTATTTACGCTTCCAACGCAATGATGATGTAAGCAGAGTTATTTGATGATTATGCGAACTTCTTTCATTGTAAGGGATGTGCGTCCGATGGGAGCCTCTAAAGATGTTTAAGCGTTATCTTCAGGTGACTAAGCCTGGCATCATTATGGGCAACCTTATCTCTGTTGCGGGGGGATTTTTCTTAGCTTCCCGTGGCGAGATAGATTGGATTCTTATGCTAGCGACCGTCATAGGGCTGTCGCTAGTTGTTGCTTCTGGCTGTGCCATTAACAACTATATTGATAGAGATATCGATGCAAAAATGCAACGCACTCGTAACCGTGTAACGGTGAATGGGGAAATGTCGGGTAAAGCGGCATTCTTCCATGGTGTTGTATTAGGCATTATTGGTTTTGCTTTGCTGGCGGTATTCACTAATTGGGTTGCTGTATTTTTTGCAGTATTTGGTTACGTGGTTTACGTCGGTTTATACACTCTTCATTTTAAGCGCAAGTCTGTTTATGGGACTTTCGTTGGTAGCTTGTCTGGTGCTGTTCCTCCTGTGGTTGGTTATTGTGCCGCTGCGGGTCAGTTCGATGCTGGTGCGGCTATCTTGCTTACCATGTTTTGTATTTGGCAAATGCCACATTCTTATGCCATCGCTATTTTCCGTTATAAGGATTATGAAGCAGCAGGTATTCCTGTTTTACCCGTTTCACAGGGTATAGCAAAAGCAAAACGACATATCGTTTTGCATATTGCTGCCTTTGCCATCGCGGCAGCGTTATTGCCATTGACGGGCTATGTGGGTATTGGCTTTATGGTCGTTGCTCTGTCTACCAGCCTTTGGTGGCTTGCTATGGCGTTACGAGGCTACCGTCAGGACATTGATGTGAGTGGGTGGGCACGACAGGTGTTCTTCTTCTCCATTATCACTGTGACGGCGCTGAGTGTGACAATGGCGTTGGACTTCAATGATGTCTCACCAGATCTTTTGGTATTTGCAGCACATTAATTGATGACTTCAAAAAAACGGGCTTTAGAGGCCCGTTTTTATTTTCTACTTCCTTTCCTGATAACTTCCTATTTTTTCTATTATTCGCTATTTTGGGTTACTCAAATATTGATTTTGCAACCGCTTTTTAATGATTGCTCTGCTGCCGGTTATGCCGCAATCAAAAGTCATAAAGGATGATGCGATGAAAAGACTTTCCATTTTGTTTGTCTCTAGCCTTATATTTTTAGTTGGCTCGAGCACTGTGTTTGCAAGTTGTGAAGGCTTAAAAAATAAAGCGCCTAAAGGGGTCGATATCAAAGCCGCTATGTATTTTGCTGATAACAATGTACGAGTTCCTTATTGCTTAGTCCGTGGTGAAATGGCAAGAAGAATGGGGGTTGATAATAATTTCTATGGGATTAAGTTTGAGCTGCGTTTGCCTAATCGTTGGAAGGGACGTTTTGCTTATCAGTTTAACGGCGGCAATGATGGCGAAGTGAAACCTGCTTTAGGTGCTTCTGCTGGGCTTCTACCTTCCGAATATGCCATTAATCAGGGCTTTGCTGTGGTTTCAAGCAATGGTGGTCACGAATCCGAGGCGAACCCGCAAGCAGGGCTTGCTGGTAATGCCGTGTTTGCTCACGACCCTGAAGCTCGCCGCAATTATGGCTATGCTGCAGTGGAACAGCTTAATCCCGTGGCGCGATCTTTAGTGGAAAGCTATTATCAGTCTCCCATTAAGTATTCGTATGGTATAGGCAGCTCTAATGGTGGCCGCATGGCGATGGTGGCTGCTTCGCGCTTTCCTACTATGTTCGATGGTCTTCTTGTCGGCTATCCCGGCTTTAATTTACCCAAAGCGGCATTGCAGCATGCTTGGGATATTCAGGCGTTGCATAGGGTGAATAGTAATGTTAACGAGTCTTTGAGTAAGCGGGACCTAGCGTTTTTCGCGAAAAATATTTTGACTCAGTGTGATGGATTAGATGGTGTTAACGACGATTTAATTTTTGCGATAGAAGCCTGTCAGAACGTTTTTCAGCCAAAGGCATTGGCTTGTACGGATAATTTTGACCGAGATTGCTTGTCGGTTAATAAAGTCGCCGCGTTAATACGTATGCATCAAGGTCCTCATAACTCAAAAAACCAAGCCTTATATTCAGGCTGGTTTTTTGATTCTGGCATTCAGTCTAAAAATTGGCGCATGTGGAAGATAGAAAGCGCGATTTCAAATTGGAGTAACAAACCGATTAGTGGTGTGATGGGGGCTGCTTCCCTTGCACATATTTTTACTACGCCTTACACCAATGTTCCGGGTAACCCCTTTGCCCTAGAGCGTTATTTATTGAATTTTGATTTCGATAAAGATGCCCCTAAGATCTACGCCAAAAATAGTCGTTTTAAAGAGTCTGCGATGGAGCTAATGGCCCCGCCTGATGTGGACAGTCCTAAGCTTACAGATTTCAGAAAGAATGGTGGGAAAATGATGGTGTTCCATGGCAATAGTGACCCGGTATTTTCTGTAAAAAACACCATTCGCTGGTACAACTATTTAAACTTTAATCTAGAAGGGCGTGCTAATCGCTCTGTGCGTTTGTACTTGGTTCCGGGCATGCCTCATGGTCAAGGTGGGGCCTCTATGGATCAATTTAATATGTTGAAACCGCTAATGAGTTGGGTGGAAAACAATGAGGCACCGCAGGACGTTGTGGCCCATGCTCGGTCATCTAACTCAGAAATCACCGCGCGAATGGCTGGAATAAGTCGCCCACTTTGCGCTTATCCAACTTACGCTCATTATGTGAAGGGCGACATACTGAAAGCTCGCTCTTTTGAATGTCGCTAGACTGAGGAATGAATCGGATGCTAGTGCGTCGATATCAAGCCGATGATAAAGAAGCCTTGATTAACCTATGGGAGCGAGTGTTTCCCAATAACCCTAAACATAGTCAACCAAGGAATGATCTAGAAGCCAAACTTGTCGTTGACGATTTCGTTTTTGTTGTTGAACTTGAGGGGAAGTTAGTGGGTGCTTGTATGGTGGGTTACGACGGGCACAGGGGTTGGCTTTATGCGGTGGCGGTAAATCCAGACTATCGCCGTTTGGGTGTAGGTAAGAAACTAGTCGAACAGGCAATAGCTGAGTTGGAATTACTAGGGTGCGTAAAGGTGAATCTACAGATTCGTGAAACCAATCATAGTGTGGCTGAATTCTATCGTTCCATTGGTTTTGAAACGGAACAGAGGTTAAGTATGGGGCGGCGCTTAAGTAAAGATTAACGACCACCGCCCACATCAATGAACCCTGCTGTGGTGTAGCTGGCTTTATCACTCAGTAGCCAGAGTATGGCTTCGGCGACTTCTTCTGGTTGTCCACCGCGCTGTAATGGCAAGTTAGGAGCGATGCGATCTACTCTTTCCGCTTCACCGCCATCGGCGTGCATGTCGGTATAAATCAACCCCGGTCTCACGGTATTTACACGAATACCATCGTTAGCGACTTCTAGAGCAAACCCCTTAGAAAAAGAGTCTATCGCACCTTTACTGGCAGCATAGTCGACGTATTCATTGGGCGATCCATAGACAGCAGCGAGAGAGGAAACATTGACAATGCTACCGCCTGCGCCACCTTGGCTAAGGGCCATGTGCTGAAACGCCGCTTGGCAACACAGGAAGGTACCAAATACATTGGTTTGAAATATTCTCTGCCATCTTGCTGGGTCGGTTTTGACAAAGCTTGTCTGAGTGTCTAAAAGACCCGCATTATTCACTAATGCGCTGACAGGGCCCCAAGACTTTCGGATGTGATCAAACAAGAAGGCCACTTGATCCGCATCACTAATATCCGCTTGAATGCTATGGGCTAGACCACCGAGTTGGTGGATTTCCTGTTCGACTTTTTTACAAGACTCTTCATCCTTTCGATAGTTAAGGATAACGAGATAGCCTTGTTTTGCTGCCAACTTCGCAGTTGCAGCCCCAATTCCTCGTCCACCGCCAGTGACTAATAAAATAGGTGCTGTCATGATGAGGTACTCCCTTATTTAATCTATATAAAGCCGTTTCACACATTAACCTGCTTTTATTAACAACACCAGTTGATGTATTTTGGTCGATTTTACCACCATACAAAGCCATAACTTGAGACTGATCCTAAGGCAATACTGGTACTGTGATTTGGCGCACGTTATCATGCGGCATTCTTTACCATCTAGCGTACGGTAGGCCATATGAATTCATCTGATCGACACTTTATTTTAGGTTATGGCAGTCTTATTAATGGCGAAAGCCGCGCAAAAACTGGTGAAACTGGCGATGTGTGGCCAGTGAAACTACATGGCTTTCAACGACATTGGTCTGTCATGTCTGCGGAGTTTGGTATGAGCTCTGTGGCGGTGATTAAAGCGCCTGAGCAGGCCTGTAATGGTGTTTTGGTTGAAGTGCCCTATCATCAGTTTCCTTTATTTGATGAGCGGGAGCGTGGCTATCAGCGCTCTATCGTTGAAGCCAAACAACTAACGGCTTATTACCAAGGTGATTTGCCTGAAGGTATCTACTGGGTTTACCACACCAATGATATCGTGGAGCCCCACTATGATTGTCCTATCGCATTGAGTTATGTGGATGTCATTCTATCTGGGTGTTTGGAGCATGGAGACGACTTTGCCCAAGACTTTTTGGCGCTAACTAAAGGTTGGCATTCAACCTTAATAAACGACAGGCAAGCGCCGCGATATCCGCGAGTGCAGCCCGATCTTCTTACAGCACGCTTAAATACCCTATTAGCGCCTGTATCTACCCTTTCAATAAAAGAGCTATCTGTCACCTATGAACCTTAATTCGACGAGTCAGTTACTGGCGCGCAATGAAAAAGAGCTGCTTGGCAAAGTATTGTTTGCCAATCCTGAAGACACCTACCCACTAGATCTAAGTGGACAAGCGGAGGTGTATGCTTGGTGCCAATCTAAAACTGGTTATGATGCTTTGTCGCACGTTGGCTTCAACGAAGAGAAGTTGCTCTTGTCGGAACAATGGACGCTAGAGAATGGCAATGACTTTGATTTCATTGTTATTTATCAGCCGAAAGCGAAAGACTTATTAGACTATTTATTGGCGGCTCTTTTACCTCGTCTAAAAGAGGGCGGACAAGTTTGGTTGGTCGGTGACAATAAAAGCGGTGTCAAATCCTCTATGAAGCGATTAGAGGTTAATTTAGACGACGTTGGTAAGCTTGATGGGGCTAAGCATTGCTTGCTTTACGCAGGCTATAAGCGCCGTCCAGCTAAGCCTTTTGTATTTGAAGACTGGATTATGACTTGGCAACAGGAAGTGGCAGGGCAAAGCTTAACCCTGTGCAGCTTACCGGGTGTTTTTGGTCACGGTAAGTTAGATAAGGGTACAGAACTGTTATTAGCACAATTAGAGCAACACCGCTTTATGAGCGATGTGGCCAATGCGCGCTTGCTGGACTTTGGTTGTGGCGACGGCATTATCGCGCTTTGGTTGTATAATAAAACTGGCGCTCGCATTATGGCATTGGATGACAGTGTGTTGGCGTTAAAAGCCACCGAGCTGACTTTTGCGGCAAACAACGCCAGTGAAGCGGTTACCTTGCTTGCTTCTAACGGCTTGGATGAAGTGAAAGGGCGCTTTAACTATGTGATCACTAATCCACCGTTCCACACGGGGATGAATACCGATTACAGTATTGCTGAGCGTTTCTTTATGGCTGTAAAACAACATCTCACGTTAAATGGTGAATTGTTTGTGGTAGCAAATGATTTTTTACGTTACCCACCTTTACTGGATGCTGCTTTAGGTACTCATAATCGATTACTACGTGATAAGGGCTTTGCGATTTATCACGGGCGTCAGCCGAAGAAACGCTAGAGTTTATTCTGCACCCTTTTCTTTTCAAGAAAAGGGTGCAGATATGCTAATACGCTAACCACCGCTTGAAAGAACGCCTGAAGTTACTCACGTCGTAAAAATTCAAATACTCTGCAACTTGCCCTTCGTTATAATCCAAGTCATTGATCAAGTTAATGGAAATGCGTTTTCTTACTTTATCGCAGAGCTTTTGGTAGCTGGTATTGTGAGTCTTTAATTTGCGCTTTAAGGTGGCTGGGCTGATGTCTAGGATATCAGCCATGGCTTCTAAACTCGGTAAATGTTGGATGTCGGAATTGAGCATATCATTGATGACAGCTAATAAACTTTGCTGAGCATTCAGCTTTAAAAAAGCCTGTCTTGATTCCTCTAAAGCCATTTGATAGATAGTTTTAGAAGACATAGTCCAAGGTTTGTCCAAATAACTTTCTGCAATTGACATACTGGTGTACGTTTTTAAAAAATGTCGGTCATTCCCTAAAAATACATCGTACTCAGATTGATAATCCGGCTCAGGGAAGTCAAAGTCGAACATCCAAGGCAAGTTTTCTTTGGCAAGCCATGTGGTTAAAGAGGTGATGGCCGTTACAGTCATTTCTTTGATGAATCGAGAGGGTCTGCTGGTTGAGCTAGAAAGTAAGCTTGTAGAGAATTCACCAAAGTTGGGGCGAAAATCAATATACATACGATTTTTGGACTGTCTAAGCATTGGCGATAACAAAGGAAAAAACAGAATAGAGAATTCTACTAACAGATGTAATGCGTGGCGTAATGTAGGAGCGTTTTGTAGGGCGCTAGAATAACATCCAAAATATCCGGGTAACATCCGTTGTCCGAAAAGAAATGACACATCAGCGGCATGGGGAGGCTGACTTGCATTATCGCAAAGCTGAGCAAATTGTTCAGGACTGAGCTTTTTACTACCTGACGATACATCTTCGTAGAAAAGCCCTGTTTTCCGTAAAAAGAAATCAGGTTTAACGTCGCGAGCCATCAATAAGTCCATTAAGACAACGGACTGATGATGAGCGAAAAGATAAGTATCTTGTCGTTCTAGCCAGCGCGTTTTCATAGATTATCCAAATGTATTCGAAAAAACGCTGTTATTCTGTTGAGACAAAGCGAATGAGGCTCGGTCTAGCAAGTGCTCAGGGGCATCATCCTCTTCATCGGCCATGATCATGACCATAGAGGCCCCAACGACAATACTGTCTTCTAAGCCTTCCACGCGATAACGAAACTGTTTGATGAGAGTTTCGAGTTCCTGAGCAAGGTGTTGAGCTTTTGCTTTATCAACGTTTTTGAAAACCAAAGCAAATCGATCTCCTGCCAAGTGACATAAAACGTCCTGTTTGCGCAATGTCAGCATGATGAGCTCACTGATAACGACTAAGAAACGGTCAGCTTCCTTACCTCCATGGCGATAACTAATGTCGGAAAAAGGCGCGACGTCTAACAACAACAGAGCATGTTGCTTCCAGCTTGCTGCGCCTTTAGCAAATGCTTGTTCAAGTTGTGCACTTAGGTGTGCGGCTTTAGGTAAGCTGGTGGTTTCATCCAATGGTGACGAATCTTGATAAATGGCTTGGCGTTTAAGTAAATAGCGGTCAATTTGGCGCTGTTCTTTACGCCATAGCCAAAGGGCCACGGTTAAAGCAAGCAAGCCAATCGGTAAGGACTCTACCCAACTATTCCAAGTAGTGATTTTTGGTAGCCGTACCCATTCATCAAGGAAGTCTTGGAAATTAGAGGCAAAAATTCCAATAAAGCCGGCAGCAAACCAATTTGTCACGTAACCTGGGGGTCGCATGGAGAGTACGATTAACAGCCAAATCACAACGCAGGCAGCGGACGCACCTTCACCAATAATATCCACCCATACCCAGCGACTTTGTGGTTTGAGTTCACCTTGTGAAAAGTTGAGGATAAGTAAGCTAGTAAAAACACAGCTAAGTACAAAGAGCCATCGCTTATGGCGTAATATGTTTTTCATTCCGCCGCTGACCGCGTAGTGCCAACGATATAACCAGTCTGTCATTAGGCTTCCTCTAAATAAATCTATCCATTTATTATGTGACTTATTTATGACAAAACGGGGACAGCTAGTCCGATCAGCTCATAGCAAATGCAATTATTTATTCCTTATGCACTTTTTGAAGTAGAAAACACCGCTAACACTTTGATTTTTCGATAAAGACAAGGCAATAAATTGAGTCTAAAAAGCTCAAAAATGACTATAAAAGCGTGTTTTTCCTTTCTATAAGTTGCGTTATCAACTGTTGGAAAAAACTTGTCACAAAGATGACATTATTTGTCTTTAGGGTGAGCTCAAATTGTTTGATTCGTTCGTTATCACTATTTGAGGAAGCACCATGACACAGCTAACACTTTCCTTTGTTGCATTGGCGATCAGCGCTGTTGTGACATCACAAACTTATGCCGCAAAGACACCGGTTATTTCAACTCAACTGAAAACAGATACTAGCTACGAAGACATCGCAGATGGTGCAATCTGGAGCAGCCCTATGGCATCCAAAGACGATTTATTGATTGCCACCTTAGAGGGAGACGGCCTTGCGGTATTCGATTCACAAGGTCGCACCTTGATGAAAGACGATTCCAAAGAAGTGATTGGTGCGGATGTGCGTTATGGCTTAATGGATGGTAATAAAAGCATGGACCTTCTTGCGGTTGGTTTGCCTGACGAAGATGCTTTTGGTTTTTATCGTATTGACCGAAAGGCGACGCCTATCCTTCAAGAAGTGGGTCGTATCACAACGAATTTTGGTCCTGAAGCTGTCTGCCTTTATAAGAATGCAACAACGGGTGAAACCACTGTCACGGGCTTATCCGATGAAGGTGATGTGGTGCAGTACAAACTTAAATACCAAGATGGGAAGATCAACAGTGCGGTATTAAACCGCGCTGGTGAGCCTGTGGCCGTACGTCGTGCGCAAGTTGGCGGTAAGCTGAGTTCGTGTGTTGTCGATGATGAAACAGGCATCCTGTACATTGCAGAACAAGATATCGGTATATGGGCTTATGGTGCAGATCCTGAAAATGTGAAAGACCGTCGTCTGGTCGATGTGGTGAAGCCAATAGGCCATTTGGAAGAAATTGAAGGGCTGGATTTAACCTACCAAGCCGATGGAAAAGGCTATTTATTGGTGGCCGATGAAGGCGCTGGTTTTCTTGTTTATGATCGTAATGATGGCAATGCATTTAAAGCAAAATTTGATGCCAAAGGTTTTGAAGAAGCCAAAATCATTACCGCGTCAGCGAATGGAATTTGGATCGGTAATACGGAAGCGGATGAGCCAGTGTATGAAAAAGTGGCTTTTGATGAGTTAAATCGCAAATTAAAGGGCGATGACATTGAGTTTTCTCACTTGAAAAGCCATCGACAGTTGAAAATCGAAGGTGTGAAGTTGGTTGCTGCCAGTGGTGAAACCGATGAGGTGAGCAAAGGCGGTGATGCAGCAGATGATCCTGCGTTCTGGCTGAACCCTAAAGACGCATCGAAAAGCCTTATTATTGCGACCAACAAAAAAGGTGGCCTGATGGCTTATGACCTTCAGGGTAAAGAAATTCAATACCTGAAAGGTGGTAAGCCAAACAACGTTGATATTCGTACCGTAAAGGATTGGGATGGCTCTAGTTTTGCCCTAGCCACAGCGACGAATCGCGTTCTAAACACATTGGCGCTATACAAAATTACCGATGGAAAGAAACCCATTCAGCCGTTAAAAGCGCTTGGTAAGTACGTTCATCAAGACGCCGCTCAGTTCGTATCAAACGTCGATACTGTTTACGGTTTGTGTATGTATCAAGCGAAAGATGGCACCGCCTATGCTTTTCTGAATGGTAAAAATGGAGTGATCGAGCAATGGCGTTTAACGCCAACAAAAAAAGGAATCGAAGGTAAAATTGTTCGTACGCTAAAAGTAGATACGCAACCTGAAGGCTGTGTGGCTGATGATAAAACGGGCATTCTTTATGTGGGTGAAGAAGATGTTGCTATTTGGGCATTCCAAGCGGATGAAAACGCCAGTACCAAAGCCAGTTTATTTGCAGCGGTAGATGGCAAACAACTTGTGGCAGATATAGAAGGCATTACCTTGTATCAAAACGATCAGGTCAATTATTTGATTGCGTCGAGCCAAGGTAATAACACTTACGCGGTGTTTGATTTAAACAATGGCAATCGCTTTGTCACCAGTTTCGCCATTATAGGAGACGACAGCAAAGGAGTAGATGGCAGCAGCGATACCGACGGTATTCATGCTGTGTCGGCTAACCTTGGTGCGGATTATCCAAACGGTATGTTTATCGCTCAAGACTGGTATAACCTTGATGGGCAATATAAAGCTGAGAAGCAAAACTTCAAGATTGTCGATTGGAACAACATTCGTGATGTTCTAAAAAAGTAAAACCTCTTAGGCTGTTTTGACATAGAAAACGCCAAGCTTGTCTTCGAGCTTGGCGTCTTTTGTATTCGCATCTTCCCTTCTTTAGCATACCATTTATGAATGGAAGTCTTTCATCCAAAGCTGTAAATGCTGAAGCAAAGCCAAAGGTGCTTCTGTTAGCTGGCGTCCAAGACGAGTCACAATATGAGCTTCACCAGAAGACAAAATAGGGTCTTGTATTGGCAGGGAGACAACTCGCTTGTCCTCTAGCTCTCTTCTTACCACGAACTCTGGCAGAATGGTTATTCCCATATTAGATCGTAAAAACTCCTTTAATAAAGAGAATGAATTCACCGTCATGGTGGGAGAGAGTCGTGCTCGGTGTTTGAATTCTGCAAGTGCGATCAGTTGTCTCACGCCAAACTCGGCTTCTTGTAAGGCAATCGGATAAGGGATGATATCTTCTAATTCAATAGGGCGATTAAGCTGTGTCAGGGGATGGTCTGGCGGCACAATGGCACATAATGGATGGAGTGATACCTGATGTGAACGTAATTTTTGATGATGTGGTGGATGAAACAGTACGCCAATATGGGCGTCGTCTTCTTGAATTCGGCGAATTAATTCATTGGACCCTCCAATATGTACCGACAAGGTTAAATCTGGGTACAAAGCCTGAAATTGAGGCAGGGCTTTTGACATCACATCGCCGATAAAACCTTCTCCAATGGCTAATGAGATATGGCCTGATTTTAAACCTCTTAACGCCTGAAGCTCAGACAGGCAGACTTCTTCGTGTGAGGTGGATTCACGGTGATATTTGATTAATAGCTGCCCGGCTTCGGTTGGTCGAACCCCTTTTCTATGTCGCTCAATCAGAATACAAGCCAGCTCTTCTTCTAGCTGAGTTATTTGACGGCTAATGGCGGAAGGGGCGACATCTAATTTATCCGCCGCTGCGCGAATCGTTCCCAATGATACGGCTTCATAAAAATAAGCCAAACGTTTTGAGTTAATCTCTTTCATCTTGCTTACCAGTAAACCACATTATGATGGTGGCAAAGAATAGAATAAAAAAAGCAGCGAGCAAAGCTCACTGCTAAAGGGAGGCTCATTGGAACGAGCTCAATTAACAGCTAGGGAGCTGTTGTTTTACTAGGTTGCACCAAAATTGGATAGCCACCTCAATCACTTGATCGTTGAAATCATAATAGGGGTTATGTAGTGCGACGGACTCGCCTTCATCTACGCCTAACCAAAAATAGGCCCCCGGACAATGCTCTAACATAAAAGCAAAATCCTCGGATGCCATAGAGGGTTGAATATTGTGATGAGTATTTGCCTTCCCGCACTGGGCTTGAGCTACTTGGTGAATGATCGCGGCATGTTGTGCATGGTTGGTAGTGACTGGATAACCACGCTTGAACGCTAATTCAACTTTAAGCCCAGGAGATTGATTATAGCTGGCAACATAGTCTGTCATTAGTTTTTCAATTTGCTGACGCACTTGTTTATTTAAGCAACGCACCGTGCCCTGTAGCGACGCGGATTCTGGCAAGACATTAATCGCCTCACCGCTATTAAACATGGTGACACTAACGACAGCGGACTCTAACGGTGAAACATGACGAGAAACGATGGTTTGTAAACGCAACACCAAATCGGATGCCGCGACAATAGGATCAACCCCCATATGAGGCATAGCGGCATGAGACCCTTTTCCTGTGACCGTAATTTCAAAAGTGTCTAATGACGCCATCATTGCGCCATCATTTACGGCAATATGCCCTGCTGGTAACCCCGGCCAGTTATGTAGGCCGTAAATGGCTGTCATTGGAAAGCGCTCAAACAAACCATCTTCGATCATCTTTTGTGCGCCGCCCAAATTTTCTTCTGCAGGTTGGAAGACGAAATAAACTGTGCCACTGAAGGGCTTATGTTCAGCAAGATATCGAGCTGCACCTAGCAACATGGCGGTGTGACCATCATGACCACAGGCGTGCATGCAGCCTTTATGCTGAGATTTATAGTCTGGGTTACCGAGTTCTTGCATTGGCAGAGCATCCATATCGGCGCGTAAACCTATACTTGGGCCATGGCCATTTTTTAGCACACCAACTACCCCAGTGACGCCAATGCCGGTGTGAACATCAAGGCCAAACTCACGTAATAAATTGGCTACTTTTTGTGCGGTTTGGTGTTCATTAAAGCCAAGTTCTGGGTATTGATGAAAGTCCTTTCGCCATTTGATGGTGTCAGCAACAAGCTGTTTCATATCCATTGTCTGTTACTCCAAATTTGCGCCATAACCAAAGTTTGCCGCTGGGGTTCTGGCTGTTTCTACCCAAATACTTTTCACTTCACTGTATTCACGTAACGCGTCTAAACCCGATGAGCGACCATAACCACTTTCGCCATAGCCACCAAATGGGGAAGCGACGTTAATGGTTTTATAACTGTTAATCCAAAAGGTGCCGGCTTTGACTTGATCAGCAACACGATGGGCGCGACCAACGTCCTTCGTCCATACGGCACCAGCTAGGCCAAAGCGGCTGTCATTGGCAATGGCGATGGCATCGTCTTCATCTTTAAAAGGAATCGCAACAACGACAGGGCCAAAAATTTCTTCTTGGGCACAATGCATCTGGTTTTGACCTTTTAATACCGTAGGATTGACATAATAACCGGCATTATCAGGTACAGAAGGCAGCCCGTTATCAACAATGGTGGCACCTTCATTAACAGCTGATTTCAACATGGTCGTGACATGTTGATATTGCTTAGCATTATGAATTGGGCCAATTTGTGTCGATTCTTCCTGAGGGTTTCCGATAACAAAATTCTTGGCTGCTTGGGCCACAGCCTCACAAAAGCGCTCATAAATGCTTTCTTGTACCAAGAGACGAGAGCCTGACACGCAACTTTGTCCAGCCCCAGAGAAAATAGCCGCTTGAGCCCCTTTTACAGCAAGGTCCAAATCGGCGTCATCAAAAACGATGTTGGCTGATTTTCCACCCAGTTCTAAGACACAAGGAATACCTCGCTCGGCAGCGGAAATGGCAATGCGCTTACCTGTGGCAGGAGAACCGACAAACACCACTTTACGAATGGTTGCGTTTTGAATCGCGAATTGCCCTGCTGTATGACCATACCCTGCGATCACATTGATCAAGCCTTTTGGAATCCCTGCTTCGTGGGCAATCGCAGCCACTAATAAAGAAGATACGGGCGTTAGTTCTGATGGTTTCAAAATGACCGCATTGCCTGCCGCAATCGCTGGAGCAAGTTGCCAACCACAGGTGAAAATAGGCGCGTTCCAAGGCGTGATTTGTAGAACCGTGCCGAGTGGTTCGTATTTGACATAATTAAGATGAGAAGTCGGTACAGGAATCACTTCACCGTGAAGTTTATCTGCCCAGCCTGCGTAGTATTCAAACATTTCGGCTACTTTTGATACTTCGACTCTGGCATCGCGAATCGGTTTATTCGATGAGTAGCATTCAACCGAGGCTAAGTCGTCTGCGACTTCACGAAGTTTTGTGCCGATGCGATACATTATTTGACCGCGAGCCTGAGCGCTCATCGCCCACCATGCTTTACCCGCGATTTTTGCCGCCGCGTTGGCTTTTAGAATGATGGACTCATCAGCGTCAGGGTAACGAAAACGTTCGCTGCCATCATGGGCATTATGAATCACGATGTCTTCGCCTTTGCCTGTGACAAACTCACCGTCGACAAAACTAGGGATGGTTGCCGTATTTTCCCAATAGCGGCTGATAATGGCTTGAAATTGATTCTTCATTACTTGGTCTCTTTAGCAAACAGTGATGGATTAGTGCACTGGGCGATACAGCAAAAATCATCGCTGTCCGGTAATACCGCCGCACTTTGCTGCCATAGTTCAGCGGTTTTCATCGTCATGGGTAAGTTCAGCTCCAAATTTTGCGCTAAGGCTTTTGCTAGACCGACGTCTTTTCTCATCAAGCCCATTGTAAAGCCAGAGTCATAAGCTTTGTTCATTACCCAAGTTGGAAACATGGCTTGGCTTGCACCACTGCGGCCTGATCCTGCATTGATTGCCTCAAGCACTTTGCTTGGATCAACACCCGCTTTTTCAGCCAAAGTGAGTGCTTCAGAGGTCGTAATAAGGTGAGCAGCCGCAAGCATATTGTTCGCAATCTTGGCAATGTTTCCTGCGCCAACATCGCCAACATGGACCCGTACACTGCTCATGGCTTCTAGAATGGGTAAGACAAGATGATAAGTGTCTAGCTTGCCGCCAATTACCATACTCATGGTTCCCGCAGCAGCGCCTGCTGGGCCACCTGAGACAGGTGCATCGATAAATTCAATACCTTGTGGTGCAAAGGCATTGGCTATTTTTCGGCTCATTTCTGGGATGGATGTTGTGGTGTCTATGACAATGGTGCCAGAGGTCAGCTGCTTGATTAAGCCATTGTCACCTAAGCAAACCGCTTCAACATGCTCCGCTTTAGGAAGAGATAAAATTACGACCGAACACTGCCTAGCGATATCGTCAAGATGATTTGCAGGCACTATGCCTTGTTTCTCTGCTTGTTGGCGGGCGGTGTCAGATAAATCAAAACCGATAACGGAAAAACCTTTGCCGACAAGTGTGGCGGCCATATTACGACCCATGTTACCTAGCCCGATAACACCTATAATTGGATTCATGAGTGATTTACCTATGATGAATGATGTTTAAATAATGACACGACAAAAAAATTGAAAAAGAAGGATGCGGGTTAGGATTGTTGCTTTAAAGGCAACGCTATATAAATAGAAGGCTTAAAAAAGCATCATGGTGTTGTTTGTCACCATGATGCCTCATTTTTATAGCAGGGCATCTGCAACGAAAACCGAGCCAACATAAGTACCAGTGAAGACCAGAATGGAAATCGCGGCAATTTTCAAACCAGATTTTTTAAACAGATCTACTTCTGCTTTGGCGATTGCCATCGCTGCATAGGCTAACACTGGGGTAACTATGGCTAGGAACCCTAGGTTTTTCAGCTCAGCTAAAACTGGAGCAGAAAGAGGAGAGATGGGAATGCTGATAAGAACACTCACCAGTGATACCCAAGCCACAGCAGGAAAGCCAATAGGAATAAACTTAGACAACAATAAGCCGACGATGACCATCGCGTAAATAATCAACATGGCTGGAAACGCTTGAATAGGGCTAATACCTGTCCCTGCCCAATTACTAACAAGACTGACAATGGATATGACGGCAAGCACCAGAATACTTTCCTTTAGACTGAGGCGTCCTTCTTCTAGGTTTTCTGCCACGGCATTTTCAATATGTGTATTCATTTTATTTTGCCTCTGTTGTTAGTGGAGTGGATTTCGCTTCGCCAGAAAGCTTTTTATAGAACCATTCAGCAAATGGCAGAGCGATAAAGATAGCGATATAAAGCCCTGTTGCATTGGTTAATAAGTTACTGGCACCAGCAAAGGCAAGAAGCTCATCTTTCATTGCAGGAAAGGCCGTTGCCAATGTACCTGAGCAGGCCGCTGTCATACTGCCACTGCCCACGCCACAAGCCATAGCTAATGCTCTAGGGTCAAACCAACCAGTAGTAGCAAGAAACCCTGCCATTAAGGAAAAATAGAGTGTGCCAAACATGGTGCCCATGACATAGACTCCCATTACACCAATACCCTCTTTACTTTTCAGACCATAGCGATCTGAAATGAGGGCGATATTTGGCTCCCGTGCAATAGAATAAGTGGCGCCAATCGCTTCTCGTCCCATTTTGAAAATAAGGACAGCAATGGGCATGGCGATGAGCATGGTGCCTAAATTACCGAGTTCTTGGAATATCATTGCCGCACCAGCGTCAGCAATCTTAGGTAAGGCAGGTCCGATCAAGGTACCAAACTTGGCAATGAAGGGAAGGATGGCAACAATAAGAATGGGAGCGGCAATAGAAGCACTTTTCTTAGTAATAATCTTGTCTGAAAACTTAGTAATATTAGGGTTTAAAAAAAGACAAAGAATAAAAGCGTAGAACAAAGGCAAAAACAATAATTTGGCATTTGCAATTGGAATACTTTGAATACCAATTAACTCGGATATTGCTGAGATAATGACGACGATCAGGTGTAATCGCCAATTTAGCAGTAAATTTATCGGTATGGATTTTGTGGTCATTTCATAGGCTCCAATATTTTTTATTAATAGTTGCCTTATTATCAAACGCTCTTTTGCGTTGCTTTATAATTTTATCCATGTTGCTTATTAGGCAACAGTCATTGACTTCAAGAGCGTGAAGAGAGGGGAAACTTTTATTTTCACTGCTTTTTATTAGTGCGCTCACCTTCCAAATAAGGTCTTTTTTATTTCACTCTTTGTTTTCTAATGTCTAAAGCGACAGTTTTCATGCACTGCTTTAAAGCAATGAAATAAAGAACTTAGAATAAAACTTTGAAGCGGTGGAAACGCGGAACGCCTTTATATTTCTAAAAAAGTCTTTTGACGTTTTTTATATGCCGAAAAAATATAAGTGAATATCTGGCTGATACCCACATAGCATTTCAATTTGATAAATATAAACTCCAAGAACTACTTCGTTAGCAAACAACGGCCATACTATTTACTTCGTTAACCTGATTGATCACAAAGTATCTTTGTTTATTTGTCTGTATTAACCCTTTTTTATACGAAATGTTATCCTGAAAAGCTGATAATTTTTCTTTGAAAATAGATAGTTAAGGAGTCATTAATATGATTGCTAGAGAATGGAAAGCGCGTTGTCCAAAAATCAAAAAAGAAGGTTTTATTGCTTACCTTTATGAAACAGGTGTGAAAGACACC
This sequence comes from Marinomonas transparens, assembly GCF_016463975.1. Taxonomy (GTDB): domain Bacteria; phylum Pseudomonadota; class Gammaproteobacteria; order Pseudomonadales; family Marinomonadaceae; genus Marinomonas; species Marinomonas transparens. The sequence continues at coordinate 255,892 of NZ_JAEMNX010000001.1, read as the reverse complement.
TCCGCAACGGAAGGTTTTAAAGGCGCTCAAATTTTTGGGCGAGATATAGATGAAGATACTTTTGAGGTGACACTGATAACCTATTGGCCATCCTATGATGCTATTGTGGCTTTTGCTGGAGAAGATATAGGTGTTGCTAAGCTTTATCCAGAAGATGATGAATATCAACTAGAGCCTGATACCTTTGTTTTGCATTATGAAGTGATTGAAAATCAGTGGGTTTAAAACGTTGTCTTTAAAGGGTTGCTAGGTATGAGAAAAAAACGTATTGCCATCGACATGGATGAAACCATCTGTGATAGCTTGATCCGCCATATTGAGTGGTATAACCATACATTTTCCGCTGCTTTAACAAAAGAGGATACCGCCGGAACACGTATTTATCATGTTATCCCTGTAGAGCATGTGGAAGTAGTACGGGCACACCCTCATCATCCTGACTTCTTTCGTGACTTGGATGTGTTTGACGATGCCATTGATTCGATCAAAATACTGTCTGAACAATACGAGATTTTTTTTGTGACCGCCGCCATGGAATACCCTTCCTCTTTCCAAGCCAAGCACGATTGGCTGAAAAAACACTTTCCTTTTATTAGCGAACTAAACTTCGTCTTTTGTGGTGATAAAAGCATTATTAATGCCGATTATCTAATAGATGATACCCCAAAACATCTAGACGGCTTTGATGGCGAAGGTCTTTTATTTCATGCTTTTCATAATATGAATGCAGAAGGTTACCAGCGAGTGCACAGTTGGACGGAAATTTTAGAAAAGCTACGGATTGATAACGAATCAATCCGTTAGTTCATTCAATATCAGCGATCCGTAAAGGCCAGTTTTGTTGCTAGTAAAGCAAAGCTGGCGGAAAAACATCGTTGTAGATATTGAGTTATTTGGGAGGATCCCATTAGATACTGTCGTACGTGGCTGGCAAGTAAGCCGTAGAAAGTAAACACTAGGCATGTCATCCCCATAAAGATCCCGCCAAGTAGTAGCATTTGGCCCATTACAGACACTGTGTCAGAGGGAATGAATTGAGGTAAGAAAGCGAGAAAAAAGAGAGTCAGCTTTGGGTTCAACATATTGATCAAGCAGCCTCTCAGAGCCAGGTTGAAAAAACGGACAGGCTTGTTTTCGCCCTCTTCTAGTTTGAATCCACCCGTGTTTCTCCACATCCCCCAAGCGAGATACAGTAGATAAGCCACCCCAATAAACTTCACAATTTGAAAAACTAAGGCACTGGCGTGAAGAATGGCAGCTAAGCCTAAAATACTCGCTAACATAGAGGGCACTATGCCTATAGTACAGCCAAGTGAGGCAGCAAAAGAGGCGCGAGCTCCCTGAAAAATCCCTGCTGAAATAGTATAAATCACGCCCGTTCCGGGTATCAGTACGAGAATAAGCGAGGTAATTAAGAACTCTGTGCTTATCATGATTCTCTCCTTAGTTGACTGTTCGGTATGCGCTGCATATAAACAAACTCTACATCTTGATGGGTGATGACGAAACCAAAATCTTTATAAAGTCGACCAACTCGGCTACCTTGCAAATAACACAAGGTCACTCTTTTTTCTTGCTCGTCGGCCAAGTCCAAGCATTGCTTTAAAATCGCGCTGCCTATACCTGAACCGTGAAATTCTGGTAGTAAGAAGAAGCGACTAAAATATAAAGGCTCACCTGTATCTTCTAGAGGGCGTAGTAAAAAGCTGCCAATGGCTTTGTTGTCTACTTCTATAATGGTTGGTTTAGCCTCGTTCCATTCTTTCTTGTGAATCTGTTTTTGAACGGCATCATCCCAACCAAAGACATGATGAATCTGCTCGTATTCAGCCGCTTTTTTTAACTCGAATAAAAACGTGTAATCTTGGGAGGTTGCGGGTCGGGTAGAGTACATTTATGTCCTGTTTCTCAAAGTAATCAATGGCTAATTCTGTTAAAGTGGCAACTTACGAATTCCCCAGCTCATCATGTTGACTAAGCTGATAGCCTAACACTAGGAACCTATTGTGAATAATAACGATATCTTGCGCCGCCTTCGCTACACTTTTGATCTTAAAGCTCTATCCATTGTGGAGATCATAGCTTCTGCAGAGGGCGTTGCGACGCAAGAGCAGGTGACGAGCTGGTTAAGGAAAGAAGACGATGCAGGATATGTTGAAATGCTCGACGTAGAGATTGCGACGTTTTTGAACGGCTTTATTAATACCAAACGTGGCAAACGTGAAGGCCCACAACCTGAGCCTGAAAAACGTCTCACCAACAACGCCATCTTTATGAAATTGCGCATTGCTTTAAACCTGCAAGCGGAAGAGATTTTAGACATCATGGCGTTGGCAGAGTTTAACCTGAGCAAGCATGAGCTGAGCTCTTTTTTCCGCAAGCCAGACAATCGACATTATTGCGAATGCAAAGACCAAATCTTACGTAACTTCTTGATGGGCGTACAAAAGCATTATCGAGGATAAAAAATGCCCTTTCGGGCGTTCAAAAACTCACAGGGAGTGAATATCTTTTTCGTGCTGCTAATTGCTAAGCGGCGCCTTCCACTAGTGTTCCAATGCGTTTTTCTGCTACAGCATGACAGGCAATCAAGTGACCTTGTTCTTGCTCTTCCGAGCTGTCTAACCGTAGCGTTGGCGTTTCGCTGCGACAACGGTCGTTGGCGTAGGCACAACGGCCGTTGAAAGCGCAACCTGAAGGCGGATTCAGCGGTGAAGGTAATTCACCTTCTAGCTTAATCCGCTGGCGGCGTTTCTCTGGTGAAAGCTGGGGCGTACTAGAAAGTAGTGCCAAGGTATAAGGGTGTTTGGGGTTTTCGAACAGTTGTTCGCGTGAGCCCTGTTCGACCACCTTGCCCAAGTACATGACCATCACGTCGTCAGCGATGTGCTCTACTACAGATAAATCGTGGGAGATAAACACATAGCTCAAACCAAATTCGTCCTGTAAATCCATCATTAAGTTCAATACTTGCGCCTGAACGGATACGTCGAGAGCGGATACTGGTTCGTCTGCGACGATAACGTTGGGGTCGAGCATTAAACCGCGAGCGATGGCGATACGTTGGCGTTGACCACCCGAGAACATGTGCGGGTAACGGTCGTAATGCTCAGCTTTCAAGCCTACTTTTTCCATAATACTAAGCGCTTTTTCCTTGCGTTCAGATTTGCTTAGGGAAGTATTAATCACCAAGGGCTCTTCTAAAATCGAACCAATTTTCTTGCGCGGATTAAGTGAACCATAGGGGTTCTGGAAGATGATTTGAATCTTCTGACGCAGTTTTGCTTGGGCGTCTTTCGTTAAGGTGAGTAAGTCTTCACCAAGGTGCGCCAAGCGACCTTCTGTCGGTGTTTCAATCATGGTGAGCATACGACCCAGAGTGGATTTACCACAACCAGATTCGCCAACCACGGCGAGGGTTTTACCCTTTTCAAGATTGAAGCTGATGCCATCCACGGCTTTGACCGTGACTTCGGGTTTAAGCAATCCTTGCTTCACATGGTAGTGCTGTTTTAGGTTTTCGGCTTTTAGAATTAAACGGCTATCGGATTCATTCATGCGGCTGGTCTCCCTTCGCTGTCCAATGGCGTGTGGCATTTTACTTGGCGATCAAGATCACCTTGGTTGGCAGGCTCGACCTTACGGCAATGATCTGTTGCGTAGGGGCAGCGCGGACTCAATAAGCAACCCAGAGGTCGGTCATATTGACCGGGAACCACGCCAGGTAAGGCTTCGAGACGAGCTTTACCCGATGCCGATTCTGGTAAGGAAGCCAGTAATGCTTGAGTATAAGGGTGCTTGGGCGTACTAAAGACTTCGGAAGCTGGGCCAGATTCAACAATTTGTCCGGCGTACATGACGATCACTCGATGGGCAACTTCGGCCACCAAGGCCAGATCGTGAGTGATCAATACCAAGCCCATTTGTTTCTTACGTTGCAGCTCGACCAACAAGTCGATGATTTGTGCCTGAATGGTCACATCGAGAGCCGTTGTCGGTTCGTCTGCGATCAATAGACGTGGATCACAGGCAATGGACATGGCAATCATCACGCGTTGGCTCATACCACCAGAAAGTTGATGAGGGTAATTACCTAAACGTGATTCGGGCGCAGGAATACCCACTTGCGTTAATAGCTCGATAGCCCGTGCCTTTAGTTCTTTTTTGTTGCCGTCTTGGTGTGTTTTTAACGCTTCGATGATCTGATAACCCACGGTGAAACAAGGGTTAAGGCTGGTCATCGGATCTTGGAAGATCATCGCAATGTCGGAACCTGTGAGCTTGCGGCGCTGCTTCTCTGGCATAGCTTGTAGGTCTTGAGAATCAAAAGTGAGTTGATCGGCACTGACTTTACCTGGGAAGTCGATCAATCCCATGATGGATAAAGAGCTGACACTCTTACCAGAACCTGATTCACCGACGATGCCCAGTACCTCGCCTTCTTCAACTTTGTAGCTGATGTTGTCCACAGCGCGGAAATTGCCAAAGGAAACGCTCAAATTTTCTAATTGTAACAGTGACATAAAAACCTCTCTTACTGCTTCAACTTGGGATCGAGGGCATCACGTAAGCCATCTCCCATGAGGTTAAACGCCAACACGGTGATCAAAATCATCAAACCGGGGAAGGTTACAACCCACCAAGCGCGTTGTACGAATTGCAATGCATCAGCCAACATAGAGCCCCACTCTGGTGTAGGTGGCTGAGCGCCAAGACCTAAGAAGCCTAAGGCCGCCATATCGAGAATAGCGCTGGAAAAGCCAAGGGTGGCTTGCACGATCAAAGGCGCTAAACAGTTTGGCAAGATGCAGATGAACATCAAACGCAGAGGCCCTGCGCCGATTACCCGTGAAGAGGTGACATAATCCCGCGACATTTCTGCCATGGTTGCGGCACGGGTTAGGCGTACATAGTGAGGGAGAGAGACAATAGAAATGGCCAGTGCCGCATTAACGATACTTGGCCCCAAAATCGCCACAATCGCAATAGCAAGTAACAAGCTTGGCATGGCCAGCATAATGTCCACAAATCGCATGATGATGGTATCAATAACCCCTTTGAAGTAGCCTGCGATTAATCCCAGCAAGATACCCACGATAAGAGAAGCCGTAACCGCGACAATACCGACTGAAATAGACAGACGCGAGCCATGAATTAAACGAGATAAAATGTCTCGTCCCACGTCATCTGTGCCTAATACAAAAGACCAGTTACCGCCTTCCAGCCAAGCTGGTGGTAATAAAAGGGCGTCACGATATTGGTCTGATGGTGAATGGGGAGCAACAATATCGGCAAAGATGGCCATAAAACAAATAAGTGCAATAACAACCAGCCCTGCGACTGCTCCTTTGTTACTACTAAAATAATGCCAAAACTCTTGCATTGGCGTCATGGGGGCTGGTGCGGTTAGTGAGTTAGCGGATGTTGAGGTATCTGTAGAAATTGTCATAAGGTCTCCTTATCGGCTATGTCGAATACGCGGATTGACAATGCCGTAGGTAATATCGACCAACAGGTTGACGATAATGATGATGCACGCCACGATCAAAATGCCGCCTTGTACAACGGGGTAATCACGACGACCAATAGACTCAATTAGCCATTTACCAATGCCTGGCCAAGCAAATACGGTTTCGGTCAGAATGGCACCAGACAATAAGATGCCGACCTGCAAACCAATAACGGTAATCACCGGAATGAGCGCATTTCGCAAAGCATGAATGATGATGACTCGCCACGGCGCAATGCCTTTGGCTCGTGCGGTACGAATATAGTCTTCGCTTAATACTTCCAGCATGGAGGAGCGCGTCATGCGCGCGATGACCGCCATGGGGATCGTGCCCAATACGATACTGGGTAAAATTAGATGAGACACAGCGGAGGTAAAAGAACCTGCTTCATCGGATAGCAGGGTGTCGATCAGCATGAAACCGGTGACATCGTCTATCCAATACACTACGTCTATTCTTCCTGACACTGGCGTCCAGCCCAATGTGACGGAGAATACCAGCATAAGTAACAAGGCCCACCAAAAGATAGGCATAGAATACCCCGTGAGTGAAAAGGTCATCACCGAGTGATCAAGAATGGTTCCGCGCTTTACCGCCGCAAAAATACCAGCAGGTAAGCCGATTAAAATAGCAAAAATGGCGGCACAAATGGTTAGCTCAACCGTTGCAGGAAACAGTGTGAGAAATTCTTTCATGACGGGTTCTTTGGTGATTAAAGAGTTACCAAGGTCACCTTGTAAAACCCCACCGACATAACGAAAGTATTGAACATATAAAGGCTTATCGAAACCCAATTGCGCACTTAATAGGGCATGACGTTCAGCGGAGACACCACGCTCTCCGGCCATCACTTCAATGGGGTCACCGGGAATGAGCCGAATAAGCGTAAAAGTGAGTAAGGTGATTCCGAGAAAAGTCGGAATAACGAGGCTTAAGCGGCGAAAAATAAATTGGAACATAAAGGACTGGCTCTCTTGGCTTTTAGTATGATCGAGCAAGGTGCTCGGTCAGCAAAGAATCTACTCACGTCCCAGCGAGCAGATTCTTTGTGATCGTCCGAGTAAGGACTTACTTCTATTTACTTACGTTGTAGAAGTAGTGACCACCAAGTGGGTCAATTTTGTAGCCTTTTACTTCTTTACGAATGGGTTCATACACAACTGAGTGAGCGATGGTGATCCAAGGTGCTTCACGCTTGAAGACGACCTGTGCTTTCTCGTAGTCTTTTGTACGTTCCGCTTTGTCCGAGGTACGTTTGGCATCAAGCAATAGGTTGTTAAACTCTTCGTTACACCATTGAGCACGGTTAGATCCTCCAACAGCGTCACAGCCTAGCAAGACGTATAGGAAGTTATCTGGGTCACCGTTGTCACCAGTCCAACCTAGTAAAAAGGTGTCCGCTTCGCCTTTCTTCGTGCGGCTTAGGTATTCGCCCCATTCATAAGACACAACCTCTGCTTTCACACCGACTTTAGACCAATCTTCCTGCATGATTTCCGCCATACGACGGGCATTTGGGTTGTATGGACGTTGTACAGGCATGGCCCAAATATTGGTAGAGAAGCCATCAGGGTAGCCGGCTTCTGCTAATAGTTTTTTTGCTTTTACTGGGTCGTATGGGTAATCCACAATATCCTTATTGTAAGACCACATAGTAGGTGGAAGCGGATTCTTAGCTTCTTTACCAGCGCCTTGGAACACCGCATCAATGATGGCTTTTTTGTCAGTTGCGTAGTTTAGGGCTTGGCGTACACGCACATCGGTGAAAGGTGCTTTTTTCGTATTAAAACCAAGGTAACCGACATTTAAGCCTTCTTGACTCATCAAGTTGATGTTTGGATCGGAAGCCATTTGCTTAAGATCCGCAGGGTTTGGGTAAGGCATCACATCACATTCGCCCGCTTTTAGTTTTGCGTAACGAACCGAAGCATCTGGGGTGATAGAGAATACCAAACGATCAACTTTTGCTTTGCCTTTCCAATAGTCTTTAAACGCGGTGTAGCGGATTAAAGAATCTTTTTGGTATTGAACTTTTTGGAATGGACCTGTGCCGACTGGATCAATGTCCAATTGCTCAGGCGTGCCTTTTTTCATTAGGTAATCGGCTTGTTCTTTGGAAAAAATAGACGCAAAGTCCATCGCTAAGTTAGCGATAAAAGGGGCTTCAGGTTTGCTTAATACGAATTTCACTGTGTAGTCGTCGACTTTCACAATATCCTTGATCAAATCGCCCATACTCATGCCATTAAAGTATTCGTAAGAGCCGTTAGAAACTGTGTGATAAGGATGTTTTTTATCCCATTGGCGAGCAAAAGAGAAAACCACATCATCAGCATTAAAGTCACGAGTTGGCTTGAATGATTTGCTCGAATGGAATTTCACACCTTTACGTAAATGGAAGGTGTATTCAAGGCCGTCAGCAGAGACATCGTAGCTTGTTGCTAAACCTGGCTCTGTTTCCGTGGTGCCCAGTGTGAATTCCATCAAACGGTTAAACATGTTTTTAGAGGTGGCATCAAAGGTCGTACCTGCCGTGTAAAACGCTGGGTTAAACCCTTCTGGGCTACCTTCTGAGCAATAAACAAGGGTAGTTGCGGCGTGAGCGGAAGTGGTGATCGCACTCGCGGCCAAAAGGGCAAGCGGAAGTGCAGCTAACTTGTTTTTCATTTTAACTCTCCATTAGCATAATTATAGTCGTGTCAGACACGTGGGAAGTCGAATCAGGTTGGTTCATTTTGTGTTTTTTGGCAGGAGGTGGCATTCCTGTAAATAATGTTTTAAAACGAACTTCATTCAAGCTACCCAGCTTGAATGAAGTCGTTCTGTCTCATCCTTGAGCCCCCTTTAGCTATTCGTCGTTGCTTTGCCTTAAGCAGAAACAACCAAAATAGCATCATTGGAGATTACCCAAATGGTCAGTAATGACCAATCGAAATAACGATATGCCCTATGCATGGAATGAATACGGTTTTTTGAAGAAAGGCGGAAAGTCTTTAAATCAAAGGATTTGCTCAGAAATACGGTAATTAAAAAGCGTAAAGAATTAGCAAAAAAATATTAAGTAGACACAAAAATGTCATAAAAAACATTTTTTTCGTAAAGGGAAGGGCAGCTTGCGGCGGGATTTTTATCGAAAAATAGTTGCTTAAAAGCCACTTACTTTATGGCCTTGGTATGAATTGTAGACTTTCATGATGTTTGTCATTGTGCTTCTTTTCCTGTGGATAACTTTGTGTAAGAAAAATCTAATGGAAGAATATATCGTAGTGCTTGGTATTTTTTTTAATAATCGCGCATTTTTTGATCTAATTTGATTCTTTCTTGCGCTGGAGAAAAAAAGCATTGCTATTTGTCAATAGTAAAAGTGGTTGCTTTAAGGTTTTAGCAATAAAAAAGCGCCTACAAAGAGGCGCAGTATTTTTAAGTATGTTTCTAGAAAAAATCATAAATATAAAAAATAACGATAAAAAACAATAGTTTATTTATTTATTTCAATATGTATTAGGTCTGCTAATGCATTGGCAAGTTGTTCATTGCCTTCTGCGTCTAGGTGTACCCCGTCCATCTCACTGGGTTGTATTACGCCTGCCGAGTTGAGAAAGATACAATGATGTTGAACGGCTACTTCTTGGTAGTATTTATGAAAAAATTGAGATTTTTCAACGGCTCCAGTGAAACTTTCGGCCATACTTCCTGCTGGGGATAAAATATTTGGTGGGGCTACTACGACAATGCTGGGAGCTGGAAAATTATAAGTATTTGGTATTCTGGATCTGGCTATTAGCTTTTCTACGCCTTTTGCCGCTTCGTAGGCGCCTACGTTGAAATGTCGTTTTAGGTCATTGGTTCCTAGCATGATGATTAAGATGTCGACTGGACCAAAGGTTTCCAAGGCGGCTTGAATGTAGGCTAAGCCATTTCGTCCTTCTAAAAAAGGGTCGTTCCAGAGGGTAGTACGTCCCGGTAAACCAAAGTTAATGACCTGATGATGTTCGCCTATTAATTTGTTGAGTATGTTTGGCCAACGTAGATGTTTCGGATAACGTCCGCCATTTGGCGCGCTACCCCAAGTGAGAGAATCGCCGTAACAAAGAATGGTTGCCATAATCTAATCCTCCTGTTTTATCATTCGGTATGTAGAACTGTGAACGATACTTGATATTCGCTCATGACACCTTGCGATGGTCTCCTTAGTATAGCTAAGCGAAAGGGGTTGTATGAAATGATTTATTTAATCGAGCGGTTTGAGGTAGAGTCGTTCAATAATAAAATCAATGAGGCAGTATGCCAGTGACTCCTTCCCATACACCTGAGGCAATGCAAGCGGCCTTTGCTCGGCTTAAGGCACATGCCCAACAGGATGCTTTTCCCTCTGTACAGGTGCGTCGACAGAATTTAGCTCGCTTACAAGCCGCTATATTGCAATACGAAATACCGTTACTCGAAGCCTTACAGCAAGACTATGGTCACCGATCCCATGAAGAATCTCGCTTAATCGAATTGTTTCCCACTGTTTCTGAGCTTAAACACGCTAAATGCCACCTAGCTAGGTGGATGCAACCATCGAAGCGTAGCGTGCATATCAGTGCGCTTCCCGCGAGTGCTAAGGTGCACTATCAACCCAAAGGCGTCATTGGGGTCGTCTCTCCATGGAATTACCCCGTCTTGCTCAGCTTAGGGCCTCTGATTGGGGCTTTAGCGGCAGGAAATAGGGTCATGTTGAAGGTGTCTGAGTTTTGCCCTGCAACCAATAAGGTAGTGCGGGACATAGTGGATCAATCTCTAGGCGGAGAGTGGGTTGAGCTGGTGGAAGGGGAAGCCAATATAGCGAATGAATTTACTCAACTAACATTTGATCATTTGCTCTTTACTGGTTCTACGCAAGTGGGCCGTATGGTGATGCAAAATGCGGCAAAAAATCTTGTACCTGTTACTTTGGAGTTAGGCGGTAAATCACCACTATTAGTGGCGCCGTCTGCGGATCTAAAAATGACGGCGAAGAGACTGGTGTTTGGTAAGGTAACGAACGCAGGTCAAACCTGTGTCGCACCGGATTACATCTTGTGTCATCAGGATCAAAAAAAGGCTTTGCTTGAGCATATCAAGCAAACACTGAAAGAGTATTATCCTCAGGGGATTTCTAGCCCTGATTACACCAGTTTGATTAACGAACGACAGCTAGAGCGTTTGAAGGGTTACCTTGCTGAAGCCCGCTCTGCTGGAGTGGTATGTGAAAACCTTATGCTAGAGGGGCCAGTCGAGGAAGGGGGAAAGTTGGCTTTACATATTTTACATCAGCCAGGTGATGACTTGCGTGTTATGCAAGACGAAATATTTGGGCCTTTATTGCCTATTTTAACCTATTCAGATATGGCAGACGCCTTGTCTTATATTCAGCAACGACCGCGTCCGTTAGCTATGTATTTGTTTACTAACCAAGCGGAAGACAGAAAGCGCTGTGAAAACCAGATAGCCAGTGGCAGCTTGGTAATCAACCATACGATTATTCAGGTGGCGCAGCCTGATTTACCGTTTGGTGGTGTCGGAGCGTCTGGTATAGGGGCGTATCATGCGGAGGAGGGGTTTCTGACCTTTTCCCATGGAAAGTCGGTATTACATAAACGAGGGCCTAACTTAGCAGGACTGTTTTCTCCTCCCTATAAAAGCCAAATACACCGATTGATGGCGAAAGTCTGGCCTTATTTTTAGCTCTTTTTCAGGATGGGACACAGACATAAAAAAAGCTCATGATGTGATCACCATGAGCTTTTTTACTTTTTTGAAGAAGCTTTATTTCAATTCATTTAGACGTTTTGCAATGGCGTCTATCTCTTGGCTCATGTTACTGAGCTTGTTGGAATCAGCGGCATTACTGCCGGTTAAGTCCTGCAAACGAGAAACAAATTTACTGAGGTCATTAGAGACTTTTTGTTGCTCCTCTGCTGCCACCGAGATCTGTATGGCTTGATCCGTAATTTGTGAAAAGGCATCAACCACTAGTTGCAAATGGTTGGCTGTGGATTCTGCTGTGGCTACGGCTTTTTCCGTTTCGCTCTGGCCTAACTCCATGGAAGTAACTGAGTCTTTAGAAGCAACCTGCAAGCGGCCTAGTACCTGTTCAATTTCCACGGCCGAGCTTTCACTTTTTGCGGCAAGGTTCCGTACTTCATCAGCCACCACGGCAAAACCTCGGCCGGTTTCCCCTGCTCGCGCTGCTTCAATAGCGGCGTTTAGAGCGAGCAAGTTAGTTTGCTCGGCGATGTCACGAATAACGCCTAACATGCCATTGGCTTGACGGCTGTCTTCGTCCAATTTGAGAATGTTAGTTTGCGCCTGAGTCATGGCATCAGTGAGGGTACGCATGGTCTGAATCACGGTTTGCATCTCGTCACCACTCTTACGAACGTCGGTGTGAATGCGATCAACGGTTTCTTTGGTTTCGTTGGCATACATAGCAACATCGTGAGAGGTCACGCCGAGCTCTTCGGTTGCCGCTGCGAGGGTATGGTTTTCATCACTCAAGCTATTGGCCTTGCTCAAGAAGTCATTACTAAATTGATTTAGACGACCGGCATCACCAACAAGGTTGGCTGATTCTATGTGGATTTGCTCTAGTAGTTTCTTCAGTTTGTCGCCGTAGGCGTTGACGGATTGACGAAGATCTCCGATTTCATTGAGCTTACCGACTTCCAATTCCTCGGCACTGCCACCGTCAGCCAGATCTTGAATTTGTTGTGTCGTTTGGTTGATTTTTTGCAGAAAGCTGCGAAAGAAGTAAACAACAATAATGCTGACTACGATCAACAGAGCGCCAATCGTTAGCATTAGGAATAAGCCCATGCTTTGCGCAATCTCTGTCATACGTTCTTTCGGTACAACTAAACCTATGGTCCAGCCTGTTTGTGGATGCTTGAAAACATCTACATAAGCTGCACCATCTAGAATGTCATCGTGATCCAGTGATACGACCTTTGTTGAATTATTATTTTGGGCTAGGGCAGGTTTGAGCCAAGGTAGTTCATTCCCTAATTCTTGCGCTGTGAGCATACTGCCGTCACTTTTGACTAGCTTAGCCTTACCTTTTGGGAAGCTGAGCACTTGTCCTATTTGATCAATAGCAAACACGTAGCCGTCATTTGCAGAGCCATATTGTGCTAGCGTTTCTGTTATGCCATCAAGCATCATGTCTACGGTACTAACACCTGTAAACCGGTTGCCTTCTTTCATTGGAATGGTACAGGTCACCATTGGAATATTGGTAACAGGGTCTATGTAGGCTTCAGACCATGCACAAAGGTCAACCGGGGCGTTTTTCCCTACCTTGTACCAACCTTCATTGTGATAACCCGACCCAGCAGGGTCATTGTAGTCGTCTAGGTAACTCATGTTGGAGCCATCACGTCCCCAGAAAAAGCTGCGGCGTTCAGTGCCTTGTGTAAAGGCATTTGGTTCAGGCCAAATACCACCGCCAGCAATGCTTTTATCATCGTGATTATTGACTATGCTTGGAAAGAGTTTTTTGAAAAGGGCTTCTTCTTTAGGTAGCTCAGTCCCCGCTAATGCTAGAGTACTGGTCAATAGTTGAATTTTTTCTAGCTTGGCACTGAGAAGCTCACTTAATCCTTTTTGATTAACGGTAATTTGTCGCTGTCGCTCAGCTGTTAGATCAGGCTTTACTTTCATTTCTACGACTAAATCAATACAAACAAGAGCGAGTAATAAAATAGTTAGTAGGCCAATGTTGATTTGTTGGCTGATTCGAATTGGGGACTTCATAATACTCCATGTATACCAAATAAGTGGTGGGATAACCGAGCAAATAATCTCAGCTCTGGTACATTTTGCAAGCAATATATATACCTGTTTTATGAGGTTTTCGTGTAAGTATTAAAGCAATGCTGATTTTATCATGGGGCGTTTATGTTTCAACTTGTCATACTTAGCAATCAACAACATATTGATTTGGCTAATTTATCTCTTAATTCTGAACAGATGGGCCTTCCTAAAAGCATCCCTGTTGCTGTTCAACAATGCTGCCTTGTAGGAGGTAAACAAGCGGGATCACGGCTTATTACATTAACGGTTGGTGACGCTGTGGTACGTATTGTTCCAACCCGCGGCATGGCAATATTAGATGTAATCAAAAATGGCTCTCGTTTTGGTTGGGATTCGCCAGTAAAAGAGGTGGTGCATCCGAGCTTTATTAATCAAGAAGCGGCTGGTGGTTTAGGGTGGTTAGACGGGTTTAATGAGATGGTGGTGCGCTGTGGTTATCAATGGTCAGGGCATCCGGGACAAGATGGTGACGAGTTTTTAACCTTGCATGGGCGTATTCAAAATACGCCGGCGGATGAAGTGATTTTGGAGGTTGAGCAAACTCCACCATATCGTGTGACCTTACGTGGTCGTGTCGACGAAAAACGTTTTAAGTTCACCAACTTCGAGTTGCAAACCATGTTGTCATTAACGCCTGATGAACCTTACCTCACTATAGAAGACACGCTGACCAATAAAGGCAGCTATGCTCGTGAGTATCAAGCTATTTACCATAATAACTTTGCTCAACCTATTTTAGAAAACGGTGCTCAGCTGCATGTGCCTGTGAGTGAGCTATCCCCTTTTAATGATTACGCCATAGCTGGGTTGTCAGATTGGAATCAAATGCCAGCACCGACAGAAGGCTTTGATGAAATGGTGTTTAATATCCGACCACTTAGCGATGAACAGGGGCTAAGTCGTGCGTTATTGCATAACGCTAAGGGAACCTGTGGTATAGAAGTCACCTATCAAACGCAGACCTTACCTGTGCTGACGATCTGGAAAAATACCGACACCGAAGAGCAGGGTTATGTGGTGGGAATCGAACCCGGCACCAGTTTTGCCTACAACCGGTCTTATCAGCGTGAGCTTGGTTTGGTGCCGACGATTGACGCTGGAGAATCCAAGCAATTCTATGTGCGATTTGGTTTGTTTACACAGGAAAAACAAGTCACTGAAAGTCGAGAGCACATTGAAGCATTACAAAAAATGCAAAGCTTGAAAGTGTTCACTAAACCTCTTGTGAAAGTTTAGTTTCACGGCGGAATCTTTCCCAGTCGCCAGCTTCCATATAGGAAGATTGCTCTAGGGGTTGGTTATAGACATAAATCCATCCTCTACCATAGGGCGAGAAGATGGGTTTACGCAGATACAAGGAGGTTTGTGGAGTACTAGGGTCGTATTCTTCAAGGTTGTCTAAGGATGCTAAGGTTTCATCCGATACCTTATACCACTCAATTCTGACTCGACCACTGTCATCGTGAGTTGGGACTATGCCGGGGTAATCACCAAAGTTGAACATCTTATAGCCAGTTAGCCAGCCGAGGGCGATGCGTTTGCCGTCAGCTATGTAGTGGTGATTATCCATTTTCTCCCGAAGAGAGCCATACACGGCGACGATATGCTGAGACACGATTGATGATCTCCATCCTAATCTATAAAAGGCACACCATGCCGATACAGGGATAGAACATCAAGCGCTTGAGATAAGGCTTTGTGAAAAATTACATTACCATGACAGGTTCTTTAATATCGTAAGGTATAACAAAGACTTAAGTACAACTTATTGTTGGTGGACATTAGCTATGGGCTTTTTCATGGTCGAGCAGCCAGCGTTTCCGTTCTAATCCACCCGCGTATCCGGTCAAGCTACCATCTTTACCAATAACCCGATGACAAGGAATGATAATGGCAATGCGATTCATACCATTGGCTCTTGCGACCGCGCGTACGGCTTTGGGGTTATTTAATCGAATGGCTTGCTCTTGATAGCTGGCGGTTTCACCGTAGGGAATCGTACCAAGGGCTTGCCAAACTTGATTTTGAAAGTCTGTCCCCGGTGTTTGCAGTGGTACGGTGAAGTTTTTACGTGCTCCCGAAAAATACGCTTCAAGTTCCTGTTTTAGCTGTTTGGTATGCTGGTTTTCGCCAGTGATAATGGTGGCTTTTAAACGTTTTTGTAAATCTTCGAACTCGCTTTCTAGCATGCGTCGGTCAACGAACTCTAATAGACAAATACCTTTTTCCGTTGCGCAGACAAACATGGGTCCAATCGGAGTCGTTAGCCTATCTATTAAAATCACAGAGTTCTCCATATTAAGGGAAGGCGAATGGCCAAGTAGCTTTTTAAAAGTGTAACCGAAACCACTTAAAGAGTCGTAACCTGAATCCAAGGCTGTGTTGGTTGCCGTTTTTCCACTCTTTAATTCCTTAAAGGCATAGTTGATGCGATACATTCGCTGAAAAGTCTGAAAGGTCATACCATAATGCTGATTAAACCAGCGGCGCAAAAATATAGGGCGAATCCCTGCTTCTACTAACTGCTGGTCGGTAATTTTAGCCTTAGTGCAATCTCTTACCAGATCCATCGCCATTTGCACTTCATGGGGGGCTTCGTTGGCGTTTTCTGTTGGCCGACAAATTTTACAAGGTCGAAAGCCCGCATCCATAGCGTCTTTAAAGTGAGTATAAAACGCTACATTTTCTCGTTTAGGTTTACGCGCCCGACATGTCGCAATACAAAAGATAGATGTTGTTTTAACACCAACAAAGAAAATCCCCACGTAACTGGGTTTACGCTTAAGTAACGCTTGATAGTAGTCGTCAGCTTGTTTTTCGTTGGTTATTAGCATGGTGTTATTCGCTATGGATCGTTTTTCAATATTGTTTAAAGAAGGTTAACGCTCTTCCACCTTTAACAACAACCGAAAACTGGACAAGTATTTTATTGATTGCTTTTTGACCGTTTCTATTTATGCAATATAGCCTTTTAAAGGTGCTTGTTTATTTACTTATAAGGCTGGCGTAGAGTCACTTTCATCATTAATACCTGTCTCATTTTGAAAAAGGAACGTCGTATGTCATCTATTGTTGTACAAAACCCTACTTCGGCAGATCAGCTGTTCTTGTTATTTCATGGTGTTGGTGCGACACCACAAAGCCTTGAACCGTTAGGAAAGCACTTGGCCCAATTTTTTCCAATGGCGGCTGTCATTTCAATTCAAGCACCAGAGGAATGTGATTTAGGGCAGGGTTTTCAATGGTTTTCAGTACAAGGTGTGACAGAAGAAAACCGCTCTGCAAGAATTACCGCTGCGTTACCCCTTTTTGAAAATACTATTCAATCATGGCAAACAAAGTTTAGCTTAAGTAGAGATGAAACGACGTTGATCGGCTTCTCACAGGGGGCAATAATGTCTTTGTCTTCTACTCAAACCGATACAGAAACTCTTGCGCATAAAGTCATTTCCTTATCTGGACGATTTGCGGTAATGCCAACTAAAGCGCCCATCAATACGCGAATTTCTTTTTTGCATGGAGACCAAGATCAGATGATTGACTATCGGTATGCTGAAGCGGCTTATCAAGCTTTAAATGCTCTTGGTGCTGATGTGACTTTTGATCTTATTCCAAATCTTGGTCATACAATTAATCAAATAGAAGCGGAGAAGTTGATTGGATATCTTCAATAACAGGGATTTTCCTGACCATATAGGTAGAATGGAGATTCCGTAACACTCATCTGGGAAAGAGCTATGTTGTTAAAACCAAGTCTGATTCTGGCCGCTAGTGCCTTAATGTTTAGCGTAGTTGCGCAAGCTGATCGTTTAGAAGATATTCAAAAGCAAGGTTACATTACCGTTGGAACAACGGGAGACTACAAACCATTTTCTTTTTACGATGGTAAACAATTTAGCGGCTATGATATAGATGTAGCGAAATACTTCGCGGCTGAGATGGGTGTAGAAGTGAAGTTTTTTCAAACCACTTGGAAAGGCTTGTTAGAAGGTTTAGATGACGACAAATATGACATTGCCATGGGAGGAATTACGCGTCGTATTTCTCGTCAAATGGCAGCGGAACAAACTCAAGGTTATATGACGTTTGGTAAGTGTTTCCTTGTCGCTCAAGGACGTGAAGCAAGCTTTGATACCCTAGCAGAAGTCAATCGTCCAGAGGTTCGTGTCGGCGTAAATATTGGCGGAACCAATGAAAAATTTGCTGACAAATTCCTCAACAAAGCCACCATAGTGCGTTTTGAAAACAATCTAGATGTACCAAAAGCTGTGGTCGCTGGTAAAGTGGACGTGATGGTCACAGAAACGCCAGAAGCGCTTTATTATCAGGTGATTAATAAAAAACTGGATGCCGTACGTGAAGACAATCCATTCACCAAAAGCCAGTTTGGTTATCTGATTCCTGATGGCGAGCAGCGTTTATTGAATACGGTTAACTTCATGATGGACGAAATGAAATTGAAAGGGGTTGATGAAGCGCTAATGAAACAGAATTCGTTGAAATAGTTTGTAATTGCGCGGTTTAAAATTTTTTTAAACCGCGTTTGATTTTATGTCCTCTATACATCAGATAGAAAAATAAGCCGCGTGGCGCTTTAGTTCCTCTGCCAATGTCCCTAAGCTATTTGCGGCTATTTTATTTTCATTGTAAAGCGTATTAGAAAGTTGGCTCATGCTATTGGCAGAATCAATTACTTCTTGCATATCTGCCTGTAAACTATCAATGCCTTCTAGCTGTTTTGCTGATGCGCTTGTCACAAGCTGAATATTGCTTACGGACTGTCTTGCTTGAGTCATTATTTGTGTCAATAGCTCACTGGATTCTTGGCTAAGTTCGATTCCTTTTTCTAATTGCGGAAGGCTGGCAGACATGACTTTCATCGTTTCGGATGTGCCATTTTGAACATCTTTTAGCATGTTTTCTATTTCGAATGTTGCCTCGCCGGTACGTGATGCTAGGCTTCTGACCTCATCTGCTACCACTGCAAAGCCTCGCCCTGTTTCTCCTGCTCGTGCAGCTTCAATGGCGGCATTTAAAGCTAACAGGTTTGTTTGTTCAGAAATGGAGCTGATGGTTGTGGTAATACCGCTTATTTCTTGTACTCGTTTTTCAAGATTACTTAAGTTATCAACGGCTTCTTGTACGGTTTCAAAAATATTTTTTATGGCTTGTCCTGCATCGGATACCGCTTTGTTACCTTGTTCAGCGGTTGCGCTGGAGGTCGTCGAATTTTGATCTGTTTCTGTTAACAGATTTGAGACGAGTTGAGCCTCTTTCGTCACTTCTTGCATTTGTTGTGTGGCCTGAGTGCTGTATTTTTCTTGCCTGCTTCCTAAGGCATTTATATCCTCTGTATTATTGCTTTCACATGCTGTGTTGGCGGTAATGTTATCCGCTGCGTTAGATATGCCAGTGATGGTGTTTTTAAGCTGTGTTTGCAGTTGTGCAAGGGAGTCTAATACGCTGCCTTGAAACTTACTTTCTACTTTTAGTGATAGGTCACCTGATGCCATTGATTTAAGAATGTTCGCAATATGTGAAGGTTCACCTCCTAATAGGCGCTTGAAGCTTCTTAACATGAGGATAATAACGATACAGCCAATAACGACGGCGATGATACTTACCATCATCATCATATTTGTAAAGGATTCTGCTACCGTGCGAATGACACTTGTTTTGCTTTTGTTTTGTGCTTCTTCATAGTCAATGAAGGCATTGATCGTCGCTAGCCAAGTAACAAAGCCTTCGCTTGCCTGCTCTAATAGGAGTGTTTTTGCTTCTTCCACCTTGTCGCTTTGACGAAGTTCAATAATACGTTTTACCAAGGGGAGTACGTACTCTTCAGTTGCTTTAATATCGGCTAGGATTTTACGTTCAGAATCTGATGAATTGGTTGCCATAATTGCATCCAAAGGACCAGCAGACTCTATGTAAAAACCTTCAAGCTTTTTAATAACCTTTAAAGTATCGGTTAGTTTATTTTCGTCTTTTAATAAAACAACGTCTCTGATGGCAATGGCTCTATCGTGAACTGAGCCTCGAAAGTTAATAGCATGGCGTTGTTTTACGGCATTTATGTCATTAATGATGGTTAGCCCCTGATTAATTTCATCAACCTTTTTTACACCGATGACGGTAATGAAAATAATTAATGAAAGAATAAGGCTAAATCCAATGATGAGACGATGGCTTACTTTTAAGTTCATAGTTAAACTCCTTGAGAAAGTACTATGGAGTATTCGCTTTCGCTTACATTTCATAAAGTGTGCATTCGTAAGAAAAAGTCATGTATTGTAAGGGGTTAACTAAACGCATCTCATTCTCGGAAAATAGAGACAGCCTAGAAGAAGTTATTAAGGTTCGATGTTTTATGTCGGAAACTTTTTAAGCAAAAGCTTTTGTCACTTCATATTATTCTCCTTATTATTTGTTCCCTTTTTAGATTTTCTTCTGACTTGCACTCACGTCGTTTAAGGACAATGTTATGGATTACAGCCTATTCACAGTTAGCCTTTTAATTGGTACAGGCTTTATTGCTGGCATTATTAACACTTTGGCTGGAGGCGGCTCTAACCTGACCTTACCTGCTCTCATGGTGATGGGGATGCCTGCTGATATTGCTAATGCGACCAATCGCGTTGGGGTGTTTTTACAGAATGTGGCCGCGACGGTTGGTTTTCGTAAGGCCAAAAAGCTAGATTCCGCTGATATTTTACCGGTGATGATTCCGTCTTTGCTTGGCGGTGTGGTTGGTGCCTTTGCCGCCAGTTATGCTCCTGAAGAATGGCTTAAGCCATTATTGCTTAGTGCTATGATAGGCATGACTATCATTATGATTGTTCGTCCTACTATGATTGCGCCACCAGAAGGCACCGTACCCTTTAAAGTGACAGAAAAGCCCAGTGCTTGGATTGCCTTGTTTATTGCGGGTGTTTATGGTGGCTTTGTACAAGCAGGCGTAGGCTTTATTCTAATTGCCGCACTGGCAGGGACATTACGTTATGACCTAGTACGAACCAATGCGTTGAAAATGGTGTGTACTCTTGGCTTTACGGCTTTAGCTCTAGGGGTATTTATCTGGAATGACCAAATCCTCTGGATTCCCGGTTTAATGCTCGCCTCTGGCACCATGCTTGGATCAACTTTTGCGGTTAAGCTTGCTATCAAAGCGAACCCTAATCATCTCAAGTGGTTTCTGTTCATTATGACGGTTTGTGGCAGTACCGCCGCTTTGTTGAGTGACTAGAGCAGGCACGAACACGCTTCTTATCTTTGTAGGACAATTGTTATTCGTTTTTTTAGGTTAATTTACCCACTGCATTAGTACGGAGGCTGGTTTGTATCAACTATTTTATTTTCCACGTAATGCGAGTTGGGCGCCGCATATTTTGCTTGAAGAAATCGGTGCTCAGTTTGAGCTTGTGTTGGTGGATAGAAAATCTGAGGCGCAAAAGTCCAGTGACTATTTAAAACTCAATCCGACGGGACGCATTCCAACATTGATTGATGGTGATCAGGTTGTTTTTGAGAGTGCGGCTATTTGTCTGCATCTTTGTGAGGCCCATTCATCTTCAGGCTTGGTACCTGACACTGGCACACCAGAAAGAACGCTATTTTATCAATGGCTTTTTTATCTGACAGGCAGTATTCAATCTGAGTTAATGCTGTATTTTTATCCTGAGAAACATACTCTACTGCCAGAACATGCGGCGTCGATTTCAGCGGTTCACGAGACGCGTATTACTGAAATGTTTGCTTTGATAGATAAGGAATTAGAAGGCAAAGAATTTCTTCTTGGTGATCGTTTTAGCGTTTGTGACATCTTTTTATTCATGTTGTCGCACTGGGCAAGTGACTTCGCCCATCCACCATTGGCTTTTCAGAATCTAGGGAAGGTCTGAATAAGTCTACTAAGACTCAGTCTTTCAGAGAAATCGTCAAATAAGGCGCGACTCTGATGTAATGTAAGTACCTTTCAAAGAGTCGCAACGCAGTGTGGCGTTTTCTCTGAAAGACCCGTAGGGCATGGTCTAAAAGCCTGAATTCTTTGTTGAGCACCTCGACAATAGAGCAACTATTCACATTCGGTACTCGCCTCGAATAACAGACTTTTATCCACATGCTGAGACAAGAGGACTTGTTCAGGCCTTCCCTAGGTAAGCATTTAAAAAAGCTGGCTCAACGACCGGCTATCATAAAGGTTTGTGCGATAGAAGGGACGAGTTTGGAAGCTTATCAATCGTTTATTTAGCTTGTACAAGAGGCGTTATTTATTCCTCTAGATCAATCAAAACAAAATACCCATAAAAACAAAACGCTGTTTTGTTTTTATGGGTTTCCTGCTAGTGTGTCTACCTATATGGAAAATGTCTGGCAGACTTTTCTCCATATTCCAATTAATAAAAATAAAAACCTGACATGGAAATACACACAGTGAACTTACTAGGTGTGCGTATTTTCAGTGTTTCTGGAGGAAAAAATGAAGAAAAAAATTCTGGTGGCATCATGCCTCGCAGCTAGCTTAATGGTAGGGTGTTCAAGCATTGGTGTGGGCGGTTCCCATGCTGATATATCGAAACAAATTTTACCGCCTAATGATGGCTGGGCTGCTGCTGAAGGCCCGGTTACTGGTGGTGCGAGTGCAGTGGATGCGCATATTTATACTGTTAGTAGTCGTAAAGCTTTTGTCGATGCTTTGAAAGAAGCAGGTGACGCCCCTAAAATCATCAAAATCAGTGGAACCGTTAACTTATCCTCCGATGACCAAGGTCGTGAGCTAACGGAAAAAGATTACGCCGTCGCACCTTATAACTTCGAAGATTATAAAAATGCTTATGCACCATCGGTTTGGAATATCAAACCACTTATTAAAAAACGTCCAAACAGAAAACTGACGGGCCCCTTAGAGGAAGCTCGTAAGGCCTCCCAACAAAATCAGAAAAATCAAATCGTGATAAAGGTTCCATCTAATACCAGCATTATTGGTTTGGGGGACGATGCGAAAATTGTGAAAGGCATGTTGCTTATTGGCAAGGGTATAGAAAACGTGATTATTCGAAACATCAGTTTTGAAGATGCCTTTGACTACTTCCCAGATTGGGATCCAGGTGACAGCTTTAAACTGGATGCTAGTTATCCAGGTTGCCAAGCGGAATATGTGAACGCAAACACGGGACCACAAAAATGTCGTGGTGGACGCTGGAATTCTGAATACGATTTAATCTCTATTAGTGGTGGTAAACGTATTTGGATTGACCGTTCTACTTTTTCTGATGGTGATCGTCCAGATTCGCTCTTTCCACCTGTGTATCCTTTCCCTCAAAATGAAATTACGCAGAAAGTTCAGCATCACGATGGTTTGATCGATATTACTAATCAGGCTGATCTCGTCACCATTTCAAACAGCTATTTCCATGATCATGATAAAGCATTTCTGATTGGCAATAGCGATAAAAAGACGGCAGACACGGGCTACTTACGAGTAACACTACACAGTAATTATTTTAAAAACGTTGGGCAGCGTATGCCCCGTGTTCGTTATGGTAAGATCCATTCTTACAATAACTACTTTGTCGGTAATGCCGAAGGAGACAGCATAGGTGATACTGCATATGAGCGTCATGTGAACTCGTTAAAAAATAAGCCTAAGCATAATATTCTTCGTCAAGCTCTGGGGGCGGGGAAAAACTCTGCTATTTATTCAGAGGCTAATGTTTTTGAAATTGAAAACGGTACACCTGCAAACGCAATAGGTCACATGAAGGGCAAAGTCGCTTTTGATAAGGGTTCTATGTTCAATGGCAAAATGATTGATATCATTGCCGAAGCCAACAAAGTAAACAGCAAAAAAACCTTGTCTAAAGACGTAGGTTGGACACCAACGCTATATGGCCCAATGCCAGTACTTCCTGCAAGTGAAGTAATTGAATATGTTAAGAAAAATGCAGGTGCAGGTAAGCTTTAATGCTTTAGCCAAACCTGTATGAATGCAAAATGCCGACGCTAGTTGTAGCGTCGGCATTTTTTTGTCGTAAGGAAAGTAAGCACTTGGTATCTTAGACAAATTTACCTAGTTACTATTAAACGGATTAAACGGATTAAACGGATTAAACGGACGAATGATTTTTGTCTTTCTTAGAAGACCACTACCACAATACAGTAAGCATAAGGAAATACAGTGACCATCACCTCAGGAATTGCATTGTTTTTTGCACTATTATTATCCGCGGTTATCCCTGGACCAAGTGTTTTAGCGGTAGTTTCGAGGTCCATGTCGCAAGGACTGAAGCAGGGACTTTTGGTTGTAGGGGGCGTATTAATCGCAGACTACATCTATATTTTGTTAGCGTTAACTGGCCTATCGACTGTTTCTTTACTCCTAGGTGATTTCGCTTCGCTGATTAAATATCTTGGTATCGCTTATCTATTTTGGCTGGCTTATGTGACTTGGAGCGCTGATGTGTCGGGCTCAGAACTTAATCAACCGACTCACCAGACGGGAAGATCGAGTCTAATGGCGGGTGTGTTTACCACCTTAGCGAACCCCAAAGCAGTTTTGTTTTATATGGGGTTCTTTCCTGCCTTCATCGATTTAACCAGTATCACTGGTTATGAGATTGGCGCTGTCTTTCTTATTTCTACCGTCGCGGTCGGTGGTGTGCTCAGTGCTTACGCTTGTGCTGCGACAGGGGCAGGAATGATCTTTAAGGGCAGCAAGGCCAAACAGTTATTGAATAAAGTATCTGGCGGTGTGTTAGCAACTTGTGGTGTTGTTTTGGTGATAAAGAGCTAGGAAGGGTGCGAATAACTCTACTAAGCCTTTGTCTTTCAGATAAATCGTCAAATAAGGCGCGACTCAGAACGGTCCGGTTCCGGTTCCGGTTCGCTGAGTGTGGTTTAAAAGAGTAATTTTTGTCGTGGTGGCCGAAAATTTTTACAGGCTTGGTAATGAAGAATGTTTCATATGAAACAATGACCTAAATATAAGCCTGTTGTTAATGAATAAATTCAGCCAACAACCACAATATAGATTGTTTTTAACTCAAGCATACTGGCTAGATAGGTAGGGTTTTTCTGATATAAGAGTTACTTATTGGCATTAATTAACACTAAAGTGCCTTGGTTAGATTGAAGGCTATCGGTATTGTTAGGTGAGGCAAAGGAAGGCCAACGGACGCTCGTTCTAGGTGAATTTTCCTTTAAAAACATACATCAATGTGATTATTGCCCTATGGGCACGAGTAATGAAAATACTAAGGAGTTTAAAAATGACGGAACATTCTATTGAGTTTTTAGGGCAAAAATTCTCTTACCCTTCTACTTGGCAAGGGGCGTTTTCGATATTGGTTGTTTGTGCTTCCGCTACCATCTTAGCGGTGACATTATCGCCAGAACAGATCGAGTCGATTGGCGTGGCGTTTGGTACCGAATCAGACAAACAGTTTAATGATGAACTTATTATTATTCAGGAAAAGCTTAGTCAGGAAAATGCGGTATTGAAAGCCGAAATTTCTAGACTAACGCAAGTCGCGAATATCCCAGTGTCAGAAAAACAAGCTATCGCCTTGAAGATTGAAGCATCAGAAAAAGCAATCGGTGATGCTTATTCGAAGGCCATAGAGACACAAATGGAGAGACAGGAAACCATCAGCACGGTTGTTCCTAGTTCTAATCTACAGCAAAGGGTCATTAGCTTTGAAAAGGCGCAATTAGAGCAACAGATAGGGTGGTTACAGCAACAGCAACAGCAGCAATAACTCTATCGCGCCGCTGAAACTTATGTACGCGAACAAGGTGTGTTGCGTCTAGTGATGGAAGTCCGCATAGAACTGATCGAAAACCAACAAACCTTTGCGCGCTTTGGTTTTGTTAAAACCGCCGAAACATCCCATGCTGGCTACGACAGACCCACTTCTGTTGTGATGGAAAAGATGTTGCTTTAAACAATCGAGAAAAGGGATATTAGGATGCAAGAGAAAGCCTATTTAGGCAGCTGTCACTGCGGTAATGTGCAATTCAAAATCATCACGGATGCACCAGAGCTCACTACCTGTGACTGCTCTATTTGCATCAGAAAAAATGCTTTAATGGTCAAAGTGCATGAAACCAAATTCGAGCTTATCAAGGGCGAAGACAGTCTGACTGAATATCAATTCCACACCCACACAGCACGACACTTCTTCTGCAAAAGCTGCGGCATCTACCCTTTCCACAGAAAGCGTGTCTCACCTGATTTCTTTGGGATTAATGTTCATTGCTTAGAAGGTTTTGAAATAGAAGGTATTCCAGTAAGAGCGACCCTTGGTGCGGGGATGGCGTGAGATAAAAGAGTCTGTTCATATCTTCCATCTTGAGTGATACTTCGGATAGTAAAGGCTGTTAATGTTATGAAAACAGAGCTAGTGACAACACTAAAAAGACAGGCGACTAAAATTTTAGCAGACCTTCATCAGACAAAAGAACCTGTACTTATTACAGAGCATGGCCAGCCGTCTGCGTACTTATTGGATGTCTCAGACTATGAATTTATGCTTGGCCGCATGGAAATATTAGAAGGTATTGCTCGTGGTGAAGCGGCGATACAAGAAGGTCGAACGCTGTCTAATGACGACGCTAAGGAGAGAATGTCTAAATGGCTCAAGTAATATGGACGGAACCAGCCCTTGAGAGCCTAAATGAACTTGCCGAATACATTGCATTATTTAACCCTCATGATAATCCAACATTTTAAAACCTCCGATGCAAAAGCCATTGCCGACCTTTTCCATGGCTCAGTGCATTCCATCAGCTTAGAAATCTACTCAAAAGAACAACTAGAGGCATGGGCTCCAACGCCACCAGATTACGCTATGTGGAAAACAAGGCTTGAGCAAACCAAGCCGTATGTGGCAATGATAGGTGACGTCATTGTTGGCTTTATCGAACTAGAATTAGATGGTCATATAGATTGCATGTACGTACATAAGGACTATCAGCGCCAAGGTGTGGCGAAGGCGTTATTTACCTATGCCCGTGATGTTGCAATAAAAAATGGCTGTAAGACTATGCATGTAGAAGCCAGCATCCTTGCTAAGACCTTCTTCGAGAAAATGGGTTTTGAAGTTCAGTCTAAAAACATTGTTGTAAGAAACCACCAAGAACTGATTAACTATTCTATGAATGATTCTCTAAAGCCCTAATTATCAAACCTCTCCTGCATTAATCAACATGCCCTGTGGGCTCGTATCGAATAACAAAACTCGGTTTAAATCCACGGATAACGAGATATGTTCTTGGCGTTTTACGTGGGAACGTAGGTCGAGTCTGGCTTTAGCGTCTTCGCCACCGAGTTTGAACATGATCTCTTTGTCGAAGCCGAGATTTTCTACCAGATCCACTTGTATTTCGTTGAATTCAAATAGGTTATCACTGGGTGATGATAAGGCGCTGTCTTCAAAGAAGTCTGGGCGAATGCCGACGAGTACCGTGTCGTGTGAGCTTAGGTCGTGCATGTCGACGTTGGCGATTTTTGTTGCTGGAATACGGTAGTGGTCGAATACCAGATCGTCGCCTTCTATTTTGGCTTCGATTAGGTTCATGGCGGGTGAGCCGATAAAGGTCGCCACAAAGGTATTGGTCGGCTGTAGGTAAATGTCCATCGGTGTGCCGACTTGTTCCACTATACCATCGCGCATGACGACAACACGGTCGCCAAGGGTCATGGCTTCTATCTGGTCATGGGTCACGTAAATCGCGGTCATGTTGTACTGGTGCTGGATTCGAGCGATTTCAGTACGCATGTGATGGCGCAGTTTGGCGTCTAGGTTAGACAAGGGTTCGTCGAACAAATACACGTCGGCATCACGGGCTAGAGCTCGTCCCATGGCGACTCGTTGGCGCTGACCGCCAGACAAGTCTGCAGGTTTGCGATCCAAGTAGTCGTTGAGTTTGAGCATTTCCGATACGTCGGCGAGCCTTTGCTTAATGGTTTCCGCGTCAGCACCGGATTTTTTTAAACCAAAGACGATGTTTTCTCGCACCGACATGTGTGGATACAAGGCGTAGTTCTGGAACACCATGGCGATGTTGCGTTTGTGCGGTGGCAAATCGTTAATGGCACGGTCACCGATTTGGATTTCCCCTTGGGTAATGTCTTCCAGCCCTGCGACCATGCGCAAGGTGGTACTTTTACCGCAACCACTTGGGCCAACCAACACGACGAACTCGCCGTCTTTTACTTCTAAATTTAGGTTCTTCACTATCGGCAAATTGCCGTAGGATTTATTGACGTTTCTTAAGATCACAGAACTCATATCTTTCTCCTCAAAACTACTGCGCTCGGTGATACTTCGTCAAAAGCTCGCTCAAAATGCTCATTTATAACTATAAACTCCGCTTTTTCGCTCACTTTTTCCTTGTCTGACCTTCGCTCGTTACGTTTTGTGATTAATGTATGTTACTAGCCTTTTACGCCTCCGTCGGTTAACCCGCCTGACAAATGTCTATTCGCCAGCATGAAGCAAATCACCACAGGCAATAGGGTCAACATGGACGCGGCCATGATGCGATCCCAAATGGCATTTTTAGAGGTAAACAGGGTCTGTAATGCCAGCGGTAAGGTTTGGAAATCTTGATATTGTTTTAAGAACACGGAAGCGAATAGATACTCGTTCCATGCGATCACAAAACAATAAATAAACACGGTAAATAACATGGGTTTTGATAAAGGCATGATGATGCGCCAGAAGGCTTCCACCCTTGAGCAGCCGTCCATCATGGCCGCTTCTTCTAACGAGAAGGGAATGGTTCGGAAGTAGTTACCCAGCATGTACATGGCGACGGGTAAGGTCTGAATCAGGTATATCAAGAACAGACTTAAAATCGTGCCGCCGGCACTGGAGGCCAAACCCACGTTAACGCTCATTTGATAGAGCGGCACCATTAGCAAGACACCGCCAACCATATAAACAAACAGTACGCCGTTTGCCATCAGAGATTGTGCCGGGAAGCGTAAACGTGCAATGGCGTAGGCGGCGAGTGATGCCAAGAAGGTCGAGCAAATTCCTGTTATAAAAGAGATTACAAAGGTATTTAACATATAGCGCCCGAACGGGAAGACATCGCCACCCGAACTGAATTTAGCCAACAGCATTTGTTTCTTCTCGGCAGATAACGCAGGGTTGTCGAGTAAGCGTTGGATACTGGCTGGCACATCGACTTCTTTCGGTGGCATTAAACCGAGTAATTCCTTATACGCATCTAAGTGCAATATGCGAGGGATCAGTGATGGGTTTCCCCAATCTATTGGGTGTTTTAATGACGTTGAAAGGATTTGTAAAAATGGAAACACGCAAAAAATCACTAAGGCGAGTACCAAGCTATATAAAATCACAGACTGAAGAGGAGTACGTTTATTCATCATAATTTTTACCTACCACTTGAGTACTTTGCGAACGTACAGCCAAATCAAACCGACCAATACCAGTAATTGAATCACCGAAATAGCCGCCGCACCGCCTTGATCCACTATTCCCGCAAAGGCTTGGTAATAGGTGAAAATAGGCAAGGTTTCGACATTGGGTGCGAGTAAGTACACATCTTCAAAACGGTTTAAGTTCCATATAATACGCAATAAAACCACGGTGGCGATGACGAATCGTAACTCTGGTAAGGTCACGTGCCAGAACCGCCCCCATGCGTTTTGGCCGTCTATGGCAGCTGCTTCGTACAGATCTTTCGGTACACTTTGTAACTTGGCAAGTAACAATAAATACGCGATTGGGAAATGCTTCCAGATATCGAACAAGATCACCACGAACAAGGCGGAATCTGGGTTACCGATTAAGTTTTCCCTTGTGTCAGTCAGGTGCAATACATCTACTACCACATGGTTATAAATGCCGTTCACCGGATCAAAAATAAACTGCCAACCAAACACCACGCTGATAACCGGCGCAAAATAAGGCAAGAGAATCAAACCACGGGCGAGGTTACGAAACCGAAACTCTTGGTTCATCAAAACGGCTGCGGCTAAGCCTAATACCGTGGTGCCGATTACCGTGCCGATTAGGTAAACAATAGACACACCCACCGAATGGTAATAGCGCGGATTGCCAAGTAAATCCGTGTAGTTGTCTAACCCGACAAAGGTCTTATCGCCATTTAGCTGTACATCAAAAAAGCTTAGATAGATGTTGAACAAAATGGGGTAAATCACCAGCAAGCCGATAATCCCTACCGCTGGCGCGACCAGTTTGAGACCGAGTTTGGCTTCGTTTTTCACTAGTATTGAAGACATATCGACTTCCCTTATTTAAATCTAACCCCACCCTAGCCCTCCCCTTAACAAGGGGAGGGAACAGATCACTGCGCCTCTCCTATAAATAAGGAAGGGGAGCAAGTCACCTCATCTCTTCCAGAAACAAGGCAGGGCACAAATGTCTGCGTCTCCCTTAAAAAGAGGAGGTAACAAATTCCTATTCCTCCCTTTACAAGGAGAGGGAACAAATCATTGCTCCTCCCCCTTCTCAAGGAGAGGGAACAACTTATTGCTCCTCCCCCTTTTCAAGGGGGAGGCTGGGAGGGGGTTAATTTATTTACCCATGATGGTTTTCATTTCCGCTTCCGCACTGTCTAGTGCTTGTTGCGGATCTTCGTTTTCAATGGTGACGTCGTAGATCATTCTCGGAATGACAGACTTGGCAAAGATGGCACCAGACGCAGGGAAGGTTTTGCCCTTCACAACTGAGAAAGAACGAATGTCATCGAAGCCAGAGACGATCTGCTTCATCTTATCCGCACCGTAGAGTTTGAATACACCATTTGGATCGTCCAGATACGCAGAGTCTTCGGCGATGCCTTTTAGCATTGGGTTCATACCACCTGGTGCCATGTGCAAGAAGGTAATGTAGCTGGCTGGGTCATACATAAACTCGATGAAGTCTTTGGTCGCTTTAGCATCAGCAGCACTTTTTGTTTTAAGGGCAACGAGACCAGACAAGGTGCCATAAGACGCTGCACTTTTATGGCTGATGATAGGCGCAAAAGCGGTGTTTTTAACCAATTCAGGGTCAAAGGTGCCGCCACTGAGCTCTTTAAAATTCTCAGATGAAAGCGAACCTTTTGCGACTTCAGCTAAGGCTAGGTCATCCATGATGTAGGTAGAGTAGAAGAACATGCCCATTTTACCCTGTAGGTAATAATCACGGGCGCGCCAGTTTTGTGGCCCCGGAGGGTTGTACTTGGCGAGTTCTTTGTAATAGTTGATGGTTTCTAGTGTGGCTGGGCTATTGAATATCAGCTTGCCCTTGGCATCAAACTCGGCGGCGTTGTTAGACAAGGCTAATTGGGTGAAGACTTGTTCCGTGTAGCTGTCTTGTTTGGTACCGACCAAAATACCGTATTGATTGTTGGCTTTGTCAGTTAACGCTTTGGCTGCGGTTTCGATGTTTTCCCATGTGTTGGGTGCTGCTAGGCCTTTTTCATCAAACCAATCTTTACGGTACCAAATACCTTGAATCCAGCCGTGATATGGCAAGCCGTAATAATTGCCAGTAGGAGAAGTTAGTGTCGTTAGTGCGCCTTTGTGGAAGCGCTGCTTGCCAATGTCGTTGATCACACCTTGGTGGGTTTTAGTATCAACTATGCCTTCTTCACCTAATGCCATGATGATTTCGGAATTGACTTCAATAAGCTGTGGTGTCGTTCCCGCAGCAACGGCGGCAGCCATTTGCGTCGCCATTTCGTTTTCATCAACACCAACGACTTTAACGGTAACGCCATCGTTTAAGGCTTCAAACGTACTGGCGAGCAGTTCGATGGTTTGTAGTCGGTCCGATTGGGTTTGTGCTGTCCAAAATTCGACCGTAGCCGCATTGGATAATGGGCTGATTAGGAATCCGTTTACCAGTACAGCACTGGCGACGAGCAGAGATTTTTTCATTGTCGTTTCCTCATTTTATTTTTATACGAGTTTTCCGAACTGTTTGGGCTAAAACCCTGTTTTCACCACTCCCGGTGCTAACACAACCTGCAAATCTTTTACTGGCGTTCCCTTGATGCGCGATACCATCATCTTGGCAAGTTGCTCACCTATTTGTACCGGCGGCGCTTGCTGAATGCTGGTGATCCCCATACTGGCAGTTAGCTCATCGACGGGTGTATCACAACCAATCACACTTATTTGTTGTTCGCTATGGTTCAGTCGTGTGTTGTGTAATCGCATGACCGCCAAGGCGGCACTGCGCGCGCTGGTGCTGGTTAGGCAGATCAGCGCGGTGATATCTGGGTGCTGGAGTAGAAACTCGGCACAGGCGAGGTAACTCTTTTCCTCATCAAAGCCGACTTCTAAACAATGTTCGGGAGCAATGGACACCCCAACTTGATCGGCGGCGTCTTGAATACCGCGTCGTCTTTGTTGGGCGAAAAAATATCGCTCGCTTACCGATACCACACCAATCTGGCGATGGCCTTGTTCATATAGACGGGTTAGGCTTAATTGGCCGACTTGGTAATTATCCAAATCTAACCAAGCAAATTGTGCCGCCCGTTCGGTGCGTCCGTAACACACAAAAGGCACGTTGAGTTTCAGTAAACGATGGACTTTTGGGTCGTTGACCCGAGTGCGAAGGAGCAAAAAACCGTCTTGATCGCCTGCTTTTACAAGGCGTTCAAATTCGCTTAATTCCTGCTTGCCCGTATCGATTGCCACCACTTGCAGTAAATAACCTTCTGCTTGCAGTGCGTGTCGAGTTCCGGCAAGAACCTTCGAAAGAATGGTGTCGATATATTGCATGTCTTGGCTTGGAACAATTGCCGTGATGACACGTTTAGCTTGTACCCAATGAGCTGTGTCGGCACCTTTAAGTTGGTAACCTTGTCGCTCAGCCTCTTTTAAAACGCGTTTCTTAGTACTTGGACTTATATCTGGGTAATCATTTAGTGCCCGTGACACCGTGGATACCGAGAGCTCCAATTGGGTCGCTATCTCTTTGATCGACATATGTGAGACCTTTGCACAACTACTGCGCTTGTAAATACGGCGTTAAAAAGGGATTCGAAATGCGCATTTATTATCCATAAACTGCGCTTTCTCTGCCATTTTTGCCTTGTCTTTTCTGCGCTCGTAACATCGTGAAAAGGCCTCAAATCATTTAAATACACCATTCTTATTCTTATCACTGTCCATCATTTAAAGCATCTTTAAACGCTTTAACCGTGCATTTTGTGACCAGCAATAAACGACGTTAAGACCGAAAATGTTTCGATGCAATGGTTAATTTTTGCACCCTTTTGATGCGTTTTTAATGGGGGATAGGAGGTCTTACTTTGCTTGATCCTGTTATTTTGTTTTTAAAACAAAGATATTTTTCGAAGGTTTAGTTATTTGTTCATTATGTTGAAAATACGTGTGTCACAACTTACTATCGAGTTATTCAAATTAGTCTGGTGTAGTTCCAACTCCATATGAAAAATTCAATAAAAGCAGTCGATGTGGACAGGAAGCAGAGAACAATTGAGGTGTTATTTAACGATCCTATGGTTTCTGCCGCTTTGGCAAGGGTAAATGTGTTTGCTATTGATCATTACCCTAATGGGCGACGAGTCTCCACATCTTTAATATCTGCTGAAGATTTTGCTGCTCAACCTTCTTACGATCCTTTAATGTGGTTGAACTATGTTCATCCTGAAGATCGGGAGCGAGTTCGCTCAGCATGGGAAACCATAGTACATGGTGAAAAAGATGTTTTTGAAGCTGAATATCGTTTCTTGGTTGGAGAAGAGTATCGCTGGATTGCCAATAAAGGCACCATAGTTTATCGGACGGAAAGTGGCCAGCCAGAACTTTATCTCGGAGCAGATCGGGATATAACGGAAGAGCGTCGATTGCGCCAGTTGTTAGAAGAGGAAAGGGAGCATCTTGCTCAGCTTGTTATCAGTGATGACTTTCTTAGTATCCCTAATCGACGTTATTTGGAAACGAAACAGGCACAGTTTTTTTGTACCAATGGCCGCACGCCAGTGGCTGTGTTGGTATTAGATATCGATAACTTCAAGCAATTAAATACCCATTTGACCCATCATGGTGGCGATGCTGCGTTGCAATCGGTTGTACGTAAAATTCAAACTTGCTTGCGAGACACGGATATTTTAGCCCGTTATGGCGGCGATGAATTTGTGTTGATATTTCCTCAAGCGACGGCTGAATATGCTCAGGTTACGGCACAAGGCATCTTAGATGCGGTTCAGGGTATCGATTTGCCTAAGGTTAGTGACATGTCTATTTCTGTCAGTATCGGTCTTGTCCATGGTTGTCCAACCGAAGGGCAAGATTTTTGGAGCTATTTTGAAGATGCTGACAGTCTGCTTCTTCAGGCCAAAAAATTTGGTAAGGCTCAGGTGCAGAGTAAAGTGTTCTGCTAGATCAAGGAAAATTTATAAATAACTTGGCTAATTCTGTGACCAGAACTATCTTTAAAGCAGGCTAAATCCATGTATTTAGACGCAGTTAGAGCCACTTTAGCTACTTTTATAAAAATGAATACTAGGCAGACTTATGAAAACGATGACCTGTAAACAACTGGGCGGCGCTTGCGATAAAGCATTTCACGCTAACT
This sequence comes from Marinomonas transparens, assembly GCF_016463975.1. Taxonomy (GTDB): domain Bacteria; phylum Pseudomonadota; class Gammaproteobacteria; order Pseudomonadales; family Marinomonadaceae; genus Marinomonas; species Marinomonas transparens. The sequence goes on along the minus strand of NZ_JAEMNX010000001.1, from coordinate 221,952 downwards.
CATTTGAAGAAATAGCAAACCAGAGCAAGCAACATGGAATGGCGATGTTTCAGGCAAAAGATGAAGCGCACTTACAAGCTATGAGCGACATGCAGGCACTCATGCAAAAGCCAGAAACCATGGCCGAATGGTTGGAACGCAAAAAACAAGAATTTGAAGCACTGCCTGAAAACTAGAGCTTTTAAATATGAAGTCTGATGTTCAAGCAAAATTAGACAGTTATCCCGAGCATATAAAGCCTTTATTGTTGAATGTGCGGGAACTTATTTTAGAGATAGTTGAAGAGCAAAATTTAGGCGACCTTGAAGAAACGCTGAAATGGGGGGAACCAAGTTATTTGGTGAAAACGGGTAGTACAGTACGTTTTGACTGGAAACCAAAATCCCCTGAGCAATATTGCCTCTACTTCAATTGCAAAACCAAACTGGTTGATACCTTCCGAGAAATCTATTTCGAGACCCTGCAATTTCAGGGCAATCGAGCAATTGAATTAAGCATCCATGACCCCTTCCCCACCCAAGCCATTCGACAATGTATAGAACTGGCGTTGAAATACAAAAAGGTTAAGCATTTACCCTTGCTGGGGGCTTAACCTTTTGCTCTCTGTTGGTATGTTTTTCTTTGGGTGATTAGTCACAGGCTAGAGTGTCAATGTCCGACAATACTGCATAATAGGTTAGACCAGGTTTGATCGAGGTTTGTGTATCGTTACCCTTGGATGGAATAAGCATTTTTTTATAGTTGTTCAGGGTGATGACTGGGGCGGTTAAATAGCCCTTAGAGGCGATGGAACTACTGGTGTTGATGGTCGCTTCTAGGTCAAATTTTAATTCTTCACCATTTTTATCCAGTAGGCGAGTGAGCATTTTGAGTTCGTCTTTAGTGAAAGAAAAAGCAGCGCCTAATGACAAACTAGCGTCTTCGTTGGCGTTGTAATATAGCTCCTCTGCTGCCAGAGTCATGGTGACGATTTTTAATCGCTTGGCATCCTCACGTTGTTTGAGTGTATGAAGTTCAGCACAAGACATCTGATAGCGCTCTATTATCAGTCCATTTACGACAGTGTAGCCGGAGGCCTTTTTCTCTGAGTTTACATTGGCAGAATTTGATTCGGATTGTACCACTACCCCGCTTTTCAATTGACTGCTTTCTGCCCAGTTATAGACCATTCGGTTTGGCGCAATGGCTAAGGCTTCCACTTGTAGTCGTACCTGTTTGAGCGACGAAAGTGCTTGGTCTTTGGCTGTGTTTTGTGCCGCGCAAGCATTAAGCGCTTGTTTCTTAAGTGCTTCTGATATCTCGTCAGTATTGCTGTCGCTGCTGTTATTAATGAGACAGGTTAAATAATCCGTATTGGCTTTTACAAAGGCCGCTGATTTCGTTTTTTCATCATTGACAGCTTTAATGAAGTTGTGAAGTGTTGCTGTGGGTTCTTCCTTTATTGCATTGGAAGAATAATATTCTTGGTAAAGTTTGCCTTGGTGATCAATGTATGAGTCTTTGTTTTCATTAGGAGAATAGCCCAGCTCGTTGAGACAGTTGGCGGTGAAGGGCGAACGGAAGCTACTTGCCACACAAACTTGGCCAACTCTTAACCCCAGTTGTCCATTTAAAGACACATAGGTGGTTTGGAGAGGGTGACCTCTGACAATCCATTTGCTGGGGGTCATTCCAACACCATCATTTTGTGCGGAGGCCGTTAGGCTATCTACCACGTTGAGTTGGGTATTTGAGCAAGCGGTTAGTAGTGAGGCAAAGATTAACAAGAGTAGAACGCGCATAGTGACTTGTCCTTTTGTTGATTATTGTCTGACAAATTAGGCTAATTTTCGACCAGAAACAAGACTAGGCATTAGGTGCTGTTTCAAAGAAGCTTTTATTTATTTTTACTGGGTCTTTTAAAAGTCTTCCTCGCTTGGTCTATTTCCTTCCGCAGGAAACAATTTTCGGCATGGTCGTTGATTATCCCCATGGACTGCATGAAGGCATAAAGCGTGGTTGGGCCAACAAACTGCCAGCCTAGCTTCTTGAGGTCTTTAGAGAGGGCAATGGACTCTTTGCTGGTGGTTTGAGTTTGTGGTGGTGGCAATGTGCTTTCGTCCGGCTCATAGCGCCATATGAAAGCCGCTAATGATCCTTCTTTTTCGACCATCTCTTGTGCGCGTTTGGCGTTGTTAATAACCGCGAGTATCTTGCGTTTATTACGTACAATGCCTTTGTTTTCTAAAAGGTTTTTGACCTCTTTGTCGCCAAATAGTGCGACTTGATTGAAGTCAAAGTTGTGGAAGGCAAGGCGAAAATTTTCGCGTTTGGTCAGTATGGTTCGCCAGCTTAATCCTGATTGGAAGGTTTCGAGACAGAGCTTTTCAAACAAACGTTGGTCGTCAGCGACTGGAAAGCCCCATTCTGTATCGTGGTAATGGGGAAAATCTGGCGCGGAATCCGCCCATGAACAACGTGATTTGTTATTTTGCTTTTCTGTATTTGAGCCCATGCAACTACTCTCTGTGGATTACTTTGTTAGTAAGAAATCTAGGCGGGGATCTGCCATTGCTGGCGCGATCTCTATAATTTCAGCAGACACCACATTGGCTACGACAAAAGGGTCCTCGTTCACTTTGTCTTCTAAGTCGGAAAGGGAAATATTGTGAGCTAGGATGCTACCGCCCTTAGCAGGCTGAATACTTCCAGCTAGTATAAAAACGTCTTCATCAAAGCCGTGCTTTAGCCATTCGTTATGGGCGTTCATATGTTGCCCCGCTTGGGTTTTATTGTCTGAAAAGCTAAGTAATACGATAAACATGGTGCTTTCTCCTATTGAAGTCTTTTTCGTTCTTTAGCCGAAGAAGAGGTTTTAATGATTCAGCTTATCTAGCCAGGCATTGATTTTTTGAACTTCTTGTTCGGCGAATTCTTTGTTTTGAAAAGTGCTGGAAATAGTGGCTACGCCTTGGCTCCAAGCGAGCACATGCATGGCAAGTTGATCCGCGTCGTCGACATGGCCTAATTGCTTAAATTGCTGTTTTAACCACTGGCGGAATAGGGTGAATACTTGAGTCGCTTCTTCTTTTGATGCGTGGTTTAGTTTGGCGAGTTCGGTACAGAGTGTGCCAACAGGACAACCGTAATGCTGAATTTTATCCCAGTTTGTTAGCAGGATATGTATGTAGCATTTGATACGGCCTTCGGGTGTGGCTTCTGCTGTTTGCCATTCATCTAGCATGGCTTGAGTGTTGGCGAGACGCGCTTTGATAACCGCACTTAAAATATCGTTTTTTGTTTTAAAATGATGGTAAAAATTACCTCGAGAAATACTCACAAGGTTTGAAATGTCGGTAAAAGAAGTGTGTTCAAAGCCGTTTTGATAAAACAAATTGTCAGCGGCGTTGACTATTTGTTGGTAAGTAGATTGCTTGCTCATAGGATTATCGAGTTACTTTAATTATTAATAGGATGGCCGTCCTATTAATTTAGGTCGATCGTCCTAAAATGTCAAAGTTTTTAATTCAATGATTTCAGTAAACAAGCAATGCGTTCTATTTCTTTAAAGCCCTGCTTTTTATGCAGACAGATGCTTTTCTCGTTGGAAATCTGTGCGTCGCTGGCGAGCTCCTGAAAACCTTGCTCTATTGCCCAGTGTTCAGCAGCTTGAATTAGGCGTTTTCCAATACCTTGGCCTTGGTATTTCGGTGAGACAAACCAAGCTTCTATATAGGGTGTTTCTTGCTGAGCGCTACCGGGGACATTACTGCGAATGTTGAGCTCGATGAAGCCAATGAATTGTTTTGTTGCACTAGTAGCGACAAACACTTCTTGGGTATTAGGGTTATTCCCCGCGAAAAAGGCTTTCACTTCCGCTTGGCTAATGTCTTTAATTTCAGGCAGAAATTCGATTCTAAGGGCCGACCAATTGGCAGCATCGCTGGATTTTATTTTGCGAATCTCCATGTTGATTTCCTCTAACAAGCCTTAACTATCAATGATATTTAAAGCACGATATTCATCATAGGCGAATTGGTCTGTCATGCCGCTAATGTAGTCTTGAATGAGACGACAACGAAAGTAAAATTCCCATGCGTTGTCGCTGATGTTGTTTAGTTTGCTATCTTCAAAGTGTTTTTTGAAGTCGTCGAGTGTTGCGATGCTCTTTTTATAGGCGGCTACATGTTTATTGGAGAGTTTGTTATACAGCCGTGTTTGATAAATGGGTGTGTGTTTTTCCTCATCTAAAATGGCATTAAAGGTTTTTTTGTTTAAATCGAGCAGAGGTTTGTAGATATCTAATAAACCAGAGATGATTCGGTAACCTTGGAGTTCTTGTTTTTGGACTTCTTTGGCGCAGAAAACGTATTTAAAAGCGACGGATTTTAGAGCTTCGAGCAAGGCATGATAACAGCTACCATCTTCTACCAAGGCTTGATTGTAGGTGCCATCAAACACTTCTTCGATATTGATAACAAATTGTTCACTCGCATGGACAACCGATTTTGTGTTCATGGCAACGCGGAAGGATACGAAGAAATCGCTGTCGATTTTGGATTTGTTATAACCCCATAAGCTCCTGTTTATGAGCTTTTCCATTAAGTCCTTTTCGTCTGCTTTGATAGAGAATTTACTGTCATTGGTGAGCCTTAGGCATTCCTGTTTAAGCTTGTCGATGAGCTCATCAAATTTCAAAATCCCCTTCTCTACGGCATCTTCAATATCTGCAATACAGTAGGAAATATCGTCTGCGGCTTCCATGACATAGGAAAAAGGAGATCGGCAACCATCTTGAATATTTAAAGCCTTGTTGACGGCTTTTATTACGGGAACTTCGCTTAAGTAGTAACCCACCTTCTTTTGAAGATAGCTTTTGGGGTTTGTTTTATCGGGTTTCGCATGGTCACCTCGGCGTGTGTATTTAATAATGCCCGATATTTGCGTGTAGGTTAGGTTCAGTGTCAGTAAAGATTCTACGATTCGTAAGGCTTGGGCATTACCCTCAAAGTTACCTATGTCTTGTTTGAGTGGCGACAGTTCATCTTGCGAATCTTGAATATCATCGCGTTTGAAGAGTGCTTCGGTGTGATCATTGAACCATTGTTTTATGGCTTCTTCTCCAAAATGGCCGAATGACGGATTTCCCACGTCGTGCATTAAACAGGACATTTCTACGATGGACTCAAATTGACGATCTAAATTAGACAGTCCGTATTCTTCAATTTTCTGTTTGCCAATTTTTTTGAATATCTGCTGGCTGATATAGCGCCCGACTTGCTGAACTTCCATAGAATGTGTCAAACGACTACGTACAGCGGCGTTGCGTTCTAATGGGAACACTTGAGTTTTTTGTTGTAAGCGACGGATGGCGGCAGAATTTATTATTCTTCCCCTATCACTTTCGAAGATAGAAAGGTCTCGATTACTTTGATCGAAATCTTGTCGGTTATAGAGGCGTTGAGGAAGAATTTTCTCGTAAAAGTTAATAGCCACTTGTAACGTCCTTATCTTTGAATTGTATATTACTGATAGAGGCCTTTGCACGACTACTGTGCTCACCAATACAGTGTTAAAAATAGACTCAAAATGCTCATTTATAACCCATAAACTCTGCTTTTTCGTCTATTTTTGCCTCGTCTTGGCTTTGCTCGCGACTTCGTGAAAAGGTCTCTGATAATGAAGCATTTTTATGGCGACTTATCAATTTAAAGGTTTTAGAAAGGTGGTTGAAATGCCATAACAAACCTATTTCCATCGTAACATTCTATTTTTCTAATGTTTTCATGACAAACATCAAAAAGTGCACAAAGTATGAACAAATCTTTACCAAAAAGAGCAAATTCTGTGCATTTTGAATTCTATTTTTAGTCTAATCTCATCTTGTGGTTTTAGAGGGTTATTTCACCCCTCCCATATCCAAATAGAATAACGCTTAACATTGCTTAAGAAGCTATCAAATGCCTCGTCATATGACAGATATCGTTAGATTCTGGATGTTAATTACATGAAGTTTTGTTTCAAATAATCTATCGGAGATAGAGAAATGTTCAGTTTTACTCAAAAGTTATACATAGGTTTTACCGTTTTGCTTATGTTGTTGTGCCTTGTTGCTGTGACCTCTTATATGGCTTTGGGCAATGCTTCTTCTGGATTCGGTGATTATCGTTCTTTGGCGAGAGCCACCAATGCAGTAGGTCGAGTTCAGGCTAATATGTTGATGGTTCGCATGAATGTTAAGGACTTTATTATTACTTCTGATCAGAAGGACAAAGATGAATTTGATTTCTACTGGGAAAAAACGCAAAGCTATATGGATGAGGCAACAAAAGACATTATGGATCCAGAGCGGGCAAATACCATTAATGAAGTTGCTGCGTTACTAACGCAATATAATGAAGGTTTTCAACAGGTTATTACACTTAAGGCACAAAGAAACGATCTTGTTGGCAATGTACTAGATAAGAATGGCCCTTTAATTGAAAAAAACCTAACCAAGATTTTGATCTCAGCAAAAGAAGACGGTGACATGTCTGCTGCATACAATGCTTCATTAGCGACCAGAAGCCTATTACTGGCTCGTTTATATGCCTTGAAGTTTTTGAACGGCAATTCTCAAGCGGCGGTTGATAGGGTGCAGAAAGAGTTTTCTGATATCAATATGCAGTTAACAATATTAGATAAAGAATTGCAGAACCCAACACGTAGAGCTTTATTAAAAGAGGTTCAGGAAGGCCTCTCTTTATATGAAAACGCGTTTGATCAGGTGGTGAAAGCCATCATTGATCGTAATGTAATCATAAATGACACTTTGAATACGATAGGGCCTGTTATTGCTAAAATGGCGGAAGACTTGAAGTTGTCTATTAAAAAAGATCAAGACCTTCTAGGCCCAGAAGTACAGAGTAGTAACGGCAAAGCGATTATTATTATTGAGTTGCTTGTTGTCATTGCGGTTGTTATCGGTGTGACTATTGCGTTGCTTATTACCCGTTCGACGACTAAGAGCTTAGGTGGCGATCCAGAGATGGTGACCGGTGTTGTTCGACGTGTGTCTGAAGGCGATCTATCGGCAGATTTACCGGATAATAATGAAGACAAGGAGAGTTTATACGCGGCGATTCGTGTCATGGTGAATAGCCTTAAAGATAAGGCAGCGTTAGCACAGCGGATTGCCGATGGTGATTTGTCTACTCAAGTGGTGTTAGCGTCTGAGAAAGATGTCTTGGGACAAGCCTTAAAAGACATGGTAAAAAATTTGAATCGGGTTTTGCTCGACATTCAGAATTCCGGCGAGCAAATTGCGTTAGGTAGCTCGGAAGTTTCTGGGGTCAGCCGTTCACTTGCAGAAGGGGCGACGCAGCAAAAAGATCATTTGCAGACGATTGCCGCCGCACTTGAGCAGCTTTCTACCCAAACCAATGAAAATGCCACCAGTGCAAATGAAGCTCGCCAACTTGCAGAAACCGCCCAAAAAGCCGTCTCGGAAGGGCAGGATTACATGAGAGAAATGGTTGCCGCAATGAATGAGATTAAAGAGGCCGGTGAAAGTATTGCCGCCTTTATTAAGACCATTGATGAAATCGCAGAGCAAACGAATTTGTTGGCGTTGAATGCCGCGATTGAAGCGGCTCGTGCCGGAGAGCAAGGGCGTGGTTTTGCGGTTGTGGCGGATGAAGTGCGTGGATTGGCTTCAAGAAGTACCGATGCGGCGTCTGAAACGGCCAAATTGATTCTATTGTCCTCCACCAAAACGGAGAATGGTGTCGCCATTGCGGAAAATACAGAGAAGTCCTTGCAAGCGGTGTTTGCTGGCATTAATGATACGGCTGCTTTGGTGTCAGGTATTGCGACCGCAAGTAATGAGCAAGCGCTTGCTGTTGACGAGGTAACACAAGCCATTACATCGGTTGGCGGTGTGGTTGAAATGAATGCAGCGGCGTCTGTGGAAGGAGCGGCGGCGTCGGAAGAGTTAAGTCATCAAACTGTCTCTATGAAAGAGACAATGTCGCATTTCTCTTTAGCGCAGAACTAAATTGCAAACCTAACCTCATGGTTTGATAGAGCCGCTAATACCTTAAGGTGTTAGCGGCTTTTTTGTCTTAATTGACCTGCTTCTTTGTCCCGATTGGCCCTGTTGATGGTGATAAAAAGGCACTAGCTTTAGAGACTGATAATGATGTCATGTTTGAGGAGCCCCTATGTTGTTACTAAAACCGAACTGCGAATCTTGTGATAAGGATCTATCCGCCTCGTCAAAAGAGGCGATGATTTGCTCGTTTGAATGTACTTTTTGTCGCCAATGTGTGGATCTGATATTGAAAGGCGTTTGTCCCAACTGCGGCGGGAATTTTGTACCGCGTCCTATTCGTCCTGTGGACGCGTTAGCTCGTCACCCTGCTTCGACACAACGTATGTTATCTAATATTGATAGGGGTTAGGCCTGATAGTTGTTAATAAAGATGAGCGTTTCTTCTGCTGACATAGGTTTTGCGTATAAATAGCCTTGGCCATAATTCACGCTAAGACCTGCCAGAATAGAGCACTGTGTTTCGCTTTCAATGCCTTCCGCTGTGGTGGAAAGATGCAGGGTTTGTGCTAGCTGAGTGATGGTTCGGATAATGGCGTAGGCCTTGTCGTCGCTCTCTAGTAGGGAAATAAATGAGCGATCTATTTTAATTTTATCTAGAGGGAAAGTGCGTAAATAAGATAGAGAAGAGAAACCAGTACCAAAGTCATCTAATGCTATTTGAACGCCAATGGCTTTTAACTCATTAAGTAGAGACAACGCCGCGTTATCATTTGCCATCAAAGTAGATTCTGTAAGCTCTATTTCTAAACGATGGTAGGGCAGTTGAGTTTGTGTCATTATCTTTTTCACCTCTGCGAGAAAGTCACTTCTTTCAACCTGAACGGCCGAGGCGTTAACTGCTACATAGATGTGAGATGGCCACTTTTGAGCGTCTAAACAGGCCTGTTTTAACACCCAATTACCAAGGGGGACAATTAAACCGCTTTCTTCTGCAAGTGAAATAAACTCCGACGGCAAAATGAATCCACGCTTTGGATGTTGCCAGCGGACCAATGCTTCGAAGCCTTTAATGGTATTGGTTGCTAGATCAATTTGGGGCTGATAATGCAGTGAAAACTCGTTATTAGTTAAAGCTTGACGAATATCGTTTAGGATCTGTCTCTTGTTGTTAGCGAGTATTTCCATATCAGGTGTAAAAAAGCGGATGGTATCTCGGCCTGAGTCTTTGGCGGCGTATAGGGCTAAATCGCTCGCTCTTAATAGCTTCTCTGTGTTGTGTATGTTGTCCTGAGTAAAGGCGATTCCTATACTGGCATGGATTTCAAGGTGGTTTTCTCCATGACGCCAAGGTTGGGTAAGAGTCTGTTGAAGTTTGTCACATAAGGCGGTTACGGCAGATTGTTCTAGGTCAGACGATAGGATGATTGCAAATTCATCGCCCCCTAATCGTGCAAGGGTTGCGTTTTGAGGTATGGTGTCTTTTAGTCTATTGGTTACTTCGATAAGCAATGCATCGCCTGTGGCATGGCCAAAGGAATCATTAACCATTTTGAAGTTATCTAGGTCTAATAGAAGCAAGGCGCATGGTTGGTTGGTGGTGTTTTCATTAAAAAAAGATGTCAGTTTTTCATTAAAGAAGTGTCGATTACCTATGCCTGTCAGTGTGTCTGAGTTCGCTTGCCTGATCATTTGTTTTTCGTGCAGGTAGGCGTCTGTAATATCGGATGTGACTCCACGCCAACCATTGAACTGCTTGTCGTTATCGAATAAAGGCTTTGCTGAAAAAGACCACCATCGTGTTGTGTCATCGACTTTAACTGGAACTATGATGCCATTGAAGTCTTTTTTAGAACCCAAACTCGTCATGAAAGTATCTAGGTATTTAGAATCTTTATCGTCTGAAGCAGAAAGTAGACCTTTGATTATATTTGGATAAGATCGAATTATAAGTGTTTCTGTATCGCTTCCTGTTGCTTCCATAAGTCGCAAGGATACATAACGCAAACAACCGTATTTGTCTGTTTCCCATAGCCAATCACTGGCTTTTTCTTCGAAGTCATTAAGTAATAATTCAACCAACTGTCGCTGCTTTTCAATTTCGCTCTGCGTCATTAGGTTGTCTAAAAATTTATGGTAAGAAACCAAGGTCACGCCACATAGCAGAAGACAGTAAAAAGCAATCATTGCTTCCAGTAGGATATAGGTATCACCAAATAGGAAAACCAGCCCGATAATGAGCCCCGCACATAAACTGATGGTCCAAGTTAGTCCCACTAAAGGCATACTGGCGAATATCCAACCACCACAGGAAATAAAGCCTGCAATGCCGGAAATAAGCATGATGCGCTCATGGTCGGAAAAGATACTGAATAGGTAAATGGTTATGAAGGCGTAAAGGAGTCCTGTTAGCCCTAATTCAATGGCCAATACTCGGACAACTGTTTTAGTGACTTTCTTAGTCTTATCTTGAATAAGGTATTGCCACCAAAGAAGCAACTCGGATGTGGCTACTAGAATGAGGGCGAGCCCAAAAGATATGAGCAGTAAGGAGTGTGACCCTTTCCAAGCAAAGAAAAAACCAATAAAAGCCATGAGATAAGTTGAAAAGCAAGCGAGGGGGAGTTGTGCGGCAATCGCACGAAATTGCTGTGCTCGATAGGCGTCAACATGCTCACTTGGTATAGAGGGCGGTTTTACAAGAAAAGAAAAATATAGCCCCATTCTTTGCATTTTTTTTAGAAAATCTAGGAAAATTAACAACTTATTATCCTGTTTATGAATTTAGGCACCTAAAACTTTATGAAAGAGAGCTCGATTGATTATATTGCTGTCCCTTACTCCTGATAGGCACCAAAAAATAGTGTTAGCATTGTCATTTCTCCGTGGTTGTATGATGACGCTGCTATACTGTAGAAGGTATTTAGTTGTATTGTTCAGTAGAAGTTGAAACGCTGGTAACGCTTTTTTAAAGTCTGTATAGGGCTGTGATAAAAGTATCATTGTTTAAGGTTTCACCCTTTCTGCCGATTTATTAAGGATAATATGTGTCAGTTAACCTGATGAGATAGGGAGTCGAAATCGGCGCTGTGTTTTGAGTGATTTATGACTCAAAGTACAGTAACCACTTAAGTAATGAACTGTTTCTGTCTAGGTCTAAAATGATATATTACGATGCAAAAGGGTGTCTAGGACACTTTAATTGTAAAAAAAATGTGTTTTTTGTAATTATTTGTTAGGTCTGGTGCTAGTATAAGGGTTAGAAACCTGCGAAATGATTCGACTATTGGGAATAATGGTTTCTGATAGAAGAATAAAAATAATAATGAGGCAGCTTATATGAAATACATAAAAAGTGTCGTCTCAATGTTGTGCTTGGTTGTTGCGCCTTTATCCATGGCTGCATACCCATCCATCAATGAGGCCCAGTCTTGTCAGGCTTTAGTAGATTTTGTCGATATCAAAGTCTCTAAAATCGGAGATAGATATACAAAGAATGATATTGCTTTAATTCGTAAGGGCTTGTCAGCATATAGTGCTTATCTTCAAGAAGACGTTATTACGCCCGGACTATTGAGCTTTTATGGCGGTAATGCCAAGAAAGCAAAAGCAATGAATAAGTTGTTTTATAGAAACAAAGTCACCTTCATGAGGCATTTGAACGAACGTTATTCGGATCAAAAGCTGATTACTGATTATGCTTACGCCATTAATCAATGCGCGAAAAAGTCACTACCTAAGGGTGATACTTATTGGCAATTAAAAAGTTCCTTAGAAACCATCATTAGGCTGGCTAAGTTAGAAAAAGCTTAAATTTAGACATCATTTTTAGAAAGCCTTAGCGAGATCCGCTAGGGCTTTTTTTTGAGTTTTTAAAACTCAGTTTTAAGCACAAGTTAAGTGGTTACTATTTAGAAGTTTCGTTTTTGACTACTTGAGGGCTGGGACGTTTTTTCATCTTGCGTATCGAATCAAAAATTAGCATGGCCAAAGCTGACCAAATCAATACAAAGGTGGTGAGTTTTTCTGTACTTAGGGGTTCGTCATAAACAAAAACGGCCAATAAAAACATGCCCGTCGGACCGATATATTGGAAAAAGCCAAGTGTGGTCATACTGACTCGGTTTGCTGCCGCCGCAAAGCACATTAAAGGCACCATGGTGATAGGGCCAGAGGCAAATAGTAACCAATTCACATGGGCGGAATTGTCTAGAATGTTTGAGGTAGGAGAGTCTGTTAGCATTAAATAACTTAATGCGATGGGGACAAGAATAGCGGTTTCCATGGCCATTCCAGTAAAGCTATCGACAGCGATTTTTTTGCGTACTAAACTGTAAAACCCAAAGGATAATGCAAGGGATAAGGCGATCCAAGGCAAAGAGCCAAATTGAATAATCTCAAAGCTAACCGCAAGGAAACACAGCGTTACCGCAATTTTACGCACCCTATCCAGTTTTTCTTTAAAGAAGATCATGCCTAACAAAATGCTGATTAATGGATTGATGTAATAACCCAAACTAGCACTGAGCATTTGATTGCTTTGGATCGCCCAAATAAAGGTTCCCCAATTAACAGCAATTAAAACCGTTGATGTCAGCATGGCGAGCAATATTTTTGGTGAGGTGATGACGGCTTTTAAACGAGCGCCATAGCCTAGACCAATAATGAGAATGAAAGCGAGTATACAAGACCAGATTACCCGATGAGAAAGCACTTCAGTGGCGGGAACAAAAGACATCTCTTTGAAATAAATTGGCGTAATAGCCCATAGAAAAAAAGCAGAGAAGGCAAATAAGGTACCGCTTCGGGAGGATTCCATTGTATTACTCCAAGTCTCATTTTTTGAGGAGAGTAATTGTACCCTCTAAAATCATTTAGAGGGTTTACTTTTTTATTGACGACTCTTCATGAGAGAGCATCGTTGACGCTTGTTAGTGGTAAACGTGTTGAGAGGGCATTGAGTGCGAAGGCATGAATATTTTCGTCTACCGTGGTGCACGCGTCTTGCAGAATCGTGACATGATATTTTTCTGCGGCTTTAGATATGGCTGTATGGGTTACACAGTTTTGCGTCATCATGCCGCAGATGAGTAAAGTGTCAACCTGATGGGCCTGTAGTGTCGCTTCCAAATTGGTTTGTTCGAAGCCGTCTGCGAACGTTTTTATAACCCGTTCCGCATTGGCTGCTTTGCTTTCTAGATCGGGGTGCAACGCCGTACCCACCTCACCTTTTGCAAAAAGGCCCGCAGCATCACTGATGTGTTGGACCAAAATAATTGGCATAGACTGAGCTTTTGCTAACTCCACTGCAGCAAGGGTATTTTCTAATGTTTGTTGAGTATTCCAGAGGGGAAACTTGCCTTTTAGGAAGTAGTCGTTCTGTACATCGATAACAATTAGGGCTGTTTTATTCACTTTCCTCTGCTCCGTATATGTTGTTTAGATAGGGTTTGATTTAGAAGGTCCCAGTATGAAGATTTGTATATCATTTCAGCAGTGTCTAAAATGACTTAAAATAGGTGATAAACGACATTGCGTGATGGACAGAAAAACGATCAAAATTGGCGTATTAAATTATCAAGGTTGTTTGCAGTCTGCGGCTTTTGGTTTGCAGGAAATGTTTGTGCTGGCGAATCGACTGTTTACTGAGCAAAAATTAGCCGTAGAGTTTCAGTGTGAGCTACTGACCACGGACGTTTTACCCGAAATGGCCTACGCCGTGCTGCTGATTCCACCCAGTGGTCCAACGCATGCTTATCTGCAGGAGGATAAATCAATAACCGCTTGGTTATTAGAACAGTATCAACAGGGCTGTGTGCTGGCGTCAGCTTGCGCCGGTGCTTTTATCTTAGCTCGCACAGGTCTATTGAATAAACGTTCCTGTACCACTCACTGGGGCTTAGAGACCTCCTTTCGTGAGCACTTTCCCCAAGCAGAGTTAAAAACCGAAGCCATACTGCTGAATCATGGCGATATTATGACGGCTGGTGGCATGATGTCCTGGTTGGACTTAGGTTTTGAAGTGGTGACACAGTTTTCTACTCTAAGTGTATTAAGGCAGCTAGGCCGAATTCTAGTGATAGATACTGGGCCAAGAGAGCAAAGGTTTTATCGTACTTTCAAGCCTAACTTTCAACATGGTGATGAGACCATTGTGTCAGTACAGCAGTATCTAGGCAGTCATTTTTATTTGGCTATTGGGATGAATGAACTGGCTCAACGTGCTTGTTTGAGTGAGCGTACTTTGCAGCGTCGCTTTCTGAAAGCAACAGGATTGGGGGCGAATCAATATCTCCAGCGCCTCAGAGTACAAAAGGCCTGTGATTTACTAGAAAGCAGTCAGCAAACCTTTGAAACCATTGCCTATGATGTGGGTTATCAAGATGCGGGTAGCTTTCGTAAATTGTTTGTTCGAGAGATGGGCTTATCGCCAAAAGTCTTTCGTGAAAAGTTTCGAACCCTTATTTGAAATAGACCATTTCATTTTGGTGAGAGAAATCGTCATTGCCTAAAAGCGATGGCGGGTTTACAGTTAATACTTAAATTTTACATAAATCGAACTTCGGGGCGGGGCGAAATTCCCCACCGGCGGTAAATTGCTTTTGCAAAAGCCCGCGAGCGCCTTTTCTTTTAACTTAGTGGTTATGGGAGAAGGGTCAGCAGATCTGGTGTGACTCCAGAGCCGACGGTTACAGTCCGGATGATAGAAGATCGACCAAGCAGTGAAAAGACCATGACTCTTTATTGAGCCGTGGTTCTTTTCGCTGGCGTGATTTATTACGTTTTACCTTGCATGCATTCGCATGTGAGTCACTTGGTATATTCCTCATCACCCCTGTGCATCTTATTCATTTGGAGAAAACAAAGATGGCAGGAACATTTTTTATCATGGTCGCGTGCTTCACGTGGGCCTTGGATACGTTAATTCGTTATCCGCTATTGAGCGCGGGGTATTCCACGCTGCAAATTGTTCTTATTGAACATCTCACCTTGGTCATTTTCACCAGTCCTTTCTTGTGGCGTTATCGTCAAGTATTTCGTAACTTATCGGCGGTTTCCTTTGGCTGCTTATTCTTTATTGGCGGCGTTGGTTCGGCTATCGGTACCTTGGCCTTTACTCAGGCTTTTGCGTATTTGAATCCGACTGTGGTGATCTTGCTGCAAAAACTACAGCCAATCGTTGCGATTTTACTGGCCTATTGGTTCTTGAAAGAACGTATTCAAGGCAACTTTGTGCAATGGGCAGCGGTTATTTTAGCGGGCAGCTTTGTGATGATGTGGCCTGATTTACGTTCATTAGGTGATGCTCAGTGGCATTATGCTAGCGATAGCATGAGCATTTTAAAAGGCTATGGCTATACGCTTATCGCTGTCTTCGCGTGGGGCGCGGCAACGGTTTGTGGTAAATACCTTTCCCATCATAATGTGCCTGCAAACGCGATTATGTCTGGTCGCTTTCTTGCTGGCTTATTGGTGTTATTACCCTTAGCCATGGCACAACCGGAAAGCTTGGTTGCGATGAAGTCTATCGATGTAGGCTTAGCCATTACCATGGCCATGTTGAGCGGCTTCATTGGCATGTGGTTTTACTATAAAGGGTTAAAAACCGTGCCTGCGCAAATGGCGACCTTAGCGGAATTATCCTTCCCTGTTTTTGCTGGCGTAATCAACTGGCTGTTCCTTGATATGGGGCTAACAGGCTATCAAATTATTGGTGGCTTGATGCTGATCCTTGGCAACATTGGCTTGCGCTTGAAAGAGTTAAACCGCATTGAGAAGGAAGCGATCGTTCAAGGTGCTTAATCTTCTATAAAAAAGCCCCTTACGGGGCAAATAGAGAGTGACGCAATAACAAGCCTGCTAAATTTATCGGCAGGCGTAGATTTTCGACCTAAGACGAAAATACTAGTTAGAGACCTTTGCACGATTGCTGTGCGTACCAATACATTGTTAAAAATAGACTCAAAGTGCTCATTTATAACCCATAAACTCGGCTTTGGCATCCTGCGTCGCTCTAACACTTACATCCATGTAAGTGTCCGCTTTTTCGTCTCTTTTTGCCTCGTCTTGGCTTTGCTCGCGACTTCGTGCAAAGGCCTCTAGAGAGAGAATGAGTAAGGGCTCTTTCTCTAAATGCTTAGCGGTATTCGGTTAGCCAACTCGAATCGACGCTTCCTGTTTTAGGTTTGTATTCCGCACCAATGGGCTTGGAGTAACCGAGCTCTTTTAGTTTGGAGAATACATAAGCGTAGTTTAATTCGCCGGTATTCGGTTCTTGGCGATCAGGTACGGAAGCGATTTGAATATGGCCGATAATGGGCATTAATTTCTCTAAACGTCGACAAATATCGCCTTCCATAATTTGCAGGTGATAACAGTCAAACATGAGTTTTACGTTGTCCCTTTTTACCTGCTGTAAAATGCCTTTTGCCTGTTCGGATGTTTGCAAGAAGTAGTCTGGCGCGTCGTAATGGTTTAGGGGTTCGATTAGGATGTTAATGTTATGGAGTTTGGCTCTATCAGCAGCGTATTGCAGGTTATGAATAAAGGTTTTTTCCGCCTCGACTCCTGAGCTGAAGCCCGCCATCACATGAATGTTTAATGTGTTTGTTTTTACTGCGTAATCAATGGCTTGGTCAATGGCTGCTTGCGCTTGTGCTTCTCTTCCGGGAAGCGCGGATAAACCATTTTCACCTTTGGCGACATCTCCCCTGTCGGTATTTAAACCTAACATGGTGAGCCCGGTTTCTTGCAGTGCAGCCTTTACCTCATCGGCATCAAACTGATAGGGCCAATGGCACTCAACCGCCGAGTAGCCTGCTTGGTGTGCTAATTTAATGGCTTCTGGTAAGGGCTTGTCGTTCCACAAAAAACCTAAGTTTGCTGAAAATTTTGTCATCAATCCCACTCCACATTAAATTTCGTAATGATTTGCTGTATTTGGGTTTCGTTTAGGACTTTCGCGTCAAAGCCTCGCATCATCATTGCAAGCTTAGCGGTTTCTTCTAGTTCTTCTATGGCATAAACCGCCGCTTCTAAGTCTTTACCTGCGACAACCGGACCATGGTTCGCCAGCATGACCGCGGACCTTTTACCGGCAAGGCCTCGAATGGCATCGCCTGTTTTTGGGTCACCCGGCATGAAATAAGGTAACAGCTTTACTTTCCCAAGTTTCATAATGGAGTAAGGGGTTAATGGCGGTAAAAAATTGTCTTCATCGGCATCCGGCATCATGGACATGGCAACAGAACAGGTACCGTGCAAATGAACGATGGCATTGGCACTGGATCGAGTGCTGTAAAAGGCTTCGTGTAAGGACATTTCTTTGGTTGGCTGTAAACCTTCTATGAGTTGACCCTGTTGGTCAAAACGACTTAGGGTGGCAGGATCAAGTCGCCCAAAACAGCTTCCTGTTGGTGTGACGAGCAAGCCGCCATCTTCGGTCCGTGCTGAGATGTTGCCTGACGAGCCACAGGTTAACCCACGGTCAAAAAGCGATTTTGCCATGAGACAAATTTGCTCTCTTAACTGGCTTTCTTTGCTGCTCATAACATCATCTCCAATGCTTTTTCGAAGAAGGTTTCATCGCCAAAATTACCCGATTTTAGCGCCACTAATTTTGGCGTATCTCCTGTCATCTCTGCTAAAGGCACGCCCGGAGCAATACTGGCACCAATTTTCAACATCGTTGGTTTCAACGCCTTGATGACGGCGCCAGAGGTTTCACCCCCTGCGATAACAAATTTAGTAACGCCTCTATTATCTAGGGCGGTTACTAAATCTGCCATAAAGGTTTCAACAATCTCACTGGCCTTTTCAACCCCTAATACAGCTTGGATATTTTTGATGTTCTCTGGCGTGTCTGTGGCGTAAAACATGACAGTGCCCGTATCTCGGTGTTCATCGAACCAAGTCAGATAGTCTTCAAGTGCTATGGCGCCAGAAGCAATATCAAGCGGCGATATTTTTTTTGATAGATTGTTTTCTTTAAAACGCGCAACCTGCTTTTGTGTCATGACAGAGCAGCTACCAGACAGCACGATAGCATCCCCTTGTACCTTGCTAAGCTCAGCGGAGTTGTCTTTGATGTTAAACAAGCCTTTGTCTTCAAAGTTTTTCGCTAAGCCAACAGATAAACCAGAACCGCCAGTGAGTAGCTTTAGGTTGGTGCAGGCTTTGCCTATGCGATAGAGATCATCGTTTGAGAGCGTATCTACGACCGCATAGCGGTGAGTTTGCGCTAGTTTTGTAAAGGCTTCCTTAATACGGTCAGCGCCTTCTGAAATAGTTTCAAAAGGAACGACACCGACTTTCCCTCTGGCTTGAGATGCCATGACTCGCATAAGGTTGGCATCTGTCATGGGGGTCAGAGGGTGATTTTGCATACCGCTTTCATGAAGTAGATCATCATTTACGAACAAATGGCCCTTGTATACCGTGCGACCATTTACCGGCAAAGAGGGGCATATTATGGTGAATTCTTCACCTAGATTATCCAATAGAGCATCGGTGACAGGGCCGATATTACCTTCTTTGGTTGAGTCGAATGTAGAGCAATATTTGAAGTAATATTGTTCACATTGGTATTGCTTAAGCCACTCTAGAGCCGCAACAGACTCTTCTATTGCTTGACTCGCTGGTAAGGTGCGTGATTTCAAGGCGATGACAACAGCATCTGCCTCGCTCAAATCGATAGAGGAATCGGGAACGCCTATCAGCTGAACGGTTCTCATCCCAGATTTAACAAGAAAGCTGGCTAAATCCGTTGCTCCTGTGAAATCGTCGGCAATACAGCCTAAAAGCACACTCATAACTATCTCCTTATTTGCTTTTGGTCGTTGGCAGGTTTATGCCTGGGTAGACTTTGATGACGGCTGAATCGTCCTCTTGGCCATAACCTGCTGCGCTAGCGGACAAGAATTGTTGATGAGCGCTTGCTGAAATAGGCAAAGGAAATTTAAACTCTTTGCCTGCATCAAGCACAATGCCTAAGTCCTTCACAAAAATATCGACCATACTATTTGGTGTGTAATCGCCGGATAAAATCTTTGGCACACGGTTTTGGAACATCCAAGATGAGCCTGCGCTGTTTGAAATGATTTCATAGACCATCTCTGGATCTAGCCCTGCTTTTAGCCCCAACGCCATAGCTTCTGCAGCGGCCGCAATATGAACACCAGCAAGCAGTTGATTAATCATTTTTACAGAGGCGCCACCACCAACGGTGTCACTTACTCTGTATAGTTTTGCTGCAATGGCATCAAAAAGCGGTTGGCAGTCTGCAAAAGCCTGTTCTGGGCCTGACGCCATAATAGATAATTCGCCAGTATTCGCTTTCGCTGCACCACCGCTAACTGGCGCATCAATCATTCTTAGACCCATGGCTTGCAATTTTTCGTTAAGCGTTTTTGCATAGCTTGCCGATGTCGTGCTGCCTAAGATAATGACCGTATTGGGTTTAAGTGAGGTGGCAATGCCTTGTTCGCCGAATAGTACTTGATCACATTGATTTGAATTCACCAGCATGAGTAGGATCGCATCGGCATCCTTGGTCGCCTCTAGAAGGGTGGCTGGAGCCATGCCGCCATGCTCTTTAAAAGCACTCATGGCTGTTGGGTTGAGGTCAAAACCATAGGTGGTTAACCCTGCTGACACGGCAGACTTAGCGGCCCCCATTCCCATAGAACCTAAACCAATAACAGAAAAAACAGACGTAGAATTAGACATAAATAATTACCTATAAAGTTAAGAATTTGGACATGACCTAGTGTGTTAATTGAGGCCTGGTAACCACAGAGCGATGCTAGGAAACGCCATGACCAAACCAAGAGCCGAAATTTGCAATAAAATAAAAGGCCACAGAGAAAGGAAAATTTCTTTTAGGGTGATGTGTGGTGGTGCGACACTTTTCAGGTAAAAAGCCGCGGGTCCAAATGGCGGGCTGAGATAAGAAATCTGCATATTCATGGAGAACAAAATACCAAACCAAATAGGGTTGTAGTCCAGCGCAATAATAATAGGCACAAAAATGGGCATGGTCAGTAAGGCAATGCCTATCCAATCCATGAACAATCCAAGCACGATTAAAATAGCCATCATGATCAGGACAATGAAAATAGGCGCAATGTCTAGCCCCAAAATGACGGACTGAATAAAACGGTTGCCCCCCATTAAGTTGTATACACCCACTAAAGCGCTTGCACCTATACCAATCCAGATGATCATTCCGCAGGTGTTGAGCGTTTGCTTTAAGCTTGCTTTCATCATTGAGAAAGTCAGCTCGCGGCGGACAATGGTTGAAATAATGACACCTACCACACCCATGCAAGCGGCTTCTGTTACCGAGGCAATGCCTGCATAAATACTGCCGAGCACCCATACCGCCACAAGAACAGGCAATATAATGCTTTTTAGCTGCGATGCTTTTTCTGAAAAAGGAATATCCAATTCATCTTTTGGTGCTGGTGGCCCCATTTTCGGGTCTAAGAAACAGCGTATTAGGATGTAGGCAATATAGAGTGACGCTAATAACGAGGCAGGAATAACAGACGCGAGAAACAACTCACTAATTGAAACGTTAGCGGTTAAACCATAAATAATGAGCACAATACTAGGTGGCACCATGGTACCTAAAGAACCCCCTGCGCATACTGTGCCGATAGAGAGGCGTTGGTTATAGCCCAGTCGTAACATCTGAGGCAAAGCCAACAATCCTAGAAGAATGATTTCGCCACCAATAATGCCCGACATGGCAGCAAGAAACACCGCCACAAACAGAGTTTGTACCGCGACGCCGCCGGGTAAACGGCCAGCAAACATACGCAGCGTGTTGTATAAATCTTTGGCGATGCCCGACCTATCAAGAATCGAGGCCATTAATACAAACATGGGAATGGAAATGAGCACGTATTCATTCACAAAACTGTATATACGTGTGGTGACTAGGGGAATGGCCATAGGCCCGAACCAACCGAGAGCAAAAACAAGCGCGACCAAGCCAGTAACGAAAGCGAGTGGTAGTCCAGTAACGAGTAATAATAAAATAGAGCCAATCATCAGATAAGATGCAGCTTCGATGCCTATTTGCGATAGTTCAAACATACTTATCTCGCTTTTTTAATGGCTTGGATTAATCGAATGATGCTTTGTACCGTCATTAAGACGAGGATCACAAATAACCCCGTTTTCACAATGGCGGGTGTAATGGGATTCCAAGCAGAACCTGAGGTTTCTAAGCGAAACATGCCAGAGGGTGTGAACAGTGCCTTGTGAGTCATGATGTAACCGGCATAAGCAATGAGAGAACAAAAGAAAACGGATAGCAGGCCATTTAATATATCTAAAAAATGTCGGCCTCGATCACCGACAGCGTCGTACAGCATCTTGATGCTGATGTGCGTATTTCTAGCCAGACAATATGAGCCGCCATAAGCCATGCATAGAGCACATATCATGGTGGTTGACTCATGCACCCAGATCGTTGGGGCGTCAAAGAAATAGCGGCTGATGATTTCGTAGAAACTGATGCCAACACTGATTAAAAATAGGTAGGAAACATAACCTCCTAACCTATCCACCCAAAGATCTAATGCATTATTAAATTGAATGTCATTGAGGTGATCTAAGGTAACGACAGCGGTGTCTTCTACTGACGTGTTGGTCTTTTCGTTATTATTCATCGTAGTATCCTGAGAGAATTGGATAGAAAGCAGTGAGGAGGAAGAAAGGCTGTCTGCTTACCTCTTATAGAGGTAAAAGCGCCTTGCTTGCTCCTCGCTTCAGTCCAAGAAAACGATTATTTCGCTAGCAGGTCTTGGCTTATTAGGTAAGCCGATACTTTAGTGTAGACTTCGTTGGCCATAGGCGATCTTTCTGCCCATTTTTTCCATTGCTTCTGAGCAATACCACGGAACTTCGCACGCTCTTCATCCGACCAGTTGATGATTTCTATCGACGCGTCTTTCTTCGCTTCAACAACGGCTTTTTTATCGAGCATTTCAAGGCGCTGTACCATGTCGTAGCCGAACTCGCGTACGGAAACAGACAGTATTTCTTTTAACGAAGGAGGTAAGTCGTCCCATGTGTTTTTATTCATTGACACAGCAAGGGTTGGCATTGAATGAAAACCTGGGAAAAGCGGGTATTTGGCGAACTTATGTAAGCCTTGTGCTTGGTTTGTGGAGAAGACGCTGTAGTCTGCCGCATCAATAACGCCTTTATCTAAAGCGGTATAAACTTCAGAGCCCGGTAAGTTCACAGGGGCTGCCTTGATGGAGGCAAATACTTCTTGCACCATGCCTTCAGGAGCACGCATTTTTACGCCTTTAAAGTCTTCAACACTGCGGATCGGTACTTTTGATACAAAAGACTCAACACCGGTTGATGCGGCACCGATAAATTGTAAGCCGTAAGGGTTAACCAATTTGTTATAGGCTTCTTTACCGCCACCATATTCCATGAATCCAAACATCTGATAGGGGCTACTCCAAGCACCCACAAGATTGCCTAGCATAGCAAAGGCAGGATCTTTACCACTGAAGTAAGAAGGGTCAGCAATGTGACCTTGCAGAATCCCCGCACCAACGGCATCAAGGGTTTCGTTGTAGGCGACAACCGAGTTAACAGGAACCAGATCAATATCGACCTCACCTTGGCTCATAACACCGACACGTTCAGCCCACTCTTGTTGGATGGCGAAAAAGCTATCGCCAGCTTGCGCTCCGCTTTGGAAAGTCCATTTGTATTTTGCATCGGCAGCATATAGGCCTGAGGAAGTTGAAAGCACGGCGGTAGAAAGAGCGACGACAGTGAGGTTCTTTTTTGATATGAAAGAAAGCATGATTATTCCTTTTTTAATTGTTGTTGGAAGACAGATAATGATCTTTTGGTAGCGCTATCAAATAGCGACCATTTTCTAAGATTACCATAAATGATAGCGCTGTCAAATGGCAGTTTTAAATTTTTAACTCGGTTAAGTTAAATGAGAATAGGTACTTTTTCGTTCGATTATTTTATAACTGACATCATGTTGGCGTGGGGTGGGGTGAGATCGATTCACAATTTTATGGAGCAGGTACTCAGCCGCTTTTTTACCCATTTCATACAGCGGAATAGAAACCGTAGTCAGGGGGGGAGTCAGTTCTTCTGCAAAGGGTAGGTCGTTAAATCCGGCAATGGAAATGTCTTTAGGGACAGAGATCCCTCTTCTGTTGCATTCAAATATAGCGCCAGCAGCAAGGTCATCATTACTGAAACAAATCGCCTCTAATTCAGGGTGTTGGGTAAATAATTGATTAAAGAGCTTGGCTCCCAATTTGAATGAGGTATGGCTTTGGCTAGTTAATACATAATTGTCATTACTGATATTGTTATCTTGCATGGCGTGTTTGTAGCCTTCCATGCGACGTTGAGATCTAGGGTCCATGCGTGCGCCAATGAAGCCAATCTTTTGGTAGCCCGCGTTTTGTAAATGCCGGACTAAATCATAGGATGCTTGGAAATGTGAAAAACCAACATTCATATCAATTGGAGAATCGGTTAGCTCCATGATTTGTACAACAGGGGTCTTAGCGCCAAGCAATAACTTTTGAGTGCGTTCGTTCTGGTCGATGCCCGTTACTATGATGCCATCAGGGCTTTGTTCAAGTAGGGTCCTGACTAATATTTCTTCTTGATCGCTTTCATAATGCGTATTGGCAAGTAAGATCCGGTACCCAGCGGGCGTTAAGGTGTCATGAATACCGTCTAATAAATCTGGAAATACCGCATTGGAAAGGGAAGGGAAAATAACAGAAATAATTTTGGTTTCGGAAGAGGCTAATGACCGTGCGGCATGGTTTGGAATGTAACCTAGTTCATTAACCGCATCGTAGATCTTTGTTCTAAGCTTTTCGGAGACCTGCTGAGGATTTTTCAACGCCCTTGAGGCGGTTATTGGGCTAACCCCTGCTTTTTCTGCAACATCGGATAAGGTGACCCTACCCATACTTCGACTTGAGATGTTGTTATTTTTTTTACTGCTCATTCGTTATTCCATTCATAAAGATGCATCACATTGTTGCTATTTTACTACAGAAAACAATCATTAATGCCAATATTAATGGGAGCGCTTACTATTTTAAAGCCGAGCACTTCACTTTAGATCTATGTCCTTTTTGACCCTGCTGACTGTCCTCGTTTATCTTTAATTACCTTTATATAGTGGATTCTACTAATCTAATAAGTGGAAATCATTATGTCGTTTAAAGACAGTATGCTGGCGTTGGTTATTATTGTGGCGTGGGGGCTTAACTTTGTTGTCATCTCGGTAGGCGTTAGTGACGTTCCACCTTTGCTGCTGGGTGGTTTGCGATTTTTAGCTGTGGCCGCCATAGGGAGTTTGTTGGTTAAACGTCCCAATGTGCCACTGAGGTGGTGGTTTTCCTACGCGCTTCCTATTGGTTTTTTGCAGTTTGCTTTTTTGTTTGTGGCGATGGCAAATGGCATGCCTGCCGGGTTGGCCTCTTTGGTGTTGCAATCGCAAGCTTTGTTTACCATGTTATTTGCTTTGGTGTTTTTAAAAGAGGGTGTGCGTTTACATCAGGTGTTGGCAATTGTATTGGCTGGTGGCGGTTTGGTCATGATTGCCGTGGTGTCCGGAGTCGGTGATATGACTCTAGTTGGTTTTATTTTGACTTTGTTTGCCGCGGCGAGTTGGGCTGTCGGGAATATTGGGATTAAACGTCTTAGCCAGAAAGGTTATCAAATGGATATTAAGTTGGTGATTTGGAGCGCATGGATTCCGCCCTTGCCTTTCTTTATCGCTTCTTGGTTTATGGAAGGACCAGAGCTAATGCTGGCAGCTTTGACTAATATCAGTTGGTCTTCTATTGGGGCCTTAGCTTACCTTGCTTTAATTGCAACGATTCTTGGTTATTCGTTATGGGGGTATTTAATGGGTCGTTATTTCGCGAATCAAGTCGCACCATTAACCTTGGGAGTGCCTGTTGTAGGGCTAACGGCGGCGGCTGTCATTCTTGATGAAACATTATTACCACTACAATGGATTGGGGTATGTTTCGTGTTGCTTGGTTTATTAATGAATACCTTTGGTGCTCGACTGTTTTATCGTATTCCAATGAAGGTGAAGGAAGTCTAATGATGGCCATTCAGTCAACGATTCATGTGTATTTTCTCATGCTGCCAAATAGTGTTTTGCTCGATACCATTGGTCCTGCTGAGGCGTTTGAATATGCGAATCGTTTTTGTGCTGAGGCTGAATCTGAGGAGGTGGGCAAATTTGAACTGCACTTCATTGGTCCAGAGGCGAAAGTACCAAACACATTAGGCTTGAATATTCAGGCCGACCCTTTACCGAATCATCTACCTAAAAATAGTTGGGTGATCAGTACTGGTTTAGCAGGAGAGCGTATTGATTTAACAACACCCGCTATCAAAAAAACGATTCGTTGGTTGGCGGGGCAAGCAGGCTCTATTGGCCGCTATATAAGTATTTGTGCGGGTACTTTATTGTTTGCTAAAGCAGGCTTGTTAGCAGGAAAAGAATGCACCACTCACCATATGCATCTTGAAGAACTGCAAGAGGCAGAACCAGCGGCAAAAGTACTGGCGAATCGATTGTTTGCCATAGACGGTGATTTTTATAGTAGCGCAGGTGTTACCGCTGGGATTGATCTGGCGCTTTATTTAATACAGCAGGAGTTTGGTGCCCATTATGCCAGTCAAGTGGCGCGCCATATGGTGTTGTTTTCTCGTCGCGGACCGAATGACCCTAGCCAGTCGCCATGGTTAGAAAATCGTAATCACTTCCATCAAAGTGTGCACCGAGTCCAAGATGCGATTCAGGTTGATCCAGCTCGTGATTGGTCTTTGGAGAGCTTAGCGGAAATAGCCCATTGCAGCTCACGCCATTTGGTTCGTCTCTTTAAAGAAAGTACGGGCATTACGACGCGAGAATACATACACAAACTGCGTCTTGCTTTGGCCATGCAGTTTTTGCAGAGTTCGGCGTTGTCGATTGAAGAAGTCGCAGAGCGTTGTGGTTTTGATGATCCAAGACAGTTCCGAAGACTTTGGGCAAGAAAGCATCCAGCGCCACCGTCCCATTATCGGAGGAGCGCTTCTTAGCTGAGTGTCTTAGTCGTGCCTCGAAAAGCAAGGAGTGCTCAAAATAACCGCGCAGGAGAGTGAGAGTGCGCGGTTATTTTGTATTCTATCTTGTATCCTGCTCTTTATTAATCTTGGTATTCGTAGGCACCTAAATCCGGCGCTGAGCCTTGATAGGAATAACCGACATTCTGGCCTGCATCGATTAAGTCGCTGTTGCTGACTAAGCGCAGAAAGTCATTGTTAGGTAGGTTTCCGTTACTGTCCCGGTTGGCAGACGCCAAAGAGGTAGCAACGCTTTGAAAGTCCTGTGAGTCGGCTTGAACGGATAAGTCCCAAGAGTTATAGGCTGAGTTGATTTCGCTGGTTGTGGCCTTGCCGAGTGCTGTGCCAGAGCCAAAGGCGACGTTGTTTCTCAGGTAATGGTTTGCCGAGCCTACGTCCGCTAACATATTGAAATTATAAGGGTTATTGAAAGCCGTATTGTTTATGAAATCGAGACCACCTGGATGGTGGTTGGCATAAAAGCCATTGATGCGATTGCCAAAGGAAATGTTGAAACGCACCATATGACGAGCCACATTCTCAGGGAATGTACTGGTGTCTAAGCCCCAGCCGCCTGCTTTGATGCCGGTGCCATTGCCCGCTCCCGTTGTGGTATCAGGAATGAAGCCATTATTAAAAGCGATTGAATATTCCACAACGCATACGCCTTTTGCTCGAATGAAGTCAAAGCCATCATCGCTGTTTGCCCAAGCACGAGAATAGCGGAATACATTACCAGTATCATTGGAATGACAGCCAAAACCATCGGCGTTTTCACCACCTCGATCCGGGTCATAGTTATGGTGAGAGTCCACATTCAGGACCAGGTTATGACCACCGTCGGCAATAAATAATCCGGGACCCTCATTGTGGTGAAGGTTGAGGTTTTCAAAAATGTTATGGTCAGCACCGTTTTCAATACGGATTCCCCAAGATTCATTCACGTTAGTAATGACCTGTTGGACTTTTTTAATTTCGATGCCTTTAAAGTGTAGCCAGTCAGCACGAACACTAAAGCCACGGATACGTTGGTAAGGTGTGAAATTCGAGAAATCAAAGACCGGTTTTTCACCCGGGTAAGCGTAGTATTTGATTGGAGAGTTCTGCGTCCCACTCTTATTAAACAACACACCGATCCCATCAGCGTCGTTGTTGTCATTAAACCAATAGGTGCCGCCTCGTAAGTAAATCAAATCGCCGGGGGAAGCTTTTGACTGTGCTTTATCGAGTGTGGCAAACGGAGAGTAGATGGAACCATTGCTGTTGTCGTTGCCCCATGGCGCGACGTAGTAGTCCCCGTCATCGCCATCAAAAGCATAAGAGGACTGAGTTATTCCTAATGTGATCATACTTATGATCAGGTGTTTTTTTGAAAGTTTCATGACATATATCCCTATAAAATGCATTCCATAAAAGCCAAATGGTGATTCTTATAGGATCATAAGAATTGATACATTGGGCAAAAATAGGAGCGTTAGTTGACTGAAATTATTTGAAAAACAAACAGTCAGGTTGCGCTCCCTATTAAAGAAAGATAGCAGATCCTCCTATAAAAGGAGCTAGAGTGTATCTATTCGTTATCTTTGTTTTTGTTTAACATCTTTTGCCGACACGATGGCAAATTGGCAATAAGTTTATTCTGCCTATTGTCGATATCTATTTTTGCGGCTTGTTTAGTGACATTAGGAGAAAGAAATGGAAATAAAAACAGCTTTTATTGGTCTGGGCGTAATGGGCTATCCCATGGCTGGGCATTTGGCGAATAGTGGATACCCTGTGACCGTGTTTAATCGCACTGGAGCGAAAGCGCAGCAGTGGGCAGTAGACTATTCTGGTCAGTTTGCACTCACTCCAAAGGATGCCTCCTTGGATGCCAAAATGGTCTTTATGTGTGTTGGGAATGACGACGATGTACGCAGTGTGGTTTATGGTGAAGAGGGCATTTTGGCTGGGCTGCAAGAAGGCGATATTTTGGTTGATCACACCACAACTTCAGCACAACTTGCTCTAGAGTTAGCGGAAACGTGTGAAAAAGTTGGCGTGCAGTTTATTGATGCGCCGGTATCTGGTGGTCAAGCGGGGGCCGAAAACGGCAAGCTGACCATCATGTGTGGCGGCGATACAGCGACTTTTGCTAAGGCAGAACCCGTTATGCAATCCTACGCCCAGCAAGTCCAGTTGTTAGGAAAAAATGGTCAGGGACAACGTTGCAAAATGGTTAATCAGATCTGTATCGCGGGTGTGCTACAAGGCTTGAGTGAAGCGCTCATATTGGCAGAAACCGCAGGTTTGTCGATTCCTCAGGTAGTGAATACGCTACAACATGGGGCGGCTGGGTCATGGCAGATGGTGAATCGTTTAGAAACCATGGCGGAAGATAAGTTTGATTTTGGCTTTGCCATTGATTGGATGCGCAAAGATCTGGGGATTTGCTTGGATGAAGCCAAAACCAAAGGCGTAAGTTTGCCACTGACGGAAGACGTCGACCAAAAATATAAAGCCTTGCAAGAACAAGGTATGGGTCGCATGGATACTTCTGTGTTGGTTCGTGCTTTAAAAAAATCGTAATAACAAAACGACTGCGCTCGATGATACTGCGTCAAAAACTGGCTCAAAATGCTCATTTATAAATATAACTCCATTTCTCGTGACCTTTGTGTATTAGAATGTGCCGACAAATTCATAGAGTACAGAAAGTGTCCCAGTCTATAACGCAACAGAGAACCCAATGGTTAGAAGTGATTTTCTTGTGGGTCGCTGGCATCAGTGCCGCGATGCAGTTCGCAAAATTTTCCATTTCTTATGATGCTGTGTTGGATCATTATCAAACGGGTGAGACGTTAACGGGCGCGGCGCTTTCTGTGGTTGGTGTGGTGGGCCTTATTTTCGGTGTATCTGCAGGTATGATCGCCAGTCGGGTTGGCTATTTACGTGTGCTGGTTGGTGCCCTAGTTTTGGGTGGCGCATTATCTTTTATTCAGTCTTTTTTACCTCACTTTAATGTTTTTTTTGTCACTCGAATGCTGGAAGGCTTCTCTCAAGTGGGGGTGGTGGTGTCGGCGCCGACCTTGATTGCTAAATTAAGCGCGCCGCAACATCGATCCTTAACCATGGGCTTATGGGGGACTTTTTTTGGTGTGGCTTTTGCGCTGAGCGGTTGGTTGGGGCCGAATATTCTTGAACCGTTTGGTTTGCATGGCTTGCTGCTGAGTCATAGTGTTTTGATTACCAGTATCGGTGTGATGCTGTTTTTTCTATTAAGAAACAACGCCGTGTTGGAAATCGTACCAGTGACAAGCAATCAAGGGAGCTTTTTCTCTCAAATGGTGGTGATTTATCGTAACCCTCGTGCTTTATTACCTAGCCTGGTGTTTCTATTTTATACCTGTACTCTGGTGTCCATGCTGACCTATGTACCGCGTTTGATTAAAGATGCTCATATTCACGGTTTTATGTTGGTTGCTTTACCCTTGATTAGCACCGGTGGCGCATTTTTGGCGGGTGCACTGGCGCAATATGTGATGCGACCGCAACGTGTTGCTTTGGTAGCGTATTTGGGGGTGGCATCGAGCGCACTGATTTTATCGACGGTGATTGAACTGCCGCTGTTGTTTGCCGTGGTGGTGAGTACTATGATTTTGTTTGTTGGTATGGTGCCGGGGGCCGCCTTAGGAATGATTCCGTATCTTGCTCGCAATACCAGTGAACAGGCTCAAGGCTACGGACTCATTGCTCAATTAGGGAATTTAGGCGCCACATTAGGGCCGCCTATTTTCGCCACCATGATTGCTGCTTTTGGCGTGCCGGGCTTAGTGACTTTAGTACTTTGTATTTGTGGCTTTGGAGTATTTTTTAGTTTGCTGGCTGGGCGCCTTCCATCTTCCGCTAATCTTTCCTAGTCATTATACGGCGTAACACTGTTTGCGCCGTCCTCTTGTGTTCTTTTCCGCTCGTCTATTTTGGCTTCTGTAAGGCTTATTCTTGGTCTTATTCGCTTTATTTTAAAAAACTTTCCAAATCCCTGTAATAATCTTTGCTGTACTGCGTCTAATCGTTATTCATTAAGTTATTGAGACATTTTGTACTGAATCACTCGATAACGAGTCTGTTGGAGTTCTGTTAATGAAGAAAATCGGATTATTAGTGTTCATTGCTGCCATTGCTGCGGGCTTTTTCTATTTCGACCTGAATCAGCTTTTAACACTAGATGGCCTTAAATCAGGTTTAGCGCAGTTTGAAAGCTGGCGCAGTGAAAGCCCTGTGTTGGTTGCTGGAGGCTTTTTGATTTTATATGTCATGGTCACGGCTTTATCCTTACCCGGCGCCGTTATTATGACGCTAGCGGCCGGTGCCTTGTTCGGTTTGGTGTGGGGCACTGTGATTGTGTCTTTTGCTAGTTCAATAGGTGCGACTGTCGCCTTTTTAGTATCCCGTTATTTACTGCAAGCCACGGTGCAGGCCCGTTTTGGTACTCGTTTAAAAGCCTTCAATGAAGGCATTGAAAAAGACGGGGCGTTTTATCTGTTTACCTTACGACTTGTCCCTGTTTTCCCTTTCTTTCTTATTAATTTATTGATGGGGTTAACCTCCATTCGAGCGGCCACTTTCTATTGGGTCAGCCAAGTCGGCATGTTTATCGGTACCTTGGTGTATGTGAATGCCGGTACCCAGCTGGGACAACTGGAAAGTTTGTCAGGCATTTTATCGCCTTCCTTGCTGATGTCTTTTGTGCTGCTAGGGGTATTTCCATTAATCGCCAAAAAGATCCTAGCGGTGATTAAGGCGCGTCGCGTTTATCGTGGCTTTACTAAACCCAAGCAGTTTGACCGTAATCTGATTGTTATTGGTGGCGGCGCTGGTGGATTGGTGAGTGCTTACATTGCAGCTGCAGTTAAAGCCAAAGTAACCTTGATAGAAGCCCATAAAATGGGAGGGGACTGCTTAAACTACGGTTGTATTCCCAGTAAGGCTTTGATTAAAAGTGCCAAGGTCGCGCATCAAATGCGCCATGCAGAAAAATACGGTTTAGACAGCAAGGAGCCTGCTTTCTCCTTTAAAAAAGTGATGGCGCGTGTGCAGGATGTGATTCGGCAGGTGGAGCCCCATGACAGCGTTGAGCGCTACACCAAATTGGGTGTGGACGTGGTGCAAGGTTATGCCAAGTTGATTGACCCTTGGACAGTAGAAATCCAGCTCAATGACGGTGGTACCACACGCATGACGGCACGCAGCATAGTGTTAGCCACTGGCGCGCGGCCTTTCATTCCTGAATTACCTGGTTTAGAGGAGGTGGGTTATTACACCAGTGACACCCTATGGGAAGCCTTTGCCAAATTTGATGAGCCGCCTAAACGCCTTGTTGTCTTGGGTGGTGGTCCGATAGGTTGTGAATTGGCCCATAGTTTTGCTCGCTTGGGTTCTAGTGTGACACAGGTAGAACGCTCTGCTCGTATCATGATTCGTGAAGACGAAGACGTGTCAGCGCTGGCGCAAGCCAGTATGAGCCAAGATGGCGTAAACATTTTAACCTCGTCCAATGCGGTACGTTGTCAACAAGAAGGTGGGGTCAAGCGTCTCGTGATCGAGCAAGATGGTAAAGAATCCTGC
This sequence comes from Marinomonas transparens, assembly GCF_016463975.1. GTDB lineage: Bacteria > Pseudomonadota > Gammaproteobacteria > Pseudomonadales > Marinomonadaceae > Marinomonas > Marinomonas transparens. Next base: position 190,187 of record NZ_JAEMNX010000001.1, on the reverse strand, counting down.
ATTGAATTTGATGCCTTGATCTGTGCCGTTGGCCGCGAAGCGCGCCTTGAAGGGTATGGACTAGAAAACCTAGGTATCGAAACCAAGCGTACTATCGTGACGAATGATTATTTGGAAACGCTCTTTCCAAATATCTATGCGGCTGGTGATGTGGCTGGGCCTTATCAGTTTACTCATGTTGCGGCGCATCAGGCTTGGTATGCGGCAGTGAATGCTTTGTTTGGCACTTGGAAGAAGTTTCGTGTCGATTATCGAGTGATTCCTTGGACAACCTTTATTGATCCTGAAGTCGCTCGTGTTGGTTTGAGTGAGCAAGATGCAAAGCAGCAAGGCATTTCCTACGAAGTGGTTCGCTATGGTCTTGATGATTTGGATCGGGCCATTGCAGACAGTGCCGCAAAAGGTTTTGTGAAGGTGCTGACGGTACCGGGTAAAGACAAGATCTTGGGTGTCACCATTGTTGGTGAACACGCTGGCGACCTGCTTGCCGAGTTTGTGCTGGCGATGAAGCATGGTCTTGGGCTGAATAAAATCCTTGGCACCATTCACACTTATCCCACTTGGTCGGAAGCGAATAAATACGCCGCAGGGGAATGGAAACGCACCCATGCACCAGAGCGTATTTTGAATTGGTTGGAAAAATACCACGCATGGCGTCGAGGTTAGGCAGATGAAACACTGGCTGATTTTATTATTTACCTTGTTGGGTTTACAAAGTGCGGCTGTTAATGCGACGAATGCCTTTGACCATTCAGCGTGGGATGCCCTATTAAATCAGCATGTTTATTTGCTGCGCGATGGTCAGGCAAGCCAAGTGGACTACCAAGGTTTTGCAGACAATCAGCCCAAACTAGCCGCTTACTTGCAGCAGTTATCACAAGTTAGCGTCTTAGAGTTCGATAGCTGGCCGAAGCCGGATCAGTTGGCTTTTTTGATCAATGCCTACAACGCTTGGACAGTCGATTTGATATTACAGAAATGGCCTGACCTAGAATCGATTAAAGATCTTGGTAGTTTGTTTCGCTCTCCTTGGGGTAAGGCCTTTATTCCCTTATTAGGCGAGACTCGTTCTTTGGATGATATTGAGCACAAGCTGATTCGAGGCTCTGATCGTTACCAAGATCCGCGTATTCATTTCGCGGTAAATTGCGCCAGTGTTGGTTGTCCCGCTTTAGCTAATCGAGCTTATCAAGGGGATAACCTCGAAGCGTTATTAGAGTCACAGACACGACTTTTTTTGGCCGATCGTAGCCGCAACCGATTCAATAATGATCATTTAGAAATCTCTTCCATTTTTAAATGGTATCGCAAAGATTTTGAAAAAGGCTGGCGGGGCTATTTTTCATTGCCTGACTTCTTGCTCCACTATGCAGCGGATTTGTCTTTATCAACGGATGTGATGAAAACGCTACAAGCGAAGCCGCCGGATATTGAATTTTTAGACTATAACTGGGCATTGAATGCGAAACCTTAACAATAGTCGTGCTGTACTAAGGTCAATAACAACCGATGGTAGGAGTGTGACGTGATTGCTGAACTGCAAGCCTGGTTAGCCGCTGGGCATCATTCGTTAGGCCTAATGTTTGTTGGCATTATTCTATTGTCTTATTTATTAGAAGATTTGGCCATTGTGACGGCCGCCACTTTGGCCGCACAAGATTTGATGATGCCGTCTTTTGCTCTTTTGGCGATTTTTATTGGCATAGCAACAGGCGATTTGGGTTTGTATGCCTTAGGGCATTATGGCCGCACGGTGCGTGGCTTACGTTATAAGGCATTGACCAATAAGTATTTCAAGATAGTGCGTAAAAGACTGCATCAAGGGGCTTTTTGGAACTTGTTCTTGATTCGTTTTATCCCTGGATTAAGAACGGTTGGTTTTACCTTGAGTGGTTTTTTCTCAATTCCATTGACGGTGTTTTTAGTGTCTGTGTTATGTGCTACTGCGCTTTGGACTGGGTTAGTTTTCACTATTATTTTCTACTTGGGAAGCAGCGCTTGGTTACAGGCGAGTCAGTATCAATGGGTAATGATTCCGTTAGCGTTTGGCGTATTGTTTATCGCCAATCGTGCTGTCAATAAATCTTTTTCGCGAGGCTTGTTATGAGCTCTATGTTAGGCAATCAATGTATTGCAGCCAATAAAGTGAATGCTGGCATGCCAGTGCTTAAGGAAGACAGTAAACGCAGTGTTTCTCCTTATGAGTTTTTGCCTACGTGGTTTTTTTATACCCCTGTGGTGTTGCAAAGTATTTTTCAAGGGGTGCGTCATGGTGATATGGCTTTGCCTTTGATTGCCAATCCAAGCATTCATTTAAGTGGCATGGTTGGCGAGTCGAAAAACGATATTTTAAATCTGGCTGGGTCGATTGCTCAGCCATGGATCTCGCCTTTTATTACCCGTATTAAAGATAAGCAATCCGTCGCGGATCAAACGACTGATGCCATGCAGGCTATGACTGAGGCCAAATTGGACTTTCCGATTGTTGCGAAGCCTGACCTCGGCTGTCGTGGTGTTGGGGTCAAGTTGCTGAAATCCAGAGAGCAACTTGCAGACTATATTGATGCCTTTCCTATAGATGCGCGCTTTTTATTACAAGAAAAAGCGCCTTATCAGGCGGAAGCAGGTGTGTTTTATGTGCGTTATCCGGGTGAAGAACAAGGCAAAATTATCTCTATCACCTTGAAATATGCCCCTTCTGTACTTGGTGATGGTGTGAGCACCTTGCAACAGCTTATTGAAGCGTCACCACGAGCGGGACAATTGAGTCATCTGTATTTGCCAAGGCATGAAGATAAATTGAGCTGGGTACCGGCAATGGGCGAAGAGTTTCAATTAGCCTTTGCTGGCAGTCACAGCCGAGGTTCTATTTTTAAAAACGGCAACCAATACATTACCCCTGCCCTGACTCGCAAACTGGATGAGATTTTGAAGGATGTGAAGGGTTACCACTATGGACGTTTGGATATCAAATTTGCGGATATTCAACGCTTCATGGCAGGAGAAGCCTTCACTATTTTAGAAATCAATGGTGCGAGCAGTGAGGCCGCCCATATCTGGGATAAAAATACGCCGTTGAAAGAAATTTTTTCTACTCTGTTGATGCAATATCGCACTCTTTTTGAGATTGGCGCGAAACAGAAAAAGCTCGGTCATAAGCCCCCGACCATCGCGGCATTAGTTCGTGCATGGCGTCATGAAAAGGCTTTAACTCAGCAATACCCAAGCACGGACTAAACAACCAATAGCAGGATGCAGTGAAAGCAAAGACCACATTAACGATGAAAAAGTAATGGTAAGACTATGTTAGCGACATTAAAGGCACTGCAAGACGATGAGGAGCTCGGTATTTCACCAGTTCAACAAGGGTGTATTGATACCCTAGAGCAAGGTTATAACTTCCTTAATTTTCTTAATGATGAGCAGTATGTTTATGTGGCGAGTCCCCATGTCGCCAGTTCTATTGGACAGCATTTTCGCCACCTATTGGATATGTTCCTTGCCCTGAGCAACGACACCCCTGTGATCGATTATAACTTGCGTCGTCGAGGTCACAAGGTTGAAACGTCGCGTCAGGTGGCCATGGCAGAGTTACTTGCTTTTATTAAATGGCTAACATCAAAAACGCTAAAAGACCTTCAATCCCCAGTGACTATTTGGACAGAAGTATCAGTGATTGACACGCAAACCTGTGAAATGACTTCTACTCTAGAGAGAGAACTAACCTTTGCTGCATTACATGCGAATCATCACTTTGCCATGTCGAAAGTCACCATTAGTTTGTTGGATGGTCACTTAAACGGAGTGGGTGATGACTTTGGTTTTGCTCCCGCCACCCTGACTTATTTAAAGGGGCAATAATATGTGTTCTGTGTCTTGGCTGATAGACAAAGATGGCTATCAAATTTTCTTTAATCGAGACGAACAGAAAAATCGTGCTCTTGCGCTGCCACCCCAGCAGTTAACCCTAGATCAAGTTGATGTACTGATACCGATTGATCCTGTTGGAAAAGGCAGTTGGATTAGTGTGAACGAGTTTGGTTTGTCCTTGTGTTTGTTGAACAACTACCAAGGAAAAACACCTTCAGGGGAACTGATTAGCCGGGGTTTGTTACTGAAAAATTTATCGGTAGCCGCTTCTGTAGAGGAATTAGAGCGGGCCTTTAAAAGGTTATCACTGCGACAATTTGCCCCTTTTACGTTATTAGCGTTTGACTCAGATTTAACCCTAGAGAACCCCAATGTGATGGCGTTCGAATGGAATGGTGAAGACTTTCATCAGCAGGTAACTGAGGCCCCGCATTTCTCTTCAGGCGTGGAGTTAGAGCAGGTGGTGGCTTATCGCCATCAGGCGTATTTGACTCATCAGCATGAACTGCTGGATTTCCATCGACACCATCATATTGAGCATTCCCATTTTTCTGTGTGTATGCATCGACATGATGCTCAAACCGTGAGCTTTACCCATGTGCAAGTGACGGCTAATAAACAGCAAATGTCTTATGTGGCTGGCTCCCCGTGTATGGCGTTGTCTGCAGCGGCATTGACAAAAAATTGTTATCAAATACTTAAGCGTGAAGCTTTAGTCAGTTAATTTTATCAACGAAGAGGTATTTATGAAGTGGTTAGTTGGCGTTTTCCTAGTAATGGTCAGTTCGTTGAGCTTTGCTCAAGCACCCATTTATACCGGTTTTTTTAGCAACAAAGCCTTGAACGGTTATGACACGGTGGCCTACTTTACTGAGCATCAAGCGGTGAAGGGTAAGTCAGATTTTTCAACGGAATATAAAGGGGCTAAGTGGCTATTTGCTTCTCAGCAGCATTTGGATCTCTTTGTTGCTGAGCCAGAAAAATACGCGCCCCAGTACGGTGGCTACTGCGCTTGGGCGGTGGCAGAGAAAAATGACTTTGCTTCTGCCGATCCCAACGAGTGGGCGATAATAAGTGGTCGATTATTCCTAAATTATGATGAAGAGATCAAAGCGCGTTGGGATAAGAGCACTGCAAAATTCATTAAAGAAGGCGATAAAAATTGGCCTAACCTGATTAAACAGTAGAGTGTAAAAAATGAAGAAAAATCTTATTAAATATGGTCCAGCGGTCTTTATTGCTTTTGTGTTCGTACAGTCGTTGTTTTTTAAATTCACTGGTTCACCTGAAACAGAGTACATTTTCGGAACCCTAGGTGAATGGTCAGGCATTCGCTTGTTTGGTCAATACGGCGCTTATTTGATTGGTAGTGCTGAGCTGATAGCGGCTATTTTGTTGTTTACCCGCTTTCATGGCCTTGGCGCTGTTATGGCTGTGGGCATTATGAGTGGCGCTATCTTTTTCCACCTGTTTACGCCACTTGGCGTGTTGATGCCAGAATTTAACGCCAGTGGTGAAGTCGTTGGTAATGACGGTGGTTTGTTGTTTGGCATGGCGTGTTTGGTTTGGGCATGTGGTGCTTTTCTTGTTGTCCGTGACCTGAAAATGGTCAATGGTTTTCTTTACCAATTATTGAATAAGGCTTAAGTAGAGCAATGACTAGTCCGTTTCGTTTGCCACATTTTACGCCCTTCGGCATTGGTGAGTCTTTTGTTGAATGGCTCTCTGGCTTGTCTAAGTTAGATGATTTTTATCAACAACGACCACTAGGCTTGTCGAGCGTTGATTTTATGAAATACACCTTAAAGGCACTGAATGCGAGTTATTATCTAGAGCAAGGCTCTCTCGATAATATCCCTCAAACTGGGCCTGTGGTCATTGTGGCGAACCACCCTCTTGGCGCTATTGAGGGTGTGATATTAGCCGCATTGATTGCTGAACGTCGTCAGGATATTAAAGTCTTGGCGAATCAAATGTTGAAACGTGTTCCTGAGATTTCAGAGCTGTTTATTGGGGTAGACGTATTTGGTGGTAAAACCGCTAAGCAGACCAACAGCATAGCGATTCGTGATGCGAATCAACACCTGAGCGATGGTGGTCTGTTGGTGATTTTTCCTGCAGGAGAGGTGTCCTCCTATCCGAAAGGAAGCAAAGTCTTGTCGGATGTGACTTGGAGTAACTCGGTTGCTAAGTTTGTAAAGCGCGCACAGGCCACGACAGTTCCTATCTTTATTAATGGCAAAAACAGCCCCTTGTTTTATCGAGCAGGGCGCGTTCATCCATTACTCAGAACGGCGCTTTTAGGTAAAGAGTTACTGAATAAAAGAGAGTCTAGTATTGCCTTATCTATCGGTAGCCCAATCCCTTATTCTGAAGTGAGTGAGTTTCAAAAAGACCAAGATTTAGTGCACTACTTACGTTTAAATACCTATTTGATGAGCTCAAAAAGATCGTTAAATAAAGGGGCGGTGGAAGCATCCATGGCGCCGATTATCGACGCCATTGCTGTTGATAAACTAGAACAAGAAATCAATGCCCTTCCTGAAGAGATGCTGCTGGTAGAGCAAGGTTGCTTTGCTGTGTATTGCGCTCCTAGCCAATCGATTCCAGAGTTGATGAAGGAAATTGGACGTATTCGAGAAGAGAATTTTCGTGCTGTAGGTGAAGGTACAGGATTGGCCTGTGACCTTGATGAGTTCGATCGCTATTATCATCAGTTGTTTGTTTGGCATAGAGATAATAAAGAAATCGTCGGTTCATATCGCTTAGGCTTAGTCGATGAATTGATCAAAGAAAAGGGCTTAGAAAGCCTGTATTCCCGTAGCTTGTTTGAATACGACCAAGCCTTTATTGATAGCTTGGACAATAGTATCGAAGTGGGGCGTTCTGTGGTGGCGGCCCATTATCAAAAGAATTTAAATTCCCTGTTCATGCTGTGGAAAGGCATCGCCACCTTTGTGCATCGCCATCCTAAGTATACGCACCTGTTTGGGCCAGTCAGTATCAGCAATGAATACAGTCACAGTGCCAGAGAATTGATGGCGGCGGTATTGTCCATCCATTTTTATGATCAACAAAAAGCCGCGTTAGTCGCTGCCTCGACACCGTTAAAAAATAGCGAGATGCCTTTTTGGCAGCCTCATCTCTTGACGGCGTTAGCAAGCGTTTCCCTATTGTCAAAAGTGCTTGCCAAGATGGAGTCAGGAAAAGGTTTGCCCATCCTGTTGCGCCAGTATCTGAAAATGAACGGCAAGTTGGTATGTTTTAACGTGGATTCTGCCTTTAACAATACCTTGGATGGTTTGATCGTAGTAAATCTAAAAGACGTGCCAGTAAAAACCTTAGGGAAATACATGGGAAGAGCAGAGGCAGAAAGTTACTTACAAAAGTAGCTCTGATCTGGGTTTACTAAAAGTGCTCCGGCAAGTTGTGGAATAGCTCTTCCAACAACTTGTTGAGCCTTTGTATTTTAGCTTCTGTCATGCCTTTAAAGCTTTGGCGAAATAGGTCCTGAGTCACATCTTGAATATCAGCAATGGCTTGCAGGCCCTTTTCTGTAAGAGTCACATCGGTTACTCGCCCATCTTCACTGCGTACCTTGGTCTCAATCAGTCCGTCTTCTTTCATACGTTGGATGATTTTGGTGATGGTGGGTAATTTAGCGATAGCGTGGATGGCAATTTGCGATACGCTGGTGGTGCCTTCTTCTTTTAAAATGAACAGGATGCGCCATCTTGGTATGTCGAGACCAATTTTTTTTAGGGCTTTTTCCATCGCCATGGTATAGCGGCCATGGACACGGGCAAGCCAATAGAAGGGAAAGTCTTCTTTGTGAAAGTCGTCACTTGCTGGATTGTATTTTTGGCTACGGGGTAGTCGAGGTTTGTTTGTCATTAAAGGTCTTTGCTCCTATTAGGGAAGGTCTGAATAAGTCTACTAAGACTCAGTCTTTCAGAGAAATCGTCAAATAAGGCGCGACTCTGATGTAATGTAGGTACCTTTCAAAGAGTCGCAACGCAGTGTGGCGTTTTCTCTGAAAGACCCGTAGGGCATGGTCTAAAAGCCTGAATTCTTTGTTGAGCACCTCGACAATAGGGCAACTATTCACATTCGGCACTCGCCTCGAATAACAGGCTTTTATCCACATGCTGAGACAAGAGGACTTGTTCAGACCTTCCTTAGCCATAGACTGTACAAAAGGTTGGTGTATCTAGTCAATTTACAAGAGCCTGATTGGATTGCTAAGTAGGGAAAATGACCAGAAGTATTCTGGTCATTTTTGAGTCTATGAAATTACCAGTAGGCGCCTCTTTCGCTTTCCATTTTGCGAACCATGGCGGTGTAAAATTTATTGGCAAAGCCACTATTGCTAATGAGCATTTGCGTTTGTTCCGCACATTTTTGGCTGATGGTTTCTGGTAGAGGGACATCTTCGCCGCCCAGTGCACCTGATGTGACTTGAATCTCGGCGGCTCGTTGTACCGTCCAGAGTAAAAAGAAAGTACGTTCAATATCAAATTCGCCTACGGCAATACCGTGATTACGTAACACTAAAATGTGTTTATTTCCTAGGCTTTCGAGCATTCGGCTTCTTTCATCATCATAAAGCGTGATGCCTTCGAAGGTATGATAGCCGACACGGCCGTAAAGTTGTGCGCCATAGAAACTGTCATGGGTGAAGCCGATTTTTTTCATAGCGACAGCGGATACTTCGTTGGTGTGCGTATGAATCACACAATGTACGTCTTCCCTTGCCGTATGGATCGCCCCATGAAGTGCAAAGCCTGCTGGGTTTCCATCGTATGGCGAGTCGTCTAGTTTGTTGCCATTTACATCGACTTTGATCAAGTTCAGTGGTGTGATTTCTGTGTAGTTAAGGCCAAAAGGGTTCACCAGATATTCGCCTTCTACATTGGGGAGGCGTGCTGATATGTGGTTGAAAATGGTCTCTGTCCAGCCAAAGAAATCAATTAGGTGGTAGCAATGAGCCAATTTAACTCTTAGTTCCCACTCTTCTTCGTTAATGTGTGATGGTCGTGACAATGTTTTGCTCATCGTTATTTCCTTAATGTGTCTTCGTGCTTTATGACGCTTTTGGCAAGTGAGTGTGGTGAGTGGCAATAAACTCCGTCACGTTGAGTAAGTTTTGGGTAGCCACCATAGGTGTACCTACCTTGTTGGCTAGCTCGATCACCGAGTGGCCAATGGCACTCAGTTCAAGCGGTTGTCCTGCTTCAAAGTCTTGTAGCATGGAGGTTTTTACGGCTCCCATTCCAGCACCTAATTCCATAAAGGTATGAGGGTCAAAACGAATTCGTGCGCCATAAGCGGCAGCGGTGAGTAGCACTTCATCTAGCATCTGGCGAACCAATGGTTTGAGCCTATCGTCTGCGTAAACCTGTTCTAAGGTACCTTTTGTGACCACTGATAATGGGTTGGATGTAATGTTAGCGGCGACCTTTGTCCATAACTGATCTCGAATATTGTCGGTTGCTCTGGCTTCTATGCCTGCCAGTTCAATAACATGGCGAACGCTTTCTAGTCGCTCTGTCATTTCATTCGTAATTTCGCCTAATACGATTAAGTGAGGATTGGTCGCTTTGACAACCGCAGGAGCTTGGCGAGAGGCAGTAATAAACACCACACAGCCAATTAGGTGCTTATGAGGCAGGAGTTTGCTAACACTGCCTTCAGGGTCAATGGATTGAATGTTTTCTCCAGAGAAGCGACCTTCTATTCCTTGGAAGTACCACCAAGGAATGCCGTTTACGGCAGGAATCACGATGGTCTTTTCGTGCAGCATTGGCTGTATTTTTTCGAGCATAACGGGCAACGCTGGTGCTTTTGTGCAGATAAAAATAAGGTCTTGCGGGCCTAATTCTTCAGCAGATTCACTGGCGTTGACAGGTACCTGATAGTCACCGTCTAAATCCGTTAGTTTGATACCCTCTTTCTTGATAGCGGCCAGTGTTTCTCCGCGAGCTAATACATTTACGTCTTGGCCTGAATGGGCGAGTCGAGCAGCGATAGTACAACCAATGGCACCTGCGCCTGCGATACAAATTTTCATAGTGTAATCTTCTATTTTTCTCAAAGGTTAACTGGATAATAATTCTTGGTGTTTATTTGCTAAGCCTAAATACGTCTCAATGACTTTTGGGTCATTGGCAAGCTCGGCTGCTGGCCCCTGCATAGCGACTTGGCCGCCTTCAAGCACATAGGCGTAATCCGCCACTCTGAGTGCGGCGCGAGCGTTTTGTTCGACCAATAGAATGGAAACACCCTGGCGTCTTAGGTCGCTGAAAATGCGAAAGATTTCGCGGGTGATTAATGGCGCTAGCCCTAAGCTGGGTTCATCAAGCATGAGTAGTTTAGGCTTGCTCATCATGGCTCGGCCAATGGCCAGCATTTGTCTTTCGCCACCGGATAAGGTGCCCGCTTGTTGTTGGCGACGTTCCCAAAGGCGAGGGAATAAGCTGTAGATTTCAGCTAACGTCTTATCGTAGGTTTTATCGCCTTTTCGATAACGCAGAAAAGCGCCGAGCAATAAATTATCTTGCACGCTCATGCTGGTAAACAGTTCGCGTTTTTCTGGGACTAAGCCAAGACCATGGCCAACCAGTGTTTCCACTTCTGGGCTGGTAAACTCTTTATCATCAAATCGAATAATGCCACTCGATGGCAGAACTCCCATGATGGCCGATAAAAGCGTTGTTTTGCCTGCCCCGTTTGGTCCGATGACAGTGACTAATTGACCTTCTTTGAGCGTAAGGTCTATGCCTGTTAGCGCATTGACTTTGCCGTAGGCGACTTTTAGGTCACTGACTTTTAATAAGTCTATATTGCTTGATTGATTCACTCTTCCCCTCCCAAATACGCTTCTAATACGGCAGGGTTGGTTTGAATTTCTTCGGGTTTACCCTCGGCGATTTTCTCTCCAAATTCCATGACGACTATCCGATCCACAAGGTTCATAACAAAGTCCATATCATGCTCAACAAGCAGAATAGCTAAACCCTCTTCTTTTAATTTGGTGAGCAATTGCGCTAAAGCTTGCTTTTCTTTAAAGCGTAAACCCGCCGCAGGTTCGTCTAGTAACAAGACACAAGGGTCAGCACACAATGCCCTTGCGATTTCGAGGATGCGTTGTTGGCCAAGCGCCAAGCTTCCCGCTTCTGCATAAAGGTGATCACCTAAACCTACTCGTTCGAGTTGGTACTTGGCTTCTTTCAGCAGTCGTTGTTCTTCTTCTCTTTCTCTGTGCAAGGCGGCACTCATGACACCTTTTGAGCCGCGCATGTGTGCACCCAAGGCAACGTTTTCAAGCACTGTCATCGTGGGTAACAGCTTCACATGCTGGAAGGTGCGGCTCATACCCATGTTAGCGACTTGGCGAGAGCTTTTACCTTGTAAACTTGTGCCCATGAAGATCACCTCGCCGTCGCTTGGTGTATCCACCGCAGACAATTGATTGAACATGGTGCTCTTACCTGCGCCATTCGGGCCGATGAGGGCGAGGACCTCCCCAGCATGAAGTGATAGGTTCATCTTATTATTAGCAACCAAGCCACCAAACCGACGAGTGACATCGTGGGCTTCGAGTAGTAACTCACCTTTTTCAGGAAGGGGTCTACGGGAAAGGTTATCGACGTTTTCATTGATCAAAATGTGCTGTTGAATACGCCAGCGCATAGGGACTAGTTTGACCAATAAAGGCCACAAACCACCCGGAGAGCGCTGCATCATAAAGACGATCAGTAGGCCAAAGACAATGGTTTCATATTGACCATTGCTGCCCATAATAAGCGGTAGCCAATCCTGTAACCATTGCTTAAGCATGGTGAGTACACCGGCGCCAACGAGTGCTCCCCATACACTACCAACGCCACCAATAAGTGCCATAAATAAGTAGTCAATGCCCATGTGCAGACCGAAGGGTGTCGGGTTAACAAAGCGTTGAGTGTGAGCGTAAAGCCAGCCAGAAATAGCCGCAAAAAGAGCTGATATGAGAAAGATCACCATCTTGGAGCGAAAGGTGTTTACGCCCATGGATTCCGCCATTAGTTGTCCGCCTTTGAGTGCGCGAATAGCTCGTCCTTCCCGTGAATTTAATAGATTGCTGGTGATCCAGATCGCCAATAAGAGAATCACCCAGATGAGATAGAAAATCTTTTCGCCTTTATCGAGCAATAGCCCGAAAAAACTGAGAGAAGGCAATCCGCTGATGCCAGTATGGCCGCCCATGGAACTCATTGTGCCGAATAGATAATAAAGGGAAATGCCCCAAGCAATGGTTCCCAAAGGCAAATAGTGACCTGATAAGCGTAAGGTGAGAGCGCCGAGAAACAGAGCCACCGCCGCAGTGAGAGTGATTCCGACAAGGAGTGCCAACCAAGGCGAACCTGCTGTCCAGCTTAACCATGCTGGCAACTGTTCAGTTGTGGTCAGATAGGCGGTGGTGTAAGCGCCTAACCCAACGAAAGCCGCTTGACCAAAGCTGGTCATACCGCCAACGCCTGTGAGTAGAATTAAGCCAAGAACCACTAAAGCGTATAAGCCAATATAGTTTAGCAAGGTGACTTGGTAGGTCGGTAATACCAGTGGAGCAAGTGTTAAAAAGACGAGCCCGATAGCGATTAGGTAACGATGTTTCATTATTCCTCATCCTCTACATGCTGGCTGTTCATCGAGCGCCAAATTAGGAATGGAATAATCAATGTGAAAACAATGATCTCTTTGTAGTTGCTTGCCCAGAACATGGAAAAAGCCTCAATCATGCCAACCGCCACGGCTCCTATGGCGGCAATAGGGTAGCTAATCAACCCGCCGATAATGGCGCCAACAAAACCTTTTAAGCTGATAATGAAGCCTGAGTCATAGTAAAGCGTGGTAATCGGGGCGATTAAAATGCCCGATGCAGCACCTAAAAATGCCGCTAATGCAAAGGTCGCCTTGCCTGCAAAAACAGGTGAAATGCCTTGTAGTCGAGCGCCCATTCTATTTACCGCGGTGGCTCGTAAGGCTTTACCGTATAAAGTGCGTTCGAAGGCGATAAAGAGACTAACGATCAATACAATGGAGACCAGAATGATCCATAAGGTTTGGCTTTTCAGCATGACGTTGCCTAAGCGGAAACCAGAATCTGAGAAAGGCTGAGTGCGAGCGCCCTCAGGACCAAATAACAGAAGCCCGACACCGACCATGGCAACATGAGTGGCAATAGAAACAATGAGTAATACCAGTGCAGGTGCATCGGCCAGTGGTTGGAAGAACAAGCGATACATAATCGGGCCAAGTGGCACAATCAAGCATAAAGTTAATACGGCTTGGAAAAACATTGGCGTTTCAGCCAAATTCAGATAATGCATTAAGCCAACCATTAATAAGGCGTAGCCAAGCTTGAGCGCTGTTTTTTGCAACTTGGTTTTGTCGATTCGAGTTCTGGCTTGCTGATAAATGTCGAGACTGCAATCGATAGTGGTCAGTAATAATAAAAGCCATTCCAACACTGGCGCTTTGCCCATTTGAATGGCGGCCATGGTTAAGGCACCAAAGGTCACAAATTCACCCAGAGGGATAAGTAAAATGCGCGTCACGGTAAAGACCAGCAAAATGGATAATGCTAACAAGGCATAAATAGCGCCGTTGGTTAACCCATCCTGTCCGAGCAGTGTGGCAATCTGAAAATTCATCTATTCGGATTCCTTGTCTCTCTGTGTTTAATGAGCTCTAAAATTTTATTATTAGGGAATTGGCACTGGGTCATTGACGACAGTGCCAAGTGAAACGGTTTTATTTCAACAAAGTCCATTTGCCATTTTTCACTGTGATCAGCTCGCGTCCGCGTTCATCAAAACCACTATGATCCGCAGGTGTTAAGTTATAAACCCCTTGTGTGGCTGGCATTTCTTTGGTGTGTTCAAGAGCGCTTCGTAAAGCGGCACGAAACTCTGGTGTGCCCGGTTTGCCAGCTTTTAAAGCGGAAGGGATGGCATTCTTTAACAAAAGCCCAGCATCAAACACATTGCCTCCGAACGTTGCTGGTGTTTTTCCATAAAGGTTTTTGTAGTCGGCAACGTATTTGGTCGCAATGGCCTTGGATGGGCTATCTGGCACTTCGTCCAGAACCAGCATCAAACTGGCTGCCAGAATAGTACCCTCTACGGCTTTACCACCTAAGCGTAAAAATGGATCAAGAGCGGCCCCATGAGTCTGATAAATTTGCCCGCCATAGCCTTGCTCTTTAAGAGTGGTTTGCGGCATAACCGACGAGCTGCCCGGAGCGGCAATTAAAACAGCATCAGGATTGGCGATTAGAATTTTTAAACTTTGTCCTGTTACGGAAGTGTCCTGACGTTGGAAGTATTCATTCGCAACAATCTTGATACCAGCTTTTTTCGTTAGCTCCTTCATTACCTTTGACCAGTTTTCCCCAAAAGGGTCGGCGGTTCCAAATAAGCCTATGGTTTTGACACCTGACGATTTCATTTGATCGACCAAAGCTGAGGCAATTAAGTCATCGTTTTGTGTCGTCTTAAATACCCATTTTTTTTGCTCTGTCATTGGAAGAACCACAGCGGCTGTTCCAACTGGTGCCAGCATAGGTGTACCAGATTCGGCAGCGAACTGAATCACGCCCATGGCATTACCTGAACCACTAGGCCCAATAATCGCGTCTACTTTTTCTTCATCAATGAGTTTTTTGAAGGCTTTTACTGTGGCAGTCGGGTCGCTGCCATCATCCAGTGAAATGTAAGTAACTTTCTCACCCGCAACGGATTTAGGCAGCAGGGCGACTGTGTTCTTTTGCGGAATGCCGACTAGGGCAATTGGGCCTGTACTTGAGCTAACAACCCCAATTTTAATCTCTGCATTCGCTAACGGGGCAAGCAATGACGAGGTTAAAAACAGAGCGGTACATATTTTCTTAGACAGCATAAGAATCTCCTGTTGTGGTTGTTAGTTTCGTGCCATATGGCCTTAAAAAACGTCTCAAAAACTCAGATTGTTTTTAGGTCTTTTGCACTAAGTGTGCCATTTAGTGGGGGTGCACTATCGTGAGTCTTGCTTCTTACAAGGGTCTAAAGAGTCTTTTAGTGTTGTTTTTTTGACCAGAAAAATAAGCGCTAACGCCTTGTGATTGTTGGATTTTATAGTGAATAAAAAAGAACAAAAAATATGGTTTTTTAGGTATGTTTTTTTCGAATTAAAATATTTTTGATATGGCGTTTTTTGTTTTTGATGTTTTGTGGTCGGTGAAAATAAAATTTGACGTGTATTTTTAAAATATATTTATATATCAACAATTTAATAAAAATATAAAGTGCTTATCTCTTGCTGTGGTTGTGCTTTTAGTTGGTGCGGTATGTATTTTTTGCATCAATTTTGTGCCTTCATAAAGTTGAGTATTTAATTGAAAAATTAGTTGACAAGTAAAGTAAAAAAATAGGATTTTATAAAAAGAAGTTTACGTGATTCACGAAATACATTCGGTGTTGAGCCTACTAGGAGGATTCAACTGATGATTCAAGATAATAGTGTGGCAACTTTTCCGAAGGCCTCCCAAGGCTCCATCCATGATGCGCTTCATGGTGATGAGTTTAAAAAGCTAATGGATGACATTCGTACTCGTGCCAGAGCAAATGAATTTGATGATCAACAATTTATTAGTCAGGACATTATTGAGCGATTTCGCGATTTAGGTATTTACCGAGCGTTAGTGCCTAAGAGCCTAGGCGGTGATGAGTTAAGTGCGGCGCAATTTTGTGAAGTGATCGAAGAAATCTCGAAAGCCGATGGTTCGGCCGGTTGGGTGGCCAGTTTTGGTATGGGAGTGGTGTATTTATCTGCCTTGCCTTTGGAAACCATTAAAACCATTTATGCCGAAACGCCTAACAAAATCTTTGCTGGGGGGATTTTTCCTCCTCAGCCAGCCGATCTAGTAGATGGCGGCTTTAAAGTAAAAGGTCGCTGGAAGTTTTCCAGTGGTTGTAAAGGGGCGGACATCGTTGGTGTGGGTATCGCACCCAAAGAAGGTGACAAACTAGGTTTACCAAGAATGGCCGTTATGCCTGCGAGTAAAGCCGATGTTGTGCACAACTGGGATGTGGTGGGTTTAGCCGGCACTGGTAGCCATGATCTTGTGGTTAACGATGTTGAAGTGGCCGAAAACTGGACCTTTGTTCGTGGTGGCCCATCGAATTTGAATGAAACGATTTTCCGCTATCCATCTTTGTCTTTTGCGACGCAAGTTTTATCTGTCGTGGGGTTAGGTATTGCTCGCGCTGCATTGGATGAGCTGAAATCCATGGCATCAGGTCGAGCGTCTGTCACAGGTGCGCCAAACATTGGTGAGCGCCCTCTTACTCAGGCCGAATTGGCTAAAGCAGAAGCCGAGTTGCGCGCTGCACGTAGCTTCTTTTATGAATCCATTACGGATGCGTGGAACACTCTTGAAAAAGGTGAGGAAGCATCGGTGGAACAGGTAAATCTATTACGACTTTCTTCGACTCATGCCGCTCGCGTTTCCGCCGATGTGGCGCGAAGAGTGCAATTGCTTTCTGGTATGACAGGTGTTTATCGAACGAACCCATTATCGCGTTTTGTTAATGATGCTCAAGTGGTGACTCAACATGCCTTTATGGGAGATGTTACTTGGCAAAATGCTGGAGCAGTTTTCTTTGGATTGAAGCCTTTTCCAGGCTATCTATAAATTGTCGTACCGCAATAGAAAGAACGATTTTGTTACTAATTAGAACCTATTTCTAACCTAGAATTCGAATCAAGGAGACACAGATTATGAGTGATAAAAAACCGTTACGCGTTATGTTTTGCATGGGTATTAATCAGAATTTCATGGATGCGCCAAGAGAAGAGCAATTGGACGTATGGGCGGCATTTAGTGAAATGTGGAACGGCATTCATAACATGGAAGGCGTTACTGTGATTGGTAATATGGACGATGACCAAAGCATGGTTGGCCCTTCTTCTGGTTACCCTTGGACAACCTATCTTCTTGCCGACGTGATCGATTACGACACGGTGACGGCTTGTTGTAACTTGTTCCGTACCACGTCGGTAGGCGATTCACCTTATAAACTTTGGCGCTACGCTAAAGTGGAATCTCGTATCGGTCGTGAATTGATCGTACAGACAGCTTAAGTTAAGGCCAAGTTGATGACCAACCTTGAACAGCAAAATGCGCAACTTCAGCAACGACTTTCTAGGCTAGAAAGTGAGCGAGATATTTCAGCCTGCATCAACCGCTATATGGACTTGTGTGACCATTTGAACCCACAAACACCATTAGATGAGTTGGGCGATTTATTTACGCAAGACGCTCGCTGGGAAGGTAAAGGTGCTCGTTATGCAAAGAGCTTTGGCGGATACCAAGGCCGTGATGCCATCCTTGATATGTTAGCGAAATACACGGTTGAGCCTCCGCATTTTGCGCTAAATGTTCATTACTTGGCGTCACAAGTGATTCGAGTTGATGGTGATGTGGCGTTTGGTAGCTGGAATATGTTGCAGGTATCGACCTTTAGTGCAGGTGGTTCACACCTCAATAGTGCTCGACTTAGCGTTCAGTTTCGTCAGCAAGAAGGTGTTTGGCGTATGTCGCACTTTGAAACCGAGAATCTATTCAGTCGCCCTGTGGGTGGCTGGAATAATGATGCCGAACTTCCTGTTCCAGATACCAAAGACTAAATAACCCCCTCGCCAGTGAATGGCTGGGTGACCAATAGATTACTAAGAGTATGGCAATGAGCGAATTAATAGAGCTTGAGAATATTAGTTTAAAAGCAGCGGATATGGTCGAAGATGGGCGTGTTCATAAGGCCTTGTATTCTGATCCTGCTATTTTTGAAGAAGAGTTGGACAAGGTATTCAATAATACTTGGGTCTTCATCGGACATGAAAGTGAAGTGCCAGAAGTGGGTAGCTTCAAGACATCTTTTGTTGGTCGCCATCCGGTTATCTTGAGCCGTGACCGTAAGATGAATACACATGTATTGCTTAACCGTTGCCGACACCGTGGTGCGACCGTGTGTGAAGGCCGTAAGGGAAAAACCAAAGCTTTTACCTGTCCTTATCATGGTTGGGGCTATGCCCTAGATGGCGGTTTACGTGGTCTACCAAAGCCAGAAGAATACGAAGGTGTCATTGATAAAAGCGAATTACCCCTTGAAAGCTTGCGCCATGAATCCTATCAGGGCTTGGTTTTTGCCACCTTTAAAGACGACATCGAGCCATTAGAAGACTTTCTTGGTGGTGCGAAAAAATGGATCGATTTGTTTGTTAAGCAAGGTGGCGGTTTCCCATTAAAAGTCTTGGGCGAGCACCGCTTTAACTTTCCCGGTAACTGGAAAATCCAGTTAGAAAACACCACAGACGCTTATCATTTTCCTATCGTTCATAAATCTTTTGTCAGCTCTTTGGATGATGCCACCGCCGATATTTTCGACTTTTTAGATGGTGAAGGTTTTGTTGAAGACCTAGGTCATGGCCATAGCGTGATGGTGATGATTCCTGATTTGATTGACTTAGAAGCCGATCTAGATCAGCCGATTCCAGCGCGGTTTGAAGAGCTGGCTCAAGCGCTTCGTGATGAAGGCCAGGATGAAGACCAAGTAAAACGCTTAGTACGTGCCGCCCATGGTACTGGGTTTAATCTAAATCTTTTCCCTAACGTATCCTGTTCTATGGCGTTTTTCCGTGTACTACGTCCTGTTACCGTGAATGAGACAGAAATTCAGCACGTGGCGATAGGTGGTGAAGGAGCGCCTGCGGTATTTAATCAAAAACGTATGCGTTTGCATGAGCACTTCCAAGGGCCGATGGGCTTTGGTACACCAGATGATGGTGAAGCATGGGAACGTGTTCAAAAAGGCTCAATGGCAGGTAAAGACGGTTGGATTCTGGTGAACCGAGGGATGGAAAACTTGCATACTTCGCCTGATGGTAATGTGGCTGGTGCTGTGTGTTCTGAAACGGGCATGCGCGGTGCCTATCAGAAGTACAAGCAAATGATGGCCGCAGGTGAGGAGAAGTAACCATGAGCATCAACACAGATTTGGTTAACAAGGTAACCGCCTTTATTTGGCACGAAGCGGATTTATTGGATCACAAAGAGTATCAAGATTGGTTGTCTTTGTGGAACGACAGTGGCCTTTACATAGTGCCGACAGACAATAATGAAACTGACTACGAAGCCACGCTGAACCTAGCTTTAGACGACAAAGACATGCGACGCATGCGTGTTGCGCGTCTAGAAAGTGGTGAGTCTGTTTCTGCCGGCGCGGCAAGTGCCACGGTGCGGATGATGTCACGTGTTCGAGTGCTTGAAGAAAGCACAGATCAAGTTGTCGTGCGTTGCGCGATGACCTTGAATGAATTACGTCATGGCAAATTAGTTACCTATCCTGCTGACATGGAATACATATTAACGCCAACAGATGATAGCTACCGCATTCAGCGAAAAGTGGTGAAGCTGATGCACGCCGATGGCTTCCTACGTACCGTTAGCTTTATTTTTTAGGAGATATTCAATGTCTGAATCACAGGTTGCTTTAGTCACTGGTGCTGCGCAAGGTTTGGGTTATCAGATAGCGGGTCGATTATTGGCGGCTGGGTATCGAGTCGTATTAACCGACGTGGATGGCGAAGCGGTAAAAAAAGCGGCGCTTTCACTAGATAACACAGGCAATTGTGTTTTGCCTTTAACGCTGAATATTGCAAAAAAGGCCGACTTTGAAGCCGCTTTAGCGGATGTTTTGGCTTTTTGGGGTGGATTGCATGTGCTGGTTAACAATGCAGCGGTCACTAAGGCCACGCCTGTGATGGAGATTTCACCTGAAGAATTTAACCAAGTGGTGAATGTTAATTTAGGCGGTGCGTTTGTCGGTTGTCAGGTGATAGGCAAATACATGGCAGAACAAGGTTATGGTCGCATTATTAACATGGCGTCTTTGGCGGGCCAAAATGGCGGAACCTCGACGGGTGCACACTATGCGGCTTCCAAAGGTGGCATTCTCACCATTACTAAGGTGTTTGCTAAAGAGCTGGCCGCAAACGGCGTGACGGTAAATGCCATTGCTCCTGGCCCTATTGATTCTCCGATGGTGAAAGCGCTTGTTCCTGAAGAGCGTTTACCGACGTTACTCAGCGCTATTCCAGCAGGACGCCTAGGAAATGGTGATTTTATTGGTGATATGGTGGTGCAATTTGCCAGCCCAGAAGCCTACTTCACGACAGGAACAACTTGGGACGTGAATGGCGGCCTTTTCATGCGCTAACCCTCTCAAAAGGAGAAAAAGATATGCCTGACGCATTATTAAAGGTTGTGGTGCAAAAGCGTGAAATGCACACAGACTCGATAGTTGTTTTGGAATTGGTAGACCCACAAGGCAAGTCCTTACCTGCTTTTGAAGCGGGGGCACACATTGATTTACATTTAGGGGATGAGTTGATCCGACAATATTCCCTTTGCGGAGACCCGGCAGACACTTCGGTTTATCGCCTCGGTATTCTGAAAGACCCAGATTCTCGTGGTGGCTCGATTGCCGCTCATACCAAGTTACTAGAAGGCACTGAGCTGATGATAAGTCAGCCTCGTAACTTATTCCCATTAGTGCCAGAAGCAAAGCGGTCTATCTTGATTGGTGGTGGTATTGGTATCACCCCAATGATTTCCATGGCCCATGAATTACATCACGCAGGTGGCGATTTTGACCTTTGGTATTGTGGTCGTTCTGCACAAACAAGCGGATTTCTCGATGAGCTAAAAAACAGCGCCTTTGTTGAGCAAGTGTATACCCATTTCACCTCAGAACATAATGGTCAGCGATTAGACTTAGCTAAAGTGTTTCAAGGGGCTAATGATTCAGTTCATGTCTATGTATGTGGCCCAAATGGCTTTATGGAATGGGTGATTGAAGCTGCTAAAAAACAGGGGTTTGCTGACACAAATATTCATCGTGAGTTTTTTAATGTTGAACTTGAAACTGGCGGCGACAGTTTTGAAGTGTATGCCGAGCAAAGCGATGTCACCGTCACGGTAGGTGAAAACGAAAGCATCGCCGATGCGCTAAAAGCCGCCGGCGTTAAAGTGCAAGTGGCTTGTGAGCAAGGTACTTGTGGTACCTGTTTATGTGATGTCAGTGAAGGTATTCCTGACCATCGGGATGTGTATTTAACAGACGATGAAAAAGAAGACAATGACCAAATTACCTTGTGTTGTTCTCGTTCTCTTTCTCCTCGTTTAGTGATTGATATATAAGGAAACTGTCATGATAGAAACGAAATTATTTCGAGATGGAATGGCGCTATTGGGCAGTGCTGTTTCTGTTATCACCACAGATGGTGAGGCTGGGTGTTATGGTTTTACCGCTACCGCAGTGACCAGTGTGACCGATGAACCACCAACCTTATTGGTATGTATGAATCGAAACTCGTTTGCGAACCCGCATTTTAAGGAAAACGGTGTATTGTGCGTAAACGTCTTGCAAAGCCATCACCAAGGCGTGTCTTGGGATTTTGCTAATCGTGACTTAAGCAGTGAAGAACGTTTTGCTAAACACAGTTGGCAAACATTAAAAACAGGTGCTCCGGCCTTAGATGAAGCCTTGGTTAGTTTTGATTGTGAAATACACGAAACCCATGAAATGGGGTCGCACACGGTATTTTATTGCCGAGTCAAAGACGCCAAGGTTGGCACAGAAGGCAGTGGTTTAGTGTACTTTAATCGTGCTTATCACGCGTTGGATGAAAAGTCGGTCGCTTCCGCTTAATAGCCACTCTCATACTTTATCAGGAGCTCTATACCCTATGGCAATCGCAATGAATAAGATGAGCTTAGTGCAAATGCTGCACGCAATAGAGCAAGGTGAGTACAGTGCAGAAGCGCTCATCCATGCTTGCTTTGATCATATAGAAGCAAGAGAGCCAGAGGTTAAGGCGTGGCAATATCAGCTAGATAGATCGGCTTACCTTTCTCATTATCGTGATAACCAGTCATTCTACGAAGCCAGCCAATTGAAAGGGTTGCCGATTGGAATTAAAGACATTATTGATACCAAAGACATGCCAACAGAAATGGGCTCGCCTATTCATAAAGGTCGTCAACCTATTGAAGATGCCTCTTGTGTGGCGCTGATTCGTCAAGCTGGCGGCATGGTGTTAGGTAAAACAGTGACGACAGAATTTGCCTACTTCAAACCGGGTAAAACACAAAATCCGGCAGATTTAGCTCGCACACCGGGTGGTTCGTCGAGTGGTTCTGCGGCGGCTGTTGCCGATGGCATGGTGCCTGTGGCGCTTGGTTCGCAAACGGCGGCGTCGGTGATTCGTCCTGCGGCTTATTGTGGTTCTATTGGTTATGTTGGAAGCCGAGGTGAGTATTCACTTCGTGGTGGCCAGCCCTTAGCCCAGTCCCTTGATTCCCTTGGATTGTTTTCTCGTTATGTGGAAGACATTCAACTACTGCGTGCTATTTTACTGCGTCAGTCTGCCTCTGTAGCGAACGCAAACTTTGCAGCTAAAAAGCCAAAACGTATCTTATTTTGCCGAGGTGAATTGGTGGGTGAAACCTCTCCTGCCATGAACGAAGCCATGCAAGCGTTGGCAGATAAGCTGGTTGCACAAGGCGTAGAAGTGATTGAACTAGAGGCTGGCACACGTTTACAAGAAATGGTCGACCATCATGGCAATATCATGGCTTGGGAAGTGTGCCGTAACTTGGTACTAGAATCCCAACAACCTGACTTATTGAGCGCCCCTCTTAAACAACTCATTGACGATGGTCTGTCGATGGATCGTGAAACCTATCTATCGTCTTTAAAGGCGGCCGAAGCTTGTTGCGATTGGCTGTGGTCATCGAACTCTAATATTGATGCCGTGCTTGCGCCAGCCGCGTCCGATATCGCGCCATTAGGGCACGATAAAACCGGCTCCCCTCATATGAGTCGCCCTTGGCAAGCCATGGGTTTACCTGTCATTACCCTACCCGGCATGACAGATGACAATCACCTTCCTTTAGGCATTCAACTGATCGGTAAACCCCGTACCGATGACGAGCTATTGCAAGTCGCTAAATGGGTAGAGTCTCTGTTAGTAAAGGCTTAACTCGCCAATAACCGAACGCCGAGAGTGGCTAGCAATACCCCTGTGACTCTTTCTATCCATACTTTGCAGGCGGCCACCTTGTTTTGTATGGGGGCTGATGTGAGTAGACAGGCAACGAGTCCGAACCAAAGGAAATGCACGAAAGCGATGTAGAAACCGTAGCCAAGTTCCATCACGACTGAGGTGTTAGGGGAAATTACTTGGCTAAACAGTGACACGATAAATAGCATGGTTTTCGGGTTTAACGCATTGCAGGCGAAGCCCATCCAGAAAGACGATTTATTGTTTGCCAATGGTTCCGATATTGGGCTGGTGGCTGATGGTGGCGTTGTTGTCATGAACCATCTTTTGATGTCTGGCCACAGAGCAGATAACCCCAACCAAACTAGATACAAAGCACCAAGATAACGTAGCGTGTTTAATACCCAGACGTTGTTGGCGAATACAATGCCGAGCCCCAGCAAGGTGTAAGCCAAATGCACACCGATTGCCACGCTGATGCCAAGGGCGCACAAGATACCTTCCTTTCTTCCTTTTAATAGCGACACACGGGAGACCATGGCGAAGTCTGGTCCCGGACTAATGACCGCCAGCAAGGTAATGATGGCGACCGAATAGAGTTCGAGATTGTCTATGTTGATCATGTTTATAGTCTCTTGTTTGTGAATATAAATAGTATGAGATAGTCTTTATCACAATTAAATCGATAAAAAATGGTTAATACTGTGAATAATAATCACACAAATGACTATCCTCAAAAGAGAAAACTACCACCTTTGTCTGCACTGACAGCGTTTGAAGCGGCGGCTCGGCATCAAAGTTTTTCCCGTGCGGCAGAAGAGCTACATTTAACCCATGGAGCGATTAGCCGAGCCGTAGGGCAAATGGAAGAGCGTATCGGTGTGAGTTTGTTTGCTCGCCGTAATCGTCGAGTGTATTTAACGGTGGCAGGTCAAAGGTTGTTTAAAACCGCAACTGAGGCGCTGGATGCTTTGAGCCAGACGGTAGAAGAAATTCACCGCCATGACAGCGCGTCACCATTTCTTACTGTGTCCTGTGAACCCAGTTTGGCGATGCGTTGGCTAATGCCGAGGCTAGGAGCGTTTCGTGAGCTTCATCCTGAGTTAAACATCGATTTACGTATGGCAGGCGGCCCTATCGATTTATTGTCCGAGAATTGCGACATTGCGATTCGCCGTACCGATTTCGGTATCAGTGACGATTACTGTGTAACGCCCATATTAGAAGAGGTCGCAGGTCCAGTTTGCACGCCAGATTATTGGAATAACACCATAGGGAAAGATCTGGAAAAGGCGAATTGGTTACACAGTCGTACGCGTCCAGATGCTTGGCATCATTGGAAAATCGCCAATGATATGGTGAAAGTGAAGCCAGCCAATGAGCAATATTACGATCACTTTTTTTATACCTTACAAGCGGCGCAAAATCAGCTTGGTATGGCAATTGGCTCACAGCCGTTAGTGCATGATGACCTGAAGAGTGAACGCTTAATTGCGCCACTAGGGATGGAATCGACAGGCTATGATTATGCCTTGATTACCCTAGACAGCCCCAAACATGACCCTAGAATTGCTGCTTTTTGTGATTGGATCATGGGGAATTCCACTATCAAGTGAGGCTTCTTAATGGCGTTTTGAAAAGGTTTTTTAAGCATCATTTCGCAAAGTTTACTAAAGCCTCGCCTGTTAAGCGGTAGCTTGTCCATTCGCTTTGAGGCTTAGCGCCAATACTGTCATACATATCGATGGCGCTTTGATTCCAATTCAATACACTCCATTCAAAGCGCCCGCAATTGTTCTCTAGAGCAAGCTTTGCTAGATGTTTCATTAAGGCTTTGCCTGCACCCACACCACGTTTTTTTGGTGATACATACAAATCTTCTAAATAAATGCCGTGTTGCCCTAACCAAGTAGAGTAGTTGAAAAAGTACACGGCAAAGCCTATGGCTTCTCCTTCGTGTTCACAAATGAGGGCATGGGCTTTGGCATTGTCTATAAATAAGGTGTTCTCGATGATTTCCACTGTGTTGTGTACGGCGTTGGGCTCTTTTTCATAAATAGCGAGGTCGGTAATAAAGCCTAAAATGGTTGCAGCATCGGAAATAACGGCAGGGCGAATAATCATGAAAATATCCATTTATAAGTTGAGATAAGAGTTTAATTAGCTTTTTAAAGATAAGGAAGCAATGACTATTAAGGTGTTTTCTATACGGGCATCTTTGACCACATAACATGTCTGTATAAAAGTATAGGGCAACAACGAAGGCCAGTTACCATTTACCTCCACTGGAGTGCCCTCCTTTTGAAGGCCCACCTGAATGTCCTCCTCTGGAAGGGGCGCCTCCAGATCTTGATGGTTCAAAACCTCCAGATGGTGAGCGAGAATCGGAAGGGCTATTATTGCTAAAGCCTCCTCGACTGCCGAATCCGCTCTGCTGATTAAACGCAGGGGGATTGTTGCTTTTCCCGTTGAGGTTTTCCCAATTACTACTCCAGTCGCTATTGCGTCCCCAGTTATTATTGTTCCAACTGCCGTTTTCCCAGCTGCCGTTAAACGCCGGTGGCGGGTTACCAAGAAATGTTCCTGGTCCTGTTATAGGCGAACGCTCAAAGAAATTATTATTAAAGTTGTGCTGTTTTTGTTCAAAGCTGTCCTGAGTGTAGCGTCGATTTTGTTGTGTGTTTGAACCACGATCTTCCACTATGTATTCTCTGCTTTGGCCTTTAAAGGGAATGCTTTCTTCGTAGCGAATAAAGGTTAATTCACGGCCTTTTTTCGTGTATTTGCCTTTTAGTGTGAGGGTTTGGCCTTCTTTTACTTTCAAAATGGCGTCTGGTAGAGCTTGCCCTGCAATTTCCCAACCGTCTTTTTTGTCGTAGACGACAGGGGCCGTGAGTTGCCATAAGTTATCATTTTCGGTGGGCATGATATCCGTTGCATAGAATTTATCGTCGTGGAAGTAACCACTTACTTTTACATAGTCCTTGGTAGCTAAAGTTGGCCAATGGCCGGGTATATTGGGGTCTTGGTTAATCGTCATACCCTGTATTACCAAGCTGCCATCTAATATCTTGTCGATTCGTCCAATTACGGCATGATGAATAAGAATTTCTTTTGCAAACCAGGTGTCGCCTTCCTGTTCCGCAAGAACTTTGACTTGTTGACCAAGACGCAGAGCATCTTCGTTTGATGCTATGCCATCTACTTTAATCTGGGTGCCTTTATTTAACTCGACTTCTAGGCCATTAACCCAGATGCTGCCAAAGTTTGTGATAGTGCCAATGATGCCTGTGCCGCCGATTCCTCTATCATCAATATTTGCGTATTTACCTGTACCACCAATACCACGATCTTCGCCTGCCCAAGTTAAGGAGAGGCAAGTCAATAGAACCAATAGTATCGTTAAACACCTAGTCATTCTTAGAGTCCTTTTCTTGGTAGAAATAGCTACCAAGAATAAATCTATGGTCGTTGTTTTCGTTTACATCATCTTGTTTAGCTAGGCTTTGCGCGCGTTTATTGATGCGAATCAGCAAAGCTTTTGTTTCCTCATCTGCCAGTTTTTGTAACTCTATTACTGAGGCGTGGGAGAGATGGTCGTAGAAGACGGAGCGTTCTGGAAAAGCGTTTTGTTCGCCACGGACATTGTGCTCACAAGTGGCTATGTGGTCGGCTGTATTACGAGCAAAAAAAGCGATTTTTGTAGCTAGATCTTCAGATGGGAACAAAGCCTCAGTAATTAAACAATAACCTTCATCGTTACCTTCAATTATGCCTTTTTGTAAGCAATCATCGAGCATAGTTCGGGGTCGAATATCGGAACTAACAGAGCGGACCAAAAGCTCAAATGAAGACCGAGATAAGGTAATAGGCTTGCCTTGTTCATCTAGGTATTGTGAGTCGCCAAGCCAAAGGCTAATTAAGCGCGAAGTAAGAGAAGCTTTTTCTGATCGGCTGGAATTGACCTCAGGATTTAATTCTGTGAGACGTTTTACGTCTTTTCGATGCACACCACTGACCACACTAATTCGACTTAAGGTGGTGCGTTCTCCACTACGGGTTAGCTCTTTTTGTACTTCTTCTACGTAGGCATGTTTCAGGATTTCAGTAAATTCAACGAAGGTTACGCCTTGACGCACAACAAGTTTTACCAATGGACAAAGAACCTTATGTAAGGCTTGTGCGATAAGTTGCTTTACGCTACTGGTGGCTGAGTGTTCAGACATAATTGTCCATTATAAAGTGGTTCGTTGAGTGATCTTGCTAAGAAATATTGACACTGTTTAAGTCTTTTCGCTTATCTAAAATTCCTTTTCTTGACCCTATTAGGTTACCACAAAGCCTTTCTTATCGGCATGTTTCTCCGTGGTTTCTAGCATTTCTTCTCCCTATTCAAATAGCCCATTAATCGTAAGTAAAGAAAGCTATTGGTAAAAATGTAGCAAAAAAACATTGACGTGGGAATCTTTCACACGATACTGTTTGCTCTCTACGTGGGAAAAAATCCCACAATTAAAGAGGAGGAATACCATGTTGAAAGTGTCAGTGATTCGCCTGCTGTTTGGAGCGGTGATGAGTTTGCTTGCTATGACGCTGTCGGCCACAGCCGTTTATGCCGCAAGTGCGATGGATGAAGAGACCCGTTCAACGAACAGTGGAGGCACTACGAGTAGCTCTGCGTCTGCAATTAGCGAAGAGAGCGCTTCTACTGTCGAAGCTGTTGGTTCTGGAGGGAGCAGCAATGCGATGAGCGAAGAGCAAAAGGCCACATCCAGTGATAGTAATGCCGTGGGTGTTGACCGAGCAGAAAGTACCAGTACTGAATCGTCTAGCAGGCATTTTGGAGGTTCTGATGGAAATAGGCATTCTTTTAGCGGTAATCGTTTTAGCGGTAGTCGTTCTGGAGATGGGAATATGGGTGGTCATCGCTCTAGTAGTGATCATTCGGGAGGTTCTCGGTCTGGTGGTAACCGCTCTAGTAGCAATAATTCAAGAGGTGGGAATTCTGATGCTGGCCGCTCAAGAGGTAATCATTCAGAAGGCGGAAAGTCTGGTGGTAGCCGTTCTGGAAATGGTCGATGGCATTAAAAAAAACGCCAGTAAAACCGTCTTTAAGAAAGCTCCTCAGTCAATTGAAGTGGCATTTGAGAGAAATATTAAAAAATAGGAATCAGATTATGAAAACAATGTTAATAAACACAGTGCTTATCATGGGGTTAAGTGTTTCATCCTTTAGTTTTGCAGAGATTCATGCACAAATTGGCGCCGGTTCCCGTGGCAGTGATATTAAGAATAACAGTAGTAGCTATGATGGTGATTTTACAGCCCCTGTTTTTTCTGCACGGCTATTACCCAGTAATCATTTCGTTATCGAAACGAACTATTATTTCGCTGGTGGCGGGAAGTTCAGCCAAGATTCAAATCCTACTTCGAATCCGTCAAATTTTGAAACATCTGGGTTAGAGCTTAATTTATTGTTGAGTACAGACATGGTCAGTGATGGATTCTATGCCTATGCAGGTATTGGTTATTTTAGTGAGCGCTGGAAGTCGATTACCAGTGGTAATAAGTATAATGCGAGTGGTTTGCAAGTTCCTGTTGGCGTGGGCTATAACTTCGGAAATTTTTCGGCGGACCTACAGTATGCTTATCGTGAACCTGATGCTTATAAGGGAGAGATTTTCGATACCGATAGTGATCCAGAAGCGTCTATTTATCAGTTTCGCCTACTAACTAATTTCTGACATTGTGCTATTCCAAATGGGCGTGTGTATTGAGCTGTAAGCTCTTATACATTCGCCTATTTGTATGTTTTGGCTCCTGACACTTTATTCCTTTCGCATTGTAGGGTTCTGTTTACAAAATTACGACAATATAAAGTCCTTACGTTTGTACGACCGATTTCATGAGAATAATTATTCTGTATGATTATTAGACGGTTTAATTTCATATTAAGCTTTAATTTTGTCCGGTATTGATAAACATGCGTAATAACATAACGAATATATTGTCGTTTCATGTCGTTGGCTTGGTTTAAAGAGGTATAGTCCAATGACGCAGGAAGCTAACCAACATCAAGAATGTGAAATTCAATTAGAAGACTTTCTCGATTCCACTCCGGTTGCCGTTGCTTGGTCTAACATTTCTACTGGACGCATCGAATATATCAATAAAGCATTTGAGCAGTTCTTTGGTTATACGTTAGAAGAGATTTCTGATATTGAAATCTGGTATCAACGTGTTTGTCCTGATCCAGAGTATCGTCAGACAGTGATCGAACCTTGGATCATTGATTTCCAAAAAAACGCTCCTTCACAAAAAAATCTGAAAACACGAATTCTCTGCAAAGACGGCTTTTCTCGACAGGTGAGCATTTGTTTTTCTACGGTGGGTGATATAAGGCTGTGGCACTTTACCGATATTACTGACTATTGGGTGGCTGAGAAAAGGCTCAGGGCGCGTAGTGAAATGCTTGAGATGGTGTCAAAAAGTTCTGCTTTGAAAGACATTTTGAATGTCATTGTTAAGCAGGTGCAGCTGGAAAGCCTTTCTTCTGTTTGCAGTGTCTCATTGTTTGATAGTGAAACTCAGCGCTTGATGTTGGGGGCGGCCCCAGATTTGCCTAATTTCTACAATCAGGCAATAGAGGGTATTGAGATTGGTATGAATGTTGGTTCTTGTGGAACGGCTGCCTATTTGAATGAACGAGTCATTGTTGAAGACATTCGCACTCACCCCTATTGGCAGGATTATGCTCAACTAGCTAAAGATGCTGGCGTTGTTGCTTGTTGGTCCGACCCTATTCGTTCTGCGAAAGGTGAATTATTGGGAGCATTTGCTATGTACCATGCAACACCAAAACTGCCAACGGAAAAAGATCTTGAGCTAATTAATTTTGCTAGTAGCTTAGCCAGTATTGCTATAGAAAACCATAATAGTCATCAGGAACTAGAGCGTCGAGCCTATTGTGATTCTCTCACCGGGTTAGCTAATCGTCGCTCTTTTTTTGAATTAGCGGAAAAGGCATTGTTGCAGTGTCTAATGTCTCAAAAGCACTGCTCTATGCTGATGATGGACGTGGATCATTTTAAAAGTATAAATGATGCTTATGGCCATGCTTCAGGAGATTTAGTGTTGAAACAACTGGCTAAAATGCTCGAACAAGCGCTGCCTGACGATGCTATTTTGGGGCGTATAGGCGGTGAAGAGTTTGCTATTTTACTACCTGATAGAGATGGCGATATGGCGACTAGGGTGGCGGAATGTATTCGTGAAACGCTTGCCAATTCAGCGGTAAAAAGTTTAGATAATCAATCCCTGCATTTTACAGTTTCTTTAGGCGTGTCATTCAAGGTTGGTGTTCATTGTAACATTGATGAATTACTCAGATTAGCAGATAAAGCACTCTATCAAGCAAAGGAAACAGGTAGGAACCGAGTGTGTGTTGCTAACTGTTTTCAATCTAGTTTTTCCTAATTTATTCCCTTCAAGCAATTGTCCCATGGTCGAATTCAAGGGGCTCTTTTTTGTGCATCAAGAGTATGAGCGCCGAGAATG
Source organism: Marinomonas transparens (assembly GCF_016463975.1). Taxonomy (GTDB): domain Bacteria; phylum Pseudomonadota; class Gammaproteobacteria; order Pseudomonadales; family Marinomonadaceae; genus Marinomonas; species Marinomonas transparens. Next base: position 159,617 of record NZ_JAEMNX010000001.1, on the reverse strand, counting down.
GACAAGCTTAGACAGTGCCGCTCAGTGGTTAATGGCTTTCACTATTGGTGGGTATGCAGCGATATTGAAAAGTAACTATAATGCTTTGGTGATTTTGACGGGTTAATTTATAAGTCTTTTAGGAGATCTGAAATGGGTCGGAAGCGTCAGCCTAGTTCGTTTAAAGAGTCTCCAAAGGGCTACCTTAATGGCTATAGTGAGCAGGTTCAGCAACAGGTTATTGCTTTGCTTGATGCTGAAAAAACCGGCGACCTATTACTTAAAAAATACCCATCCGCTCACGGTTTAAATAACACACGCCAATTATATGATTACGCCATGGATATAAAAAACACCTTCATGCGTAGTTCTTCTCCCATCAGTAAAATCATTTACGACGATAAAATCCATGTGATCAATAATGCCCTTGGTCTTCATACTTATGTGTCCCGTGTACAAGGCAATAAGCTTAAAGCAAAAAATGAAATTCGTATTGCCTCTATGTTTCGACGTACACCAGAGCCCTTGCTTAAAATGATCTTGGTCCATGAACTGGCTCATCTTAAAGAAAAAGACCATAACAAAGCCTTTTATAAACTTTGTTGTCATATGGAGCCTGATTACCATCAGTTAGAATTCGATCTACGACTTTATCTTACCCATAGGGATCGTTTTGGTGATCTTTGGTGTTAAAGGGTTTTATTTTTCAGAAAATTCTGAATACATACCTTCCAGACGGTCAAAATTGCTGCTATTTAGGTTAATTCTTCCCTTTTTTTAAAATATTTTTCTTTCTCTTAATTTTGCCTTAAGCCGCATTTTTTCTCGGCTACAAGCCGTTTGAGTGTAAAAGTTTTTTAAAACATCGTTTCAAAAGTGTAAAAAATGCAATCAACCCCCTTCCAAAATGAAAAATAAGAGGTTAAATTAAAATCTCAAACCTACAATAATAAAACGGTGTTTCAAAATGAAAATAAAAATAATTTCCGCTGCCGTCCTAGTTGGGCTAAGCAGTGCAGCAGCTAATGCAACCTCAATTAACCTTCGTCATGAATTCTCTCCTGCCTATGACGGCCAATCTGCATCCCACTCTGACCGTATTGAAGTCGGCCATCGCTTTAAAAATGGTATTGGCTTTGGTGTCGAAGCGAAGTGGAAAAGTTTAAACGAAGATGCCTTTGGTGAGCAGGTGGGCAATAACCAGCAAACGAACATCAGCTATAGATATAAGGTATCGGATACGATTACTTTAACGCCACAATACAAGTGGGAAGCAAGTTCGAGTAAGTTAGATCATCAATTTAACTTAAGTCTTGGCTATAAAGTGAATAGCGATTGGTCTGTGGGCTTCCGTCATCGCTATAACTATACCAATAATGTAGGCAAGGCCAACTCTCATTATAATCGCTGGACCTTTTCTGCTGGCTACAAGGGCCTTGAAAATTGGGCGTTAGGTGCTAGCGCCGATTATACCTTTAATCAAGAAGCATCCGGGCCTAGATTTGAAGATAAGCAAGCTTGGTTCTCTGATTTTAACTTCAAGGGCGAATATAAAGGCCTGAAAAATGGTTGGAGTCCATTCGCTGAAATTGGCCTGAAGCCTTATAAATCCGGTAAGACTTACAATTATGATAATGGTGGATCAGGTTCAGTTAATGATAAGTGGCGTCCACGTTATCGCCTGGGTATGAAGTACAGCTACTAATCGTTAGGTTCTGTAGTTTGTAGGTAAAATAGCAAAGGCCTATTTTCTTCCCCTTTAAATAGGCCTCTTGCTTTAACCAATTTGATCGGTATACAAAGAGCTAGATGCTGGCTTCTTTCATTTGATTTGTTGCATTGATGGTGGTGATTTTCTTTGTTAAATACGCCAGTAGAACGCCATACATTGGGATAAATAGCCCTAGGCTGATAAGCAACTTGAAACCATAATCCGCTAATGCAATTTCCTGCCAATGCTCTGCCATAAAGGCGTCAGGGCTCTGATAAAACGCAATCCCAAAGAAGGCTAGCGTATCTAACCCATTGCCTAGCAAAGTCGATGCTGCTGGTGCTACCCACCATGTTTTTAGTGAACGAAGTCGATTAAACACCTGAATGTCTAGCACTTGTCCAAGTAAATAAGCCAATAAACTCGCTATTGCGATACGTGCCACAAACCAATTTAATGACCCTAAAGATTCGAAGCCTTGAAACTGCCCTTGATAGAAAATGACAGACAATACGTAGGATACGATTAGCGATGGAATCATGACCCAGAAGATGATTCTGCGTGCTAGCGGAGCGCCAAAAATCCGTACGGTAAGGTCGGTTGCTAGAAAAATGAAGGGGAAGGTAAACGCGCCCCAGGTGGTATGCAGACCAAAAATCGTAAAGGGAATTTGTACTAAATAATTGCTGGAAGCAATAATGAGTAAGTGGAAGGCAGCGAGATAAAGCAGTGCCTTGCTTTGTTGCTCAGGGGTAAAACTATTCATTATGTGACCTTTTTAATTTCGTTTGGGGTTAGGGAACCCAAATAGAAGCCTCTATTTTTAATAGGTTAGGCTTCCATAGTGAATTTTGATACGTTCGGTCAGATGACCGAGCGGTGCGCATTATACAGAAATGGTTTTTACTGTCTATTAATTGATCGAAAAGTTTTTAGCCCTCTTCGTCAGCATTATTGATGCGCGCGAGGCGAGCTTGTTCTTCTTCGTAGGCCTCTTGGATTTCGACTAACACAGAATCCACATCGGCTTCTTCTGTTGGTTCATCAAATAAGCCCGTGAGTTCGGTTTCGGGGGTCAACTTTCCCGCTTCATATATAGACCAGATCTCTTTAGCGTATTGGGTGTCTAATAGTTCTGGTGCAAACATGCCGTAGTAATTTCGCATGTTATTGACATCTCGCTCTAGCATCCACTCGGCATGGTTATTCGCAACGGCATCGACGGCCTGCGGTAGATCAATGATGACAGGGCCGTAGTCGTCCACGAGGACATTGAATTCGGATAAATCTCCATGTACCAAGCCAACACAAAGCATGCGTACAACGTCTCTGATGATGTCTGCGAAGTCTTCCCGAGCCTGTTCTGCTGACATAGATACATCATTCAGACGCGGTGCGACTTCACCGTCATCGTCAGTGATGAGTTCCATCAGCAATACCCCATCAAAGCAACCATAAGGTTTAGGGACACGAACACCAGCATCCGCGAGTTTGTAGAGTGCTTCTACTTCAGCGTTGTGCCAAAGGTTTTCTTGTTCATCGCGACCAAATTTTGAGCCCTTCTCCATGGCTCTAGCGCGGCGGCTATTTCTAACCTTGCGCCCTTCGCGGTATTGGACGGCCTGTTTGAAACTACGTTTAGCGGCATCCTTGTATACTTTTGCGCAACAAATTTCTGACCCACAACGCACGACATAGACTGTCGCTTCTTTGCCGCTCATGAGCTGTCGAAGAACTTCGTCGATTAAACCATCTTCAATAAGCGGTTGTATTCTTTTAGGGATTTTCATGCTGCTCCTTATACGTGGAATAGATGATAGAGGAAACCGCCGACAATATAAAACAAAGATATTAATGATTTTTAATCTTGCTCAGGCTTATTTAATGGCCTTTCATTAAACTGGCTTTAATTGCGGTTTTATTCTTTCTCTTCGACACGCTTTTTGTATTCATTACGAATAAGGAATTCGATCATTTCATTGATTTTTAATCCTTTTTCTGCTGCTAATGCATTGAGTTTTTGTTTGGTGTTGAGGGTCATGCTAATGCTATAGGGTTTTTTTCCGCTGGTTTTTTCGCGGAACTTTTTTTGACTCCAGGCTTTCTTCATTTTATCAATAACGAGGGCCTTACGATCTTGGTTGTCTGCTAGATCGAAAGTAGTGATAACCGCTGCTTTTTGATCTTCGGTTGTTACTGGTAGCCAAGCTTGTTTCAGCGGTCTTTGGGTAATGTTTTGCAGGTAGGACCATGCCCACGCCCATTGGGCTGTATTGGAGTCATCAAGCCAATTGATAACACTATTATCGAGGCGAACCTCTTTCCATTTACTTTTTATAAACTCAATGGCTTCAAGTTGTTGTTCAAGGCTTGCTTCCCCATGGTGAAAGGCATCGATAATATCGTTGCATCTGTCTAATACATTATCTCTTTCCGAGGCAAATGCTTGAACTGACAATTTTGCTAGCAAGGCTTCTTTTGTAGCGGTAGGAGAAGGGGGTGTTTCGGTTTCTTCTGTTTTACGCTTTAGATAACACCATGCCCAGTTGCAGAGCCGCTCATCTTTTTTATCAAGCCATTTAAAATCATTAGAAATAAGCTGAGTGGCCTTAAAAGCAGCGCGCATTTGAGACGTTAGATTTTTCACTGCTCGATTTTTATTAACCAAGCTATCGATTTCTATATTGAGTTTTTCTACTCGGTCGCTTTTTGAGCTTCCCCGCAAGTTTCTAATTGATACACCCTTTACATGGTGAGTGAGGTAGTCAATGTAAAAGTCATATTCTCTTTCAGAAGCTGCTTCAAGAAAGTCTGGATTTCCTCTCAACATGATTTCAATTCCTTTTTAACTAATTAATATTAGTAAAATAATATTTACTACTGCGTAGAGTGTTCTCTAAATTTACGTTTATTTTTGTAATTTATCAATAAAGTAGCAGAGTATTTTTAGTGAATTTATATATTTATTTTAAAACATAAGTTTTTTCTAATCTATCTGTAGAAACTTATTTGAATCAACAATGATTAAAATTGGTATTTTTAAATAGAGTACATAAAGGACATAGTTAGCAAACAGTGTCTTGAATAGGGCGCAAAAGCCATGTTTAGAGTGTTGTTAGGGCGTTGAAGCTATGGTTGGTGGAGGGGCGTTATAGTTAACGCAGAGATGGCTTGAAGAAGGGCCGGGGTTGAATAGGGTCTTTTGCATTATGGAGTGAGGAAGCGCTAAGCGTCGCTAGCGACGCTTTCTGCGGTTTTTATTTGATGAAGACTTATCTCGTGAAGAGTGTAGACCTAGTGCTTTAGCTCGTAAGGCTTTTTTAGACGGTTCGCGTTTCTTTGTCGTTTCTTCTGCTGTATTTAGGTCGGGTTCAAACCCTGGGAACCATTGCGGAACAAAGCTCTCTCCAAGTAGCTTTTCAATGTCGGCTAATAGGTAGTTTTCCTTTGCTGATACCAGTGAAATGGCCACCCCTTCTGATCCTGCACGGCCGGTGCGGCCAATGCGATGGATGTAGTCTTCTGCGTTATAGGGTAACTCATGATTGACCACGTACTGTAATTGTTCGATGTCTAACCCTCTGGCGGCTACATCAGTTGCCACAAGAGCACGTATTTTTCCTGCTTTGAAGTCGGCTAAAACTCGATCTCTGGCTCCTTGGGATTTGTCGCCATGGATAGATTGAGTCGCGATGCCGTCTTTTTGCATTTCTTTAGCGAGTTCATCGGCACCCTGTTTTGTGCGGGTGAAGATAAGCACCTGCTGCCAATTTTTTGAGCCTATCATGAAAGACAGTAAGGCACTCTTACGGTTTTTATCCACTGTATAGATAAGCTGCTTCACTTGATCTGCCGTGGTGTTTCGACTGTCAACTTCGATCAGTTTTGGTGCTTTTAACAAGGTTTTACTTAAGGCAAAAATTTCGTCATTGAAGGTGGCAGAGAAAAATAATGTTTGTCTGTTGTCAGTGCTTGGTAGATTTTTAAGGATTCTTTGGATATCTATAATGAAACCCATATCCAGCATACGGTCGGCTTCGTCCAATACCAGAGTCTTTAATGCACTTAAATCCACGAGTTGTTTCATGATTAATTCAAGTAGGCGTCCAGGTGTGGCAACTAGAATATCGCAGCCTTTATGTAACGCATCGAGTTGCGGATTAATGCTTGCGCCACCGTACACAACAACGGATCTAATCGCTAAGTTTTGGCTGTATTTAACAAAACTGTTATATACCTGCTGGGCCAGCTCACGGGTGGGTGTTAATACTAAGACGCTGACTTCATTTGACTTTATTTCATTGTTTGTCAGTAGCTTATGCAGCAAAGGCAAGGCGAAAGCGGCTGTTTTCCCGGTTCCAGTTTGTGCGCCTGCCATGATGTCTGCTTGAGTTAATACCGCTGGAATTGCTGCGACTTGAATTGGTGTTGGGGTGGTATAGCCCAATACTTCGACTTGATGAATGATGTCTTGATGGAGCCCTAAAGACGCAAAACTCATTTTTTTCTCGCTTTACTAATAAGAGTATTGAATAGTATGCATTGTAACATTTCAAATGACGGTTTTTATTTCTTCTTGGGGCGTTTTATTTATTAGGGACTTTATTAGGGAGGCACCCTTAGCAAGGGTGTGGAGAAATATTGTCGTCATTCAAATGTCACGATTTTATATTAGCGTTTGTAAAGTTTGGAACACATGTTGCTTGTATGAAACCCCAATAAAATGTCATTGGCATCTATATAAAAACAACCCTAATAATAGGAACTTTGAATGAAACAGACTCCTTTAGTGTTATTCGCCCTCTCAGGTTTAGCCATTACTCCTGTTGTGCACGCGGATCTTTTGATCAGTGAGTACGTTGAAGGTAGCGGTTATAACAAAGCATTAGAACTTTATAACTCGGGCTCTAGTAGCGTGAATTTATCGGACTATGAGTTAGTCCGTTATATCAATGGAAGTACAACGAATTCCGTTACTATTGAATTACCAGATACTGATCTTGCCGCTGATACAACCTATGTCTTGGTTGAAACGAACAGCAATACTTCAGCTGACTTAATTGCCAAAGCGGATTTGAGAAAAGCTTTGGGCTTTAATGGTAATGATCCCATTGCCCTAATCCGCAAAGCGGACGATAGTACGATTGATTTTTTTGGTAGCTACGGTGGTTCTAATTTTGCCAAAGACAGCACCTATGCTCGTCAGCTATTAACCCCATACGATAGCACGAGCTGGACAGCTTCAGACTGGAGCATTAGTGCAAAAAATGATTTTTCTGGGTTAGGGTTAACACCTTCTGGTGAAGACAACTCGACGCCAGTGGTTGCCTTCTCCTGTGAAGGTCAAACGCTTACACCTATTTATGACATTCAAGGCAATGAAGCGACTAGCCCACTAAAAGGCGAAACGCTTTATACCTCAGGTGTCGTGACTCAAATCGTCTCTAGTTTGTATAAAGGGGCCTTCATTCAAGACCTTGATGGGGATGGCGATAGCACCACTTCAGATGGGCTGTTTGTCTATAGCACAAGCTTACCAGCGGATGTACAAGTCGGTGATCTAGTTTGTGTAGAGGGTGAAGTAAAAGAGTATTTCAACTTTACCCAACTAGCGTTAGAAGACAGCAACATTGAAGTGCTTTCTAGCGGTAACATGGTTGAGCCAACTTATTTGTCTTTATCGGATGATGAGTTGTTACATGATCAATTAGAAGCTTACGAAAGCATGTTGGTGACAACGTCGGACAGCGGCCTTGTGGTATCAAGAAACTTTAGCTTTGATTATGACTCCTATCGCAACAACATGGTGCTTAGCTTAGGCGAGCCTTTGTATAAATCGACCCACCTCTATGTTGCTGGTTCGGATGAAGAACAGGCGCTTGCGGCGGCTAATACGAAAAGTACCTTATTTGTTGATAGCGATGCGAAAGCCAGCGATGGGGTTGTGCCTTATTTTTCCGGCTTTAATGCGGAAGACGGCTACATTCGTGTAGGCGATGAAGTAGAAAACTTAGAAGGGGTGATTGGTTACAGCTACTCTCAGTATCGATTAGTGCCGACAGTGGACGAAGATTTGGATAAATCTGACTTTGTTCATCGCTTTACTGAGCGTACCGCTTATGGTCCAGAACTGGATAAAACGGGTGACCTACGAGTGGCGAGCTTTAACGTACTGAACCTTTTCAATTCTCCTTTTGGTGGCGCTGCGAATGCCTTTGGGGATAACCGAGGTGCGACAGTACTGGAAGAGTACCAGCTTCAATTGACTAAAATTTCGAATGCAATCAGCCAGTTAGATGCTGACATCATTGGCTTGATGGAAATCGAAAACAATGGCTTCTCTGAAAACAGTGCCATTGCTGCCTTGGTTGATAGTGTCAATATGACACAACCAGCAAGTGCACATCCTTATGCTTATGTGGCGGTAGAAGGTGTTGAAGGCATTGGTACCGATGCAATCAGTGTGGGAATGCTTTATCGCCCTGCGGTTGTTCAACCAAAGCATGCTCCTAGATTGATCGAGATGCCAGAGCAACATGGTGTTGATGCTGAGGGCCAGCAATTTGATAAATATCAACGTACGGCATTGGCTCAGACTTTTGTGCATATGGCATCACACAAAAAAATCACGGTTGCTGTGAACCATTTTAAATCTAAAGGTTCTAGCTGTATCGAAGATTCGAATGCGATAGAAGCGAGCCCACAGAGTAACTGTAACGCGTTCCGAGTCTCTGCTGCGATTGCATTGGGTGATGCTCTTAAGCGACAGGCGCGTGGCAATGGCAATGTATTGATTTTGGGTGACTTAAACGCCTATGGGAAAGAAGACCCAATTCGTGTATTAACGGATTACGATGCTGCCAATACGGCACTCCCCATTTACACGGCTGAGCAGGTGACACTAAATGGTGTTGCTGTGGATGACGGCGAGTCTGTTGAAGTAACGCGCAATTACGGTTACACCAACATAGTGCCGCACTTCCAAGGAGATAAGTCTTTCTCTTACTCTTACGATGGTGAACTGGGTGGATTGGATCATGCCTTGGCGAGCCGTGCACTCATGCGCCATATCGTTGCGGCGGATGATTGGCACATTAACTCTGTAGAGTCTAATTTGTTTGAGTACTCAAGCCGGTTTACCGGTGATCTAATGAAGTCTGAAAATGCTTATTCCTCTTCAGACCATGATCCAGTGGTGATTGAACTGCAAATGAAGAAGCGTAAGAAAGTGAAGCATTTTTGGGGACACAAACAACCCCATAGAGGCTTTGCTTTTGGACATGGATACTACCATCATGACCGTTTTAACCGCTCATCAGCATGGGGCTGGTGGCGTTAAGCACAAGCTTTAAATAATGCTCGATATAAAGCCAGCAGGGTCATCTCTGCTGGTTTTTTTTCATTGCCTATTCATGGCTCAAAGATACCCAGCGAGCTTCCTGATAAGACGTCTCCGCCGCATCACAAACCTGATTAACCTGATAGGCAGCGCGAAAATCTGGCCATAGGGGAGCTTCTGTCAAAATCCCTTCAATCAGGTCTCGAACCTCGACGGCTTTCATGTCGTTATAGCCCAAACCATGTCCCGCAGAAACACAAAAGTGAGCATAATCCGGGTGGTCTGGCCCTGTCAGAATACGACGGAAGCCTTGGCGGTTTTTTGCCTCGTTTTGGGTATAAAGTTGTAATTCAGAAAGGCGTTCTTGATCGTAAATTAAGCTACCTTTGGTCCCCGTCACTTCAAACCATAAGCCATTTTTTCGCCCCCAAGCAATGCGAGAGGATTCCAGTGTACCGATAGCACCATTGGCAAAACGCACCATCATATGCACCTGATCATCATTTTCTACCTCGCCCATTTGCTCGGTCGTGCCAGCGATGGGGCGTTGCTTATGAACGGTTTGTAAATCCGCACAGACCTGAGCAATGGGGGCCACCAGATAGTGAGCCATGTTGATAATGTGAGAGCCCATATCGCCTAATGTACCTGAACCAGAAAATTCACGTTTTAAGCGCCAAGTGAATTCACTGTTAGCGTCTGCAAGGTAGTCCTCATTAAAGGTGCCGCGAAAATGCACCACCTCACCGATTTCACCATTAGAAATAATTTCTTTCGCGAGTTGCACGGTTGGATTTTTGACGTAGTTAAAACCGACCAAGGTTTTCACTCCCGCCGCCTCGGCGGCCAGCGTCATTTCTAGTGCATCCTTTGCATTTAAGGCCAGAGGCTTTTCGGAATACACATGTTTTCCCGCGGCAATCGCAGCAAGGGCCATTTCTTTATGAAGGTGATTTGGTGCGCAAATATCAACCACATCTATTTTTGGGTCATTCACCAGTTCTTGCCAGTTCCCCGTGGAGCGTTGAAAACCAAACTCTTTGGCCTTGCGCTCGGCCAGTTGAGGGTCGAGCTCGGCGACCATTTCACAGAGCAGCTCGCCGCTTAAGGGGAAAATCGCCCCAGCCGTTTTAAAAGCAATAGCATGGGCTTTGCCCATATAGCCTGTGCCAATGAGTCCAACTCTAACTTGTTTCATAATGGGTTCTCTTATTATTGTTTTAGATACCTGTTGCGAATAAAGTGGTAACGAAATTTATTCACTTGGCGTTATATAATATAGGCTTTGTAAGAGTATTTGGTACATGACTGAAATTTATAAAAAATTGTCTGAAATCACTGCCCATCATTTAACTGAAGTCTACTTTGGCTTTGCAAAATACCCTAAAGGTGGGAGGCATGGACCTCGGGTGCAAAGAGGTATCCAGCTGTTTCATCTGCTAAGTGGTCAGGTGACCTTGATGATTGATGGGACAAACTTGATTCTTAATCCGGGGGATTTTGCTTTGTTAGTACCCGGCCGACATGAATTTCATCAGTTTAGTCTAGCTGATGAAAGTGTTCATACCTGGTGTCAATTAGACTTCTCTGGACAGCAAGATAGCCTGCAATCTCATCTCGCGGGTATTCGCCCAGTGGTGGAGGCAAATTACGATATCCAAGCTTACATGGATCTAGGATTAGCTTTAACGCGGGCCCCTAGCATACCCACTGGCCATGCCCTTCTCGACCTAGGGCAATCCCTATTAAATTATTACCTTGCTTACGCCAATACTTACTCAAATAAGCATAAAGATTCACATCCAGTACCTAGGTCTGTGAGAATGGCATGCGACTATATGAGTCGGCATTTAGAGCAAACCTTGAACTTGAACACGATTGCGCAGGTGAGTCATGTTTCTACTAATCATCTGATTCTTTTGTTTAAGCAGTATTTACAGATTACTCCAAGTCGCTATTTGTGGAAATTAAGATGCCAGCATGCAGCGACGCTTTTGCGTGATACTAATATTCCGATTGCCTTAGTGGCTGAGCAAGCTGGTTTTGCCTCGGCTTTTCATTTTTCGCGTTTGTTTAAGCAAGTTTATGGCGAGTCTCCAAGAGCTTTTCGGAATAAGTAAATGATGCAGTAAGAAAAGAAGGAAAGTATTGGATTTATTATGTATTTCCAGCGAGCTTTGCTAAGTTTAGGGTATGACCTTTACTAAGGTATGAGGTGTAAAAAAGTCTTTGTCGTATTTTTACAGGGTAAAAGATGGAAACATTCAGTGTGACGCAATGTCCTTATGACCTTAGTCTTGCGAGATTAAAAACAGGGTCAATTTTTGGCGCATTGAGCGATGGTGCTATTGAGTTTCTATTGTCCGAAGGAGCATTAGAAGCGTATCGCTCTGAAGAAATCGTCTTTTCCTTAGGTGATCAAGCCGATAGTTTTTATGTTGTTTTGCATGGCTCTATTGGTTTATTTAAGCAAACCAAAGACAAGTCAACATTCATTCCGTTCGGGGAAGCTTCCATCGAATTTGGTGATGCAGTCGGTTACACCACAATGATTGCCTTAGACCCAAGAGCCGCCGATGCCCGTGCGATAACAACATCACTATTGCTTAAAGTGGATAGTTATACCTTCGGTAAATTTCACGATGAGTTTGCCTTTGATTTTGGCATCTTGATTCTCAACTTATCGAGGGATATTGCACGTAAGTTTCGTCTCTTAAGTGATGCCATGGCGGAAGCCGATTTATCGGTAAAAAGTTAACAAAATCGTGTTATTGGTTACAAAAGTGAACCAACTCTACAAAAGTCAACGAACTTATTCGAAAACATTCTGTTGGCTTCAAATATACTGAAAAGGTTCCCCCTATAAAAATGGACTTGGCTGAAGGGTTACCCAAGTTTTCAGGCTGGTGAAAAATGAAGCGTTATTTTCGAGCATTAGGACTAATGCACTTAATTAGATGTAGATATTAAAATGTTAAATACACTCAAAGGACGACTGTATCTACTCGCATTTTTGATCGTTGCTCCATGCTACGTGTTTATCTATTTGAGCTTTGATTACAGTCGTTCAATCGTCAAAGACGAATTACTACAGGTCGCCGAAGTGATTTCCAGTCAGGCGGCGGATAACCAAGAAGCTCTCATTGAATCTACTCAACGCTTTCTAATCTCCTTAGCATCTCTGCCCCAGTTACAACAACCAGACTCTACTGCCTGTCGACACTTTGTGACTGAACTCACAAAGCTGGACGAACGTTATGTCAACATTGGGGTTCCGAATGCACTGGGCATTCTAACCTGTAATGGCATGCCCCTATTAAAACCCGTGGATGTGAGTGACCGAGACTACATTCGTGAAGCCTTGGATAAACAACGTTTTAGCACCAGCGGTGTGCAAATTGATCGTGCTGTAGGTCGCCCTACTATTAACTTTGCTTATCCTGTTCGTCATTTTGAGGATGAAAATACTGTTGTCGGTGCGGCGGTTGTTGTTATTTCATTGGATTGGTGGAATAAACTTCTCGATAAAACCAGTTTACCCAAGCAGAGTGTCGCTTATATTCTCGATGCAAATGGCAATGCCATTGTGGGCTATCCATTAAGTGCCGTTTTGGATCTTCCGACAAAAATCAATCAAGTTTGGCGAGGGGAGGATGGTGTCGGACGGGTATTTACGGAACATAAAGTGTTAGATTCAGAAGGCAATCTACAGCTTACCTTTTTAATGGGAATTGGCGTAGACGACGCGCTAGCCGCGGTAGATAGGCACTACACTCTTATTATTAGTGTGTTTTCGCTGATGGTGGCCTTTGTTCTAATATTGTTCCGCTTATTTTTTATAAACTCAATATCTGGTCCTCTTAGCACCTTGTCAGAGCTGGCTTTTAGGTTAGGACGAAATGAGAATGTGTTGGCTTCGCCATTGACTGGCGTGCAAGAAATGGATGATTTACAGGATACTTTTATCGAAATGGCTGCGCTTAAGCGGCAAGCTGAGCAGAGAATTATCCAACAAACTCAAACGGATGGTTTAACCGGAATTCCCAATAGGGATGCCTTTAACCGACAACTTGCTGAATCCTTAAGTCATCTAGATGCAGGTGATCATAAACTTGGCATCATTCTTCTGGATTTAGATAACTTCAAAGAGCTCAACGATACCCGTGGTCATGAAGCTGGCGATGATGTACTTAAGGTGATGGCTACACGCTTAATTGAGCATTGTCCAACAGCCAAATGTATTAGTCGCCTTGGCGGTGATGAATTTGTTTTCTTATTTGCAGGGGATGACGCGGAAGAAACTCGGCTGTTAGAAGTATGCGAAGAGATCAGAGGCTTAGTTAAGCAGCCGATTGATGTATCACCATCCTATGGGGAGATGATAGTTACCTCTAGTATAGGCATTGCTGTCTACCCAGACGATGGAGAAAACATAAGAGAGCTGATGGGGGCCGCTGACCAAGCGATGTATCATGCTAAGAAATGCGGACGAGACTCTGTTCGTCGATTCTCGTGGAGTTTAAAAGATGCCCTAGTACAGCGAATTGAGCTGATTAAAGATCTACGCCATGCGATTAGCAATCAAGAATTTTATTTGGTTTATCAGCCGATCATAGACAGCAAGGGTAGCGTGGTGAAATTTGAAGCACTGATTCGATGGCAGCACCCTGAGAAAGGACTGATTCCTCCGGATCAATTTATTCAATTTGCAGAAGAGTCGGGACAAATCATAGAAATAGGTAATTGGGTTATCAGTGAAGCGAAAAAGGCTCTGATTGATATCCGTCGAGTTTATGGTGATGACGTGCAAGTTAGTGTCAATGTGTCGCCCATTCAGTTATCTAACCAGCAAGGTGGAATCTGTGTTTTTTTGGAAAGCTTGCTAACTGACCCTGATGGGTTAAAAGATGCACAGCAAAAAAATGGCTTGGTGGTAGAGATAACCGAACACCTTCTGATGAACCTAGATGAAAACACTCGTAAAGCGCTACTCGATTTCAGAGAAAAAGGCATTCAAGTGGCTTTGGACGACTTTGGCACTGGTCACTCCTCACTGGCTTATGTGATGAATCATGATATTGATTACTTAAAGATAGATAAAAGCTTTGTGCAAAAATTGGATGACGAATCTTCTGCATTGTCTTTATGTGAAGCCATCATCTTAATGGCCCATAAATTAGGGGTATTGGTTATTGCTGAAGGGGTAGAGACACAACATCAGGTGGATTTATTGCTGGGTTATGGCTGTGACTATCTACAGGGCTTTTATTTCTCTAGACCCATTTCACTTGAGCAAGCGCTGACTTATCAACAAAACAAGGTAATTTAATTCAATTGGCTTTTTCTAGGAGCTTAGCGTGTTGGCTCGGTTTCATACGTCCTCTTTTTTGAGCAAGGCATCATCTTAGGATAAGTGTTAATCTGTGAATAAATATAATATTTCTGGTTTACGATTAACCTAATACCCTGAAACTTCTTTGAGCAAATAATGGATAAACCGAGTGTCACTTCTGCGGATGTTGCCCGCTTAGCAGGCGTCTCCCAATCTACCGTATCGCGGAGCTTTGATTCAAGCAGTCGCATTTCCGATGGCACTCGCCAAAAGGTGTTCGCGGCGGCAGATGAATTGGGGTATCAGGTTAACAAAGCCGCGCAAACCATGATCAAGAAACGCAGCGACTTGGTTGGTTTAGTGACGGCCGGATTAGCTGACCCTTTTCGTTCAGAGTTTTTAAATAGTCTTGTTCTAGAGATCCAAAATAATGGTCTTAGGCCGATGGTGATCGACGTCTCGGATACGCATACGATTGATGTGCAATTGCAAAGTCTTATTCAATATCAGCTGAGTGGTGTCATCATTACTTCCGGTACCCCAAGTGAAGCGGTGGCCAAAACCTTTATTAAACGTGGTACACCCGTGGTGTTAGTGAATCGTGCTGATCACTCTAGCGAGGCTGACATTGTAAATTTAGATAATGAAAAGGCGGGGGCACTGGCTGCCGAAGCCTTAATGAAAGCTGGTAAGCGTAAGCTCATGGTGGTTCGTTCAAAAGTCGCGAGCTACAGCAGCGTTAAACGAACCAAAGGATTTTTAGACAAGCTTTCACCCTTTGTTAAACAAGGCTCTATTAGTCTAGAAGAAGCCTTCTGCGAGACGGGAAATTACCATGGAGGGGCTCAATTCGGTGCCGATCTCTTAGCCTCCAAGCATTACCCTGATGGTGTGTTCTTTTGCATGGATTGCATCGCTTGTGGCTTTTTAGATGCGCTGAAACAGTCAAATACACTTGCTGTCCCCACTGATATTGCCGTTATTGGCTGTGATGATATTTCAATTGCGCGCTATCAATCTTACGATTTAACCACAGTGCGACAATCGCCACAGAAAATGGCCGCTGCCGCAGTGAGCGCGTTACAAAAACGCTTAAAACAACCCAATACCAAGCCGATTCAACAAAAAGTCTCGGTAGAACTGGTATTTAGAGGCACGCTCACAGAGTCCAATACGCTTTAACTCAGAATTCTCCCAAAGGTATTTTGGAATTTATTTTCCATTTTTATTCATTTTCACTTTTTTCTTTCATAAAGCCCATATCGAGCGTATGCTTTTGTTGTTGTTCATACGTATGCACAAAAATAAAAATACATTCGGAGGCAATACAAAAATGAAAAAATCTTCCTATCTTCTCGGCCTGACACTAGCCACTGTTGCCACTTTGGGCGCAACACCTGCGTTGGCAAAAGGCAAACTTAATGTGCTTTGTTCCACCGACACCGATTGGTGTAGCTTAATGGAAACCCGCTTTGAAGCCGAAACAGGCGTCAAGGTTTCCCTTATCCGTAAAAGCTCAGGTGAATCCTACGCACAATTACGCGCAGAAAGAAAAAATCCAAAAATTGATATCTGGTGGGGTGGAACCGGTGACCCTCATCTGCAAGCTGCGGCTGAAAAACTCACCCAAGTGTATAAACCTAAAGCTTTGCCAGAGTTAAACGATTGGGCGCAAAATCAAGCTAAGGTATCAGGCTATCGTACCGTGGGCATTTACGCTGGTGCATTAGGCTTTGGCTACAATGCTGACCTACTGAAAGCCAAGGGCTTACCGGCACCACAATGTTGGAAAGATCTCACCAAGCCTATTTACAAAGGGGAAGTGCAAGTGGCTAACCCGAATTCATCGGGCACCTCTTATACGGCGCTTGCCACTTTTGTGCAAATAATGGGTGAAGACCAAGCGTTTGAGTTCTTGTCGAATCTGCATAAAAACATTAACCAATACACCAAGTCTGGATCAGCGCCGATCAAAGCCGCGGCCAATGGTGAAACGGCCATAGGCATTACCTTCATTCACGACATTGTCAAACAGGTGAAAAAGGGTTACCCAGTGAAAGCCGTTGCACCCTGTGAAGGAACAGGCTACGAAGTCGGTTCTATGAGTATCGTGAAAGGCGCTCGTCACTTGAAAGAAGCGAAAATGTGGGCCGAGTTTGCACTACGTCCAGATATTCAGACCCTAGCGGCAGAAGCTAAGGCTTATCAAGTTCCTTCTAATAAATCGGCCACCACTCCTGACGGTGCGCCAGACTTCTCTACCCTAAAACTGATCGATTACAACTTTGCCAAATACGGTTCAGCCGAAACACGTCAGCACCTGTTGCAACGTTGGGACGCGGAAATCAAATCTTTACCGCGTTAATTCACGGGTAGAGCTATTGATGACATATTGAGATCTGTTGGGCCACAAGGCCCAGCAGAAACTCACATCACTATTTGAGTCTCTCTTTGGAGTATTGATCGTGAAGCACTCTTTTATTCCTTGGTTAATATTAGGCTGGATTGGTTTTTTACTGATGCCTTGGTATTTGTTAGAGGATGGTTTTTGGTCTTTTATTTGGTTGACGGACGGTTATCCGACTGACATGGACTATGCTCCCGCGATATTACAGGGCATGCTTGCTGAGCGTCTATGGTTGTTGCCTTTGGCATTACCATTGTTACTTCCCTTACGGCTTATTCCGCTGACGAAAAATGACCCGCGTTACAGTCGCTACCTGATTATTGCCGGTGCTTCTGGCCTTATTTACATGCTTGTTCAAGGCTTTGCCATTGGCGTGAGCGGTTGGCAGTTTGTCAGCTTAGACCTTCTGTTTGGCGAGCTAGAACAACAGCAATATGGCATGGGTTATGGTGCGGTCTTGTGTGGTCTTTCATTCTTAATATTACTTACTACTGGCTTGGCCGCATCGGGTTTCTTAAAAGGCGATGTGTTTGTCACCGGTAGTATCGGTTTAGTCGTTACGCTGGTGGGTATCTTTGTTTTCTTTCCTGTTAGCCAAGTATTGTTTAGTGCGTTTGTTGACAACGACGGTAGCTTCGCGCCGGTGGCGTTTGCTAATAAACTGTTTAGCGACAACATTTGGTCGGTATCCTGTTTAAGCAGTGGTTATTCCTGCGGCATTGCTTGGAACTCCTTAGCACTAGCGATTTCTACGGCTTTCTTGACGACCTTATTAGGCTTAGCCTTTGCCTTGGTGGTAACCAGAACCGGCTTTCGCTGGAAAAAATCTCTGCGCTTATTGACCGTATTACCCATCATCACACCGCCCTTTGTTATTGGTCTGGCGCTGATCTTATTGTTTGGTCGTTCTGGCGTGGTGACACAATTTTTTGCAGATGTGTTCAATATTGAACCGGGTCGTTGGTTGTATGGTATGCCCGGTGTTTTGTTTGCCCAAGTCTTATCTTTTACACCGATTTCTTTCCTAGTGTTGATTGGCGTGGTTGAAGGCGTGAGTCCTTCCATGGAAGAAGCCTCACAAACGCTGCATGCCAACCGTTGGAAAACTTTTGTTAATGTTTCCTTACCCTTAATGCGCCCCGGATTAGCTAATGCCTTCTTGCTCGCCTTTATTGAAAGCTTGGCCGACTTTGGTAACCCCATGGTACTGGGCGGTGACTTTGAGGTACTGTCGACGGAAATATTCTTTGCCATAGTGGGCGCCCAAAATGATCAAGGCTACGCTGCGGTACTGGCGATGGTGTTATTAGCATTCACCTTAAGTGCCTTTTTTTTACAGCGCCGTTGGTTGGGTAAAAAATCCTATACCACGGTAACAGGCAAGGCCGAGTCGGGTGCTTATATGGGCTTGAACGATGGCATGAAGGTGGCTTGTTACATGGCCGCGTTACCTTGGGCCGCATTAACGGTGGTGATCTACGGCATGATCATGTTTGGTGGTTTTGTGCAAAATTGGGGCTATGACAATAGCTTTACCTTGCAGCATTACACCGATGCCTTCGCCGTTGGTTGGGGCGACTTTGGGGTGATCTGGGAAGGCGCAGCGTGGGATTCGCTGTGGACCACCTTAAGCATTTCGGCGATTGCGGCACCTTTCACCGCGTTGGTGGGTTTGCTTACCGCCTACTTGCTAGTGAGGCAGCAATTCAAATGGAAAGACACCTTTGAATTCGGCACCATGTTGAGCTTTGCTATTCCTGGTACCGTGATTGGTATCAGTTACATCTTGGCGTTTAATGTGCCGCCGTTTGAACTTACGGGTACAGGCGTTATTCTGATTATCTGTTTTGTCTTCCGTAACATGCCGGTGGGTGTGCGTGGTGGCATTGCCGCGATGAGTCAGCTAGATAAGAGCTTGGATGAAGCCTCGTTGACGCTAGGGGCAAACAGTCTAATGACCTTCCGTCGAGTAATTTTACCCCTGCTGAGACCGGCGATTATTGCTGCTTTGGTGTACAGTTTTGTGCGTGCTATTACCTCGGTCAGTGCGGTTATCTTCCTCGTTAGTGCCGATCATAATATGGCGACCTCCTATATTATCGGCTTAGTGGAGAACGGCGAATTTGGTATTGCCATTGCTTACTGTAGCGTACTGATTCTCGTCATGTTGAGCGTCATCATAGGCATCAATTTAGCGGTAGGCCAACGCCGTCTACGCCGTACCGATTCCATCTCTATCACACCGACTAAAACTTCTTTTTCTGCCCCTTCTTTAAAGGAGAAACAGGCATGAGTCTTAATTATCGAGCTGGCTCTGTGAGCTTTGAAAATGTCACCAAAACGTTTGGTGACGTCAATGCCATCGATAAGGTTTCCTTTACCATTGAGCCCGGTAATCTGGTGACCTTATTGGGGCCAAGCGGCTGTGGCAAGACCACCACCTTACGCATGATTGCGGGACTTGAGCATCCGACCTCAGGGCGCATCATGATAGGCGACAAGGAGGTGACTCACCTGCCTGCAACCGACCGTGATGTGAGCATGGTGTTTCAATCCTATGCGCTATTTCCACACATGACCGTCGCGGAAAACGTTGCTTATGGACTGACGGCCAGTGGCATTAATAAGATCGAAGCGAAAGAAAAAAGCGAAGAAGGGCTAGAACTGGTGGGCTTGGGCGGTTATGGGCAGCGCCTGCCGAGTGAGCTTTCTGGCGGACAGCAACAACGGGTAGCGGTGGCTCGTGCCTTGGTATTGGAACCGGAAGTCTTGCTATTAGATGAGCCTCTGTCTAATCTCGACGCCAAACTGCGTCGTCATGTACGAGAAGAAATTCGCGAGCTACAGCAAAAAATTGGCTTAACCGCTGTGTACGTGACCCATGATCAAGAAGAAGCTCTTGCGGTGTCGGATCGCATCATAGTGATGAATCGATCTGTCATTGCCCAAGAAGGTAGTCCACGTGAGCTTTATGAACAGCCGGCTTCGACTTTTATTGCTGACTTTATTGGCGATGCGAACTTGGTCGATGCGGATATTATCGACATTAAGGGTGACACCGCAGAAGTCGCGGTTGGTTCGTTTCGTTGTTTCCTACCGTTACGAGACTTTAGCAAAGGCCGAGTAAAGCTTGCTGTACATCCAAGCGCGATACGCCTATCAAAACGCGATAATCAATCCTCTGGCTTGACAGGGAATGTTCGTCGAGCCACTTATCTAGGCAGTCAAATGCAATATGAAGTGGACTCTGAAGTAGGCCGTTTATTTGTTGTCGATTTTCATGTTGATCAAGCCATTGCCGTTGGTTCTGATGTTGCCATTACATTTTCAGACCGTGGTCTTGCGTTCGTCAAAACCGCCTAAATGGAGAGTATGTACCTATGTTTTTAGATTCTAAATTAGTTAATGCTGACATCTTGAGTCGCTATGAACAAACTGAGCGCATCATTGGTATCGCAGGGAAGCAAGCGCTGGAGTATTTCAATAATCGGGATCAGCTGATTGTTGAAACCAAAATGGAGCCGCAAGATGTGGTCAGCATTGCCGATCGTAATGTGGAAGTGACCATTATTGAAGGCTTGCAGAAACACTTTGCGGACGATGGTTTTCTCGGTGAAGAACAAGGCATTACCGCAGGAAAGAATGACTATTTATGGGTAATTGACCCGATAGATGGTACCGCCTGTTTTCTGAATGGTATGCATGCTTGGTGCCTTTCTATTGCCCTAATGGTTAACGGCAAAATTGCATTTGGTTTGATCTTAGACCCGAACAGCAATGAGCTATTTAGTGCGATAGCGGGCAAAGGCTGTTTTGTAAATGGCCGACAGGTCAACACACTAAAGGTCAATTCAGTCAAAGAAGGTGTGATGGGGGTAGGGACTTCTCAACGAGTACCGGCCTCATTCTGTGTCAGCTTTATTGAACAATTGCTCGATCAGGGCGGCATGTTCGTGCGCAATGGCTCTGGTGCGTTAATGCTTGCCTACGTGGCAGCAGGGCGCTTAATTGGCTACTACGAGCCCCATATTAACTCCTGGGACTGTCTAGCCGGCTTGATCATGGTGGATGAAGCGGGTGGCTGGACAAATAACTTCCTTGCAGGCGAAGGCCTGTTAAAAGGCAATCCACTTCTGGTTTCTTCGACTGACCTCAAAGACCAAGTGAAAAAAATGACAGGGCTTTAACCAGTAAGACGGTGAAATAAATGGGCAGGGTGATTGTTCACCCTGCCTCCTATCGGATTGTTACTTGATTGTTGCCTTGAGAGTGTCGAGTAAGGTTTTAGAAATGTCTAGCCCATCAGGAATATGCACAGCAAAGGCAAACTGCATCTTTAGGCTTTTCTCTAATTTCATTAGTTTCGCAATTACGCCTTCAGATAGAGTGGTGCCTTTAGTAAGCAAGAAAGCGCCATTATGACCTTTCAAGTCTCTTGCCAGTACCATGTCAGGAATAAGTTGTTGAGAGTTGAGGTGATATTCAGGTATCGTCTGTTCGGTTTGCAGCGTTAATAATATCGCGGTAAGTGCCTCAACCGCGTCGGCGGCGTAGTAAGCGTTATCACCTGCCCTTGAGTCCAAATAACCAATAGCCTCTAGATGACTAAGCGGCTCTTCCAGCATACGTCCTGTTATTAGTTCTAAATAGTCATTGGCTACCGTAAGTATTTGAGCTGGCCGAGAAATAAATTTTTCCCATTCTCCATTCGGGTAGCCTCGGCCATTTAAATACTCTTTATGTTGAGAAATAATGTCTGCCACAGGACGTAGTGAAGGAATGCTGGTTAGTATCGTACTCCCGGTTAAAGGGTATTGTTCATATTCGTGCTTTTGTTCTTTAGAGAGCAAAGCATACGGAGTATGTAGTATGGCATCGGGCAAGCAAACCTGACCGATGTAGCGCATTTTTGCCGCTCCTTTTAAGACAAAATGTTGCTTTTCTGGGAGGGCTAATGCCATGGCCATTTTTTTCACTAAAACGAGAATATCGGGAACGTCTACCTCAGATTTAGGTTGGCGCATGTCCAAAAGACCGGAAAATAAATCGATGGTTTGCTTATAGTTTTCTTTCAAACTCTCATTGATTTGAATAATTTTGTGGGTGCGTTCTTTTACCGTGGCTTCTAACGTCTCATTGATCGTTTTGAGTTTTTGATTTTGTGATTTGACCACAGCTTGTAAATGTTCATTTTTTTTCTTGAGGTTGATGGTCGTAAAGGCCTCAGTTACTAGCGCCAGTAATTTTTCATCGTCCCATGGTTTTTCGACGTAATGGGAGACCTTGCCTAAATTTATCGCATCGATGATGGCTTCCATTTCCGCATAACCCGTTAATAAAATACGGATGGTGTTTGGGTATTGTTCCGCTGCTTTTGATAGGAATTCAGGCCCTGTCATCTCTGGCATACGGGCATCGGAGAGGATGACGTCAATGGATTGTTGTTCTAATATCTCTAGCCCTTCTTGACCACTGTTAGCAATGAACACATTGCAATTGGCCTTGCGAAATAGGCGCTTTAGAGACGACAAAACGTTTTGTTCATCGTCGACCAATAACAAGCCTGGAAGCGTTTCCGTCGTCGGCTTTTCTAATGTAGATGCATTCATCTAGCTCCCCTTTTTTATTTGTTAAGCGACTTTTTCGTAAGGCAACCAGATGTGAAATTCGGTGCCTTTACCTGGCTCACTTGTCACTCCAATAGTTCCTTGATGGTCTTCAATAATGCCGTGGGAAATCGATAACCCTAACCCAGTGCCAACTCCCACTTCTTTGGTGGTAAAAAAGGGATCAAAAATGGCGTCCAAATGCTTTTGATCGATACCACAACCATTATCGGCCACCTTTATGCTTACTCCTCCTGCGTTTTCAGAGACATGAATCGTTAATTCACCTTGCTCATTCATAGCATGGGAGGCATTCACAAATAAGTTTAAAAACACCTGCAAGAGTTCTCCACTATTCCCGCTAATGGGTTGTACCGGTGAGACTTCTTTGCTTACAGTGCCTTTGAACTTCAATTCATTATGGGCCAGTTTTAGCGCTTCATCTATGATTTGATTAAGGTCGCAGGACTCTTTTTTATTGTCCGATTGGCGAGAGAAGCGCTTCAAGCCTCCAACAATATCAATGATCCTTTTAATACCTTGCTGCGACTCATTTAATAGGTGCTGGCTGTCTTCTATTAAGAAGGGCATATCGACATCATTCCATATCTTGTTTAGCCCTTTGGCAGCGTTATTAACCTCGTTGTCACTGGATTGAAGAGATTGCTCTGTCAGCGTTTTCGCCGTTTCGACATAGCGAATAAAATCTGTAACATAATCATTTAAAGCGCCCATATTGCCTTTGATAAAGCCCATTGGGTTGTTAATTTCATGAGCAATCCCTGCAGACAGTTGGCCAACGGTGGCCATTTTTTCTGATTGCATGAGCTTTTTCTGGGTTTGTTTTAGGGCTGCATTGGTAGCGCTAATTTCCTCGTAGGTGGCCTGTAATTTGTCTTCTTGATACCTGTGCTCCATGATGATGGCGAGTTGCTTTATGCCCGTTCTAAAAACGTTAAGTGCCTGATTTTGTTTACTCGTTAATTCCTTCGTAAAGAGAATAATAATGCCGCTCAGCCGATCAAGGCAGATGATGGGTAGAGCAATCATGGTATCAATAGGTCTATTATCGATAACCAAGTCTAGTACTTGTAGGTGGGTTCTACCGCTTTTTCTAATAAGGGGCTCTACTTCGGTAATGAGGCCTTCAACCTCGCTGCTTTTTATTTCAAGTGTTTCTCCATTTGCTATATCAGGGTTTTGTAATAGATAAGAATGGAAGTTTCCTTGTTTTTCATCAAAAGGAAAATGACAGTAGGCAGCAAAAGGAATCTCGCTTAACCGCATCATGTCGTTGACAATAGTCGGCAGGAAGTCGCGAAGTCGTGGTCGTTCAATGCCATATCGACCAATGTGAGCCAGAAACTTATTTTCCAGCACGGAAAAGTGCAAAGAATCAATATTCTCTGTTAAAGAAAGGTTCGTAAAATGAAGCTCTCGGCTTTTTTTCTCAAGGACTGATTCCGCATTTTTGCGGGCTTTTCGTTCGCGTAGAAAGGCCGCTTCGTAATCCATAAATCCCCCAGTCACTCGATATATTCAACCAGTAATGAACAGTGATCCGCACCTTCATTCATGCAGCAGGTATGCTGAATGGTAACTGGGGTGCCGAAGCTTTCAGCGGCTTTATGTACCAACCCGATGGCCAATAAACACATCTTTCGTGGTGATTGGTAATACAGGGTGACGCCGTTATCGTGTTTTTCGGTGACAATTATCTTTGGTGTTAGCGCGTCTGGATAAAGCTTATTGACCTCCACGTGAATAACCGAATCGACGGCTTCGAGTAGTGACCAAAGGTCAGGGTAGGTCATCATAGAAGGAGGCAAGCTATTGGCTAAACCGTCATATAAATAGCGCCCAAAGGCTTCCACTAGACTTGGTACTGGGGTGTTACTGTATTCCGATAAGGCACCCACAAGCGATAAAATTTCTTGGTCGTCGTAGGTACTGGCACTGGTGTAAATGCCACCACTAGGTAGATCACACTTTTCCAGTAGCGCTTCCCAACACTCCATACCAAATTCATCTTCGATCATTTCTTGAAAATTAGTAAAAACGGCTCCTTTCATGCTTCTCCCCCTCATTGCTAAATGCTTTCTAAAGAGTAGACAAGAATGATTCAGATGCTTACAGATAATTGGTTTAGGTTAGTAATTTTTTGTGGGAAGTCGCGTTGCTTCAGGTAAAGCGCTAATTAGAGAAAGCAAAACAAGGTAGTGGTGAGCGTGGGTTGAATCTGAAAGGCGTCAAGCCCCTTTCCCTACCGATCAAAGAGAAAGGAGTGTCCTAAATAAAAACTTAACTTGGCATAGCTTCAAAAGCAGGAATGTCTGCAAAACCTTCATCCCAATTGCCTTTGCTGTCAGTAAAAATATGCGCATCAGGCGTGATATCTACATCGCAATCTAAACAGCCGGCGGGAACCACTACTAAGCCTCTTGATTTTGCATCTACGGGGACATTAGAGCCACAGCTAGAGCAAAAACTGCGTGCGAAATTGGTGTCTTCATGCCGATAAAAACTCACCTTGTCTTCACCGCTTAACCAGTTTAACTTGGCACCCGGAGCGAATAGATTGGCACAATGGGCGCTTCCAGAGGTTTTTTGACAACGGCTACAGTGGCATAAAAAGAACTTCTTAAACTCGCCTTCCAGTTCAAACCTAACGTCGCCGCATAAACAAGATCCAGTATAGAGATGACTCATAATAATGTGCTCCTGATGGTGTCATTTTAGTATAAAGTGCGGATTCCTTATCTTAAGGATTCTAGCCTATTTGTAATACTATTTTTCATCAGATGCGACTCTTTACTGATCAAACGTGCGCCAGCTTAGCCGGTGATGGATAGCGCAATAGCTTGTGGGTAAGCTTTAACAGTGAAGCGATGGTGATCACTTGAATGACAAAGAGCACAGCAATACCGACCCAATACGCAGGACTGAATGGTGTGACAATGCCTGTTTTAACCCAACCGATATGCCACCAGAACATGCCCATCACGAACAGGGCCACACCGGGGCACACCAAGCCGAAACTGATAGGGCTTTCCTTGTCTCCGTGTAGGTAAGAGGCTAAGTAGTTATTGGCTTTCATCACCTTATAACCCAATGTTAAAACCCCCAATTGCAGCATGAAAATAATCGTAAGAGGCAAGAAGAGTGAGCCAGCACTGCCTTCAACACCAAAATGATGCTCGAGCCCGTGGGACAATCGAACCCAAGTGATGCCTAACAAGGTTAAAATAGGGACAAGCATCCATAGGCTTGGAGAGGCCGGCTCCGCCAAACCGTGCTCCATCATAGCGCTGATGCCGTGACTCAAGACAATCATGCCCAGTAGCAAAGAAAAAGCTAAGAACGCGATACTCAATGTGGTTGCAATCGCCGCAGTAATCGCCGTGTGAGACATGGCAGAAGCGGCGGCAAAACCGACTGCTAACATGGCAAAAGTGAATACACTAATTAAGGCCGAAAGATGATTATGTTCGGCGCTTCGGTAGCCACCACCACGCACCATCTTTGCCATATAGCGAGCAAATTGACGAGTCGCATAAAAGGCAATTAAGGCAAATGCCGCTATTGCACCGGGGAAAAGAAATTCGACCAAATGCCACAAATTAGGGACAAATAAAGCGCCAAGGATAAAAAGCACATTGACGGTCATCGCAAGCGTAACGGGGATGGCCATGCGCTGCAGCTCTGCGGGGGTATTATCTAACGTTTCTAGATCTTTTTTATGCTGGTGGCTTTCAACAATATTCCAAGCAAGTAAGGCAAAATGCATTAACGAAAAAAGAATCACACCCACTAAAGCGACCAGAGTGATACCAGCAAGGAAACCACCAGTGTTTAGTTGAGCGCTCCAATCGGCAAAGGTCGGGATAGGCGTGTTTTTGTGAGGCACCATCCACATAAGGTACATAAAGAAACTGACCGCCGTGCCGCCGGCGCCGAGAGCAGCGAGCCAGTAACTTGGATGATAAGTCGTATTTGGGTTTCTGCGAAGCATGACATTGCCCTCCTTATTAATATTAGATAAAACTAATGTATAGGAGAAAACGACTATATGCGTAAAACAATGAGTGTTTCTTGATCGATATCAATCTTTGATTTGGCTAGGGAAGGTGGGAAAATTCTCGTATTGGCTGCTATTCGTCATGATATAAACAGGATCTATTACGACCACTGTTCTTCGCTTCATACAGGGCGTCATCGGCAAAGGCGAGCGCTTTTTCTATACCATTTTGTCGTTGCGCGACGGCAGAAACACCTGCACTGATAGTGAAGGTTAAATTATTTTTTCCTTCAACCTGCATGACCATCTCGCCTAGCGAACGACGAATGTTTTCGATAATGTTAAAAGCATCATCAGCCGCCGTGTTTGGCAATAAGACAACAAACTCCTCTCCACCGAATCGGGCAACAATGTCCTTAGTGCGACAGAGTTCTTTCAGAGATTTTGCCACTTGAATGATGACCTGATCACCCACCGCATGGCCATAATTGTCATTTACTCTTTTGAAAAAATCGATATCTAAAACAGCAATAGAAAGTGGTTGCTTTGACTGCTTAGCAAGCTCTAGTTGGAAATCGGCTTCGGTATTAAAATAGCGGCGATTATAAAGCTGAGTCATGGGGTCTGTGGCGGCTAGGAGCTTTAACTCCTCTTGATTGGCCTTCATGCTTTCTAGCAGTTTAACGCGATACGCGATAATAGTGGCGAGCACCAAGGATTCCAGCATGACACCGACACCAACACCATGACTGGCTAGGTAGCTAAACTCAGCAATGCCTTTATAAAACAAAACGGCCAAACCACTGAAAGCGACAAACAACATATGACCAAATAAGAAATAACGGGCAATAGGGTTCTTTTTAATTTGCAGAGAAATGCCCACAGAAGTGGTGACAACCATCATTAATGCCGCAAGAGAGCTTGAATAGAGCAATGCGCCACGAATATTGAATATGCCATAAACAAATTCTATGGATAACAGTGCCATCATGAGACACAGCGCCCAATGCTCTAGTGGATATTTTGTTTTCGTCTCAAACACATTGATCATGAATAGAATCAAGAAGATGGGCATTCCCATCAGCGTCAATTGCCAGTACAAAGCAACCGAGCCATAAATGCCAAACCAATTCGCCAGTAGCCCATATGACAGTGCGATCCAAATACTGCTGGACACCAAATAACAGGCATAAAACAGGCTTTCTTTGCGCCGCGATGAAAAGAACAACAGAATGTTGTACACCACCAAAGCCAGCAACATACCAACCATTAAAGCAATGTCGCTAAAAGAGTCCTGCAAAGCACGTTTTGATTGCTCTTCATCGTATAAGAATAAAGACAACCACTGATGGGAAAAGGTTTCGCTTTTTACATATAAAGTACGCAGCTCTTGTGGTTGCAACTCAATATCGAATATCCCAATGCCTCGATACATCCACTGATGCGTCGCTTTATCATCGCTATCTAGAAGGCGCGTTCGAATCAATTTTCCGCGTGTAACTTCATATAGGCTAAGCGAGCGATTGTGATAGGTCTGAGGGTGGTGAAGGTAAAGCTTAATGGGGTGCTTGTTGGTATTTTGAAGTTTAATTTTGACCCAAGTGAAATGGGCTTTGATACCTAAAGAGAGCTTATTCGAAGACGCCGTGAAGGATTGATCTTTCACTTCTTCGAATGACATTTCGCCAGTGGGATCAATAAAATAGCCAGCATAAAAATGCTCAATATGAATAGGGTTACCACTAACCAAAACGGTTGGAATATAGGCAGCAAGGGTCACACTCGAAAAGAGAGATAAAAGGGCCAAGGAGGCCAAGAGCAAATAATGCTTAAAAAATCGCCCTTTCATCAAGATGTCACCCATTAAAAATAATTGGTGGCTAGTATGCCACAGGCAGAATGGCCAAGTAATATAAAAGGGACAGAACTTTCAATCTAAATATGTAAATATAGAGCTCAAGTAGTATGGTTAAAGCACTCATCTTTTGGGGCACTGAGATGAAGATGGTCCCAGCGCTCTCATGATGTTCAGCACAGGTTTATTAAAGATAGCTAGAATTTAAAGCATGTAAAAAAGACGCCATCACCTCTAAAACTCACTGAACATAGGCATGACATGGAAGCCCTTATACAAGCGGCTGACAGCGCCATGTATCAAGTTAAAAATCGAGGTAAAGACGCTGTCAAATACCAAGGCCATAACCGAAAAGGCCAGAACACTTTAAAGCATAAAGGTTCTGGCCATTGTCTTTATGGCAGGTTAGTTACAACGGTTCCCCCAAATACTGTCAACCCACTGAGGGTTGTCGATAAACGGGTTGCGGTTGCCCTGTCTTTCTGCAATGCGATCATTACGGCGTTGCTCGTAAGCATCAACAGGATCGGTTTTATTCCACTGGTACAAAGCACACAAGACACCAATATTCGGATCACCGGTCGAAGTGCTGGTACTATTGATGATTTCTAAATTTGGCATATTACCGTCACTGCCGTCGTAGCGGGTTTCCATATAGAAAATCATCCGTGCTACATCGCCTTTCACCACATTGCTGGGTTCCCAAGAATCACTATCGGTAAAGGTATTGGCGGCTTCACCTTGGGCACTGCCACCATTATCGAAGCTTTTATTACCGCGGGAACTGTTCACCGTTTTATCGGCGGGGCGTAAATGATGAATGTCGGTATAGCCATATTGTCCAGTACTCGGAAAGCCCAACGACTTGGCCCAAACATGTTCTCGGTTCCAACTGTCGTTATCGGACCCAGAAGTCCCGTCCCTGTCGTCCTTATCGGCGCTGCGTTGTGAATAA
Organism: Marinomonas transparens; assembly: GCF_016463975.1. GTDB lineage: Bacteria > Pseudomonadota > Gammaproteobacteria > Pseudomonadales > Marinomonadaceae > Marinomonas > Marinomonas transparens. Next base: position 130,415 of record NZ_JAEMNX010000001.1, on the reverse strand, counting down.
AAGAGAATCACATTATTGGTATTGTTCGGATCTTCATCCGTATACTGCAAGGCCGTCCATACTTCACTGTAAGTCAGTTTAGTATGATTCGCGCTGATAATATCCTGTAACTCCGCTTTGAGCGCCGCACCAGATAAACCGATGGCATCGCTGTAATAGTCCGCTTCATTCACCACAGTGCTGGTGTCGTCTGTGTTGCCACCAGAATCGCTACCACCAGAGTTACCGCTGCAATTTTGGGTTAATGAACCTGTTCCGGGGGTATCTGAACCACTGACGCCCCAGTCTGAAACGGAATCCGTATCAACACTGCTGATACGATAGATGGACACATCCTTAGCGTTAATATCCCAACCCGACACCTTGTTTTCCCAGGCCACCATATCAACCGTGCCTGAGCCATTGCTTAACTCAACCCAGTCACCGCTATTACCTAATGCCAAAGACATACCGCTAAGCGTTGGAGACGAGCCATACATGGCGCTAAAACCGCTTGCGTTACGAGCAATGGTTAAATAGCCTCCCGCAGGAATAGAGCCAGAAAGTGTAAAGCTAGAACCGTTATCTGCAATGCTATAGCCGCTTAGGCTAATAGACTCACATTCGGGGTTGTACAGTTCAATCCACTCCTCGTTACTGTCCGTCCCTGGAGTGTCGTACAAGACCTCAGAAATCAACAAATCCGCATGGGAGAGAGAAGAATAGAGCATTGCCGCAGGCAGCAGCCAAACTATGGGTCTTTTCATTGTTTTTCCTATTTGTCTGTTATTTGGGAGTGTGCCGGTCAATCCATGTGCATTTTTACCGTCATCCATGAGTATAAAAATCAGTTATGACAATTAAGGGACAACATTAAAATGATGCATATGAGTACTAGCACCCTGACCATACAGTCAAAAATTGGGCCAATCCATGAAGAGAAAAAAATAAATTGATAAAACATAGGGTTACGGTGCTTATGGGGGGGAATTAGCGCTTATTGATAAAACAGCGGGTGCGAGATAAGGCAAAAAATGGCAATAAATGTACAAAAAAAGTGCAAGATTGGTTCTTTTTTCTAAACGTTCCCGTGAGGTTTGACCTGAAAAGCATTGAATTAACTGTGGGCAATCAGGTCGTTGATGGCGTTAGAGATCAGGGTTTTCTTCACCAGCGTGTCTGTTACTGGTTGTTCAAACCAAAAGCTCATCGGCTGGTCATAACCAATGCCATGCATGTAGTTATACAGCGCCTTACGTAACCCTTCCCCCAGCATGTCGTGGTCGGTCCCCGTCGGATCGGTGAAATCCACATCGTTTTCCGCGAATAAAATTTCCGGGCGCTCGGCCAGCGTGATGCCAAATTCCTCAGGATGAATGCCAATCGGGCTGTGAGCCGTGGCCGCGAAGCGATGCCAAAACGCCGACTGGAAACAGCCTTGCTTCATCATCTGGCGTACCATTTCCAGAGAGTCGATGGTTTCTTGCTCGGTTTGGGTCGGGAAGCCATACATCAAATAGGAATGCACCAGAATATCCGCATCGCTAAAGGCCTTAGTCACACGGGCGACCTGTTCGACGCTGACGCCTTTTTTCATCAGCTTTAGCAATCGGTCAGACGCCACCTCAAGACCGCCACTCACCGCGACACAACCGGAATCCGCCAACAACTGGCAGCGTTCTGGGGTAAAGGTTTTCTCAAAACGAATATTGCCCCACCAGCTGATCACCACACCGCGTTCGATCAAACGTCGTGCCAGTGCAAACAACGCCTTTGGCGGCGCCGCTTCGTCGACAAAATGGAAACCGGTTTGTCCGGTTTCTTCGATGAGTTCTTCAATGCGATCCACCAGAATATCCGCCCCAGCGGCATCGTAGCGGTCGATATAATCCAGCGTCACATCGCAAAAACTGCACTTACGCCAGTAACAACCGTGGGCAATGGTCAGCTTGTTCCAGCGGCCATCACTCCAAATGCGGTGCATAGGGTTGAGCATTTCACACAGGGAAAGGTATTCGCTTAATGGCAAGCCATCGTAAATCGGCGCGGCCACATCGGTTTGCGGAATATCGTGCAGCTCAGGGTTTTCATTGTAATGCACATAGGGCAAGCCATTGTCGTCTTCCGCGAGGAAGTAAGTACGCACCAGATCGTCTATTTCCCGTTGTCCGTCAAAGTATTCTAGCAGTGTCATAAAAGGCCGTTCGCCATCATCCAGACAGATAAAATCGACAAACTCAAACACACGAGGGTCTTTTAACGCCCGTAATTCCGTGTTCACAAACCCCCCGCCCATTACGATAGGAAGGTCAGGGTTAATCGCCTTACAGGTTTGCGCAATACGCAAGGCACCCAGCATATTACCGGGAAAAGGCACGGTTAACGCCACCACACTGGGTTGGGTTTCTTCCAGATACAACTCGACCAACTGTTCCAAAATTTCAGAACTGAAACTCGGCTCACCCATTAGGGTGTCGTAGAGATTATCAAAACTCGGATTCGCCGCCGCCAAACGCTCCCCATAACGGCTGACCTCAAAATACGGGTCAACGCCCTGGGTAATCACCGCTGACAAATCATTAATAAACAGGGTCGCCAAATACTTGGCTTTGTCTTGCACCCCCAAACTGCCAAAGGCGGTTTTCAGAATATCGCCAGACACGGCTTCCATCTGACTAATGGCATCAAAGGCGGGGCCTTCTGGTAAAAAACGACGGGACACAATACGTAGGGCAAGGCTTGGGTCTTTACCCTGTAAAAAACGGATTACAGGTTCTACACACAGGCGGTAACGGTCAAACTCGGCGAGAAAAGTGTGGATCACATCGGGCAGTTCATCGTCGTCAAAGGCTTCGAAATTGTCTTCCACATGCTGACGGATAATATCCAGCGCAGGCGCCGTCATCATCTCAAGAAACAACTCAATCGCCGGGTCACGCTGCACCGCCTCATAACCACGCGAGCGTAAAAAACCCGTTAAATACGCCGTCGCGGGATAGGGCGTATTTAACTGCGTCATCGGTGGGGTCATCAGAAGAACCGTCATAGCCTGCCTTGCGTGTAACAGCGGATAAAAATAAGGCTGCATTCTAGCATTTAAAAAGGGACAGAACTCTTTAATTATCAAGGATTGGGGTTAAATAATCAGGGCCAAGTTGGCGCATTTGCCGTTCCACCCACGCCACTCTTTTACGAAGGTAAGCGGTTAAATCCTGTGGGTCTCGGGTACGTGGGCTGGGCAAGATGATTGCCAGACGGGCGGCTTGATTATTGGTGATATAGCGCGCCGATTGACCAAAATAATACTGACTCGCCGCTTCGACACCGTAAATGCCCTTACCAAACTCTGCCACGTTTAAATACACCTCTAAAATGCGCTTCTTACCCCACAGCGCTTCAAGGCCCACTGCCAAACCCGCTTCCAGCCCTTTACGAAGTAAACTTCGACCCGGCCATAAAAACAGATTCTTCGCGGTTTGTTGGGTAATCGTACTGGCACCACGCATACCATCGCCATCACCTTGTTGGCTAAGTACCTTACTAATGGCGTTACTGACTTCCAGAAAATCGACACCGAAGTGATCAGGAAAACGCTGATCTTCAGCGGCCACCACCGCCAACGGCACATACGGCGGCAACTCATCAATACTTATCCAGTTTTGGCTAACCGGATAATCGCTTTGCAACATAAAGGCCGTCGTCGGCGGTGGAACAAAGCGAAGCACTAGCAAGCATAGAACCAGCAACAGCAAAACACGCCACGTGACCCGCCATGCCTTACTGAGAAAACTTCGTCTGTATCTTGCCATTCAATGCCTCTTGTTGGGCTAAAAGGGGTCAGATCCCTTAAAAATAAGGCCAATATTAGCGGCGACCTACGCAGGTGTTTAAGGGATCTGACCCCTTTTAGACGGCCTGCCCTGTCTATCTTGTCCTACTTTTTGCTGTAGTCGTTGTTCAATACTTTCTTTAAAATAGTTATCGCCAAGTGGTGTTCCCGTTTGCCAAGCATTGTGGATAGAAACTGACTCGCTGGTCTCTTGATGATGTTCAAATAAAGAGAGATAGTTGTGTGTTCTCTCTTCAAGGTTACGGCCCAGGACGTTATAGCTTGAATGGGGCGTGATAAACGAAAACTGTTTTGCTCCACTATTGTGATGAAAACTAGACCAAGGATACAAGACTGGATGCTCAACCATTTGTGCTCTGACAGGGTTAAGCTCAATATAACGCATCACCGCTAAGAAGTAGCGATCTGATTGAACTAGGCTACTTTTAAAACGCCCTTCCCAAATAGAGCCACTACGTCCGTATTTATGATTTACAAATGGCACATATCGTCGTCCGATATGTTGCATAAACTGGCTTACACCGGTTCCAGATTGAGCGGTTAACAAGATATGGACATGATTCGTCATCAATACAAAAGCATGAATAGCGACTTGGTATTGCTGCGCGGCTTCCTTCATCCAAAAGGCGTATGCCTTGTAATCTTCCTCTTCAAAGAAAACAGGGGCACGAGACGCGCCACGCTGAACCACATGTACGGGAATATTTGGCAAAAAAAATCGCGGTTTTCTTGGCATCTTTTCCTCCATGAAGAGAAACCATGTGTGTACGATTATCTTAAAGGGGTCAGATCCCTTAAACAATAGTGATGTGAACAACTGCTAACGGAGTGGTTTTTTAAGGGATCTGACCCCTTTAATTGAAGACTGACTCCGAGAAAGCAAGCCAACCCTCCATTGACCCTTTTCCTGTCTTGCTCTACCATTCCTCTTGCACTGGCAAAATCCAGTGCCGGGTTCACAACCCCGTTTTCACAGCGGCTAAAAACACGCAGCGCGTGTTTTTTTATGGCCGGAGTCCGCCTGTTATGGTGGGTCTTTGTTTGGGCTAGCTTCGGCTAGGCCGTTCCTGTGACGGTTGTTGTGACTCGGACTTAGACCCACCACCCTTTAAGTTCACAACCTTAAAGTGTGGTTAGAACTATTTCACAGGAGGCCATAGATGGCTACGCAATTGATCCCGCTTTATACTTGTTTACTGAACGAGCGCCCCACCGATACGGTGAGTGCCCGAGACCTGTATTCCTTTCTGCAACTCAAGCAAGACTTCACCCATTGGATAACCTCGAAGATAAACAAGCTTCGCTTTGTCCGTGGACAAGATTTTATTCTAGTCGATAATCTGATTCGGCCCACACCGCACATCGCGCCGACTAGGGTGCAAAAGACCAAGGATTACTTCATCAACCTCGATATGGCCTACGAAATGTCGATGGAAGAAAACAGTGATCTAAGCCGACAAGCCAGTGACTACCTTAGAACCTGCGATACCCCACAAAATCGATACCTACCGAAACCACCGCTTGCGGCTCAACTTGACCCCAGCAGCCTAGAGGCTTATCAACAACTGAACAAGATGGCCCGCGATATGAGCTTAGGCAGCGAACCGACCGTGGTGCCGGCCGCGAAACTGCGTCATATGATCCGAGTCATTCGCTTTTCTCAACAGAGAACGGATGAACTGAGAATGGTCTTACATGGCGTGAATGACAGCATAGAAAGCCTAAAACACCATGCTAATAACCATTTCTTAGATGGCTAAGTCGGCGCTGAAACGAGTTCAGGTCCCTTAAAATAAGGCTTAGGTTAGCGACTTAAGGGGCCTGTTTTTTTTGCTTCTAGCCCAAAATATTTGAATTCTTGTATACCCATCCTTTAAACGATACTCTTTCAAACAATATAAAAATATTGCATGTAATGATTACTCATTATTGCTTTTCTGCATTGCAAGTTTCTAGTAAGGGACCTTAATGACTAAACTTTCCCTCAGATCGGTTCTCATTTTTCCTTACGTGGCGCTGATCATTTGTTTGGCGCTTGCGATTGGTCTGCTGTCTTACAATACCGGTAGTCATGCCGTTAAGACGGTCTCCGATCATTTATTGAAAGAAACCGTAAGTCGTTTAAGCCAAGCCATAGATCGGCATGTAGTGGGTTCTGTTGCGGCGCTTGAAACGGCTTTCCCAGCGGGAATACCTGTTTCAAAAGATATTCAAACCGATTTGGAACAGATTCGCACGCGTTTATGGATGGCGTCTTCCTTGTATTTAGACCCAAATAATTATGTTTATTATGGCAATAGGGCAGGCCAAGCGATTGGGCTTTTTCGCAAGTCCATTGATTCCGGCGAGCTGAGGGTAAAGTTTGATCCCGATGAGCACCGAACTTTTTATAAGGTGAATGGGATCGACAGTGAGCCTGAGTTTTCGTTAATAGAAGATAAGAACTTTGACCCCAGAGTAAGGCCATGGTTTCAGGCGGGCTGGAACAGCTTGAATGACATTTGGACGTCTGTTTACATTGATTTTGGCACTCACAACTTGGTTGCTACGAGAGCTCGCCGTATTCAAAGTGAAAATGGTGAGTTTGAAGGGGTGGTTGCGACCGATATGTCTCTGCAATCGTTAAATGATTTTCTTGGCAATATTGATATTTCCGAAAATGCGATTTCTTTTATCATAGAGCCCAACGGGATGCTTATTGCTTCATCCCATAGCCCTAATATTATAACAGACGACAATGGATTTAATATCAGGGTCGCCGCCGATGACAGTGGCAATGCCTTGCTCTCGGCTGTTTATTTGAAAATAGCGCCGTTAATCTCTGGGGGCATGGAGAACCTTAAGCCTGAAAGCTTTAGCTTTACTGATGAACAGAATAGAAATATCCATGTTGCCTACAATAAATTCGAAGATAAGGCCGGGCTAAAATGGATTAATGTCGTCGCCATTCCGAGTGAAGACTTCATGGAGGGCATCAAAAAAAATGTCTATCAGACGGTATTTCTGGGTATTTTCGCCACGGTGCTTGTGGCGGTTATTGGGTTGATGATCTTGCATTGGGTGGCTAAGGATCTGAATATTTTATCGTATGCCGTAAACCGGGTTGCCAGTGGTTACCTTGAAAAGCCAATTAACATTCAAAGAAACGATGAAATAGGCGACCTTGCGAAGAATTTTTCAGCCATGCAGACAAGGCTACATACCGACTACCTTACGGGGTTACCGAATCGATATGCTTTTGAACAGCGTTTAAAGGCAACGATCGAGAAAGGGGTGCTAACAAACCGGATAAAACCTTTCACTGTGTTGTTTTTTGATCTCAATGACTTTAAACGAATCAATGATGTATTTGGTCATGATGTGGGCGATCAAGCATTGAAAGAGTTTGCGTTAAGGCTAAAAAATACCATTTCTTCGAATGACTTGGCGGCCCGCTTTGCGGGTGATGAATTTGTCGTCATATTAAATAGCGTACAGGATGAAAACGCGTTAGATCTTACTATTCAGAAAATTGCAGAAACCTTGTCAGAGCCGCTTGAATTATCTGGGTCACGGAAATTCAATTTAGGTGCCGCAATTGGCGTTGCCCATTACCCTGAAGATGGCGTTAACGTAGAAGATCTGCTTATTGTGGCAGATAAAAAAATGTACACGAATAAAGCAGATGCTAAGAACGATGGCGCTCGTTCTTAGCGGACTCCTTTTCAATTCCCCTCTTTTGACTGCCCCCTTTTGCAAACTGTAATTTTGTGTAAGTGTTTGTTCTAAGGCGTAAATGGCGCTATCTCTTGCTAGAAGGCAATGGCTTTATTTTTTAACCTAAAAATGGATGTTTAAGTACGATGGATTTATTAAATAAGAGTGAACAAAAAATTGCGATCATCGGAGCGGGAGTGTCAGGCATTGCGGCAGCGAATGTTTGGAAAAAATGTGGTTATAACGTCACTATTTACGACGCCTCTGACAAGATAGGTGGCCAATGGAATATGACTTACCCCGGTGTCAGTTTGCAAAATACCGCACCTCAGTATCAGTTTTCAGAGTTCCCTTGGCCATTTGAAACCGACCGCCATCCCACAGGGGAAGACGTATTAAAGTACCTTGACGCGGCTGTCGAGGTTTTTGATCTGGAAGTGAAACTAGGGACGAAAGTGACTAAGATGGTCACGGATGAAAGCGGTTGGCAGTTAACCTTTGAAAATGGCGAAACAAGCCAGTTTGCCTATGTCGTCATCGCAACAGGGCAATACCCCGGTGGCGATGAAAAGAGAAAACCGCGCTTTAAAAACATGGACTTGTATCAGGGCGATATTATTACCAATATTGATTCTAAAGCGGTGTTTAAAGACAAAGAGGTGGCGGTGGTTGGCTTTGGGAAAACCGCGCTTGATTTTGCGACATGGAGTGCCGAAGACGCCAAGAGCACCAAGCACATTTTTAGAACACCACGCTGGACCATTCCTGATTATCTATTGGGTGTCGATTACACCAGACCATTTTTTGCCCGGTTTGGCAGTGACATGATGACGTCATGGGGACACAGCACCTCAGTGCAAAAATTCCTACACAATAAGCTCTCTTTTTTTGTAGAGGGTTTTTGGCGTTTTATGGCCTCTGTGTTTTTGTTTCAACACCGTAGAGATGCTAAGTTGGGGTCGATCGATAAAAGTGTTTTAGATGTGGTGATGCCACCAAAGTCACAATTTGTTGCCGATTTTAGAAGCGCTTCTGCACTGGCTCCCAGACGCTATTTCGAATTCATTGCTCACCAAAAAATAACGCCCTATCGCGGGGAAGTGTCGGAATTTTATGAAGATGGCATTGTTTTATCCGATGGTAGCAAGGTTGAAGCCAACCTTGTTTGCCTGTGTTGTGGTAATGAGGCGCCGAGCTATGGATTTCTGCCAGAAGAGTATGCGCAACATTTAAACGTGAATGGTGGGCCGTCTCTGTATCGGCATCAAATTGACCCGAGGATTCCTAATCTAGGGTTTGCTGGCTATAACCACGGTTTTCTGCACATCGCGCTGGTCGAGATGGGGGCCTTATGGCAAATCGCCGCCCATGAAAAATCCATTCAGTTACCGTCTCAGGAAGAGATGCTCGCTTCTGCGCAAAGGGTCACCCAGTGGAAGATGAAACACTCTTCCTACGAATCGACGTTTAACATTGCGGTGAATACCAGATACCAACAACATCTGGATATCCTCTTGCAGGATATTGGCGTTTCCCAGTGGCGGAAATTACCGAATGTGTTTGCCGAAGCGTTTGTGCGCTATGACCCGACGGACTACAAGGGCGTGGTAAAAGAATATTTGCTGCAAAGTGAAAAACGCAAAGCGCAGGGTAAAGTAAAACATGTGATGGCGGTGGATGCTTGAGTCATCAACTTTAATAAAAGGGATCAGGCACTTTTAGGTCTGCCCCCTTTTTTCTAATTAACTCCTGAAATAAGCTTAATGCGCCTCGTCCCAGTTGTCTCCAACCCCCGCTTCTACCAATAACGGTACGTCGATTTTGCTGCTGTTTTGCATGATGTCGACGATGTTCGCTTGGGCGGTTTCTAGGTCTTTTTCGGCCACTTCAAAGATATATCCATTATACAAAGTTAAAATTATTCATTTTCTTTTTTTAAATTTTGGATTTCCTTCGCTGTGCGAAAAAACAAGAATGTAGTCAGTAGAGTAATAAAAAAACTGAAGAGAAAAAAATAAAAGCTGTAGCTTTTTCCTATATGTTTTTCGTACCGATCATTGTAAATATTTGAGAGTCCAGAATAGACAATAGTTAATTTATCACCGAGTTTAGGAGGGTTATTTATATAGCGTTTTACAAAGCTACCATTAACCATTGAATTGTTTGTGCTCATGAACGAATAGGAGATGTTTAACTTGTCAGGGCTATATGGATTTTTCTCTATATGAAAAATTTGCGCATCACTTTTATTGAAGCTTGCCTCAATCATAGCATAAGAAAGTGCATCGTCGAATGTATAAGCAGCGAATAAGCATGCGAATACAGAAAACGATAAACATAACTTGTATTGCTTTTTTAGCCAGTAGCTTCTAGTTGTTTTTTGGTTGAACATGATTCCCTCTTTTACTGAAAATATTGTTTATTTGTAAAATGAACAAATTTTTCTGTAGGTTTTACAAGCAGAGGTTTTAGCTCCGCCTGTGTTTCCCTTTATATGTAATTAATGCGCCTCGTCCCAGTTGTCTCCAACTCCCGCTTCGACCAATAACGGTACGTCGATTGTGCTGCTGTTTTGCATGATCTCGACGATGTTCGCTTGGGCGGATTCTAGGTCTTTTTCGGCCACTTCAAAGATGAGTTCATCGTGTACTTGCATGATCATTTTTACGTCTAGGTCGGTGTCTTGTAACCAGTCGTGCATTTTGATCATGGCACGTTTGATTATGTCGGCAGCGGAGCCTTGCATGGGGGCGTTGATCGCGGTGCGTTCGGCGGCTTGGCGCATCATGGCGTTTTTCGCTTTGATGTCTGGCAGGTACAAACGGCGACCATAGAGGGTTTCTACGTAGCCTTTTTCTTTTGCGCCTTCGCGGGTGTTTTCCATGTATTGCTGTACGCCCGGGTAACGCTCGAAGTAACGCTTAATGTAGCGGCCCGCTTCTGGGCGGCCTATGCCGAGTTGTTTGGCTAAGCCAAAGGCGGACATGCCGTAAATAAGGCCGAAGTTGATGGCTTTGGCGCGGCGGCGTTGTTCGGTGGTGACCTCCTCTAGGCTGACTTCAAAGACTTCGGCGGCGGTGGCTTTGTGTACGTCGGCGTCTTTTGCGAAGGCGTCGAGTAAGCCTTTGTCTTGTGACAGGTGGGCCATGATGCGCAGTTCGATTTGTGAGTAATCGGCGGCGATCAGTTTGTAGCCCTCTGGTGCGATGAAGGCTTGGCGAATACGGCGGCCTTCGGCACTGCGAATGGGGATGTTTTGCAAGTTCGGATCGGTCGAGGATAAACGCCCCGTGGCGGTAATGGCCTGATGGTAAGAGGTGTGAATGCGGCCGGTTTTTTGGATCATTTCCGGTAGCTTGTCTGTGTAAGTGGATTTGAGCTTAGACAAGGTGCGGTGTTCCATGATCAAGCGCGGCAGTTCATGGTCTTGCGCCAGTTCTTGCAAGATAGGCTCGGCGGTAGAGGGTTGGCCTTTGGGGGTTTTCTTAATGACTGGCAAGCCTTGCTTTTCAAATAGGATGACTTGCAGTTGCTTAGGGGAGCTTAGGTTGAAGCTTTCCCCTGCTTGTTCGTGGGCTTTTATTTCCAGTTCTTGGAGTTTGCCGGCAATTTCGGTGCTTTGGATGTGCAGTAAGTCGGGGTCGATTAAGGCCCCCGTTTGTTCCATATTCGCTAAGACGGGAATCAGTGGGCATTCGATGTCTTTAAAGATGCTGACTAATTCGGGGGTTTTCTCGACGTTTGGCCAGATGGCTTGGTGAAGGCGCAGGGTGATGTCGGCGTCTTCGGCGGCGTAAAACGCGGCTTGTTCTAGGTCGATTTCATTAAAGGTTTTTTGCTTTTTGCCTTTGCCGGCCAGTTCTTCAAAGCTTACGCAGGTGTGGTTTAGGAACTTTTTGGCTAGGGTGTCCATGTCGTGGCGGGAGCTGATGGAGTTGTAAACGTAAGACTCCAGCATGGTGTCGTAGGCGATGCCGCGTAAGGTAATGTCGTAGTTGTTCAGTACGTTGGCGTCGTATTTTAGGTGTTGGCCAACTTTTGCTTGGCTGTCGTTTTCTAGCCAAGGCTTGAGCTGGGCGAGTACCCAATCACGGTCAAGTTGTTCTGGTGCGCCTTCGTAGTCGTGGGCGAAGGGCACGTAAGCCGCTACGCCAGCCTCTACACAGAAGGATACGCCCACCAGTTCTGCCGCCATGTAGTTGAGGCTGGTGGTTTCGGTATCAAACGCGGTGATGTCGGCGGCTTGAATTTTTGCCAGCCATTGGTTGAAGGTGTCTTTGTCGAGTACGGTGTCGTAGGCCACTTCTATGTTGGAGGCGGCTGGGGTGGCTACTTGGCCTTCGCCGTCTGTTGCATCGTCGCTTGCGGTGTCACTTGGGTCTTTGTCCAGTTCGGCAATCCAGCGTTTGAATTCGAGCTTGGTGAACCATTCTTTTAAGGTGTCTTTATCGGCGTCGCCATTTTTCAGTTCTAGGGCGTTAAATGGCAGTTCTACGTCACACTTGATGGTGGCTAGGGTGTAGGACAGTTCGGCCATTTCTTTGTTGTCTTCCATTTTTTGTTTCATGGTTTTAGAACCACGAAAGCCCAGCGCGGCGATCTCATCTAAACGCTTGTAAATGTCTTTGATGCTGCCCAAACCTTGCAATAGCGCGAGGGCGGTTTTTTCCCCTACGCCGGGTACTCCGGGGATGTTGTCGACTTTATCGCCCATGAGTGCGAGGTAGTCGATAATGAGTTCTGGGGGTATGCCGAATTTGTCTTTTACGCCTTGTATGTCCATTACGGTGTCGGTCATGGTGTTCACTAGGGTAACTTTGTCGGTGACCAGTTGCGCCATGTCTTTGTCGCCTGTGGAGACGATGACGTCTCGGCCTGCTTCGCCGACTTGTTTGGCTATGGTGCCGATCACGTCGTCAGCTTCTACGCCGTCTATGATAACCAGTGGCAAACCCATGGCTTCGACCATGCGGTGGATGGGTTCAATTTGTGGGCGTAGGTCGTCCGGCATGGGCGGGCGTTGTGCTTTGTATTCGCTGTAAATCTCGTCGCGGAAGGTTTTGCCCTTGGCATCAAAGATGATCACCATGGGGGAGTCTGGGTAGCTTTTGATGAGGCTGCGGATCATGCTGATGACACCGCGGGTGGCGTTGGTCGGGTGGCCGTCGCTGGTGCTCATGGGTGGGATCGCGTGGAAAGCTCGGTACAGGTAAGATGAACCGTCTACCAAGACCATTGGGGATGTTTGTGTGGATGAATCCGTAGCCAAAATAAAACCTCTGTCTAAATAGGGCGATAATTGGAATCTATTCTATGTGTTTGAGGGATTTTTTGCAGTGAAAAGGGCAATTAATCTGTACTTTGCCCTTGGCTAGGATTTTCAGTGAGGGTATCTGTATAAAGAATAACTTGGTCGCGGCCGTTGGCTTTGGCGAAATAGACGGCGGTATCCGCTTCTTCCACCATGGTGGTGAAATTCGCCGCTTGATCTATTCTGGATGCACCAATGCTGGCGGTGATTTTACCCACGTTTTTGTAGGGCAATTGGCTAATGGTATTTCTGAAGGTTTCCCCAATAGCAGTCGTCTGGTTGGGGTTAACGATCACCATAATGAATTCTTCACCACCCCAGCGCGCCAAAGCGTGCTCCTCAAAATAGACAGTACGTAGGCGCGAAGCAAATTCGACCAGTACATGGTCGCCAGTAGTATGACCAAATTTATCATTGACGCTTTTAAAGTGGTCAATATCAATGAGCAGTACACTTAATTTTGTCGTTGGGTCTAGGTGGCTTAGCCAGTTTTCTAGGCCCCGTCGATTGTAAACATCCGTCAAAAAGTCTCGGTCTGCCTCGGCTCTAGAATGTTGTAGGTCAAAGGATATTTCATCCATGTATTGTTTGATGCTGCGTTGGTAAGGGATGATCAACACCACAAGTAAGCTTGCAGGACCAAATAGAAAGAGTAGGTCATAACCGCGTGGTGTTTGTAGTTCTTCTGGGTGAGTAAACAATAACAGTAGAACGGGAAACGCATTGAGTGACCAGGTGATGACGACAAGTTTGTTGAGTCTTTCTGGCAGCATTAGCAAAATTAAGGTGGTGCTTAAAATGATCATGCCTGAAACAGGGGGGAACATTTCCACAAACAACCATTGGTTTTGCCAAGCGCCAATAACGAAATATAAGGTGTTGGGTACGGATGTGATGAGCATTATGCCACCATAGGCATTGATAACTTGATGGATTCTCTTTTGGGGGTTGTTAAATAAATAGAGAAGTAGGACGAGGTGCAGGGTCGTAAGAATCAATGGTTGAAAAGAATGAACCACAAAGGGGGTTGAGTAAACATTAAACAACACTGTATAAATGCAACTCGCTAAAATAGTGACAATCAGTAATCGATAGGTTGCAGGTATTAAAATGTGGTTTTGGTCGTTGCCGCTCGTCATTTCAAAATGCTCGTTATTCCGCTTAGTTTTCTTATGCTTTAAATTATATACACGTTATCAACAAATGCTGTTGTTTCTTCGTGAAGAAATAGCTCTGTTGGGCAGGGGAGAGGAAGAATCGCGGCGGATTTACACGGAACGAATTGACCTTTTGTCGCTTATTGTGGAGCATAGGCGTTTCTTGATACACACCCTCTTTTTTTGACATCAATAGGTAGAAACTTGGCTGTTTACACTTCCCTTTCTGACTCCGACATGCGCGCTTTAGTGGCCGATTATTATTTAGGTGAACTGGTTTCTTACCAAGGTATTTCTGGCGGTGTTGAAAATACCAATTATTTTGTTAATACCACCACGGGTAAATACGTTCTTACTTTGTTTGAAGAGTTTGAATTTGACGAAGTCCCTTACTTTTTGGATGTGGTTGCCCACCTTAAGCACAAAGGTTTTAACGTGCCTGCTGCCTTGATCGATATTCATGGCGAGCGTTTGCGTATGGTGAATGAACGTCCAGCTATCATGGTGGATTGTTTTTCTGGTAGTGAATTGAAAACGACCAATGAAGCCACCTGTAAGGAAATGGGCGCGGCCTTGGCTAAGCTGCATATTGCTGGCGAGGATTTTCCACAGCACAGAGAAAGCCATCGTGGCGTGGCGTGGTGGCATGCGACGAGTCAGTCTATTCAATCTGAGTTAGAGCCAGAGCAGGCGAATTTGCTGTTATCACAGATCGCTGAATTTGATGATTTCATGGCCGACCATGCGGATTTACCGAAAACCACCATTCATGGGGATTTGTTTTATAACAATACTTTATTTGATGGTGAAAGCCTGTCTGCGATTATCGATTTTTATAACGCTTGTCATTCTTGGGTGATGTATGATTTGGCTATTGTGGTGAATGATTGGTGTTCTGATATGACAACGGGAGAGCTGGACATGGCTAAGTATCGTGCGTTGTTAAAAGCCTATCTTTACGAACGTGAACCAAGCGCTGAAGAAGTCGTAGCTTGGCCTTATATGTTACGCATTGCCGCTTTGCGTTTTTGGCTGTCACGTTTAGAAGCTTGGCATGGTGCTAAGCATGACCCTGAACGTTTAGCACAACAACATGATCCACTTGAGTTTCAGCGCATTTTAGAAGCTCGAGTTCGATATACGCCAACCTTGGAGGTGTCATGATTATGCGTCACTTAGTGTTCTTGTGTTTAAGCCTCTTATGGGCAAGCAATGTGTTGGCTCATCCCCATGTTTGGGTCGATTCTCAATATCGTGTCAAGGTGGATGAACCAAGTATAGAGCGTATGGAAGCGACCTGGGGATTGGATCTTTTTACTTCAACCAGCTTGATTGCGGAATACGACCTTGATTCCGATGGTGAATTTACAGGCCAAGAAAAAGTCGAGATGGTCGAGGTGTTAAAAAGCTTTGAAAACTATGGTTATTTTATCAAAATGAAGCAAGATGGTACGGATATTACGCCTAAAGCTGTGGATGTTTTGGATGTGCGTATTCGAGATCAAATGATCTGGATTCGCTTAGGTATTGAATTACCATCGGCCATTGATTTGACGACGTCTAGGTTAAGTTTCGCTTTTGGCGATGATGAGCTGTATTTTGCCATGGTGCCGTTAGAAGAAGGTTTAATGAGACTCTCTGGACGCTGGTCTGAAGCTTGTACGCCAGTGAGCCGTGAGGCAGAAGAGGTGTCGGTGGAAGAGTGGGTGGATCTGAGCTGTAAAGCTTAAAATGAGTCCGCATTCGTTGGGTTTGTTCGTTTTTTTCTGAATTAGGGCGTCCTATGTTAGAGCATTTTCAATGGTTCCCTTTTTTGGCTGCGATTACGGTACTGACCATGAGCCCCGGTGTGGATACCATTCTTGTGATGCGCAATGCAGCGGCAGGTGGCTGGCGTTTAGGTTTTTTGACTAGCTTGGGCATTTGCATGGGCTTGTTTGCTCATGCGACTGTTTCTGCCTTAGGGCTGTCGGTGATTCTATTGGGCTCTGCCGGCTTGTTTACTGCTTTTAAGTTAGTTGGTGCAGCCTATTTGGTGTATCTTGGTGTGCAGGCGTTACGTAGTGGGATAAGGTCAAAAGAGCTGACTTTTACTGACGCCAAGTCGCCAATCACGATGACGTCAATGGGCAGTTTTCGGCAGGGGCTGTTGTCGAATGTATTGAACCCTAAGCCGATTATTTTTTATATGGCGTTTTTGCCGCAGTTTATTGATCCGAGCCATTCGGCGTTGGCTCAATCTCTCTTTATGGCCACCCTTCACTTTACCCTAGCGATGGTGTGGCAAACGTTTCTGGCTGTTATGGTCCATAAAGCTCGGATATGGCTTGCGCGACCAAAAGTAGCGCAAGTGTTGGATAGCCTAACTGGCGTATTGCTGGTCGGCTTTGGTGTAAAACTGGCATTGAGTCAAAGGTAATCCCGTATGATTTTGTGTCATCTATTGAGTCACGTTCATGATAAGTTTATTGATCTCCACTTGGATTAAGTTCTTTTTCCTATTCGCTCCTTTTTTTGTGTTGTCTATGTTCTTGGCGCTAACCCGTGGAGAAAGTTCTGCTTCCCGTAAGCAGGTAGCGAATAAGGCCATTATTGCTTCGTTAGCGATTTCCTTGGTGTTGTTGTTTTTTGGTGGTGCTTTGTTTTCAGTACTGGGTATTACCTTGGATTCGTTTCGTATCGGTTCGGGTATTTTGTTGTTTTTATCGGCTTTGAGTCTGGTGAAAGACGGTACACGTAATCATGCCGTTGGTATGCCGAGTGAAGAGCGTGATGATGTGTCCGTGGTGCCTTTGGCTGTGCCGACTATTATTGGTCCTGCCACCATAGGGACGATTCTGGTGTATGGTGCAGAATTACATGGTTGGGAACTGGTGATGGGCATTTTGGGGCTGTTACTGGCTTTGCTCTCTTTGGCTGTTATTTTGTATTCAGGGTCTTTAATTGAAAAAATGCTCGGTCGAACGGGTTTGAATGTGTTGTCAAAAATTACCGGTTTGGTATTGGCGGCTATGGCATCGCAAATTTTTATGGGCGGTGTGATGGGCTTTTTACAGCCTATCAGCAGTTAATCTTTCGTATTAAATGTGGTGTATCGGGACTGTGGCTTCTCCTTAGGGTATGAGTGTTATATCATAACAATATTGCATTCTAAACTTAAGTGAGAGCCATTATGGCGAAGAACGCCGCTTTTATTCTTTTCTCTTTTCTGTTTTTTCATTCGCCACTGTATGCCGCGATGGACATAGCAGCATACCAAGATTTCATTCAATGGGTGATTTCCCAGCAGGCAAATTTTCATCGTGAACTGGTGACCCTAGTTCGTTCTATTAGTAAAAGCGGTAGCCCTATTTTGTTATGGGGATTGATTACTACCAGTTTTTTCTATGGTGTGTTTCATGCCGCCGGCCCCGGCCATGGTAAAGCGGTGATTTCCGCTTATATGTTAGCCAGTAAAGCACCACTTCGTCGTGGGATCAGCTTAGCTTTTTTGTGTGCTGGGGTTCAGGCCTTGATGGCAGTGCTGGTGATTGTGGTGCTGAGCCAGGTGTTTTCTCTCGCTGGCAAGGCGATGCAGATTAGCCGTTTTTTTGAAGTGGCGAGCTTTGCGGCGGTGGGCATGATAGGTGTTTGGATGCTGACCCGTCTGTCCCGTGGCAAATCGAGTTGTGGGCACGACCATTCCCACGACCACGACCACGACCACGACCACGACCACGACCATAGCCATAGCCATAGCCATGGCCATGGTGTGGCCTGTAGTCATTGTGAAGAAGAGCAAGCGGTATTGAGCCCTGAAGCCATATTAGCTGAGAAAAAAACGGCGCGCCGAGGCTTATGGGCAATGGTGCTCGCGGTAGGGGTTCGTCCCTGTACTGGTGCTGTTTTGGTTCTGTTGTTTTCTTTGAGTGCTGGTATTTTTCAGTGGGGCTTGGCGGCGACTTTTGCTATGGCATTGGGTACCGCAATCACTGTGTCGGCATTGGCCGGGGTGAGTGTTTTTATACGTGATACGGGTTTTGTATTGAGTAGTGGGCAAGATAAATGGCGGCGTACGTTGTCCCGTGGCTTTGGCTTTTTCGCGGCGTTTGTCTTGATTTTTATTAGTGTCTCCATGGTTTGGAGTTACATAGATAATGCAGGACGGGCCTTTTAATGGATCATCAAGAGTCGCATACACATAGCAGCCATAATCATAACGATTGTATTGAGACGGCATTGGCAACCGCAGAAACCCTGTGTCTTGAACAGGGGCAACGACTAACAAAAGTACGGCGACGAGCGCTGGAGTTGATTTGGCAAAGCCATCGCCCTTTAGGAGCTTACCAACTGTTAGCCAAGTTAGCTGAGGAGGGGTTTAATTCTGCTCCACCAACGGTTTATCGGGCTTTGGATTTTCTGCTGGCGGCGGGACTGGTGCATAAGGTGGAATCCATGAATGCCTATTTAGGTTGCGCCCATGCGGATAAACCACATAAGGGCTATTTTTTGATCTGTGATTCTTGTCATAACGTGATGGAGTTTGATTACCAAGATGTGCATACCTCATTACTAGAAAAGGCGGCGCGACATGGTTTTGAGTTACGTGCTGAAACGATTGAGTTAACGGGTCTTTGTGCCAAATGCAAAATGGCGAGCACGGGAGCGAATGCATGAGTACGCGATTAGTCGCTTTTGAAAAAGTCGGTATTTCTTTTGATGATCGTGTCTTGCTTGACAGTATTGATATGGTCATTAATGAGGGCGAGATCGTTACCCTTATTGGGCCCAATGGCAGCGGTAAGAGCACCTTAATTCGCACCTTGTTAGGCTTACAGGTGGCAACTCGCGGTCAAGTGGTTCGTCATAAAAAGTTGCGCATCGGTTATATGCCACAGAAGCTACATATTGACCCTACCTTGCCTTTAACCGTGAAGCATTTTTTGGCCCTAGTACGTGGGGTGGATAAGAGCGAGATTCGTCCCACCTTAGAAAAGCTGGGTATTGCCTATTTGATTGAGTCCCAAGTGCATGTTTTGTCCGGTGGTGAGACGCAGCGCGTATTGCTGGCGAGGGCCTTGTTGAACCATCCTAATTTGCTCGTGCTGGATGAACCTGTACAAGGCGTCGATGTGAATGGTCAAGTTGAGCTTTATAACTTGATTGAGGGGATACGCGACGAGCTGAATTGCGGTGTCTTGATGGTTTCCCATGATTTGCATTTGGTGATGGCGAAAACCGATACCGTGGTGTGTATTAATCAACATGTGTGTTGTTCTGGCACACCGCAACACGTTACTGGTCATCCGGCCTATCAAGCTTTATTTGGCGTGCCCGGTGCGGATGAATCCATTGCCATATATGCCCACCAACATGACCATGTCCATGACGATCATGGTGATGTTTTATCTAATGACGACGGTTCTCATAGCCATTGTAATCATCATTAAGCGCGTCTTCGCTAGCGGATTTTGGAGCAAGTTATACTATGTTAGATCTTTTACTCAGAGCCTTGTTAGGTGGATTGGGTGTGGCCGCAGTCGCAGGGCCATTAGGGGCTTTTGTGGTTTGGCGCCGGATGGCGTATTTCGGTGATACGCTGGCGCATTCCGCCTTGTTAGGAGTAGCGTTGGGTTTTTTGCTCGATATTAACCTTAACCTTGCCATCATAGTATTGTGTGTGGGGTTGGCGTTGGTGTTAGTTACCTTGCAGAAGAAGCATATCATTGCCACGGACACCTTGTTGGGGATTCTGGCCCATTCTGCCTTGTCTTTGGGGTTGGTGGCGGTGAGTTTTCTCGACAATATTCGCATCGATTTAATGGCGTACTTATTTGGTGATTTATTAGCGATCAATCAAACGGATTTATATTGGATTTACAGTGGTGGGATTGCTGTGATTACCTTGCTAGTGGTGTTTTGGAAGCCGCTATTGGCGATGACAGTGAATGAAGAATTGGCAAAAGTAGAAGGCTATCCGGTTGAGGCGATCCGTTTGTTGCTTATGTTGTTGGTTGCCTTAGTGATTGCCGTTGCGATGAAAATAGTAGGCGTTCTGCTGATTACTTCTCTGATGATTATTCCTGCCGCTACGGCGCGTAAATTGTCTAACACACCGGTGCAAATGGCGTCGATGGCGAGTGTTATAGGCTGTCTTGCTGTGTGTGGTGGTCTGTGGGCCTCTTATCGCTGGGATACGCCAACTGGACCGAGTGTGGTGGTATGCGCTGCTATGCTGTTCTTAATTGCCTATACGGTACCATTTAAGCGACGACGTTAATTTTTTTTGGATCTAAAAAAAGCCACTTTTGATGTGGCTTTTTTAGTGTCTTTAATTTATGTCTGTGTCTGTAATAAGATTGGATAATACTCCGTCAAATGTGTTTAGCTTAGATGTTATAGATTTGTCATCAATGGAATGTTCAAAAAGAGGTTGTTTATGCCAGGTTTTACTAGTATTCGAGGTCGTCTCAGAACCAGCTATGTTGTGTTGCTTACTATGCTGGTGCTGGTGATACTTTTATCAGTTTCTCGTTTCCAGCTTTTGTCAAAGAACATTCGCGGCATAGTAGATGAAAACGCGGCGTTGGTTGAGTTAACGGGTGAGTTAAACGTCAACGCTGAAAGTTTAGCGAGTCGTTTGTTATTGCTATTTGTACTGGAAGAACGAGACGCTAGGGTTGAGATTTATAAAGAGATTGATCAGCGTAATAAGAACCTAGACGATAGCTTAGAAAAAATGGGTGGGTTAGTTCAAACAACGCAAGGTAAGGCATCCGTTGCGGCATTAAAGACTCAGCGTCAGGTTTATCAGGCGGCGCTGCAAGCCACGGTTGAGGCGTTAGAATTTGGCGAGCTTGCTGATGCAAAAATGCTGATGGCGGGCACCACTCGTGATGAACTGCAAACCTTTTTGACACAAACAAATGTCTTAGCCGTGCAAGAACGGGAAATGATGCAGTCACGTCAGCAAGAAGTATTGTCAGAATCTGAATTGGCAATTTGGTTGATTGTCGGTGTTGGTGTTTTGGCTATTTTGATTGGCATTATTATGTCTACTTTCATCACTCGCAGTATTGTGATTCCTTTAGGCTATGTTGTTGCCTTGTTGGATAAATTTGCTCGAGGTGATCTTTCTCAGTCGATTACTTTAGTGCAGAAAGGTGAAATTGGTCAGTTGTTGGACAGTGTTAAACGCATGCGTTCTAGCTTGGCTGGAGTGATTGAAAAAATTGATAGTAGTGCGAAAACTGTAGTGAGTGCAGTGAATGATATCCGTATCAATGTTGATGATGTGCATGAAGGTTCGAATACTCAAGCGGCCATGGCAAATGATATTCAAGGTTCGGTTGGTGAATTATCTAATGCAGCCCGTGTGATGGCGGAGCATGTCAGTGTGTCACGCAACCAAGCAGAAGCGGCCCATGACTTAGCGAAGCACGGTAAGGCCGTGATTACTTCGGCCGCGACAGATATTACGGCGGTCGCGGCTTATATCGAAGATACGTCACACTCTGTAGCTGAGTTGAATGAAAGTGCGAGCACAGTGACCAACTTTGTTAATAGTATTCGAGATATTGCAGAGCAAACCAATTTATTGGCACTCAATGCGTCGATTGAAGCGGCTCGTGCTGGAGAAAGCGGTCGAGGGTTTGCCGTGGTGGCGGATGAAGTTCGCAACCTAGCGACGAATACGGCGGATGTAACCTCATCTATTGATACAGTTATTACTAAAATTGGTAGCTTATCTCTGCAAATATCCAATGAGATGGTCGAAGGCCAAGAGAAAATGCGTCATGGCGTGGCGCAGATTGAAGATGTCGTTGCACCTTTGAGCCAGTTAGAAGCGGACTCAGCTAAGTCGCTCGAAAGCTTAGATGGCCTGTCTCAATTGGCTCAGCAACAGGCCGGCGAAGCCAATGACATTGCTGAGCACGTTACTCGTATTGTGGAAGTGACGGCGAATAATGAGACAACGTCAAATCGCTTAAGTAAACTTACTGATGCTCTGTCTGGCGCGGCGGAACAAACCCATGAAGCAACGTCAACCTTTACTTTACCAAGTTAGTGTTGGGCCTCCTATAGCATAAAGACAAGGCAGTATTAAAAACCACTTCAGAAATGAGGTGGTTTTTTTTGTTCTATACGACAAACATTAATGATTATTAATAAAGCCAATACGTCATTTTGTTGCGAATAGTTATCATCTTCATTAGTCTCTCGACATTAAAGTGATACGTCGGTGGATGGGTGAGGGTTGAAGTGATTAAAACGGTTCTATTCGTTAAGGTGCTATCGGCATGTAAGCGGGCTCTTGCTAGGCTATGCAAGACGCAAGCTAATGCTACTCATCCTTCCTTTCTTAAAGACCAATCCGGTGCCGTGGCACCCTTTGCTGTTCTGGCTTTAGTTGGCGCTCTGATTGCCATTTCTTTTGCCGTTGATACCTCTCGAATGATCAACAGTTCTGCGCAAGTGAAACGGGCGACGGATGCCGCCGCCATGGCGATAGGCAATATTGAGCTACGCAGTGGCAATGAGGGCAAGTTGTCTGACTTGCAAACCGTGGCCTATGGCTATGTGAAAAACAATCTGGGAATGGATGCTGAATTGCTCGGTCAAATAGCACAAAGCCAGATCAGGGTCTCACGGGGTAAGTCTGATAATGGCGTAACCTATTCGGTGAGCGTGACATTAAATGCCCAGTCCGCTTTGCTCGGTGCTGAAGAAGTCGGTCAGGTGATTTCCTCTACGACGGAAGTGGTCACTCAGGATACCGAAGTGGCTTTAGTGATACCCAACTCTGCGGGGTCTGCATCGTCAGCCAACTTATCGGCTCTGCACGAATTAAGTAAAGATTTTATGGGTGAACTGGATGTGGAGGGTGGAAATGTATGGTTTTCACTTATTCCTTTTATGTCATCGGTCAATGTATTCGATCCAGATGACCCGGATCGTATTCATCGTTGGTCTAAGGAGGGTGCGTTAAATCCTCCAGCGCTGCGTAGTCTTTTTAGGACAGGTAAGTTAAGAAGTCTAGCCGACCCAAGGGCGCCTGATGTTATTACTCATCGCCTTTGTATGTTTCGTGGCTTGGGAGTAGGAGAAAATGCTTTCTGGGATGAGCCTCCGACGAGTCAATTTGGCGTGTATTACAGTGCTGGTAGTGCTGGCAACCAGCCGTTTGTTAGGCCGGTAATTTCTTGGGATGGTCCTAATCCTGTTGTTTGGCCTGACCCTGCCGTAGGTGCTCGTGAAATTTGGCCGCAGAAGGCGTGTCCAATTGCTCCTTTACTGCCCCTTACCAGTGACGTTGATAAGCTTGACGCGCGTTTTGCTCAAATGCAGCCAGTAGATGCAACCTATAACAACCTTGCCATTGCCATGGGGTGGGCGGGTTCTAGCTTGGCTCCGAATATGCGTGGTGCCGCAGGGTGGGGGGACAGTAAATTGCCATTAGATTTTAACGAAAGTGTAAAAGCGATTGTTGTGCTGTTTGATGCTGATGATTACTCAGGAGATACAAATGGCTACAACCGCGGCAGTTTGGGTTCTAACGGTAGTGGTGCAATTGGTCTTTATGGTGTTGCTCAAAGACGTTTCCGAGATTTATGTCGAGATTTTCGCAGTAAGGATATTAAGTTTTTCATGCTTATCGCTTTCCCTTCCGGAGAAGTAGAAGGACCGGTCGGTAACGAAATTTCAGATCTCTTAGATGGTAGGTTTGGGACTGAGGCGGTTCCAAGTCTTCAGACTTGTACCGGAAATGGTGGTGCCTTGTATGCGATTAGCTCGCCTAGTTTTTCTGAGGGGCGCAGTCAGTTCAAAAAATATTTAAAAACGGTTGCTGGCAAGATTCGCAGTAACTATTACGTTCGCTTAATCAACTAACGAGAGTCTTGATTAGGCTCAGTCGAGCAGGGGTTTTATATGTTTTTAAAAAGGAAATCATCGTCTTCGCTTAGCTTGATGCTTGAGCCTCGTTTGATGTTTGATGCGGCGGCCGTTGAGACAGCGATCACAACGGAATCTACCTCAATTGAATATGTTGATCAGTCGAGCACGGATGTTGGGGTAGATGGCGGCATTGATTTGTTAAAAGGCGCTAATGATCTGGTTTTTAGTGCAGATGGTAAATTTGCGTATTCGGTTCGTGCTGGTAATGACGATTCATGGGATCTTGAGGAGTACTCTTCCTCTGTTAGTGTTTATAGCGTAGAAGAAAATGGCACGTTAACGGCTATTGGTGCTGAATATAATCTTAGTGGTGAATTTAATTGGGATACGGCCGAATTCGATTCTACCCTTGATATCGATGGGTTAGCAGGTGCTTCAATTGTTCGTTTATCAGAGGATCAAAATTTTCTGTACGTTTATGGTGAGACGGACAATAGCATGGTGGTCTTCAGTCGGGATACGACAACCGGCGAATTGACCTTGCTAGGCAATACCGATCTTAGTGAATTTGGTATTGATAATACGACGACGTTTGTGGAAGACGTGACGGCATCCAATGGCTATTTGTATATTGCTGGAGCAGATAGTGTGTTTGTTTTGTCGACTCAAGGTGATGGCACTTTAAGTTTGGAGCATAGTTACAGTAACGAGACCGATGGTGTTGAGGGTCTAACTGGAGCGCGACGTTTATTAGTGAGCGAAGATGGCAGCACCATGTTTGTTGGTGGCAGTGGGGATGACAGTGTTTTAACGCTATTTTCCATTGAAGAAGATGGTGCGCTGACTTATATCAGTTCCGTAGAAGGCACGGCAAACGCTTATTATATTCAATCCATTGCTGTGTCTAGCGATGGTGAAACGATCTTTGCTTTGAATGAAGACAATGGCGCCAGTTTACTGACCATGGTCTTTGATGGCACAGATCTTGTCTTGAAAGATAGCTATGAAGTGTCTGCTGATGCACGAGATATCATTACGACAGAGGATGGGACTGGAGTCTTGGTGCTTGGTAATAACATTGATGTTTTTTCACAGAGTGGATCGACTCTGAGTAAGGTGAGTACTATTTATGGCAATAATAATGATTTAACAAGCTTTTCAGGAATTAAAACGGCGTCGCTAAGTGCTGATGGCTCTAAGTTGATCGTGGTGGGAGCTGATGCGGTTCGTACCTTTGAGTTTGCCGCGCCTTCAGTAAGTTATACCGAAGGCGGTGATGCTTCTGTTGTGCTTCCTAAGGGGTTAGTGAGTGATGCTGAGCTAGGTACTTTAGAGGACTATAATGGCGCCAGTTATACCTTTGCCCGTCAGTCTGGGGTTTTACCAGAAGACTCTTTTGATTTTATCGAAGCAAATGGTTTCGAGCTAACACGAACCGGTGATATTGAGTTTAATTACGAGAAGATTGCGACCTTTTCGGTGGTCGACAATCAACTGACGGTGACCTTTACATCGTCTGTCTCTCAGCAAGTAGTGACCGATGTCTTACGCCAAATTACCTATAGCAGTACCAGTAATGATCCCGTCGTTGGAAGTCGTTCTGTTGAATTTGTGGTGACGCTTGACGATGGTATTGGAAATGAAAGTACCCTTAATGTGACTACGCCCCTTGAAGTTGCTTTGCTTCCCACCGGTCTTGTCAGTGATTCTGAGTTGGATGCGTTAGACAACTACAATGGTGCTAGCTACCACATTGCTCGGGAATCTGGCGCTTCACCAGAAGATTCTTTTGGTTTTTTAGAGACTAATGGATTGACGCTTTCAGGTGACAAGATTGTCTTGGATAACAGCGAAATTGCCACCTTTGCACTCGTCAATAATGAGCTTACTGTAACCTTTACTTCTTCTGTTTCTCAGCAAGTCGCGCAAGATGTGTTGCGCCAAATTACCTACTTTAATACCAGCAACGATCCTGCTGCGAATGATAGTTCTCCCGTTTTTGTTATTACTCTAGATGACGGTGATGGAAATCAAAGTAAGACGAATGTCACGGTTGATTTAGTCGGCGTAAATAACCCAGCTACGCTAGAGACAACAGCGTTAACGCCTACCTATCACTTAGGTGATGACTATACCCCTCTATTTCAGAATACTTCCATCGATACGATAGAGGCTGATCAGCCCGTCAACCAAATTGTGCTCACGTTTGATAATGCAACCAGTGACGATGTGTTGAAGGTCGGTTCGGCAAAAATTAGTTTCGATTCAATGGGCTTTAAAAATATTAATGGATTTCAATATCGTTTAACACTTTTAGACAGTGGTGAGACAGAGGTTCTTATTTACCTTCCAGCCACTACCACTGCTGAAGAAGTGGCCAGTACCATAGATAGCATAACCTACAAATATAATGGTAGTGATGTGGGCGGTCAGAAAAATGTGACGCTCACCATTAATGAGAGAGTTGTTTCTGGCGACACAGGCGAAATATCGACCACCTTCAGTGAGGGGAATGCAGTTATTACCTTGGCTGCAGCAGAACAAGAAAACGAAGCCCCTAGCATGGCTAGTAGTGTTGATTCTGTCTCTTATACAGAGAACACTGCTGCTGTTCCTGTATTTACGGGTACGACGATTTCCGATACTCAAATGGACTCCTATAACGGAGGGCTAGGTAACTATCATGGGGCGACTTTGGTGGTCTCTGTGGACAGTGATTCATCCGATCATGTTTTGGAATTTACAGAAGAAAATGGTCTTTCCGTAGTAGGTAATGATTTACTTAAAGATGGTGTAGTGATCGGGAGCTTCCTAAACAAAGACGGTACGTTGACCATTACGTTTACAGAAGACAATGGATCAATTCCGACTACGTCGGATGTGCAAAATGCATTAAGCCAAGTTCAATACCTTAATGAGAGTGATTCCCCTGACGCTAAGGTTGATATAACAGCCACTTTAACAGATCAAGCCGGTTTGTCCGGTGAGCTGGTGATGCAAGTAAATGTTGTGCAGGTAAACGATGCGCCAACGATTGCGGAGGACCCTTTACTTTCAGTAGGTGATATTGACCTCATTGACTCGTTGAGTGAAATAGATGGATTAGGTGACATAACATCGTCTACCGTAACGAGTGATGGTAGTACTCTTTATGTCTCTGATAGTGCAGGTAATATCGCTGTTTATTTACGAGATACTGATACTGGAGAATGGGTCTATCAAGCAACACATGATGCGTTTAAAGATGTCGCTCCTGAAGTATTTGAAGGGCTTCCTACGACGGTGAGTGAAGTGGTCGTTTCATCGGATGGTCAATCACTTTATGTACTTTCTTCTAATAATAAAGGCAGTATTTTAACCGTATTGAGTGTGACTGAGACGCACGAACTTGTCTTAACTCAAACTCTCACTAATGGAGATGAAGCGGAGTTCTCTTTTAGTGAGATAAAAGAACTTGTTGTCTCAGAAGACGGTAAAAACCTTTATTTCTTTAACGCTGAGGGTTTAGCTGTAATGAGCCGCGATAGTGCTACAGGAGAGTTAACCTTTGTTGAAGAAATGAGCAATGATGCATGGAACGAGCCTTTCTTGTTTAACCCTAGCAGTATCACAGTGACAGACGACTATGTGTTTGTAACGGCTACTTTTACTGACAATACGTTAATTGTGTTGGAGCGAACTGATTCGGGGTTGGATTGGGTAGCGTATATACGCAATGGCTCTACCGATACCTTGGGTAGTACTGTCTCCATGAGTTCAATCAATCACATTGTTGCAACAGAAGACGGAAGCATTATTTATCTGATGAGTAATGAAGGTTTACAGACCTTCTCTTACGACGCTGATAATAAGCAATTGACATTTGTTAGTGTGCAAGAGCTTGCTGTCGATAATGTTACTGATGTTGCTCTTAATGAGGAAAACAATCAGCTTTATGTGCTGGCATCTGATGCTTCATTGGTACGTTATTTAGTGGGCGAAGATGGTGGACTGATTCTCATAGATACTGTTCAGCAGGCACCTTTGGGAAATGATGGTGAGCTTTCTGTACTCGAAGATGGCAGCGTATTTGTACAAGGCTCAGACCTTACTATTTATCAGGTCGAAACGGTAGAAGAGCCGAAATATGCTATAGGTGACGAGCCTGTGTTGGTTTTCCCTACTGCAGATGTATTTGATGTCGAGCTTAATCGTCTGGATAGCTACAGTGGTTTTAGTCTGACCATTAATCGTGCCGATGGTGATACCGAAGATCACTTTGGTTTGCTTGCAGGAGGCGATTTTTCTATTGATGGTGAGCGCTTGTTGTATTTGGGAAACGAGGTGGGGAGCTTGACGCAGAGTAATGGTGATTTGGTTATTACTATTACAAGCGCTCTTACCCAGTTTCAAGTCAACAGCTTGATTCGTAGCCTTACCTTTGAAAATGCTAGCCTTGCAGAAGATACGGTATTGAGTTTTTCCATGGTGGCTAATGATGGTACGGATGATAGTGAGGTTTTCACCGTTACAGTTGATGCTGTGGATAATGAAGAGCCTGTATTGTCTGATTTATCAAGTAACTATGCGCTGCCGACTGCGACTGTAGGTGTCCCTTTTTCTCTGGTTATTCCTGAAAGCTTAGTATTTGATGCGGATGGCGATGAGTTGAGTTGGTCTTTATCGGGTCTGCCTAGTGGCGTGGCCTTTGACCCAACAACATTGACTTTATCGGGTGTCACCAGCAGTACTGGTGAGTTTTCTTTATTGCTCACAGCATCCGATGTTTTTAATAAATCTGTGCAACTTACCTTATCCCTTGAGGTGGTCATGCCTGTCATTGATGAGCCAGTTATTAATGACCCTGTCGTTGAAGATCCTGTCGTTGAAGATCCTGTCGTTGAAGATCCTGTGGTGGATCTGCCTATCCCTGTGGTTGCGAATACCGGGCCGATTACCGATTTCAGTCCTGTGCAAGCGAATGACACCTTTGCAGAGAGCCAAGGAAGTCAGTCGAGCGGCTTTACTCGTTCGCAAATCAGTTCTGCTGTGCCATTGGTAAGTACACCTGTGTCTTCTAATGCGGTTGAAGTGTCCGTTAGTCAAGTGTCGACACCGAGTTTTAGTGATAATGCAACAGTCAGTGCTTCCTCTTTTAGTACTTTACCTGTCGAGCCCTTTGTACAGGCGTCTGTGACCTTCTCAGCATCGGCTGACAATGCTCAATACTCCCTCGTAGACAGTGTCTTATCCATTGAAGAAAAGCAGATCGATTCTGTTTCCATGGCGGATGGCTCGGCGTTACCGGAAGGGGTAACGTTCGACGCGAAGACGTTGCAGTTGAACGTGAGTAAAGGGGCCTTAAAAGCCGGAGAAACTTTAGAGCTGCAAATCTTGGTGACAGACAAGGAGGGCAATCAATCTCTTGTTCCTTTGGTATTAGACGTTCAGGGGGAGGCAGATACGACGGCTTTGCAAGGCAGTTCTGAAGCAACAGACAACCAAGAGACTTCTGCAGGGAAGGCGGTCGAAGGTGCAAATGCTGCGGCAGCGTTAACCCAGCAAGTGAAAGCGGCAAGCCAATTAGCGGTGGCTGAAAAGAGCCGTCAGTTACTTGCCGAGTTATCGGCTAATTAGGCCGCCAGGTATTTATTTCTATTCAGCAACTTTTTAGAACCCAATAGTAAGGTTTTGATGTGAACAAACGACAAGCAGTAGTTAAGACTAAAAGATTTCAGCGCTCTCTATTCGGTGGTTTATTGGCGGTCAGCTTAAGCGCCTGTTCGGTAACGCCAACGGCCATTACGTTGGATCAGAAAATGGCGCTGGTGGCCGCAGACCGTGAGGCCATGTTTAGCAATCAAGAACCTATTTCTAAGGCCATTGGTTTAGAAGAGGCGATGGCCCGTGCGGTGAAATACAATTTGCAAGAACGCCTAGCGTTAATGGAAAAGCTAGCCGAAGAGAATGTGCTGGATCTGCAACACTTTGATATGTTGCCCAAGGTGGCGGCCAACGCCGGTTGGACAACCCGTGATAGTGAATCAGCCTCATCGAGCAAATCTGTGTCCACGGGGGCTCAATCCTTGGAGTCGTCGACCAGTCAGGATAAGTCGGTCAGTACGGCAGATCTGAGTGTGTCATGGAATATATTAGACTTCGGTATTGGTTATTTCGGCTCTAAAGCGCAAGCCAATAATATTCTGGCGGCTGAAGAGCGCCGTCGTAGTGTGGTGGCCGATATTATTCAAAAAGTGCGCAGTGCCTATTGGGACGCGGTGACCGCTCAGCAGTTACAACCTGTGGTGAAGGCCACTTTGCAAGAAGCCTATGATGCCTTAGAAAAAGCAAAGCAAACCGAAAAGGAGCGCCTGATTGCGCCGCTTGATGCGCTTAAGTATCAGAAAAGCTTGTTAGAAATGATTAGCCGCTTAGAAACCCTTGAAGGGGATTTGTCGGCATCGAAAGCACGCTTAGCGGCTCTTATGAACTTGCCACCGGCGACGCGTTATCAGCTGGTGGAGGAGAAGGTATTACCTACTAGTCTGCATTATTCTCTCGAAGATCTTGAAGCCATGGCCATGGTAAATCGTCCAGAAATTAATGAGGAAGCCTACCGCGCCCGTAATGTGGCCTTGGACACGCGCTCTGCGCTGATGCGCCTATTACCCGGGGCTTCCTTATTTGTTGGCTCGCACTACAGCAGCAACAGTTACTTAGCGAATAACGATTGGGCGGATGCCGGGGTTCAGGTGAGCTGGAATCTATTAAATGTATTCTCCTATTCGGACATCAAACGTCTAGGAGAAACGAAGCAATCGGTGGCCGATTTACGTCGCCAAGCTTTACGTATGGCGGTGCTAACGCAGGTGAATATTGCTTGGCAACAATATAGTCAAGCCAACAATCAATTCGAACGTACCTCTGAATTGCTTAGAGTGCAGAACGCCATCCTTAAACAAACCTCTGGCGCTTATCAAAACAATGCTCAGTCTTTGGTGGAGCGGGTGCGCATGACGACCGAAAGTGTGTTGGCGACCCGCAGTCGTGACCGTAGTTTTGCACAAATGCAAAATGCCTATGGTGCTATTTTTCAGGCGGCCGGATTAGATCCATTGCCAGAGCAAGTCGCTGACCATAGTGTAGAAACTTTAACGCAAGCCATCAGCGCGCAGAGTCGTTTACTGGATGAAGGGCAAGTGGCTGATTTGTCTTCTTTGCCTGCCTCTCAATTGGCGTCTTTGAATGTTCCTGTCGACACTAACCTATTGCGGCCTGTGGTGAATCAAGTGAACAAAAATATTAACGCGCAAGATGCTTGGCAAAGTTTGGGGTCTCTACAGGAAGTTCAAATGAAGGACTATACCTATCAATGAGGCGCTTTTTAGGTCATAGATTGTGTGTTTGTCTAGTCGGTAGTTTGATCATGGTGGCTCAGGCAAGGGCCAGCGAGACAGTGGATGAGGCGTCGGGAGAGTCGTCGTCCATTCGTGTTCAGCTTAAAGCCAAAGATCAGATGGTATTGTCCAGTCAATTATCAGGGCGCATTAAAACCTTGGCATGGCGAGAGGGGCAGACTTTTAAAAAAGGCCAACTGTTGGTGAATTTCGACTGTGCAATTTATCGCGCCAAGCTTAACTATGCGCTGGCGGCGGAAACCGCAGCGCAGAAAAAAAAAGCCATTGCTCAGCGCTTGGATAACCTCCAATCCATCAGTGTGATGGAGGTAAGCCAAGCGGAATCGGACCTGATTATGGCAAAAGCAGAGCGTCAGATTGGTGACGTCATGGTAAAGCGTTGTGCGATTAAGGCGCCGTTTTCTGGTCGTGTATCGGAGCGACTGGTTGAGCAAGGGGAGTTTGTTTCAGAAGGTGAGCCGTTATTAGATATTTATGATAATCGTGCTTACGTGGTTGAGCTTATTGTGCCTTCGAACTGGGTGCGCCGCATCAAGGTAGGTGATGCCTTTAAAGTAAAGTTGGACGAAACGGCACAAGAATACCCGGCCAAAGTGACGCGTCTTGGGGCTGTTATTGACCCCCTTAGTCAGTCATTTTCTGTGTTTGGTCAAATTACCTCTAAAGAGCAAAACCACTTGCTACCCGGTATGAGTGGTAGTGCCTTATTTGCCCATCAAGTAGGCGCGTCGCCATGATCCAAACGGCTAGTCAACAAGTGGCTTCAGCTCGAAATGACTCTGTTGAGCTTGCTTTGCTTGACCTGTTACAGCTGGAGGAAAACGTCCGTGCTGTTAATACATTGGATGAGTTGCAATTTCTTTGTCTAAATGACACGCGATTGTTGCTCGAATACCGTCAAAGTTTGTTATGGCGCAGTGATACCCGTCGATTAGTCGGTGCCTCGGGGTTAGTGGATATTGATGCTAACTCCCCTTTTTGTACTTGGGTGAATGCCCTGTGCCGTGGCGTTGCCGAGCTTGATAAAGCCGAGCGTATTCATCGTATTGACCCACAAACCATGGAAAGCGACGATGCTGAGCGCTATGCCGAATATTTTCCCTCTCATCTGATTTGGTTGCCGATCAAGAATTCGGATGGCAAGTTAATCGCTGCTCTATTGTTAGCCAAGGATGAAGAGGTCAGTCTTCGTGAAAAGCGTTTGTTGAGCTTCTTACTGGGGAGTTATGGTCATGCTTGGCAAGGGTTTATTCGACAGCGTCGTTTTTCGGTTAAAGGTAAGAAAACGGCGCGTTGGTGGTTGGCTGCTGCGGTATTGATGGCTTTGATTATGCTGATTCCGGTGCGCCAATCTGTGGTGGCCCCTGCGGATATTGTGCCGTCTTTGCCGCATATTGTGCGTGCACCAATGAATGGGGTAGTGGATAAAATCTTGGTGAAACCCAACCAGTTGGTGGTGGCTCAGCAAGAGATAGTGCATCTAGATGCCCGTGAGTTACAGCAAAGGCTAGCCAGCGCACGACAAGCTTATGATATCAGTCAGGCTGAGTTAAGAATGGCGCGCCAGCAGTCTTTTGTGGATGAACGTCGCAAAGCCACCTTGGCGGTGTTGGAAGGGAAGCAGGCCCAAGCCAAGTTAGATCTTGTCTATTTACAAAAGCAGTTAGAGCGCACCGTGTTGCGTGCCCCCCATGATGGCGTGGCAATTTTTGATAGCCAAGGTGATTGGCTAGGCAAACCCTTGTCCTTAGGTGAGGCTATCATGACGATTGCCGACCCCAAAGATACGGCTCTAGAAATTTCTTTGCCCTTGCAGGATGCCATCGATTTGGCAATAGGTTCGAGCGTACGGTTATTTCTAAACAGTGATCCATCGAATCCCATTGATGCTGTGCTAGAGAGCATGGCTTATAAAGCCACCCCGACTCAGGATGGCCAATATGCCTTGCGGCTCAAAGCTCAGTTTGTGCAACAGGATGGGCGCATTCGCTTAGGTAAGAAAGGACTGGCTAAATTGTACGGTGAGGATACCAATGTATTTTATTATCTGTTCCGTAAGCCGCTTTCTGAATTGCGTATTTGGTTGACTTGGTAGTATGGGCATCCGCGTAATGGGGCGTTCACAAGCGACTCAAGCCATCACAACAAAGCAATCAGAATCGACCGCCGACTCATTAGGTGAGCTCAGGGATGAACTACGTTTGTTCGAAGGGCCAGCGGCATTGTCCGGTGCGCCCACTTGGACGATAGAAGACCCGCTGAATGGGCGTTTTTACCGTTTAGGTTGGTTAGAGATGGAAATGCTCGCCCGCTGGCATCTGGACAGCGTCGAAGCGATCCAGCAGGACATTCAGTCGTTCACCACCCTGCAGGTAGAGCAACAAGAGATTCAACAGTTTGCACGTTTTTTGACCGTCCATCACCTGCTAAAGGTCACGGGCGAGAAAGCGCTCAAGGGTTTGTCAGAAGAGAAGCTGCGAGGCAAAGTCAGCCCTTTTCGTTGGTTGTTAAAGCATTATTTATTTTTACGGGTGCCAGTTTGTAGCCCAGATCGCTTTCTTCAGCGTACCTTGCCTATTGCACGCTTTTTCATCAGCAAGGTTTTCTTTTGTCTGACACTCATGGCGGCTCTTATGGGGGGCATATTAGTCAGCCATCAGTGGGATGCCTTTCGTCATACCTTTTTGTACTTTTTTTCCTTTGAAGGCGTCGTCATGATGGGGGTGGCGTTGTTTTTGACCAAGCTACTGCATGAATTAGGGCATGCTTATTCCTGTAAGTTTTTTGGTGGTCGAGTGGCGACCATGGGAGTGGCTTTTTTGGTGTTATGGCCTGTGCTCTATACCGATACTTCCGGCTCTTGGCGTTTAAAAAATAAGTATCAGCGTATGATGATTGGTGCCGCCGGAGTATTAGTCGAAATGGTGGTCGCTGTTTGGGCCATTTTTCTGTGGAGCTTTTTAGCCGATGGCATATGGCGCAGTTTGGCCTTTATGTTGTCGACCACCTGGGTGCTTTCTTTGCTTATTAACCTCAGTCCTTTTATGCGCTTTGATGGGTATTTTCTGTTGTCAGATTTTTTGGCTATGCCAAACCTGCAACAGAGGGCGTTTGCCTATACTCGTTGGCAGCTTAGGGAGTGGTTGTTTGGCTTTAGAGAGGCGCCGCCAGAAGTTTTTACGGCCACCATGCGTAAAGTGCTGTTGTTGTATTCCGTGGGAACGTGGCTGTATCGCTTGCTGTTATTTGTGGGCATTGCCCTAATGGTTTATCACTTTGCCTTTAAAGTGCTGGGAATCGTGTTGTTCGCGGTAGAGATGTTGGTGTTTGTGCTCTTGCCCGTGTTGAAGGAAGTGAAAGAGTGGTATGCAAGAAGGTCGAATATGTCGATGAATAAAAATACTCTGCTGAGTGCGAGTGTGTTGCTTGTCCTGGTGTGTCTCGTTTTTATCCCGTGGCGTGGTGAGGTGTCGGCGGCGGCGATTTTACGGGCAGAGCAACAGTCATTGATGTTTGTTCCCGAGGGCGCTCAGTTGGTTGAATTGAATGTGGTGCAAGGGGCCTCGGTGAAACAGGGTCAGCGCTTATTTCGTTTTGCTTCGCCAGATTTGCAACGGGAGTTTCAATCTCTGGAACAGCAGCGCGTGTCTTTAGAAAAGCAAATCAAGGTAAATCAGTTCGATAAGCAAGCCTCCTCTAGCTTGAGAGTGGTGCGAGAAGAGCTGGTATCGCTACAGGCGCGTTTGCTGGCGTCTTCCCAGCGTATGGCTGATTTATCTGTGGTAGCACCGTTTGATGGTGTAGTGGCAGATTTATCTGAGCAGTTTGCTGTGGGCAGCTGGTTGTCGGCTGGAGAGTGGTTAGGAACGGTCGTTGGTCAAGGGGGCAATCTAGTCGAAGCCTTTATTGAAGAGAGGGATGTTGCACGTATCAAAACAGGCAATCTAGCGCGATTTGTGCCCGAGAATGTGTCTTACCCTGAGGTCATTGTGCGCCTAGATAGGATAGAGCAAACTGTGGTGAAGCGGTTGTCTTCTGCGCCAGAGCTGGCCTCTTTGTATGGTGGGAAGATCGCAACGAATAATGTGCCAGGCGATTCGCTTCCCCACCCTGAAAAAGCTCTGTATCGTGTTTCTTTAACACCAATCAAGGGTGGTGACTCACTCTCGCCGAGCTTTGTGATGCGTGGTCAGGTGGTGGTAGAGGCCGAACCACAGAGTGTGGCGAGTCGCATCTGGCAGGGTGTGTACTCGGTATTGATACGAGAAGCTTCGTTTTAATTAATCTGGTTGGATGGCAGCTTTATACCGACGCTGAGCCCTGGGTGGGTGTTTTTCAAAGTGAGTTCCCCGTGGTGCAGGGCGACGATGGCATTGATTAGGGTTAGCCCTAAACCATGGCCAAAGACGTCACTTTTGGTGGTGAGACGTTTAAACCGCTGAGTGACTAGGCCCTTACTGTCTTCCGGTATGCCTTTGCCTTGATCCACAACGCTGATGTAGGTTCCACCTAGCCGAGACTCTATATTTAGGGTGATTAGCTGGCTTTCTGGTGCGTATTTTATGGCGTTGTCGAGTAGGTTGGCAATGGCCTGAAAAATCAATATTTTGTCGGCGTAAAAGCAGTACTTTTTGCTAGCATTAATCTGTATCTGAATGTCATGTTGTTCGGCCAACGGGGCATAATATTCGTAGGCATCATGCAAGATGTCGTAGGCATTTATTTTGTCCTTGGTGAGGCTGACTTGGCCTGTTTCGACTTCAGAAAGCCGCATGATAGAACGGAACAAGACTTGAATCTGCTCGGTTTCCTTGATGGCGTGGTCTAATTCTTCTAACTCACTTCCTTCTACCTTTTCAGAGATATTGACTAGGCGGTGCTGGAGGCGTGTCATTGGTGTTCTTAGCTCATGAGCCACATGGCTGGTGATAGTACGAACTTCTTCCATTAGCTTCTGTGTGCGAGCTAAGACCTGATTGGTTTCTTTGCTTAAGCGGCCAAATTCATCGCCGTTGTTCTTGTAGTTTACCCTGACGTTATGTTTGCCACTGGCGTACTCTTCTAGGGTTTTTAAAATGTGGTTGACCCTAGATAGGTTGTGCAAACTAAAAGGCAAGCTGATAAGCAAAATAGACAACTGGATGGCCAGCAGTCCCGCTCCTGTCATCAATGGAATAATGCGGGTTTGTTGTATCATAGGACGCACGTCATAGGCATTAAAATAGAGGCCCCCATCCGCGAGGGGAACCAGTAAGCCAAGTAACTCTATCTGTTCATTTTTTAAGGTTATGATAGCCGGTTTTTTGACGTCGTCATGGGTGAGGTTATGAAGTTGTTGTTCTGATAACTTGCTGTTATCACCATACAAAAGAGAGCCATAATCGTCGAAAATGAAAGAATAATGGTTTTTTCTTTGGTCTTCTTCTTGGTGGTTTTTAAGTCTTTTTACTAGGGTATGACTGTCTTTTGCTAGGCCGTGATGTTTTTGGTGTTCTAGGTTTTCAAAAATCATGCCTCGCACATGGCTTTTCATGATGCTTTCTAGAATATGGTCACAAACCAAAATCGCAGC
Organism: Marinomonas transparens; assembly: GCF_016463975.1. Taxonomy (GTDB): domain Bacteria; phylum Pseudomonadota; class Gammaproteobacteria; order Pseudomonadales; family Marinomonadaceae; genus Marinomonas; species Marinomonas transparens. The sequence goes on along the minus strand of NZ_JAEMNX010000001.1, from coordinate 93,577 downwards.
GGAAGAAATTAATAGACAAATAAATGCAATGGTTGCCGATTGCCGAAAGCTACTGCTGTGCAATAAAGACCGAATAGACACAGAGTTATCCTAATGCGTAGCCCACTGAGCGTATGGTGCGAATAATGGGGTTTTTAGAGCCTCCATCCAGTTTGTTTCTGAGTTTGGAAAGGTGCACGTCTAAAACATTGGTTTGCGGATCAAACTGATACCCCCAGGCTTTTTCGAGCAGCATGCTTCTGGTGACCGTTTGTCCCGGGTGCTCCGCGAGAACATAGAGCAATTTGAATTCTTTATTGGTGAGATCAATGCGTTCACCGGAGCGTGTGACTTCATGAAGCTCCAGGTTGATCATCATGTCTTTGATTTTGATAAGGTTGCTTGAGGCGACTTTTTTCGTTCGGCAATACAGGCGTTCCAAGCGTAAAAGCAACTCGGTAAAATCAAAAGGTTTCCCTAGATAATCGTCTGCACCGGCTTTTAGACCTTCAATTCTGTCTGATATTTGGTCATTGGCCGATAAGATAAGGACGGGAGGGTGAGGGTCTGATCCCAATGTATTGAGTACTTCTATACCATCCACTTTTGGTAAAATCCGGTCGAGTAAGATGACATCAAATACCTCGTTTTTAATGAACTTTAGTGCATCTTCTCCATTATCAACTAGCTTGCAACTGTGTCCAGATGCATGCAGCTTGCTGTTGATCCAATGACTAACTGAGACATCATCTTCAACAATTAAGATGCGCATGGTTTTTACTACTCCATAAGTTGAGAAGTGATTGTGTGAGATGTTAAAGCCTATGACCGCGAACAGTATATACAATTGATAATCATTATCAATTAAGTTTTTCAATAATAGTTATTTCAATTTTTGTATATCTGGATTGATAAATTCTTATTGTTCTCTACCCCACTCTAATCTCCCCATCCTAACAATCAGTGCCTAAAGAGCCAGTTTCCTTTCATTAAGCATTCTTAATGCTTCACTGGTTGAATTGTTAATGAGAATCAATCTTAATGTGATGCCTTGATAAGGTCTGTTGAATAGATCTTGCTTAAATACTTTAGGGGATGGAGTTATGAAAAACAGTGTAAAGCGCTTTTTATCCGATGAGCGTGGTGTCACCGCAATTGAATACGGCATTTTGGCGGCTGCTATGGCCGCGGCTATTGGTGTGATTTTTGGTTCAGATGGTGTGTTTGTTACCGCGCTGAAAGATCGCTTTTCATCGATTGCAGAGCAAATTACGAATACCAATAACCCTGGTACTGAGTAACGCGAGACGTATTTATGGCAAGTGCTGTTGTCTGCTTTATGGCCATTTGGGTGATCTTTACTGACTTGTTTTATCGCCGCATACATAACCTGTTGATTATAGGTTTGATTGTTGGTTGGTGTGTGAGCTTGTTGGTCTCTGCTTGGTCAATGGGGTCTTATGATTCGGTCATCCAGAGTGCGTTATTGCGAGACGCCGGTTTTTCTTTGCTCGGAGCAGTATGCGTATTGGTGGTGGGGTTTGGTTTGTTTCTGGTGGGTCAAATGGGCGCGGGAGACGTTAAGTTGATGTCGGTTTTGTGTCTTTGGGTTGGCTATGACGATCAGCTTATTTTTTTGATTGTGACCGCTTTGGTGGGTGGCATGTTGGCCTTGTTTATGCCATTTGTGACCTTGCTTGAGTTTGGTGGTGCCAAATTGATCATGCAAATGACGAAAAAATTCCCGCGTTTTAACATTCCTCCGCCGATTGTATTTTCCCATGAAAACGTCAAGGGATTGCCATACGGTTTGGCTATTTCTGCAGGGGCTATTTATACATTGATTAGCCCATTTTCTTACTAATTCTACGGTTGTTGTTATGAAAGCTTCGTCTGTTTTTTTTATTTCTGCCGCCTTGGTGTTTGCCTTGGGTGGGGCGCTCTTGGTGAGAGTTTTGATGATGTCGCCGCCAGCGGCACCTTCTGTAACCAAAGCGCCTGAGGTTGTGCCAGCTGCCCCTGCACCATCCTATTCTCCTGTGTTAGCGGCGGCGAAGGACCTAAAGCCGGGTGATTTTTTAGATGGTTCTGCGGTTCGTTGGGTAGAGGCAGAGCAGGACTATTCGCCTCTTCGATATTTTCTTGAAGATAAAGATGACTTGAGCATGGTGTTTGGGGCAACGGTGAGAGAGCCGATTAAAAAAGGAGCGTTGCTTGATAATAACGCCATTGTGCATGCCGGGGAACCGGGCTTTTTAGCCTCTGTGCTTAAACCGGGTATGCGAGCGGTGGCGATACCCACCAATGCTGTGGCGAGTAATGCAGGCTTGGTGTCCGCTGGGGATAGAGTGGACGTTATTTTAGGGCTTAAACGTGATCAGGAAGCAAGTGGTGATGGCTCGGAAGGTGAGTTGATGCCGAAGCTCGCGTCACAGACCTTGCTGACGAATGTGCGAGTGTTGGCGTTGAATAATGTGGCGCGAGCTGGCATTCGTTTAAGGGCCCATGACAAGGAAGTAGAGGAAAAATCGAAAAGAGAATACTACGAAACCGTGACCTTAGAAGTGTCTGCTTTGGCGGCGGAACGGTTAGCCGTTGCCCGTGAATTGGGGACTTTGCAGTTGGCTTTACGCAGTGTGGAAGACGCCGCTGATGTCAGTGGTTTAACGGCAGCCGCGGCGGTGCCTATGGACAATGATTCTGGTGTCACCATGTTGGATCAGGTCACCAATATTTATAGCAGTCTTTATCCAAGTGTGGACTCTAACTCGGTGCTTATGTATCGCGGGGACTCAGTTCAAGCCTCTCAATAAGCTGTAAAAAAGTTAGGCGTTTTTGCTGACCTATTTTGGAATTTTTAAATGAAGTCTATTCGAGTGTTATTAAGCTTTTTCCTTCTCCTTGGTGGTTTCTCGCTATTCAATCAAGCGGCTAGTGCTGCGTCTTATGGGGGGAAGGATAAGGATGCGTTACGTCTTGATCTTGCAGAAGGTTTTCAACAAGTTGAAATAAATCGAACGGTGGATTTGACGGTCAATGAAGGCAAGTTGCTTACTTTAACCGAAAAAGCCGCCAAAATATTGCTGGCAAACCCAGACATAGCAAGCTTTCAAGCCCCTTCGCAGAACAGTGTTTTTGTGTTTGCAAAACGCTTTGGAAAAACCACCTTGTACGCGTTAGATGAAAACGACAAGGTGATTCTCGCGGTCAACTTAAGGGTTGGTTACAACCTAGATAAGGTGAGCCAGTATGTGAATGCGGAAGTGCCCGGAGCAAAGATCAAACTAGGACCTTTGACGCAAGGTGGCTTGATTGTTAAAGGCATGGTCAAAACGCCGCAACAGGCGAAGGCGGTTATTAGCAGTTTAGAGTCTTATTTGGGCATTGATTCCTCTGCCGCTGGTGGCCCTCCTAGAGGACAAGGTGGTGGGCCGGCATTGCGCATTGTTAATCAAATGAAGGTGGAATTGTCAGCGCAGATTAATATTAGCGTGCGTATTGTCGAGGTGTCGCGCACCTTGAGCCGCTCTCTTGGTTTTAGTTGGGACGCCTTGTTTGATAATAACCAATCATTTTTTCGAAACGGCAGTAGTTTGTTTGATGCATCAAGCGGCGCCTTTACTGGAGGAGATGTGACCAATGCGGTACTTGGTTCATCTAGCAGTAACCTTGGTGGTGTGTTGTCAGCATTATCTTCTGATGGCATGGCAAGCATTTTGGCAGAGCCAAATTTGACAGCCATGTCCGGTGAAACAGCAGGTTTTGCGGCCGGTGGGGAAGTCCCTATCGTGATCGTGAGCAACAACAACGTTTCCATCGAATACAAGCAATACGGTGTCATCATGAGAATGACGCCTACCTTACTTTCCCCCAATCGAATCAGTTTACATATTGCCCCTGAGGTCAGTGACTTGAGCGATGTGGGCTCGGTTAACCTGTCTGGCAACATTATTCCAGCCTTCAAGGTGCGCCGTGCTGATACCACCGTAGAGCTTGCCAGCGGCCAAAGTTTTGCTTTAGGTGGCATGTTACGCAGCAGTATTAATCAAACCATAACTGGGGTGCCTGGATTGAGAAATATTCCTGGCTTAGGGCGCTTGTTTGAGTCTGAGGTGAACGAGAAAGAGGAAACTGAGTTGGTGATTATCGCCACGGCTTACGTTGTCGCTCCGACATCCCCCAACGATCTGCAAACACCGGGGGAAGGCATACAAGCACTGGATGCTACTTTACCTTCAATGGCGTCTGCCGGTTACTTGTATTAATAAATAGGTGGTTCCGTTATGCGTTTTATGATTTTTTCTGTGGTGTTTTTGCTGCTACTGAGTGGCTGTGATCACACGGTAAATAGATTAAGGGAAGACTCAAATGTGTTTGAACATGGGGTGAGCCGATCTTCTTCTGTGAAGCCGACCATGTCGTCTATTTCCTTGTCAGTGCAAGACACTGGAGGCCTTGATCAGCCTTCATTGCAAAGTTTGAATGCGTTATTGCGTAATCAAGGACGTTTGTCTAATCAGGTGATTCGCATTCAACCTTTGAGTGAAAAAGGTGAGCAGTTCGCACAGCGCTTAGAAGCTTCTCTTTTGGAGCTGGGGATGAACAAGAGCCATTTGACGCTCCTGCCATTGGTTTATCGGGTAAGCAAAACAGAATGGGATTTGCAGCTGACTTCTGAGGCGCTGGTGGTACTTAAGCCAGACTGTTCTATCGCGGATAAAACGACGTGGACAGTGAAGCCGTTTGATGCGGTGGGGCCATTGGGTTGTGCGAATCGCGCTAATATCGCGCAAATGGTAGTGAACCCAAGGGACCTTATGCGTCCGAGTGCTTTAGATGCGGGTGACGCAGTAACGGCGGTCGGTGCTGTGCAGCGTTATCAAGAAGGCGATACAACAGAATTGCTTGATATTGATTTTCAGGCGGATTAATCAGAGGAATGCATGATGAGTGATATGAATCCTACAGAGAGTGATGGACAGCAACCTCTTGTTGTTTTTTCGTCGAATGGCATTGAGTGCAAAGCTTTTGAAGAGAATCTAACGCGCTTGGGCTATGCCTCTGATTATGCGCTTGCGGGCGGTGTGACAGAAGCCATTGATTGGGTGAAATCCCATACTGTGCCCCCTTTATTATTTGTTGATATTGATGATGAAGCATCTCCCTTCGAAATGTTGGCAGAGCTAAGTGCCATTTGTGGTCCTGTGTGTAGCATAGTGCCATTTGGCAGTAAGCAAAGTGTCGATCTTTATCGTGCGCTATTAGCGAATGGCATGTTTGATTATTTAGCCAAGCCGGTTCCTTTGGATATGTTAGCAAATACTATTCAAGGTGCTGAAAAAGGCGCAAGGGAAGAGTCGCTAACCGGTAGAACCATAGCTGTGACGGGAGCTTCTGGCGGCGTAGGGGTGACTTTAGTCAGTGTTGGCTTGGCCAAATTGTTGTCTGAGAAGCGCCATTTGATGACGTCTTTGGTGGATTTCGACCGTAAAAATGGCGTCGCGGCCTTGATGTTAGGGCATCAAGGTGAAGCTGGTTTGGCGGGCGCTTTGAATGCCGACAATATTGATACAAGGCTGTTGCGTCGTTCTATTGGTAAGGCGGCTGAGCGCTTGTATCTGGTGGCACAACAGCCAGATTTTTATGCTGAAGAATTTGCAGACAGCACAAAAGTACTCGAATTGGGTGGTAGTTTATGTCGTATGTTCAATCAAGTGGTATGGGATCTTCCCGCCGCGAAGCCCCACGGTTCATTGGATGTGCTTTTGCATGCGCAAACACGCATTATTGTCACCGACTTTACTGTTACGGATGCCCGTAATACCTTGAGGTTGTTAAAGGAATTGGGGGATGAAACGTCAGGGCAGCGTATCTTATTAGTACACAATGATGCCCGTCATGCTGGTAAGTCCGTGATTACGCAAAAGGCCTTTGAAGACTTTGTTGGCCGTCAGGTCGATGTGCTTCTTCCCCATGTCGGGGTAAAAATGAACGCGTCTTTATTAGAAGGTAAGGTGTCTTTTGATGCCTGTCCTGAGTTAGTAACTCCCCTATTAAAACTCGCGGATCTGGCTTGTGGCAGACCTCCTGAGGCAGAGCAAGGTAAGCCTGTCGGCATAGTAAAGCGTATTGTTGATTTACTAAAACCGAATAAAAATCCTACTTTGAAATTTAAGAGGGATTGATTGTGATTATTAAGCAATCGACTAAGCGAACCCCTACCCGTACAAAAATAGCGGTTGAGGTAGGCGAACCGACAGAAGAAAATTCGCGCCAAGCTTCCCGTTCTATTGGGCTTAATCAAGCGGATACTTTGAGCGCTAAGAATAAGCGCCTGATCCGTGATCATTTGTATGAGCAAATTGACCCAGTCAAAGCGGCTTCCTTAAGCCATGACCGTCTGCGTAGTCAGATAGACATTATGATTCGCAGTATTTGCGATGAGCATCGTCTACAGCTTTCCCTTGAAGAGGAAGCGTCGGTTTGCAATGACATGTTTCATGAGATGGTGGGGATCGGCCCCATCGAACCCTTGCTTGCCGATAACTCGGTCAATGACATATTGGTCAACGGAGCGGGTCAGGTGTTTGTTGAGCGCTATGGCAAATTAGAATTGTCTAACGTGCGCTTTATTGATGAAGAGCATGTGTTGAACATTGCCCAGCGCATTGCCGCTGCCGTGGGGCGGCGGATTGATGAAACTCAGCCCATGGTGGATGCACGTTTAGCGGACGGTAGCCGAGTGAATATTATTACCCATCCGTTGGCGATTGATGGCACCACCATTTCTATTCGTAAGTTTATGCGCCGCAACATGTCGTTAGAGATATTGGCGGAGCGTGATGCCTTGTCCGCTGAGATGGTCGATGTGCTACGCCGTGGCATGCAGGCCAAGCTGAATATTATTGTTTCGGGCGGAACGGGAGCGGGCAAAACCACTTTGCTGAACGCCTTATCGCAGAAGATAAGCGATGAGGATCGTATTATTACCATTGAGGATGCGGCGGAACTGCAGTTACAGCAGGCCCATGTGGTGCGTCTGGAAACTCGTCCAGTGAGTGCAGAAGGCACGGGTAAAATTGATCAACGGGATTTGGTGCGCAATGCTTTACGTATGCGTCCAGACCGTATCATTTTGGGTGAGGTTCGTGGTGGCGAAAGCTTTGATATGTTGCAGGCGATGAATACCGGTCACGATGGTTCCCTTTGTACGGTCCACTCTAATACCCCCCGTGATGCCATTATGCGTTTGGAAAACATGGTGATGATGGCCAGTATGCAATTGCCCCTTGAAGCCATACGCCGTCAAATAGCCAGCGCGGTGAATTTGATTGTTCAGGTTGAACGTATGCGTGATGGCTCGCGTCGTATTGTTTCCATTACCGAAGTTTGTGGAATGGAAGATGATGTGATTCAAACCCAAGAACTGTTTGCCTTTCGCACTGACTCGTTTGACCAGCGAGGTAAGGTGGTGGGGGAATTTGTTTCTTCTGGTCAGCGACCTAACTTTTATATCAGTCATGCTCATTTCTTTGAGGAAACAATATAAATGAATGATGTCGTCAATTTGCTCACTTTAGTGGTGTTTTTAGCCATACTATTTTTGTTTTTGTTTGTGCGCAGTATAAATGGGGCTCGCCGCAGAGAGAAAGAATCGCAGGCTTACCTTCAAACCTTGAAAGGTCAAATACTGGGTGAGATGAGTGCCACATCAGCGGAAAAGTCGGATGACTTAAGTCGTCAAATTGATGAGCTATTTTTATCTAAATTGCCCGTTTTAGGTAGCAGCATTGAACGCTTTTGGATGGACTTGTCTTTGCTTGGTTGGCAAAAAAACTGGCGTTCTAGGGTGGTATTATTGGCGGCACCTTGTCTTCTTCTTGGCTTTACCTTGGGCAAGGATAGCTTGTCTCCATTGGGATTAAGCTTTGCCCTTGCTGCGCTATTTTTTGGTCTTCTGGTGTTTTTACTGTATCGCAATGCGATGGCTAAACATTTAAAAGAATTTAGACAAAACTTACCTCAATCGATTGACTCTATTGTACGTGTGGCAAGAGCTGGGGTACCAGTGACTAATGCCTTTAATCTCGTCTCTGAGAGTCTACCCGGTCCTTTAGCAAAGGAGTTTTCTCTGATTGATAGCTGGTTGCAATTAGGTGTGCCACTGCGTCAGGCGATGCAAGACTCTGCCGCTCGCGTCCCGCTTAATGAATATCGATTTTTTGTGGTTATCTTGATCATAAATCAGGAAACAGGTGGGCGTTTAAGTGACACCTTAGAACGCTTGTCGGTTACCCTTAGGGAACGTCAAGAGCTGGCGCTTAAAATTCGTGCTAAGACCTCTGAAGTAAGGGCCTCAGCCGTCATTGTTGCTAGCCTTGCGCCCTTGTCTTTGGCTTATATGTATTTCAATTCTCCAAACGATTTTCAATTTTTGTTGAACGACCCAACGGGTAACAGTGTGTTGATGTATGCCTTTGGCAGTGTCGCATTCGGTTTGGGCATTACGCACTTTATGATTAGGCGAGTAATTCGATGAACAATGAAGCTTTGCTGTTGATATTCTCAGGCGTTATTTTGTGCTTCTTAGGGCTGGTGCTATTGGGCATGTATTTTCGCACTAAAACCAAAACTCTGCATGACATATTGAATCCTGAAGGGGAAAAGGAAGATCAACTCGCGCTGGATGTTGATGCCATTTTGTATGGCAAGGATGCGAAAAAAAGCCGTTTTCAGCATTTTTTAGCGCCATTTGAAAAAATAGGGGTTGAATTAGCCGGCACGGAAAGTGATCGAATGGCGACCCGTAAGTTACTGTCGATGGCAGGTTTTCGACGTCGACAGGCATTAGGTTTATTTACTATTAGTAAATATCTGTTAGGAATCGTCGGTATTGTCGTGTATTTATTTGCTGTTCTAGAGCCGGGTAAGCGCATGGGGTTGAATGGATTAGCGGGCAGTTTGATGATTTTATTCTTCAGCTCTTTCTTTGTTGAAGTATGGATGAAGATGCGCGCAGCCAGCCGTGGCGGACGTTTGTCTGGTAGCTTGCCTGATGCGTTGGACTTGATGGTAATTTGTGCTGAAGCAGGTTTGCCATTAGGCCGAATATTTAAAACCGTCTCTAAGGAATTGGCTTTTTCTGCCCCAGAGTTGGCGGAAGAAATAGGTCACACCTATGCAGAGTTGCAATTACTCAGTGATAGAACAAAAGCCCTATTGAACCTATCCGAGCGTTGTGGCGTGGATAACGTTGAGGCCATGGTATCAACCCTGATACAAGCTGAGCGTTATGGTACGCCCTTATCACAAGCACTGAGAACGATTTCGGAGGAAAGCCGAACTCGTCTGGTGCTTGATCTCGAGGAAAAGGCAGGCAAGCTCCCCGCGCAGCTTAGTGTTCCGCTAATGGCATTTATATTGCCACCTGTTATTGCCATGATGGGAACCCCCGCCATGGTGCGAATTATTCGTCTCTTGGGCAATTAATCATGCCTGCATCTGTGGAGTGGAAATACGTGAATAAACCTTCTTACCTTATTTTTTTATTGCTGGCATTCGTGCTGAGTGGCTGTGCAGGGCAGGGGGCGAAAAAGACGCTTTCCTCGGGGCAAGATAGCCTTTTTGAAGAGACGACGGTTAGCGATAACGCCGATGAAGCATTGAAGCTAGCGCATTTATTGCGGGATAACGGGCGTCTAAAAGCCGCCTATGAAGTGTATGCAAAAATGGATGAGAAGGGGCAGTTAGCCGGGCCGTTTTTAGTTGAGTACGCCAGTATTGCTAGCTATGTAATACCGGGGTCGGATGTCATTAGTTTGTATCAACGGGCGGAAGCATCCTTGGGTAAAGAGATAACCACAGCGCAGCAGCAGGCCATATGCAGTGGTTTAGGGCGCGCTTACCTTGCCACCATTCAATTAAATAAGGCCAGTGAAAAATTTCACTGTGCCTTGCAGATCAGCGCGAAAAGCGTGCCAGCATTAAATGGCCTTGGGGTGATTGCCAGTATGAATGGGGATGCGGCTGGAGCGCAGGCAATGTTTCAGCAAGCGCTTGATATCGCGCCTTCTAATGAACTGGTGATTAATAATTTATCCTTATCTTGGATGACATCTCAGGACTATCAAAAAGCCATTAGCTTATTAAAAACCAAACGCAACAGTGACAACATATCCACACGCCTTAATCTTGCCTTAGCCTATGTGCTTTACGATAGGGAAGACATGGCAAGGGAGTTGTTGACCCATTCTATTGCTCGTGATAAAGCAGAAAAAATTCTCGCCCGCTATGTGTCGGCTAGGAGCCGAATTCAAAATGGTTCGGAAATATCCGCTGAAATTTTGTCTTTAACGAATTCGCCATTTGAGTTAAAGGATGAAGCTTAATGAAGTCACCAATTCTCACCTTCTTGAAGAAAAAAAATGCGGTTGTTTCTATTGAAGTCGCACTGAGTTTTCCGGTTCTTCTTTTTATTATTATGATGTTTTTTGAATTGGCTAGAATTGCTTTGATTGTTACAGTTGTCGATTTTTCATTAGAAAAATCTATGCAGGAATTTCGTTCAGACATGCAATATTATGCTAAGGGAAATGGTCAAATGACAAGGCTTTTAACAGAAAGGGTAATTGCTAATTCATTTGATATGTTGTCCTCGGAAAAATTGGATGTGGACTTGCAATCGTTCGATAACCTAGATGCATTTTCGGGTGAAAAGAATGATTCAGAGCGTTATTACAAGCACCCTATATTAAGTTTTAATGTTTTACTAAAGGAAGACTTTATCACCCCTTTACCTTCTATTTTTGGATTGGGTGAATCTTTTCAGCACGAATATAAATACATACTCGGTGATTTAATTGGTGTATCAGAGTCATGATTCGAGATTTTTTTTCTCAACAGAGAGGGAATGCTGTTCTTGAGTTTGCTTTGCTGCTACCAATATTAATTGGCGTGATTTTAGTGAGCGCTGATCTCTATAACATTAACCGCATTCGTGGTGTGTTTGAACAGTCATCCCATAACTTCGCTTCTATTCTAGCCAATCAATCTGAATTGAATGTGAAAAGCTTTGACCTGTTGGTGGAGAGTGTTTTTCCTGTCACGTCGTTAGGTGACTATAGTTTGATTGTATCGAAGGTGAACTTAGACCGTAGTATGGATTGGAAACCTATTTATAGAGGGGAGTTAGAAGGCATATGCCCTGAATATTCTGAAGGTGATCGATATGTTGGGGAGATGCCTGAGGAAGATAAAGAAGAGAGTGATGTGTCTTTTATTGTGGTTCAACTATGTCGTACAACACAGGGGCTAACCATGAACAGTGGGCTGTTAGGCGATAAATTAATTGAGTCGGTTGCCATGAATAGAATGTCCACCCATACGGTGAAATTGGATGAAAGACTTTCTGCTGAAGTGGGGGTCGACTATGACTAGCGTTCATGAAGAATGCGCTCAAATCGTTATAAGGGAGAAAGTAATATGATAATAGCGCGTGGAAAGGTTTTAATTTATCAGGTAATTGCTGTATTAAGCCTCATTATGGCATTTGTGGGTATTCTTCTACCGGGTATTCCCGCTGCAGAGTTTATTTTACTTTGTGCATGGGCCTCCGCAAAAAGCTCTCCAAAAATAAATAATTTTTTACACACTAATAAATATACGGGTCCTATTCTATATAACTGGAATAATGGCAAGGTGGTTTCTAGAAAAAGTAAGTTAATATCAAGCTTTAGTATGGTTTTATGCTCATTTTTTATTATCTATCATGATGTTAATTTGTATTTATCAGTATTTGCTTTTTCTGGAATGTTAATCGGTTTTGTTTGGATTTGGTCACGGCCAGAAAAAGTATCTTAAATATGATTTTTTCTTAATAATCCCGACATTGATGTTGGGGGAATAGGTTTATATTATTTATTTAATACGTTTTATAGTTGGGGTATGCAATGGAAATGGTCGTCGATAAAAAAGAAACTAGCGAAGAATTATCTTTTGCAAAGCGTTTGAAGTTTTCAACGCGAACAGATCATGATGGTGTTGATAAAATGGTCATGGCATCCAAGCCTTTTGATAATGAAGCGAACTATGCCAAATTTTTAACACTACAGCATGTATTTCACTCTACTGTTTCTCCTTTGTATCAGCATGCGGATTTACAAGGTCTTTTCCCCGGATTAGCTGAATTACCACGTTTATCTGCCGTTGAATTGGACCTGAAAGATCTCGGTATGGAGCCTGATGTTGACCCGTCATCATTGGAAAAGGTGGACGATATATATGAAGCGATAGGTTGGTTATATTGCAGTGAAGGCTCCAATATAGGCGCCGCTTTTTTGTATAAAGAAACACAGAAACTCAACTTTGACGCTGACCGAGGAGCAAGGCATTTGGCTGCTCATGCGGATGGGCGTGCACCACATTGGCGTAAGTTTGTGGCTCAGCTCGATGCGCTTTGTCTTACTGAAGAGCAAGAAGCGTTAGCTGTGAAAGGGGCGGTGAATGCTTTTGACTTTTATAAAAAGGCCTTGAGAACCACAGGCCTTTCCGTGAACTGATGGGTAAAAACGATTACTTAGTCGTTTTCCCTAGTAAGTAATCGAATGAGAAGACACCTGCCCCACGATGCATGAGTAATAGTGTGATAGCGAGCCATGTAGCGTGGGTTGGGTAAGCGTCGGGGTAGACAAAGAGTTGAATGACCAGGGTCATGCCCGCGAGCCCCAATGCCGCAAAGCGTGTAAAGAAACCCGTTAAGATCAAAATAGGTAAAATGTGTTCTGCTAAGGTTGCTAAAGTAGCGGCCACTGCGGTAGGCAGCAGGGGGAGAGCGTATTCATGCTCAAAAAGGAAGAGTGTGGTGTCGGTTAACTGAGGCCAGCCTAGGCTCATCTTCATGGCAATAATATCAAGAGAAAACCCCTCTATTTTGGTTTGTCCTGATTTCCAAAAGACGGCGGCAATCGCAAAACGTGCTACGAATAAAACCAGTGATTCGGGGATTTTTTTAAACAGGTTTTCACCTGTTTTCAGTATAAAGGACACCATAGTTTTTCCTTCTTGTTAGATGCTAGGTTCAGATACTTGAATCAGTAATTTCCAATCAATTAACTTTGCTAAACTCGCCCCTAAATCAAAATTGTCATTGTCCGGAACGGCTTCGCCTAATACTTTGCCCTGTAGAAGGTTATTTATAAATATTGCCTCGTTTTGGCTAATAATATAGAGCTTAGCGTAAATGTGAGACTTAGCGAGAAGTAAGTGCTCGCTATTGGTTGTTTTTATGTCTCTGAGTTTGTGTGTCGCATCGCTTTGGTGAGCTTGATAAATAGAGCCAATAGCAAAAGGGCAAGTACACACTTTTGAGCTAGGCGGTAGCGCTAAAATGAGCTGTGCAGGGTCTGAGGCATTCTCAAAAGCCGCTGCAATTTGTTCGCGTTCTAGAGTGTTATATTCTTGTTCGTTGGTTAGCTGTAATAAGCTGTGTTCAAGCTTTGCTAATCCACCTAAAAAAGGCAGGCTTTGCGCTGGTTCAAAGTGGTGAATAAAGTCAGAAAACGTATCGCCATATTCGCTGATGACCGGGCTTTGGGGTTGATGGAGAAGAATGTATTCTCTTGCCATAGCACGGAAAAAATCTTCTCCTACTAGAGCTTGAGTAACAGGAAAGATATCTGCCAAGGCATCCATCAGTGAGACGAAAATATTATTACGATACACATTAATTCGTGCTTCTTTTTCTATAGCGGAGTTGGCCCGAATTTCTTTATAAAAGCCATTATCTTGAGAAAATAGAGCGGCTTTAAGCTGTGTATTCATGCCTTGACTCCCTTACCTTAGCTCTTATCTCATCCGCATAATGAGCCTCTGTTAACAGCTCTGCTATGGGCGGTAAATTACCATCTCGTTCTATCAAAGTGGGGCAATCTCCAACATGCATTAATGTATGCTGATAGAGATCCCAAACATCATGGCAAACGGCTTCATCGTGGCTGTCTATTTTCAATGGAATGATGGCGTTTTGATCTAGGGTGTGGCCAGCAAGATGAATTTGCCCAACAGCATGAACTGGAAAAGCATTAAGGTAATCATAGGGGTCTGTTTTCTGGTTGAAGCAAGACACCTCGACATTGTTCACATCCAGTAATAAGCCGCACCCGGTTCGCTTTGTCATTTCGCAGATAAAGTCGATTTCGCTGCGATCACTACGGGTAAATTCAAAATAGGTTGAAGGGTTTTCAATCAGCACGCGACGCTGCAACGTACTTTGTAGTTGATCTATGTGCTCGCAAACTCTATTCAGAGTGGTTTGGTCATAGGCAACGGGTAGTAGGTCGTTCAAAAAAACATTGTTGTGAGTGGACCAGGCTAAATGCTCAGAAAACACCTCAGGCTTTATTTCATTGACCAGTTGAGCCACCCGGTTAAGATGCTGTTTATCCAATGGCATTTCACCACCAATGGACAAGCCAACGCCATGTACGGTGAAGGCATAATGTTCTCTAATTTGTTGTAAGTAATGACGTGCTGGGCCGCCTTTGCTCAAATAGTTTTCTGCGTGAATTTCGAAGAAACCTATTTCAGGAAAATCGGCTAGGATGCTATGAAAATACTTAGATTTTAGGCTAATGCCGGTTTGATGAAAAAAGCTAGAGGGCGTGGATACGCCCTCTACTCGGGAAAGCTTGTCGTTTGAAAGCGTTTCTTTTGCTGGTGCAGAAGTCATTCTAAAAATCGTTTCTTAAAATGCTTTTAATTGGCCATGGCCTGTTGAAGAGGTTTTTGATTCCATTTCTACGCAAGAACCTGCTGGGACGAGTTTCCATGCATCAGACTGGTAATCTGTTTTAGAGGTACCTGCACAAGAAGTTCCTGGGCCAGCGGCACAATCGTTTTGACCTGCTAATGCAACGCCGTAGCATTTTTCTTTGCTAGCGGCTTCTGCTGGAACGGCAACAGCAGAAAGTGCGATCGCTGTACCAAGAGCAAGAGACAAAGAAGCTTTAGTGTTTTTCATAGGTAGATCCTCATAGTTATTTAAAGTGGAAGACAAGTATGCCTTATTGTTACATATCCTTTGACGTTTGCTTTAACGAACTTATTACACCACAAAGTAAAAATATTTTTTTATTTTGTGGTTGCGTCCTTTCCTTTTATATAACGTTTTGAAATTTCACGCATTTCTTCCATCTGTTTACCAAACTGACGGCATGGCGAGCAGATCGCGGTATGCATGGCCAATGATACTTTTTCTTTGGTCGCGAGAGGGCGGTCCAGTTTCTCAGAGAGCAGTTGTGTGGCTTCTTTACATTTCATCATAGTGTTTATTAAGACCTCTCTGCTTGAAACCAATTGTCCTCTAGGCACTCTCTTAAGCGTAGTCGAGCACGGTACAGGGTGACATTTAAATTACTAATCGACATGGCTTCGTTATCACAAATTTCTGGTGTATCCATTTCTAGAAATTCACGCATCATAAATAGGCGGCCATATTTTTCGGGTAAAGCATTTAAACAAGCATCAAAAATACGCCAAAAATGCTCATTCTCTACACCGTGATCGGGTTGATCCCATTTCTTCGGACGCTCGTTTTGTTGCCAGTGTCCATTTTCCTCGAATAAATTATCGATTAGGGCTTCACCATTAGTGTTTGGCCCATTTTCCAGCTGCTCAACACCCACATGGCGTTTTTCTTTACGTAATAAATCAATGACCTTGTTCTTCAGGATAGAAAATACCCAAGTTTTAAATGCAGCTTGACGACCAAAGCGATCAATATTTTGGTATGCCGACAGCATGGCTTCCTGAACGGCGTCTTCTGCTAACTGACTATCCCTAACCTGCATTTTTGCAAATTTAAGCATTTGGTTACGTAGATCTTCTATAAATTCAGCATCTTGGAAAATACCCGCGGTAAATGCATTTTCTGTTTCAGAAGGGATATTCGCATTGATCATTTAAGCCTCGGCTGTCTCTTCTTAAAGTTAGACGTAATGGTTTTGAACTTTCTTACAAAAATGGAAACGATTTTTGCACTTTCTTTGAAGTCAGTCCTTTTCCTTCGTAATAAGTTCCGCATCCACTAAGTATTCGTCTTTGAGTTTGACGTAGTTTAAACCAGCGTATTGGAAGTATTCGATCTCCGCTTTGCTTAATGGACGAACCTGTTTTACTGGAGAGCCTAGATACATATAACCGGATTCTAAGCGCTTGCCCGGAGGCACGAGAGAGCCTGCACCTATGATGACTTCGTCTTCTATGACGGCGCCATCCAGAATCGTCGTTCCCATTCCTACCAGAACGCGGTTGCCGATTTCACAGCCATGTAGCATGGCCATATGACCAACAGTCACATCGTCGCCAATGGAAAGTGGGTGGCCTTCAGGCTTGTAATGGCTGGCGTGGGTGATATGTAGGCAAGAATTGTCTTGGATGCTGGTGCGGGCACCGATGCGAATGTGATGCATGTCCCCACGAATCGCCACGAGAGGCCAAACTGAGCTGTCGTCACCAATGGTTACATCACCAATCAATACTGCGCTATCATCCACCCAAACACGTTCGCCAAGTTGTGGCGTATTGCCACGGAAAGATTTCATAACCATAAACTCTAACCCTCTCTTAGAATGTTTTCTTATAAATGAAGAGTGTGCATTGAAAAACGACAAACACCACATACTAAATGAACATGTGATTATTAATACCTTCTTAGCGTGTCAGGTTAATGACAACTGTGTAAGAGGGCGAAAATGCTGAATTTAAAGGCACCAAAATTTCATTAAAGGATACCACGATATGCCACAGTCTGTATGGGACGCGACAAGCCTTCCACGTTTTTCTAGCGTTGATGTTGCCAGTATTGAGGCAGATCTAGAGACACTCCTGACCAGCAATCAAAGCGCCATTGAAGCTTGCGTGAGCAAGAATAGTGAGCCAACTTGGCAAAGTTTGGTGTTGCCATTGGATCAATTACAAGATGACTTAAATAATTTTTGGTCACCTATTAGCCATTTGAACTCTGTTAAAAATACCCCTGAAATGCGTACGGCCTACAATGCTTGCTTGCCAAAGTTGACCCAGTTCTACACCGACCTTGGTCAGAATAAGGCGCTTTATCAAGCTTACAAATTATTAGCGGAAAGTGATGCTGCGAAAAGCTTAACAGCGGCTCAAATTGAATCATTAACACAGACGATTCGTGACTTTGAGCTGTCTGGTGTTGGTTTGGAAGGTGAGGCGAAAAAGCGTTACGGGGAGATTAGTCAGCGGTTGTCTGAACTTGGCAGCCAGTTTGGGGAAAACGTATTGGATGCGACACAAGCATGGAGCAAGTTGATTACGGATGAAGAAGAGCTGGCGGGTCTACCAGAATCGGCCCTTGCACAAGCTAAGCAAATGGCCACAGCAAAAGAAAAAGACGGTTGGTTATTTACCCTAGACCTACCCTCCTATATTCCAGTGATGAGTTATGCTGATAACGCCGCTTTGCGTGAGGAAATGTACCGAGCTTATTCGACCCGGGCCTCTGATCAAGGTGGCGATATCAAGTTTGATAATACGCCTTTAATTGATGAAATCTTGTCGTTACGTCATGAAATGGCACAGATATTAGGTTTTGATAATTACGCTGAGTTATCCGTTGCGACTAAAATGGCGGACAACGGGCAGCAAGTGATCGACTTTTTAGAAAACCTTGCGAAACAATCAAGATCATCGGCAGAACAGGATCTTGCGCAATTGAAAGCCTATGCGAAAGATGAAAATGGTGTATCAGAATTAAATGCTTGGGATATGTCTTATTACGCGGAAAAATTGCGCCAACACAAATATGATCTTTCTCAAGAAACCCTTCGACCTTATTTTCCAATGAATAAGGTGCTATCCGGTTTGTTTCACGTGGCACAAACCTTGTTTGGTGTGGATATTCGTGAAGAAGATGAATTTGATAGTTACAACAACGACTTGCAGCTATTTACTATCAGCAAGAATGGAGAAGATATTGCACGCTTCTATCTAGATCCTTATGCCCGTGAAGGAAAGCGGGGTGGTGCTTGGATGGATTCATGTCGTACTCGCCGTCGTTTGAGCGATGACCGTTTGCAGCTTCCAATCGCCTATTTAGTTTGTAACTTTACGCCACCTATTGGTGATAAACCTGCCTTGCTTACCCATGATGAAGTGACTACGTTATTTCATGAGTTTGGTCATGGTTTGCATCATATGTTGACTCAAGTTGAGGTGTCATCGGTATCGGGTATTAATGGTGTGGCATGGGATGCGGTCGAGTTACCTAGTCAGTTTATGGAGAATTGGTGTTGGGAGCCAGAAGCTTTGGCTTATATTTCCGGTCATTATGAAACCAATGAGCCGCTGCCAAAAGATCTATTGGATAAAATGATGGCCGCGAAAAATTTCCAATCGGGAATGCAAATGGTGCGTCAATTGGAGTTCTCTTTATTTGATTTCCGCATCCATAGGGAATATCACGCAGGACTAAGTGTACAGGCTATATTGGAAGACGTGCGTAGTCAGGTCTCTGTTACTAGACCGCCAGGGTTTAATCGCTTTCAGAATAGTTTCTCGCATATCTTTGCAGGCGGTTATGCGGCAGGTTATTACAGCTACAAATGGGCAGAAGTGTTATCTGCTGATGCCTTTTCGAAATTTGAAGAAGACGGTATTTTCAATGCGAATACCGGGGCTCACTTCCGTGATACCATATTGGCAAATGGCGGTTCTCGCCCCGCAGCGGATTTATTTATTGAATTTCGTGGCCGTGAACCAAGCACTGATGCTCTGTTGAGACACAGTGGTATTGCCGCTTAAATTTTTGCACTGCAAGGACGCGGTAATTCATAGGGTAGATAAGGTTATGACAGTAAAACGCTTTATTGCGGGTGCCGTTTGCCCCCGTTGTAGTGAGATGGATAAGATTCGCGCATGGCGTGATGATGATGCGGAGAAGCAATACCGTGAATGTATTTCCTGTGGCTATGAAGATGCCCAATCGACCGTTGTACAGGCACAGCCTACTGAGATTCCAACACGGGTAAATACACCCCATAGTAGCGCGCCAGAAGCGGAAGAAGTGGTGATTAACTTTATCCCTAATTCTGGTATGACAAAGCACTAAAGCGAGCCTTTTAAATAAAAACGGATTCACTGACAGGTGAATCCGTTTTTTTTGCTGTTGATTTTGTCTAAACCTTACTCAGCATTGGTTAACCAAAGAATATCCAACGGTTGAATTTTTTCAAGGGCAAGGAGGTCAATGTTCTCGTTGCTTAGGAGGTTGTATGCAGAGTCTTGTCCAAGGTGCTCACTTAACGGTGCGGTAAGTTGAATTAGGTGCTCACTCATATTGGCGACAACGACTAGGGTTTTGTTAGCAGAGCGGCGCTTAAAGGCAAACAGGTGTCCGCTGTTCAGTGTGATGAGTTCAAATTCTTGAGCGGCGAAAATAGTATTTCCTTTGCGAATCTGGATCATGTCACGGATGAGCTTAGCGATTTGACCTTGCGGTGTTGTTGGGTCCTCGGCAAGAGCGAAATCCTTCCCTGTTAGCTTTTTACGATGTACCCAACGGCTATCTTCTTCTTTCGCTGGATCGGCTAGGTAATCATCGTTGTTTAGAACACCAAGATCGTCCCCTTGATAGAGAAGTGGAATCCCCGGCATGCTGAAGTTGATGCCGTTTAAGACGCGAATGCGTTTGATCGCATGATCAAGCAATACAGGGTCATTTTGTGCAACAGCCTTTTCAACACCTGCTAAAGAAGCCAAGGTTCCGCATACTCGGCAGTCGCCATTGACTGGGTTTTCTTGGAAAGGCACACCCGCGGCGAAAGCGCCTTCAAACTGGCCTGTATAAAATTGATTTAAGAAGTGGCGATGGCCGTAACCATTTATGCCAAGTCGATCTGAGATCGCGTCATCCCATAACCAGCCAATGTCGTCATGGCAGCGAATGTAGTTAATCCATGTCGTATGCTCTGGAATTTGAAAACTACGCTCAAGGGATTGATATAACAGCTGTGTTTGACGGGTTGCCAGACTCTCCCACAACAATGCCATCATCAATGGGTTGTACGAAAGTGTGCATTCGTCCGCACCTATGTATTTGTTCACTTCATCTGGGTGCACAATGGCTTCTGACTTAAAGACGACTTTAGGCGCGGCAATGTCCAAACAGGCTTTGAAGGCTTTAATCAGGTTGTGAGCTTTGGGGAGGTTTTCACACACTGTGCCTTTTTCTTTCCACACAAAGGCCAGAGCATCCAGGCGTAACACATCGCAGCCATTTAAGATAAGGTGCAGCATTTCTTCGACGACCGCGACGAATACCGCAGGGTTGGAGTAATTCAAATCCCATTGGAAGGAGTTAAAGGTGGTCCATACATGGCTGTTTAATTCTGGGTAATGGGTAAAACTACCACGACGAATTTGTGGAAAAATTTCTCGCACCGTTTGGTTGTATTCGGATGCTTCTTGTTCGTCCATGAAGTAGTAATACCCTTGGAATTCTTTATCGCCTTGCTTTGCGGCTTCGGCCCAACGGTGTTCGTCTGAAGTGTGGTTAAAGACAAAGTCTAAGACCATGCGAATGCTTTTTTTATGTAAAGCAGAGGCCAAATCTTTTAAGTCTTTGTTGGTGCCCAAGTTAGGCGAGACGGTTCGATAGTCTGAAATGGCGTAGCCACCGTCACTGTTGCCTTCTGGGGCTGAATAAAGCGGCATCAGGTGCAGGTAGTTGATACCCAAGGATTCAAAGTATGGGATTTTATCGATGAGCGAGCCTAGATCATCAGCCAGTAAATCCACATATACCGCAATGCCAACATTTTTATTGGATTCAAACCAGAATTCTGAGTTGTCTTTAATTTGTACTGGGCGTTTTTTTTTCTGAAAATCGGCGAAAGACTGCAGTAATACTTTGAGATGATAATAGAGATCAAAGCAATTGCCATACAGCGGATATAACTGAGTGAAAAGTGGTTCAAAGCCGGATTCTAAGCGGCCAATGAAAGACGCTTTTTGTGTTGCTGTGAGGTGACTTAAATCCAATTCTGATAGAAGACGTTGGTGTGTTTTTGTCGACTCAAAAGATAAGTCAATTACCATGTTGGTGCCTTTTATAAAGAGCTCGTTGGGCAAACACGAGCTAAGTTGTCGTTATTTTTAGATGGGGGTATTACGCCTTAAAATAGGCTTTTTTTAACGCATAGAGTAACTGGTTTTCTGATAGTGAAAGCTAGCTTAAGGGGTATGTCTGGTCAATATGTGGGCTCTCTAAATACTGACTTAATTTTGCAAAGCCTCTTTCTCTAGGGAGATTGAGGGGGGGGAGAGTGTGGATCTGGTTATCAGCGTAGTCACTGTCAATCACGCAAAGGGCTATTTTGAGTCCAAGCTTTGAAACTTGTAAAGCAATCTATGTGGAAAGGGGTTGCTTTTCGGGCCCGAAAGAAAGGGCAATTGCTTTACTCACGGTTAGCGGCTAACAGCGGCGGTAAGAAAAACGTCGGATATGAACCGACGTTTTTGCTTTTGTGAAGAGAAGGTTAGTTCATTTCTGTGATGAACTCTTCTTTTGAGCGGCGAACTTTCTTTAGACCTTTTAGCCAGTCACCGTCATCGGCACGGTAACCAAGCGGTAGTAAAACAACCGAGCGTAAGCCACGTTCCGTCAAACCTAGGATTTCGTCTACTTTCGCAGGATCGAAGCCCTCCATTGGCGTGCTGTCTACACCTTCTTCTGCCGCCGCAATGAGCGCAGTACCCAGACCAATATAGGCTTGGCGAGCCGCGTGCTGGTAATTCACTTCTGCGTCACGTTTTGGATAAGCGCCTAATAACATCTGGCGATAGTTTTCCCAGCCTTCGTTAGAAAAGCCACGTTCATTATTAACAAGGTCGAACATGTGGTTAATGCGTTCTTCTGTGTAGTTATCCCACGCTGCAAAAACCAATAGGTGAGAGCCATCTGTGATTTGTGCTTGGTTCCACGCGTTTGGTACAATGGCTTCACGTAGTTCTTTGTTTTTAACCACGATCACTTCGTAAGGCTGAAGGCCGCTTGAGGTCGCAGTAAGGCGAACGGCTTCTAGAATGCGGTCTACTTTTTCTTGCTCAACGGCTTTTGTCGCGTCCATCTTTTTTGTGGCGTAACGCCAGTTTAGTTTGTCTAATAAATTCGACATGTTGAAGTTCCTTAATTAGGTGAGGTATGCAACTTATATGGTTGATTTATACGAAACTTCAAGTGAGCATTTGAGAAAGCAATGAGTAAGCGTCTTAAATTTTCTGCTCAGTACTTGAGTCGAGATACTCAGTCAGTTGCTCAGCTTCTAAAGGTCGGCAAAGGTGGTAGCCTTGTAAAAGGTGTGCTCCAATGTCCTTAAGTATTTTTTCTTGTTCAGCGGTTTCCACTCCTTCTGCAACGACTCTAAGGCCCATGGAATGGGCAATTTCCATCACCGCCTTGATGATGCTCAAACCCGTGCTATCGATTTTATTGATGAAGCTTTTATCAATTTTGATAATGTCAGCTCCCAAGTTTTGCATACTAGAAAGGGATGAGTAGCCTGTTCCAAAATCATCAATAGATATTTTGATATTAAGCTTCTGTAGAGCTTGTATCTGCTCTAAAAGTGTCTTTTGGTCCGTAGCAAAAACGGATTCGGTGATTTCTATGAGTAGTAAGCTAGGGTCAAATTGTAAACGAGTGAGTAAGCTTTGAACCTGACTGGCAAAGTTATGGTCTTGCAGTTGTATGACAGAGACATTCACACTGACTGAAGGAGGTTGAGACCCTTTCGATAAGCTGATGCTTTGTAGGCAGGCCTGTTCTATTACCCATAAACCTATGGTCTTGATCAGACCATATTGTTCTGCTAAAGGAATAAATTCTACGGGCGCCACTTCTTCGCCATCAAGGTGCCACCTGAGTAATGCCTCTAGACCCGTTACCTTACCGGTCTGGCTTTCTAAAATAGGCTGAAAGACTAACCGCAAAGCATTTTCTTCAATGGCGGTGGACAGTCGATCACTGAGCAAACGTTCGCGTATTAAACGCTGGCGTAGTGATTCGTTGAAGTAGCCAACTTGACCCTTTTCAACACGCTTCTGATGGTACATCGCCATATCGGCATTTTGAATCAGGCTGTCATGGTGGGTGCCGTGTTCTGGGTATAAAGCCACACCAATGGTTGCCCCAATCCAAGTTTGGGATTGTTTAGTAATATGAGGAGAGCTAACCGCTGTTATGATTTGTTGAGCAAAGTGATGAGTTTGTTCATGGCTTTCATAGTTGAGTACTACCAAGAACTCATCGCCGCCCCAGCGACATAAAAGAAGAGAGCCTTTGCATAATGAAGCGATTCGCGAAGAGGTATCTTTAATGACCTTGTCGCCGACTTCGTGGCCCATGCTGTCATTGATTTGTTTAAAGCCATCCAGATCAATAAACAACAGAGCTAAAGAGGTTGATGGGTTTACAGCAACCATGTGGTTGAGCTCTTTGAGAAAAGCGTTGCGATTCAATAGCCCCGTTAACGGGTCGATATTAGAAAGCCGATAAATTTCTTGAGTACGTAGCTCAACCTTTTTCTCCATATCCCGCAATAATTGGAGGTGCTGAGTTTTTAGATGAATAGCATCTTTAGTAAAAGAAGATGTCTTATGAGCAGATAACATCATTACAAAAGTAAATCCTAAGCCAATTAAGCCTAGTAAATGCTGGTGTGAATCCTCCGACAGTAGCAGTAATACCGCTAGGGGCCCTAATATAATGAGCGCATAAGTGACGGCGGTAAATTGATGGGCAGACCAGAGATTTGCGCCACCCGCGGCCATGCCACAGATAACTATGATGGTGACTGTCAACTCATCTGGGCTTGAAAAGGGGAAAAAGTATAGTGCATAGGCGCTCCAGATACTGGCTCCCATAGAAGCAAAAACAGTAAAACGCAGTATATCTTGTTGTAGTGAGAAGAGGTTTTTATAGACTTCCTTTTGATATAGAACGGAGTCTAAATGGCGTAATGATATAAACACCATCATCAGGACCCACCAAATAATTTTATGGTCAGTGTATTCTTGGTCTTCAGAATCAAACTCAAAGCCAAATACAAGAGAAGTACTCACAAGGAAGGAGACAAAGGAACCCGCACTAACATTGGCGTATAAAAGGCGTAAGGCTTCCCGTAATTCGACTTCTTTCAGGCTTGTTTTGTTTCTCATTCCTTCTCCTATATAAGCATCTAGTTGCTTCGCTACATACTTTCCATGAACGTCGATTCTAAAGTAGCCATCTCCATAAACTGTATACTAAGCGAGTTCGTTCTTTTTTATACGGCAGAAAAACGTAATGTATCGTAGTTTACTAGTTGAACGCGTTTAACTTTGTTACTAGCCAAAGCGTCACAAAACGAAAAAGTATTCGTTTTTCTAGGAACTCTGTTTTTTGTAAGTTACTTTAATTGTTAAAGATTAGAGTAGTACTTAGTTTTATCAATACATTTATAAATGTAAATAGGAGATATTTATGACTCAACAGCTAGTACTTAGCTTTATTGGGGACGATAAAATCGGCATTGTTGAGCGTCTTTCCGATACGATTGCACAGTACCACGGAAATTGGTTAGAAAGCCGTATGGCCCACCTGGCAGATAAATTTGCTGGCATTTTGACCGTGTCTGTTGCTGTTGAGCATCAAGCGGCCCTAATTAATGCCTTACAAAAATTTGACCAATTTGGTTTGAATGTGACGGTAGAGTTAGCTAAACAGCATGAGGCCGAAGGGTCTAGTTTATCTTTATCCGTGGTTGGCAATGATAGACCGGGGATTGTGAAAGAAGTATCGCAAGTGCTGCATGCATTAAACGTCAATGTGAAAGAATTAACGACTTCTTGTGAACCTGCACCGATGAGCTCGGATATGTTATTTAAAACCGAGATGGTCTTGGTTGCCCCAAAAGAACTGGATTTGTCCGTGTTAGAAGATGCCTTAGAGAATATTAGCAGTGATCTGGTAGTTGAGTTATCTGTGAGTTAGTTCGCTTAAGCCTAATAATATTGCCTTGTTGCCCTTTATATTAGAGACTTTTGCACGATTGCTGCGCGCACCAATACATTGTTAAAAACAGACTCAAAATGCGCATTTACAACCCATAAACTCTGCTTCTTCGTCTGTTTTTGCCTCGTATTGGCTTTGTTCGCGACTTTGTGCAACGGTCTCATCTAGAGGGCTAATTTACTTTTTGCAGGTCGAGATCCCGAATGGCAGGTAAGCTGGGCATACCTTAATTACTCCTGTTAGAAGTAGAATGACTCCGAGTGCGCCCCACCATGAATTTGAGTAAGCGCCAATTGCTATGATCGCAACGCCAAGGATTATTCTGATGGTTCGATCTGTTTTACCTATGTTAGATTTCATTAGGTTCTCCTATCGGGTTTAGCTTATAGGTGACTCAACACTGTCTCGTATAATAGAGAGTGCTTAGAGAAAGGCTGTTGTGCCTATTTTTTGACCATACCCCGTAACCTAGGTCTTTGCTATTTTTTCTGCTTGTTTCTTGATCTATGTGCTAGTTAGCCTTTTTCTTGTAACAGCATAAAAAAAACCGACCTCCATATCATTGGTAGGCCGGCTTTTAGTTTTTAGTGCGAGTTTAGTTTCTGATCAAGTAATCAAATGCCCCAAGTGCAGCGGTTGCGCCCGATCCCATGGAGATGATGATCTGCTTGTATGGCGTTGTGGTTACGTCGCCTGCGGCAAATACACCGGGGATAGAGGTTTGGCCGTGTGCATTGGTGACGATTTCACCTCGATTCGTGAGTTCCAGTGTGTCTTTTAAGAACTCGCTGTTTGGTACCAAACCGATTTGCACGAAGATGCCGGCCACGTCGACTAGGTGCGACTCGTCTGTGGTTCTATCTGTGTATTTTAAGCCAACAACACGTTCTCCATCGCCAATCACTTCTGTGGTCATGGCCGATTTGATGATGGTGATGTTCGGCATGGACTCTGCTTTTTTTACTAATACATCATCGGCACGAAGTGTATCTGCAAATTCGAAGACGGTGACATGCTCTGTAATACCCGCAAGGTCGATAGCCGCTTCAATACCAGAGTTACCGCCACCGATAACCGCCGTTTTCTTGCCTTTGAATAAGGGGCCGTCACAGTGTGGGCAGTAAGCCACGCCTTTATTTCGGTATTCTTGCTCGCCAGGTACGTTCATTTCGCGCCAGCGTGCTCCTGTGGCTAGGATCACGGATTTGCTTTTTAATACCGCGCCATTTTCTAGTTCGACTTCGATGAATTCTTTTTTCTCTAGGCGAACCGCTTTTTGCGTTTTCATTAGGTCAACATCGTAATCAAGAACGTGCTGCTCAAGACCTGCGACCAGCTTTGGCCCTTCGGTTTCTTTTACTGAGATGAAGTTTTCAATGGCCATGGTGTCGGCGACTTGTCCACCGAATCGCTCAGCAATCACGCCAGTACGAATACCCTTACGAGCAGAATAAATTGCCGCAGACGCACCTGCTGGACCACCGCCAACGATGAGCATGTCGTAGGGCGCTTTTTCGGAAAGTTCAGCGGCTTTTTTATCCGCTGCGCCAGTATCGACTTTATTTAGAATTTCTTCTAACGACATACGGCCTTGTCCGAAGAGCTCGCCATTTAGGTAAACCGATGGCACGGCCATGATGTTGCGTTCGCTTACTTCGTCTTGGAATAAAGCACCATCTATCATGGTAGTGGTAACGTTCGGGTTAAGCGCTGCCATTAAATTCATGGATTGCACGACTTCCGGGCAATTTTGACAGGTCAAAGAGATGTAGATCTCAAAATTTAACTTACTCGTTAATGACTTAGCTTGATCCTGTAATGCTTGGCTAGCCTTTGATGGATGGCCGCCAGCTTGTAAGAGTGCAAGGACAAGAGAGGTAAACTCGTGACCCATTGGAATGCCTGCAAAACGAACGCGAGGTTCTTGCCCCTGTGGCGCGATGGCCATCTGTGGTGCACGGCCTGTTGGGGAATTGTCTACAGACAAGGAAATTTTATCGTTTAATGTCGCAATTTCTTTGGATAAGGAAACGAGTTCTTCTGCTTTAGCAGAACCGTTAGTAGACACAGTAATCTCGATAGGATTAATAATGTTCTGTAGGTAGGTTTCCAATTGCTGTTTAATGGTTGTGTCTAACATGATGTAATCCATCCTTATTTACTGTGTTGCTTAATAAAAGGGTCAGATCCCTTAATGTGAGTCTGATGTAATAGACCCCTTTGGTGTATTTTTAAGGGGTCTGACCTCTTTTAGAGGGTTATTTCTTTACTTAGATTTTGCCAACGAGATCCAAAGAAGGAGCAAGAGTTTCTTCACCTTCTTTCCATTTTGCTGGGCATACTTCACCTGGGTGAGCAGCTACGTATTGTGCGGCTTTTACTTTGCGAAGCAGGTCTTCTGCGTCACGGCCAATACCTTCGGCAGTAATTTCCATTGCTTGGATGGTGCCTTCTGGATCGATCAAGAAAGTCGCACGATCTGCAAGGCCTTGACCTTCACGCATCACGTTAAAGTTGTTAGTGATGTTGCCTGTTTGGTCACCAACCATGAAGTATTGGATTTTGCCAATAGTGTCAGAGCTGTCATGCCATGCTTTGTGAGTAAAGTGAGTGTCAGTTGAAACAGAGAACACTTCTACGCCACGTTTTTGCAATTCTTCGTAATGATCTGCTACGTCACCAAGTTCTGTTGGGCAAACGAAAGTGAAATCGGCTGGGTAGAAAAAGAACACAGCCCATTTGCCTAGAACATCTTTCTCAGAAATTTCTACGAATTCGCCATTTTTAAAAGCCGTTGCATTGAATGGTTTGATTTGAGTGTTGATCATTTGTATTTCTCCTAAAGTGTGTTTTGAGTGCGTTACCAACAGGAGCCATATTAGGGAGAATAGATCGATTAATAAAATTGTTAATAACTAAAATATCAATTGTAAAAAACTATAGCTGTGTTTTTTTGAAGAGGATGAGAAATAAAAAAGCCCCAACAACTTAGCGTGCCTAAGATGTTGGGGCTTTCATTGGGCTTGTTCGGTGTTATTTAGGCTTGTTATGACAACTCGTCTAAGCCGTGTTGGAAGCTTTCTAATAAATCATCGGTATCTTCAATGCCAATAGAACAGCGAATCATTTGCTCACTGATGCCTGATTTTGCTCGGTTTTCTGGCCCCATTTCATAGAAAATCGTACTGGCCATAGGTAACGCCAAGGTGCGGTTGTCCCCTAGGTGAGTGGCATTAATAATAATATCAATGGAATCCAATAGCTGAGCGCAATCGTAGCCTGCTTTTAGATCAAAGCTGAGGATGGTGCCATAAAGTTTAAACCAATGAGTAGCTCTGTCGTGCTGAGGGTGAGAAGGCAAACCCGGGTAGTAAACCGTGTCAACTTTATCATGGGCCTCTAGCAGCTGAGCTAATGCCAGAGCGTTTGCGCAGGCTCTGTCCATGCGTAAGGCCATGGTTTCTGCGCCTACTGCGATTTGATAGGCGCCATCTGAACTCAGTGATCCGCCCATGTCTCGTAAGGCTTTTTTCTTGATTTGAGTCAGCGCCCACTTGCTTTTATCACCTTTTCGATAGGCGTCAAAAATATTAGGGTAATCTGTCCAGTCGTACATGCCTGTTTCTGTGACGGCGCCGCCTAAAACGGTACCGTGACCACAAAAATATTTAGACAAGCTGTTCATCACCAAGCTGGCTTTTACTCTGATGGGCTGAAACAAGTAAGGTGAGGTCATGGTGTTATCCACGAAATACACCACGCCTTGTTGTTCACACCAGTCACCAATGGCAGCCAAATCGGCTATTTGTGTGCCTGGGTTGGCAAGGGTTTCCACAAACACCATTAGGGTATTATCTTGCTTTGCTGCAATGACGTTCTCTACATTTGTGGCGTCAACCAAGGTTACTTCAATACCGAAATTTTCTAAGGTAGTGATTAGACTGTAAGAATTACCAAACAAAAAACGGCTGGCGATGAGATGATCACCACTTTTTAGCAAAGTGAGAAAGGTGGCACTTAAAGCGGCCATGCCGGTTGCAAAAACCAAGCTGCCAACACCTAACTCGGTTTGCGTAATCATGGACTGTAAGCTGTCAGTGGTTGGTGTGGCTTGTCGTGCGTAACTATGCCCCACGGTTTTGCCTTGAAACACATTTTCTAGATCTTTTGTGCTCTTGTAACCATAAGGCACAGAGTTATAAATAGGCGTATGAATAGGGCTATCGTTATAACTTTGTTGGCGGTCATGGTGAACAATGTTACTGGTAAAACCTTTTAACTTTATCATGTATGCATCATCACATTTTTTTGTTGAATGACGGCTCAAACTTAGTCGTCTTAATAATTTGTTTCGTTATGATAATACGGTTCTAAGAGTGATACTAGAAGAGACCTTTGCACGACTGCTGTGCGTACCAATACATTGTTAAAAATAGACTCAAAGTGCTCATTTATAACCCATAAACTCCGCTTTCTCGTCTATTTTTACCTCGTCTTGGCTTTGCTCGCGACTTCGTGCAAAGGTCTCTAGAAAAGTTAAAAGGCTCAATCACCGCTATCGCCACTGATTTAATCGTGCCATTTTTAAATGACGTTCATGCTCTGCTTGATCCACCGTCATCGGAGTGAATTGAATCACATCACCGGGCTTCTTCTGAGATAATATGCCACCGCCATAGCTGGTCACGCAGCCCATTTTTGGGTAACCGCCAATGGTTTGCCTGTCTCTTAACAGCACAATCGGTTGACCATCTTTAGGGATTTGTACTGCTCCATAAGCGATACCTTCTGAGATAATGCCTTTTATATCACTGGTAATGGCGTTGCCTTCCATTCGATAACCCATGCGGTCACTGTTTGACGAGACGGTAAAATCGCTGGAAAAAAAGTGCGCCCGTTCCATCGATGAAAAAGACTGATACTGATAACTTAACACCAGAGGAATGTCTGTCTGGCTGTAATCAGGAATAGCGGATCTAGGCACGGCCCTTTGTTTGTGTTCGCTGCTTGCTTTGTATTCGAGCCAATCGCCTTTTTGTAGCTTGTCGCCTTTACCGGTTAATCCCCCTAGCTTTTCTCGCACAACGGTAGCAACACTGCCGAGGACGGGTTGGCATAAAAAGCCACCTTTTACCGCAAGGTATGCTCTTAAGCCCCAAACGGGTTGCTGGAAAGTCAGTACATCATTTTTCTTAATGGCATAGGTTTGCCAAGGGGTAATGCTTTTTCCGTTTAAGCTGGTGGCAAGGTCGGCACCAGTAATAGCGATGCTGGTGTCGGCTTGTGCTTCTAGTGTTAGCATGCCGAAAGTAATTTCAATTTGTGTATTATTTGGGTCGTTATCAAGCAGCGCATTGCCCCAGCGAAATGCCATTTCATCCATTGGACCACCTGTCGTCAGGCCAATCGACTGATGACCATGACGCCCTAAATCTTGTATCAGTGCCATGAGGCCAGGTTTGATTACTTTAAAAGCCATCGAGTTGACCTCCTAATACTAAAAATTCGTCCCGGGAAATGGGTTCAAATCGTACCGAATCTCCCATGGCAATTAAGGCGAGGTTTTCACTGCCCCAATCGATTAGGTTTAATGGCGTACGTCCGATAATCTGCCAGCCACCCGGTGTGACGCTTGGGTAGACAGCGGTTTGGTTCTCGGCAATGGCAACACTACCAATAGGAACTTTAAGTCTAGGAGTGTTTTTTCGGGGTATGTGCAACTCATTAGGTGTGTTACCAAGGAAGGCAAACCCCGGTGTGAAGCCGACAGCATAGGCTCGATAAATTGTTTCACTGTGACGTTGGATGATTTCTTCTTCAGTTAACTGGCAATGGTTTGAAACATCGCTTAAATCAGGTCCCACTTCTTTGCCATAATAAACAGGAATCACGATTTCGCGACAATCTGTTTGCAATGGCTCGTTAGGGTCTATGTTGGTTATCACATGACGAATCGCTTTAATAATGGCAAAGCGGTCATAGTGATCACCATCAAATACAACAAGTAGTGTGGTATAGGATGGTACTAAATCAACGACACCATTTAATCTTTTTAAATGATGAGTAAGTTGGGCAATTCGATTGGAAACCGTTTCGTTAATAACCTGACTAAAAGTGAGTAAGCACGCGTGGTCACTGACCATGTCTATACTTGGTAAGGTGGAAGCATCAATTTGGCTCATGATTTAGTTCGCTTTTACCTTATTTAATCCGTCTACGAGCGAACGAATACGAGTGACCGCATCAACAGCATGGGCGCCATCCCCATGGACACAAATGGTATCGGCATGAATTTTAATGGTTTTTCCTGATCCTGTTGTGACAGTGCCGGTTTCACACAATTGAATAACTTGTTTTTCGATGAGTTCAAAAGAGGCGTGAACGGCATTGGCTTCTTTGCGTGGTGTCAGTCTTCCTTCGTCTGTATATAGACGATCAGAGAAGGCTTCAAACCAAACGGTTAAGCCATATTTTTTTGCCATTTCTTTTATTTCGTTGCTTTCGGGAACCGCACCAACCATGAGAGGAAGCGTGGCATCTAATTCGCTCACCGCTTGCATGACGGTGTCTAAAATACTGAAGTTCGCCATCATTTGGTTGTACATGGCGCCATGTGGTTTTACGTAGTCCACTTTCACATTTTGCCCAGCGCATATGCCTTTCAAGGCACCTATCTGATATTGGATTAACGCTTTTAATTCAGTTGGCGCTATGTCCATATTACGACGACCGAAGCCAACTAAATCAGGGTAACCTGGGTGGGCACCAATGGTGACATTATGTTGCTTGGCTAGAGCCACTGTTTTTACCATAGTTAATGGATCGGAAGCATGAAAGCCGCAGGCAATATTAGCCTGATCTACAAACGGCATGATTTTGTCATCCAATCCCATTTTCCATGCGCCAAACGCTTCACCCATATCGCAATTTAATTTCATTTTATGTTCCCACTTTTAGTCTTAGTTTTGCGACATGGTCGCTGGTAAATAGGTCACTATTTCAGGAAAAACGCTGATAAACACGATAGCTAAACCGATCAGTAAAAAGAAAGGTAGAGCGGCTTTAGCCACATAAAGAATGTTTTTCCCCGTTAAAGATTGAATCACAAATAGATTAAAACCAACGGGAGGCGTTATTTGCGACATTTCCACCACTAAAACAATAAAAATACCAAACCACAGAAGATCTATATTGGCTGCTTGAACCATAGGAAGTACAACAGCAACGGTTAATACCACCACGGAAATACCGTCTAAAAAACAACCTAAAACAACGAAGAAAATCGTTAAATATAGAATGAGTACCATAGGCGATAGCGATAAAGAGCTGATCCACTGCGCCAATGCGCTAGGAATGCCTAAAAAGCCCATAGCAAGCGTTAAAAAGTGTGCACCAACCAAGATGAAGCCAATCATGCAGGAGCTTTTAACTGCGCCTAGCAAGCTATCAATGAAGCTATTTATATTCAGAGATCCGGTAAGGGCAGCCAAAACAAGGGCACCACTTACGCCCAATGCGGCAGCTTCTGTCGGTGTGGTCAGTCCGCCGTAAATAGAGCCTAAAACGAAACCGATTAGACCGAGAACCGGCAGTAATTGGCGTAGTGCTTTAATCCGTTCCGACCAACTTGTTTTTTTACCTGTGGACTTAGGTAATTCGTCTTTATGTAGGTAGCCCCAAATCATGGTGAAGCCCATGAATAGACAGACCAATAATAGACCCGGTAAAGCGCCCGCGATAAAGAGGCGAGCAATCGACACTTCCGCAGCTACTCCATAAACAATCAGAATAATAGAAGGTGGAATTAACAGCCCTAACGTACCTGATCCTGCTAGTGTACCTATGGCCATTCTTTCGCTATAACCTTGCTTACGGAGTTCGGGCAGCGTCATCCGTCCAATGGTGGCTGCCGTTGCCGCAGAGGAACCTGATACGGCGGCAAAAATCCCACAACTTAAAATGTTTACATGGAGTAATTTTCCCGGAACGCCACTCAGCCAAGGGGATAATCCCTTGAATAAATCTTCTGATAATCGCGTACGAAATAGCACTTCACCCATCCAAATAAATAGAGGTAATGCGGTTAACGACCAAGCGGTACTTGCTCCCCAACTAGAGGTGGCAAACAATAAATCGATTTGATAATTTTCTGACAAAATGAGACCGATGCCGCCAATGGCAATGAGGGTGAATGATACCCAAACACCCATAGATAATAAGACGAGCATGGCAACGGCTAGAATGATGGAAATCCATGTCATATCCATTAGATTTCCTCCAAAGATAATTCGTCTTCTAGCGTGCTGTATGTTGGTTGTTTTCCACGTAGTGCCATAATTAATGCGTCTAATACCGCGAGGTTTAAAGCGATCATGCCAACGGCAACGGGAACCTGAGGAATCCATAACGGAACGGGTATATAGCCATAAGATACTTCGTTATAAATATAAGATTCGTAAACCATATAAATGCATGAATAAGATAAGAAGCACAGCAAGGCAAAAGACAGAGCAAGAATGACGCCTTCCTGGATTTGACGAGGCAATGGTGATAAACGCTGTATTAAAAGGGTCACACGAATATGGCCACCTTCGCGAAAAGTATAAGCCAGTCCAAGAAAGGTTGAAGCGGCAAGCGCATAACCAGCAAAGTCTTCTGCTGATGGCACAATAAAGCCTATAAAGCGCCCGATAATTTGGGCCAGTAACAGGAGAGTAATAATAACGATACACAACCCAGATAATAGGCCAGAGCATAGGTAAAGTTTTTCTTTTAATTGGCTCATAGTGTTCACTTTTTGAGAAGAAGGTACCGCCTAGGTTGTCATGGATATGCTTATTTAGAAAAGTCTCTAAACAAACTATCCGGACAAAAGTCACTAGGCGGTATTGGGAGGACTCTTTTACTACAGGTTATTTATTGTAGTTCGATAGAATGTCACCAACCGCTTTAGGGTCTTCGGCTTTCCATTCTTCTGTCATTGTTTTACCAATGGCTTTTAATTCTGCTACAAGCTCAGCTGATGGCTCAGTGACCTTCATGCCGTTCTCAATCAGAATTTTAGTATCTTTTTTAGCGCGTTCAACGACTTTTGTCCAACCAGCCGCTTCGGCCTTTGCGGCTGCGTCCATGACAATTTTCTGTGTTGCTTTATCTAAACGGCGGAATGCTCGTTTGTTTACGATAACGATGTTTTTAGGTATCCATGCTTTTATGTCCGTATAGTAATTAACATAATCCCAAGCTTGGCTGCCAACACCTGTTGAGGGAGATGTTACCATCGCTTGAATGATGCCAGTACTAAATGCTTGGGGGATATCAGGGACTTGAATTGTCGTTGGAGTTGTTCCCATGAGGTCTGCAAGGCGAGAAGTTGATGGGCTATATGCACGCATTTTTGTGCCTTTTAGGTCGGCTAGTGTATTTACTGCATTCTTGCTATAAAGACCTTGAGCAGGCCAAGCAACCGTATAAAGTAAAATCATACCGTCTTTATCGAGTTGTTTCGCAACAGCAGGTTTCGCTGCCTCCCATAATTTTTTAGCATCGGCATAAGTCGTGGCTAAAAATGGAATGTTATCGTGTTTGTAAACAGGGTTTTCATTACCCAAAATACCCAAAAAAATCTCACCCATTTGCACTTGGCCGGTTTTTACTGAGCGTGGAATTTCTGTGTGCTTAACCAAAGAGGCACCAGAGTGAACTGTGATGTCTAAATCGCCATTGGTTTGAGCTTTAATCTCGTTTGCAAAGTCATAAGCAATTTGCGTTGGAAGATTACCGTCACCATAAGGTGTTGGCATGTGCCATTTTGCTGCAAAGCTGGCAGTGGAAACGAGTCCACCAATAAGTAACGCGCTGGTTAGTTTTAACATATCTTGTTCCTTTTAAGGCTCTGTTTTTATTAAGTTAGTGGTTTTTAGTGGTGTTACATTTTTAACTTATGAGTTCTTTTTCATAAGCTTTTGCGTATCAGTAATGCAATTATTTTATAAGTCGATGTCAGTCATTAAAGAACGGCCAAATCGGTATCTAAAATATCAGTAATAAGCATTTTCCCCGGTGCATGAGTAATGCAAATCGGTGGTTTGGCATTACGTATTGCGACTTGAGGTGTGACGCCACAGGCCCAAAAAACAGGTATTTCACCGTCTTTTACTGTGACCGGCTCGCCAAAGTCTGGCTGGCTTAGGTCGTGTATACCTATCTCTTGTGGTGTGCCGAAGTGCAAAGGCGCGCCATGTGCTTTTGGAAAGCGTGTGGTGATTTGAATGGCACGAATGGCATCTTTTGGTTTGTATGGACGCATGGTGACGACCGTGTTGCCAAAGAAACGCCCTGCTGGCGTTGTTGCTATGTTGGTTTCATACATAGAAACATTGACGTTTTCTTCAATGTTTCTTGGTGCTAGCCCAGCTTGAGAAAGCGCGTGCTCGAAAGAAAAAGAACAGCCTAAAACAAATACCACCATATCGTCTTGCCATAAGTTTGCGATGTCTGAACGACTTTCGACCATCTCCCCATTACGGTGGACATAATATTCGGGAAGGTCATGGCGTATGTCTATGTCTGTCGCTAATTCTGGAAGACGATAATCACCGATTTCAGAAACACCAATGAGTGGACAAGAGACAGGGTTCTTTTGACAAAAAAGTAAGAATTCATTGGCCCAATCGGCCGGCAAAATGACCACGTTCCCTTGCATAGCGCCAGTGACAAGACCACTGGTTGGCCCTGTATGGTCATTACTGCGAATAGCTTGGCGCAATTCACGAGTTTGTTGCAGTAAAGGTGATTCAGATTGTTTCATCTACGTTTTCCTTATTATTGCCACATCTTGTCGTAATTAAGAATAGATCTAGCGCCGACATAAAGTCTAATCGTGTTTTTTTGTGTTATTTGATCACTTTTTTTTATCAAAAAGCCATGTTCGTTCTCTGGTCATATTCCTCTGCAATTTGAAGAGCTAATTTTGCAACCTGATGTACGGTATGATCCAGCGGGTCATTTAAGTAAGATGCCGTGAAAATAAGGTCATTCGGAACCCAGCCTGGATTAAAAGGAATGAGGCGCTTTGTTTCAATAAATCGCTGAGCAAGTTGTATGGGCAGAACACCAACGCCAATGCCGGCAGCGATCATTTCGAAGGTGGTTGACAGTGACGTAGATGGAAAAACCTGCCCCACTTCTCGATAACGTTGCATAAGTTCAGACATGAGTTCTTGATAAGGGCGAGAGAGCCTAGAAAACGAAATAATGGGTGTGCTGCCTAGATCCTGATTTTTAGTCGATGGATGACAGAACCAGCCAAGTTTAAACGAAGGTAAGATGATGTTTTCGACATTCCCCTCAGATAGGGGGCCCATGAGAATGACGACGTCCATATTTCGGCTTAATAGTTGATCACGTAAATTCATGGTTATATCGACAGAAAGCTCAACAACCAGCTTTGGGTAATGTTTTCTGAGAGCTGAGAGAAACTCAGATAACCAGGATTGCGCAATGGTTTCTGCCACGCCGATTCGTAATGTGCCCTTTACTTCTTCTGATGGTGTTAATTCTGCTCTTATCTGTGACAGGTAGCTTTCCACTCGTTCTGCATGTGACCTTAGTAATAAGCCTTCTTTTGTCAGCACAACACCGCTTTTTTGGCGATCAAACAGTTTAATTCCCAGCTCTTCTTCTAATGCTGAAATTCTTGCCGATACAGCCGGTTGAGATAAGTTCATTTGCTTGGCAGCTCTTCTTACTCCGCCTAACTTTGCGACCCAAAGGAAGGTTTTTAATTGGTCGAAATTCATATTTAGGGACTCTTTATTTTTGCATTTTCTATACAGGTGATCGGTTTTTTTTATCACTTTAGAAAGAAAATAGCGAATTGACTTTATCGCTTGGTCGTTCAACACTGAACTCAGCCTATCTGAGGACAATTTGTCTTTTGAGGTATATAAGAAAAATTTGTCACTAACAAATTCACAAAATAGGACAGGATTATGACTAAGCAGAATATATGCAGAACGAGTATTCCCTTTATTTTAGCGGGGGCGCTTTTCGCAGGTAAAACCGTTGCGGGAGAGTCGCTTTCTATTGTTGGTAGTTGGAGTAGTTTGCCGCTTTATAAGCAATTCGAACAACCTTTCTGGACCAATACACTCCCGAATGACAGCAAGGGCGAATTTAGTGTTTCCATGACAACCCATGATCAAATGGGAATTGGTGGTGGTGATGTTTTTCGTATGTTGGGTGATGGCGTTTTTGATATTGGTATGACAGTGGGTGACTATGCTGTTGCTGATGCGCCTGCATTAGAAGGTCTAGATGTTCCTTTAGTTGCTAATACCGCAGAAGAGGTGCATAAAATGGTCAATGCGGCTCGCCCAATGGTCGGAAAAATTTATGAGACCGCCTTCAACTCTAAAGTATTGGCTATTGTTCCTTACCCACCACAAGTCGTGTTCTGTAAGGCCCCAGTGTCGTCTCTAGATGATTTGTCTGGTTTGAAAATACGTGCTTCGGGTCGAATGACGGCAAAATTCTTAGATGCGTTAGGTGCGCAAAGTGTCAATATTGGCTTCGGTGAAGTCCCTGGCGCTTTACAGCGTGGTGTTATCGATTGCGCTGTTACAGGTGCGGGATCAGGCTATAGTGCGGGTTGGTGGGAAGTAACCACTACATTGATGACCATACCTCTAGGTGGATGGGATCCTGTGGTGACTGCCATTAACTTAGATAAATGGAACGACCTTTCAAGCGAACAACAAGCATTTCTTCAGGCTGAAGTGGCGACCAAATTTGAAAAACCAGTCTGGGATTCAGCACAGAGTGATCTTGATCAAGATGTGGCTTGTTTAACCGGAAATGGTGAGTGTAGCAAAGGGCCAAGCCATAGTATGGCACTGGTTGAACCCAGTGATGCAGATCTGGCCCATGCTAAAAACATACTGACCTCCAAAGTCTTACCTGACTGGGCCGACCGTGCTGGTGATAGCTGGGTCAATGAGTGGAATGGTAGCGTAGGCAAGACGGTTGGTCTTCAAGTCTCTGCGACTGGAGGCTAGTCGCCATGATGCGCATTATTGATTACTTAAAGCGTATCAATAATGGAGTGGCGATTGCTGCAGGCCTAGTGTTATTGGCCTGCATTCTCCTCATTCTTGTTGATATCCTGTTGCGAGAATTTG
This sequence comes from Marinomonas transparens, assembly GCF_016463975.1. Taxonomy (GTDB): domain Bacteria; phylum Pseudomonadota; class Gammaproteobacteria; order Pseudomonadales; family Marinomonadaceae; genus Marinomonas; species Marinomonas transparens. The sequence continues at coordinate 55,342 of NZ_JAEMNX010000001.1, read as the reverse complement.
GCATTAGCTTTGGGGGCTCTGAAGAAATTTCAGGTTATGTCATGGCATCTGTCTCTAGTTGGGGGATTTGCTATGCATTAACAGAAAAAGCGCATGTACGTATTGATATTCTAAGAAACAAAAGTAAGGCACCTGGACGCTCAATTGCAGATCTTATTGCGCTCAGTGCTACCTCATTTGTAGCCTTATATGCCGCTTATTATGTTGTTCCTGTTGTTGAAAAAAGCTTTCAGCGTCAGTCACTTGCTAATACTTCATTAGAGACACCACTGATTATTCCTCAATCTATCTGGATGGCTGGTTGGATATGGTTTGCTGTCACTTCATTGGCGTTGCTGGTTTGCGCTGTTTGCTTGGTCGTTCAGCATAAATATGACCAAGTCGATGACATCATTGGAACGGGGACTGAGTCATGATTCCTTTTACGTTTTTTGGTCTATTAGGGCTGCTCTCTTTATCTATCCCTGTTGGTATTGTGTTATTCCTATTGGCGTTTGGCATAGACGAGTTTTTTAGTCCATTTCCTTTAATGCGAGGGTTAGGTCAGGTTCTATGGTCTTTTTCTAATCACTCAACGCTTATTGCAGTGCCTTTGTTTGTGTTGATTGGTGAAATTTTATTGCGCAGTGGGGTTGCTCAGAAAACCTATGGTGCACTGAATGCTTGGGTTTCTTGGTTGCCGGGTGGTTTGATTCACGCCAACATTGCAACAGCGACCATGTTTTCGGCGACGTCGGGTTCTTCTGTTGCAACAGCGGCTACGGTAGCAACCGTTGCAACACCACAAGCGGAAAAACTAGGTTACGACCAACGTTTATTCACTGGCTCTATTGCCGCTGGTGGCACCTTGGGTATTTTAATCCCGCCTTCTATTAACCTGATCGTCTATGGTTTTTTGACTGAAAGTTCTATCCCCAAGCTTTTTCTTGCAGGCATTGCGCCTGGCATAGCTATGGCGCTGATGTTTATGATAGTTACTGTCATCATTTGCTCCCTTTGGCCTAGTTTAGGAGGGCCAAAGCAGCATAGTAGCTGGAAAGAAAAGTTTGTCGCGTTGAAGTCTCTTTTGCCCGTGCTTATTTTGTTGTTCAGCATAGTTGGTTCTATTTATCTTGGTTGGGCCACACCAACTGAGGCCGCTGCCATTGGTGTGTTAATTGCGCTTGTTCTTGCGTTGGCTTATAAGGCATTTTCGAAGCAAATGCTGCTCGACAGCTTATCAGGAACCATCCGTATTACAGCCATGATCATGTTAGTGGTATTAGGGGCTTATGTCCTTAATTTTGCTTTAACAGCGGCGGGTGTAGGTCGGACATTACAGCAAATGTTGGCAGGTCTTGGGCTAAGCGCGATAGCGACTCTATTGATCATTGTCTTAATGTACATAGTGTTGGGGTTCTTCATTGAAACCTTGTCGCTGATGGTGGCGACTATTCCTATTGTGGTTCCAATTATTGTTGAGCTGGGCTATGACAAAATTTGGTTTGGAATTTTAATGATCATTTTAGTTGAGATGGCATTGATTACCCCGCCTGTTGGTTTGAATTTGTACGTTGTGAATTCTGCTCGTAAGAACGGCAAGATTGCAGATGTTGTTATGGGGAGTTTGCCTTATGTTGGCGTGATGATCCTGATGATTATTCTATTGATTGCCTATCCAAGTATTTCTCTTTATTTACCTGATAATTTCTAAGGATTTTTATGTTTTTTAATGTTAATGGATCAACGAAACAGTTTGATATTAAGCATTTAGTGATTGCTGGGTGGACAGCGCGAGACATGGCATTTGTTCAAGAACATATCGACGAGTTAGCTGAAATTGGTGTGGCTCCACCGTCGACCGTGCCTTTGTTTTACCGTGCTTCTAACTTGTTAGTGACGCAGGAGTCGACAGTTGAAGTGTTAAGTGGTGATACGTCTGGGGAAGTTGAGCCATTAATTATTAAAGCGCAAGGAAAACTGTGGTTGGGTGTTGCTTCGGATCATACTGATAGAAAGCTAGAAGCCTATTCTGTTGCCCATTCAAAACAAGTATCGGCAAAGCCTGTTTCTTCCTCACTATGGGATTTTGAAGAAGTGGCTGATCATCTGGATGAATTACTTATCGAATCTTGGGTGGATGAAGGCGAAGGTTGGACACAATATCAAAAAGGTTCGTTGGCAAATATCCGCCCATTGATGGAATTGGTAGAGAAGGGGGAGTTGTCTGAAGGCAGTGCTATGTTGTGTGGAACTTGCCCAGCGATTGGCGGTGTGCGTCGCACAGAAAAATTTCGTATGAGTATTCATGACCCGATATTAAATCGTACTATTTCATGTGAATACATCACCAAAGAATTACCCGTAGTGAGCTAATGTATGACGAACCCAAATGGTCCTATTTTTATTTGGCAAGGTCGAGAACTAGAGTCAAAGTGGCAGAATGCTCTAGAGGTTCTTGATACCAAAGGGAAAGCTGTTTTCACTGAGCTTTTTGATTATGTTAAGCCGCAACAGGGGGCGCTTAACGGAGCGATTGTTTCGATTAAAGACCTGTTCCAAGTAGAAGGTTATAAGACGCGAGCTGGGTCGATTTTTATCGATCAACAGCGGGCTGACCAAGATGCTGCCGCTGTTGCATTATTGAGAAAGGCGGGTGCTAGTTTCTTGTGCCACACCAATATGACAGAGCTGGCGTATTCTGGATTAGGATTGAACCCGCATTATGGTACGCCAGATAACCCTATTAAGCCCGGTCGTATCACTGGAGGATCAACGAGTGGTGGAGCGGCGAGTGTTGCCTTAGGTGCTGCTGATGCTGCACTTGGCACTGATACTGGTGGCTCTTTGCGTATTCCTGCTGCATTTTGTGGTTTAACGGGTTTTAAGCCCTCTCAGGAAACGGTGTCGAGAGAAGGCTGTTTGCCATTGTCGGACTCGCTTGATTCGATAGGCCCTATTACAAAAACAGTCGATGAATGTGAATTACTGTGGCATATATTGTCGGCAACGGATAGCACAAAAACGTCTGCTATAAAGAGCGATACAGAGCTTTCTCAAGTGACGTTAGTTGTACCAAATAACTTCGGTATGAATGACTTAGACGCATTGATTGAAGAGGGTTTCAATCAGGTATTAACACGCCTTGAGAAGGCTGGCGTTGTGATTGAAAGGCGGTTTATTCCTGCATTAGAAACATACAAAACATTACCAGTATGGCAGTTTTCAGCGTATGAAAGTAAGGCTTATTATGGAAAATGTTATGCTATGGATAAAGAAGAAATTGACCCTAGAGTTGCTTCCCGCATAGCGCGTGCAAATACTATTAATGCGGAGGATTTTCTGCAGACTCAATACGCTCGAAATGACTTTATTCAGCAAATGGCACAGGAAGAGCCTAATACTGTTTTTGTGTTACCAACCGTGGCTGTTACGGCGCCTAGGTTGTCTGATTTAGAAAAAGATGCTGAATACGATCGTTTGAATTTGTTGTGCTTACGCAATACATCGTTAGCGAATGTGCTAAATGGCTGTAGTATTTCTTTGCCATTTAGCTTCCAGCAGGAACCCATGGGACTTATGCTAACAGCAAGTAATGGCATGGATCAGCTATTATTGAATTTGGCGAAGCAATTGGAACCTATTGTGATCGCCTCGCAGTCAGTTTGATTTTCTATCAATTTTGGAATGCTTACCTTGTTAAAAGGTGAGCTTTTTATTTAGGTGGCGCCATTGGAGTGTTGTGTTTTGTCGTATTCTTGGGCTGCGCTGCATGCGACATTCGTGGCCACTTCAGCCAATGGGTTAAAAGGCTCATCTGAATAAGAAGCGGTGAATTTGAGATCGTTGGGTGTCCAAACGGATCTGAGTTTACGCAAGTTTCCTGTTTCTAATTCCTTGGAAATCATTATGTTTGGCAGTGTGGCAATGCCAACGGCATCAATGGCTAAACTTCGGCAAGCCGCTAATGAGGTGGAGGCAAAAAAATGGGCAGGCGGGCCTTCTAACTCTCTAAATTTCTGGCTGATTTCTACATAGGGCTTGGTGGCTTTTGCGTAGGTAATAATTGGCCATTTTGTCAGTTCTTCTAAGTATAATAGGCGGTCAGGTAAGTCTAGCTTAGGGCTGGCTACCCAAGAGAGGGGAAACGTACAAAGTTCTCGATTAATGATGTTTGGTTCAGAAATCGGTCCCATTAATAAGCCTAAATCCAAGGAACGATCTTTTATGCCTATGGTGATGTTGGCAGTCACATCCACCGTCATTTCGACATCTAGGTTAGGCATCTCTTTATGTAATCTAGATAAAAAGTCAGGCAACCAAGTGTTTACTATTGTCTCTGATACCCCCAAACGCAGCACACCAGAATAAGCCGTAGAAATGGCTGCCCGTTTTCGTAATTGCTCGGTTTGATAAAGGATTTTTTCAATATAAGGGAGGAGTTCTTTGCCTTTGGAGGTGAGAACGATAGGACTAGAGCCACCTTCACGGGTGAATAACTTAACGCCAAGTTCTTCTTCTAGTCCGGCAATACGTGCTGAAATAGCCGGTTGTGTGGTATGGAGCCGTTCCGCTGCTTTGCGAAAATTGCCTAACGTGGCGACCCAGACAAAGGTTTCTAAGCGCTTGTAATTCAATTGTCACTCCAAGTTTTAAATATACGGTTTATTGATAAGAGAGTATAAGGGCTCTAGCGCATGAGCAATCTTTTTATAACAAGGATTTATGATCACTTGTATGGCGTAAAGCTTGTGTTAGTTTTAGACAAACTAAGAGGATTATGAACAGATGAATAAGCTGTTTTCGTTATTGTTGAAAGGCATTGTGGCGGTGTTGCCCATTGGTCTGACTGTTTATTTGATCTATTGGTTGTTGGCGACAGGTGAAGCCATTGTTAGACCTATTATTCTGTGGCTAATTCCTGATGGTTTTTATTTTATCGGCTTAGGTTGGGTTGCCAGTGTTGGCGCTTTAATTTTGATTGGCTTCCTAGTGAATCTCTACGGCATTCGCTATTTAGTGGCGCTAAGTCACAATGTTTTTGAGCGTATCCCCTTGGTGAAATCCATTTATGGTGCGATCAAGGACATGATGATGGTCTTTAACCTCGCCGAAAAGAAAGAAATGAAAAGCGTGGTATCACTCGAATGGAATGGTGCTCAAGTGATTGGTTTCATTACAGGGGAGCAAACTGGTAAACAGTTATTTGGGGATCAGAATTTAGTCGGAGTCTATGTACCGCTAAGCTATCAGATAGGTGGTATTACTTTGTATATTTCGCGTGATCGTTTAACCGAGCTTGATATAGGAGTAGAGGAAGCCATGCGATTGACGTTAACGGCAGGCGTTCAGAGTAAATCTGAGTCATAAATATGCGTAGCGCGTTTTATCACGGCTTGAATGGGCGAATCTCCTTACAAATTTACTTAGAGTCATTGGTGATAGGAGCAAATTTCTTTATCATGCACTTCTTTTTCCGTGATGTTGGTTGGTATGCAAGAAGTGGCGAAAATGCAAAAAACAGTCATTGTTGTTGGTGCTGGCCCTGCAGGGTTAATGGCGGCAGAAAGTATTTGTGCTGCAGGTCATCAAGTCCATGTTTATGATGCAAAACCTAGTGCTTGTCGTAAGTTCTTATTGGCGGGCGTTGGTGGCATGAACATCACCCATTCTGAAGCCTACCCTGATTTCATTTCTCGCTATTACGACAAAGCTGATTGGCTAGATGACGCCATACGTCAGTTTGATGCGGATGCCTTATGTGACTGGATTCATGGTTTGGACATTGAAACCTTTGTTGGTAGCTCTGGTCGAGTGTTTCCAAAAGACATGAAAGCCGCGCCCTTGTTACGCAACTGGTTAAAACGCCTACGTGAGTCTGGTGTGGAATTCCATATGCGACACAAGATGGTGGCGATGGAGAACAAGCAAATAACCTTTGATCACAATGATGAACAAGTTATTGCAAATGCTGATGCGGTTGTTTTAGCCATGGGCGGTGCAAGTTGGCCCAAGTTAGGGTCAGATGGCGCGTGGCAAGCTGTTTTGTCCCGCTCTGGTATTGCGATAGAGCCACTTCAAAGTGCTAACTGTGGGTTCTATAGTGAGTGGAGCGATCACTTAAAAACCAAGTTTGCTGGTTATCCACTCAAGGGCATTGCTTTCTCTTTTACCCTGAATGATGGAGGTGTTGTGTCAAAGAAGGGCGAGTGCATCCTTACTCAAGATGGCATGGAAGGCAGTTTGATCTATGCTTTTTCTAAGTACATAAGGGATGAAATTAATGAATCAGGCACCGCGTCACTCTTGATCGATTTTTTACCACTACAAAGCACAGAGCAACTTATCAAAAAACTGGGTAAGACCAAGCCGAAGGAATCCTTTAGTAAATACCTCAAGCGTACTCTCGGCATTAGTGGTGTTAAAAACGCCTTGTTGCATGAGACTTTTCAAAAAGAAGACATGCAAACACCCGAAAGCTTAGCTCGTTGTTTGAAAGCCGTCCCCGTTAGCTTTTATAAAACTAAACCGATTGAAGAAGTGATTTCCAGCGCGGGTGGTGTATGTCAAAACAGTGTTAATGATCAACTTATGTTGCAAACGATACCAGGTGTTTTCTGTGCCGGTGAAATGTTGGATTGGGAAGCGCCAACAGGAGGCTATTTGTTAACAGCTTGTTTTGCGACAGGGCGTTTAGCAGGACAGGGGGTGTGTCGTTGGTTAGCGGACACTAACTAACGCTCTATATTAGGGTTTTGTGTTGTACTATCATGACGGAGAGCTTACCTGAGAGGCACTTTTAACAGGTTGAGGCAGAAAGTAAGGTTAGAAATTAGCTAGGAAGGATAAAATTTATAACAGGAAATGTGCGCTTAAAAAGGCCGCAAAATGCTACTCATACCATTGTACGGCCTGCCTATTAGTTGTCTTGGATTAAGGCGCGATGGGCCCCGACTCCCGCCATAACACCAGCAGCAGATGCAAAAGTGGCATTTTGTATGGGATTAACGGTATCTCCTGCGGCGAATAACCCCGTGATATTAGTTTGTTTCATGTCATCGGTTTTGATCACCAGCCCTAACGGGCCTTCTTCAAATTCACAGCCAAGTTGCTCAGCGAATGAATTGGTCATATGGGTTTTAGGTGCCACGAAGATGCCAGCAATCTGAATGGTGCGACCATCAGCAAGGTAGAGGCTGGTTATTTTGGGCGGTCGACCAAGGACTTCAATCACTTCAGTACGTTCTATGGTAACGCCCCGTTTGAGTAAGAGTGTTAACTGCTCCTCATCCGGTTCAAATTTACCTTGGGTGAAATAGGTTGTCGGTCCCCAGTCTGGCAGCATAGCGGCTTGATGAATGGAATGAGGGCTGGTGGCAATGACCCCCAAGGACTGATTTCTTAACTCATAGCCGTGGCAATAAGGGCAATGAACAACGGAGGCTCCCCAACGTTCTCGTAAACCGGGAATATTGGGGATCTCATCTTTTAGACCGGTTGCCAGAATCAACTTCTTGCTGTTTATCGTCTGGTTATTACTTAAGGTGACATGAAATAGGTCATCTACTTTTAAGGCGGCCGTGGCGGTGTCTTCAATCATGGTAACTGTGGGGTATTTTAGCAATTGGCGCTGTGCTTCTTGTTGGATTTGATAAGGCGATATGCCATCCAGTCCAAAAAATCCGTGAGACTGGTGAGCGAAGCGATTACGTGGCTCGCCAGCATCAATGACGGTGACCTTTCTTTGTCCACGAGCCAGCTGCATCGCCGCTGATAAACCCGCAAAACTCCCCCCTATGATAATAACTTCTTCAGGCATATTTTTATCCTCAGTCAATGCAATTTAAGAAACATCATAAGTTACATGAAAGCGCAAAGTCAACACATGAAACTTTTATTGTTTCGTGAAATCTTGAGGTAGAATGCGTTACAGATTTTGTAGACAGAGGTAAGTCATGAGAAAAGACAGCCGTTTATCACGCATGTTGCATGTACTGATTCATATGGATCGTTTGGGAGGCCCTGCGACATCGGAACGCATTGCAAAGATGCTGAGCACGAACCCTGTTGTCGTAAGACGCACCATGGCGGGATTACGACAACAAGGCTATGTCACCTCTGTTAAAGGGCATGGTGGTGGTTGGTCCTTGGCGATGCCATTGAATAAGATTAGCTTGCTGGATATCCACAATGCACTAGGCGAAAGCTCTGTGTTTACTATTGGATTGTCTGATGAGTACACCCACTGTCCAATTGAGCAAGCCGTTAACAAAGCCATTAATGATGTTTTAATTGAGGCGGAGTCTCTGTTATTAGAACGCTTTGGTGAAGTCACGCTGGACGTTTTGGCTGAAGGGATTGCTGACTTTCTTTCCCCTTCTTTTACTAAGGATAAGGGCTGTTAAATGGCCCACTTTTTTGGCCTTACACCTGTATGTAATTGCGACCGTTATCCAGCGTGAGCCAGCTTAACGACTGCTGACATAAACTGACAGTTCTGCTATTTAGCATAAGGAATAACAGGTATAGGCTGTCGTCAATGTCTGTTTGAGTGTGATTTTTACTAAAGGGAATAGTATGGAGCTTTCAAATTTTCCGATTTTTTATGTAGATGATGTACAAGTAAGCGTGGATTTTTATCGTCCACTTTTCGAGCGAGACCCTGTAGATCAGCAAGGCAGTTTTGCGCTTTTTGTCAGTGAGTCAGGTAACAAGTTTGGTTTGTGGGCTTGGCAGGATGTGTTTCCTAAAGCTAATAAAGTGGCTCATGCCAGTATGGAAGTCGCCTTTGAAGTCAGTAATTTAATAACGCTACAAATTCATTATCGCAAATGGTCTGAGCTGGGCGTTGAGATGATTCAAGGCATGAGTGTTACGGACTTTGGCACAAGCTTTATGGCATTAGACCCTGATGGCCACAGATTAAGAGTCTTCTGCTACGAGAAATAACGAATGAAGCAGTCCGCCTAAATGTAGTTTTTTTGTACTTAAATGAAATGTCAGCTAATTTTTCAATTCAATTATTTCGTATTTGGAAATTATGGATTAACTGAACGTATATTGATCAGCTTGGTTCCTAAGCCTAGACTGTGTGCAATTCCATTGGTGCTCAGTAAATCAATTTGAACCAATTAAACTAATTTACGAGGTGTTGCTTATGCTCCCAACTTATTTTATTTCCCATGGTGGTGGCCCTTGGCCTTATGTGGAAGAAATGCGCGCTATGTTGGCGACTCTTGAAGTGGCCTTGGCTGACATGCCCAATCAGATAAAAGAAAAACCAAAAGCTATCTTGATGATTTCTGGTCACTGGGAGCGTAACACCTTTGGTGTTCAATCTAATCCAGCTCCCGGTATGGAATACGACTATTACGGTTTTCCTCCACATACTTACGATGTTAAATACGCGGCACCGGGTTCGCCAGAAGTCGCTTCAAGAGTGGCTGAGTTAATTAAAGGCGCGGGCTTTTCCGTAGAGCTTGATGACAAAAAGGGCTTCGATCATGGTGCTTTTACGCCCATGGAAATCATGTACCCAGAGGCTGATATGCCGCTAGTGCAATTGTCTTTGCAGTCTAACTTAGACCCAGAAGAGCATTTAGCATTAGGTCGAGCGCTTAAGCCATTGCGTGATGAAGGTGTGTTGATTATTGGCAGTGGCTTGAGCTACCACAACTTAAGACAGTTTGGTGTTCAAGGCAAAGTGCCATCCGCAGCATTTGATGCATGGCTTCAAAAAGCCGTGATGGAATCAACGCCAGAACAAAGAACACAAGCGTTAACTGATTGGGAAAAAGACGCGCCTTTTGCACGGGTTTGCCACCCAAGAGAAGATCACTTTATTCCGCTTATGGTAGCGGTTGGGGCTGCAGAAAGCGCCAAAGCGACCTGTGTTTATCATGACGCCAATGTATTTGGAGGCGTGACAGCCTCCAGTTTTCGATTTGATTAACCTTTTAGCGATGTCGCTCTGATCTTATCGTCAGGCCTTTATTGAGTTTCCCTTTTTTCCAGCCCTTGTTATGCAAGGGCTGGTTTTTTTTATAGCGCGCTTGTTGCTTCCCTACCAACTTCGGCTTCATCGATAATTTCTTTTTCCTCTCTTGAGCCTTTTAACCACTCCTGCATTGCTGGGTGAGCCAGCATGGTATTGATATAAGCTTTTGAGGCGTCTGACATTTCTACGCCGTAGGTCGCAAAGCGAAACGCGACTGGGGCGAAGAAAACATCCGCTAAGCTGAATGTGCCGAACAGGTAGTCGCCATTTTGGGTGTTTTCAGAACGTAAGCGAGACCAAGTTTTATCTAAGCTTGCGATTTCTTTTTTGGCTACGCCTGTTAATTCAATACTGCGTTTTGCGCGGCAGTTCATTGGCATTTCATTACGAATTGCAAATAATCCCGAATGCATATCGGCGACGATTGAGCGTGCCACCGCACGTTTGTTTTTGTCCTCAGGCCAACCTTTTCCGTTTAGGTAGTTTTCGTTTAGGTATTCACAAATGGCGAGGGAGTCCCAGACACTCAAGTCGCCATCGACTAATACAGGTACTTTACCAACTGGAGAGTGCTTGGCCAGCTCCGTATAAAACTCGTCGCTAAATAGTGTTAAGTTGATTTCTTCAAAAGGAATATTGAAGGCTTTTAACGCCAACCAACCCCGTAAAGACCAAGATGAATAATTTTTGTTGCCTATGATGAGTTTCATGTGGCTGCCTTCCTTTCTGATACTTGTTGTTAATGAAATATATTGTTGCAGCTTGTTTTCTTAACGACTAACGAATAGTTTTGATAGTTCCTATTTCAAACCTTGATAGATGATTCATTATGGATATTGATTCCCTTCGTAGCTTCATTGCTTTTGTCGATACTGGCAGTTTTACCCGTGCGGCTAAGCAGACTTTTCGTACTCAAAGTGCCATCAGTATGCAGATGAAAAAGCTAGAAGAAGAAACAGGGCATGTATTGTTTGTTAAAGAAGGCCGAAACCTTGGCCTGACGGAGCAAGGGCAGCAATTGGTGAGTTATGCGAGAAGGCTTGTTTCCTTACACGATGAAGCGTTAGGGCACTTTTCATCTCATCTTCAACATCCTCCATTGACGATTGGCTGTCCTGACGATTATGCCGAATCTATTTTGCCTTCTATTGTGGTATTGATTCGTAAATTCTTACCTCAGCAGAGTATACGAGTCGTGTGTGATAGCAGTACGCAGCTACGTTTGATGTTAGACCAAGGTAAGGTGGATTTGGCTATTTTGACCCGTTCACCAGACGCTGAGGAAGGCTATTTGCTAAAACACGATTCAGGCGTCTGGGTGAAAGGAGAGAAGGCTTTTGTGGAAGGCAGAATTGAACACCAAGACCCCTTGCCTTTAGTGTTATATGAGCCAGATTGTAAGTTCCATAGCGCAGCGATTGATGGCTTAGAAAAACAAGAGCGAAATTACCGATTATTGTGTAGCAGCTCCAGTGCAACAGCCATTAAAAGCTTGTTGAGAAAAGGACAAGGGATCAGTGTAATGGCACGATCAAGTGTGTCTTATGGCATAGAAATCATTCAAAGTAACCGTTTGCCAGCGTTGCCTTCCGTCGATATTGTACTGGCCGTCGCACCTGTCCCTCACCCTTTGTTTGCTTCCCATTTAGCGGCGGATATTAGTCAGCGCTTTTTCAAACAGAATGAAGTCATTGCATGACCTTCATTTTATGGGCTCAGATAAAGCATTTTAGAAAGGTTTAATCAAAATTAAGCACCAGCGAAAGCGCTTCCCAAATGCTGGTTGTGGCACGGCTACGGTAGTTTCGTCCCAAGCAGACGAGGTTGATTGGATAGGTATCTGGGTTACTCCAATCTGTTAATACTGGAATAAGTGTTTTTGCTTCGACTTCCTTCTGAACATAAAGTGGGTCGATCATAATAATACCTAAGCCTAAACGGGCCATTTCGACTAAGGCTTGGCCGTTATCTGTGTTGATTTGGCTGGCTACTTTAATACTTTTAGTATCGCCATTAGCTTGTTTAAAGAACCAATGATCTAACGTAATACTATTGTTTTTAAATAGCATGCATTGATGGTCTTTTAATTCATCTGGATGAATTGGCGCATTGCGTTCCTGTAAATAGGTTGGGCTTGCGTACCAACCCCAGCGGTGTTCACCAATTTTTCTTGCGACGAGTGATGAACTCGGTAAATCGCCTATTCTGATGGCGATGTCTACTTGCTCTTCGATCAGGTCGACATACGTATCACTCAAGCTCAATTCCAACGAAATATTAGGGTATTGCTTTCGAAGTTGTTCAAATAAAGGCAATAAGTAGTTTTGACCTATCAGTGATGAGCTACTTATTTTTACCTTTCCCGATGGCGTTAAATCCAAATCTTCCATGACGCGCTGAGAGTCTTCTATCATTTTTTTTAGCGGTTGGCTGGCTTGTAATAGTGACATGCCCGCCTCCGTTAAACTTAATTTACGTGTACTGCGCTGGATGAGTCTTTGTCCTATGTGTTCTTCGAGCTGCTGGATTTTTTTACTGACTGAAGATCGTGGTAAGTCGCATTGGGTGGCGGCCGCTTGGAAGCTTCCTAGGCGGATAACTTCTTGAAATAGATACAGGTGGGAAAGGTGGTTCAGTAGGCTTTTCATGGGTGTACCTTATCAGGCGAAGCGGCAGAGTAAATAGGCAGAATAGTCAAAGTGAACAGGAATAAAAGTTCTAAAATGGAAACTTTAAGTTTCTATATTGGTGTCTAATGAGAAACTAATGTCTCCTATAACATGTCTTTTTCTTATTTAGTTAGGGTAAATAGCATGACTCAAAAAACATTTTTAATCACAGGGGCGACTTCGGGCATTGGTTTCGCATTGGCGCAACATTGTATTGATGCAGGACATAGGGTGATTATCACGGGAAGGGATCAAGTTAAATTGGGCCGAGTCTCTAAAGAGCTTGGTGTCACGGCTTACTTTGTAGACAACGCTAATCTGGAGCAGATTCGTCAATTGGGTGAAAGCTTAGTTGCTGAGGGTGTCATGTTAGATGGTGTCGTACTCAATGCTGGTATTTTTTATCCTGATGCTTTTGTTGAAACCACGCCAGACGCTTTTGATGCCACGATGGCGATTAACACCAAAGGGCCCTTTTTTACACTACAGACATTGTTGCCAAGTCTTAAAAATCCAGCGAGTGTGGTTTTTATTTCTAGTATTGCTGTGACAAAAGGCTTTGAAGGCTGTGCCGTTTATGCGGCAAGCAAAGCCGCGTTTGAAGCGGTAGTGCGTGTGGCGAATATGGAATTGGCTGGTCGAGGCATTCGTATTAACTCTGTGCGACCGGGTGTAACGGCAACAGAAATCCAAGCTAAAGCAGGAATGACGAAAGAGCAGGAAGCATTGTTGTTTGATAGCCTGCGAGAGACCCCATTAGGGCGTGAATTAATGGCAGAAGATCATTTAGAAGCGATTATGTATTTATTAGGTGATGGTTCTAATGCATTACGTAATGCGGTTATTGAGGTAGAAGGCGGTTATCTTCTTTAAGCTGCATTCTTTAAACAAAAAAGCGAAACCATGGCTGGTTTCGCTTTTTATTAATTTCTATTTCTTACTCTTTATTTCTTAAGAACGAGGACTAAGAATTATAGAATTTCAGCAACCTCATCAAATGCTAGGCGAGGTCCACGTGGGTGGAAACCTTCAGGTTTACCATAACCTATATTGATGATGAAGTTTGTTTTGTATTGACCATCAGCAAAGAAGGCTTCATCAACCGCAACAGGGTTGAAGCCACTCATTGCACCAACGCTCAAGCCTAATGCACGAGCCGCTAACATGACGTAAGCGCCTTGTAAGCTGCTGTTACGGAATGCAGTAGAGTCCGTAAGAGCTTGGTTGCTTTCAAACATAGGTTTTGCATCGTATGCTTTGAATTGTGTTGGCAAATGATTGTAGAACTTAGAATCAAACGCAACGATAAGTGTTAGAGGAGCGTTACGAGTTTTATCTGCGTTGCCTGGAGCCATTGCTGGTAAAAGCTTTTCTTTGCTTTCTGGGCTGTTCAAGAAGACAAAGCGCGCTGGCTGAGTGTTCATGGACGTTGGGCCCCATTTGCATAGGTCATAAAGCTCTTTGATCGTCTCTTCACTAATTGGTGTGTCTAGAAACTCGTTGTAGCTTCTTGCTTCCAGAAATAATTGATCCAATGCGTTTTTGTCTAGTGGTGTGCTCATAATATCTCCGTTATTCACTGGTGATGAATATTAAAATTATTAAATCTGCTTGATTGATCACTTTTAATAGAAAGAGTATACAGCTCAAAACCACACTCATTTAGATTAAAATAAGAACATATTTGTTTCAATATCTGAACAATTCAGCGTCGAGAGTATTACTTAAATAGATGTTTTATGTAAGAGATACTGACGGAACTTTAGCGCTAACCAGTCGCCATACTAACCTTTTTGTACGTACTTACGTTTAGTCGGTTCAGTGTTATATTCACTATTATCAATACATATCGGAGATAAATTATGACTGTTGCAATCACCGCCGCAAGTGGACAATTGGGTCGTCTTGCCATTGAAAACCTTAAGACTCGTATCGGAGCGGAGAAGATTGTTGCCTTAGTGCGAAGCCCAGAAAAAGCCGCAGATTTAGGTGTTGAGGTGCGGGCGTTTGATTTTACCAAACCCGAAAATCAAGTATCAAGGTTAGAGGGCATTGAAACGCTTGTGCTGATCTCAATAGGCCCGTCACCTGAGCGTGTGAAGTGGCACACAAATGTGATCCATTCCGCTAAAACAGCCGGGGTGAAACGCATCATTTATACCTCGATGTTAAAATGCGATATTTCCCCGATTTCTATCATGCCGGATCACAAAAATACAGAGGCAGCGATTGTTGCATCTGGCTTGGCTTATACTCTGTTACGTAACCCATGGTACTTTGAAATCTGGACTCGTACTCTGGGGGCGGCCATTGAGGCCGGTGCTCTGATCAGCACCATTGGCGATGGCAAGGTTACTCCCGCTGCTCGCCATGATCTGGCTGAAGCCATAGCCTCGGTGGCGGCTGGCGATGGCCATGAAAATCAGATTTATGAGTTGGGTGGGGATGAGGCGTTTACCTTTGCTGATTTTGCGGCAGAGTTGTCTCGACAGATTGGCAAGGATATCCCTTATAAAAACCTTTCTCAGGCAGCCTATGAAGAGGTACTTAATGCATCTGGAATGCCTGCGCTCCACGCTAAGATCATTGCCGACGCAGAGCATAATGCAGGGCAAGGCTGGTTGTTTGATGGCAGTAAAACCTTGTCGCGCCTGATTGGGCGTCCAACAACATCACTTAAGCAGGCTGTGGCGGCTGCGTTAGCCTAAGGGGGTTAACAGGGTGATTGACTCCCTCGCTCATTTCATACTATGACGAATATGGGCGAGGGATTGGTATTCTTATTCAGATCTTCCTTAACGTAGGCTAATAATTTGCCAGTTTCTTTCTTTCGCCGTTTTTTCCAAAATAGGGTCTGGATCAACGGCAATAGGATAGTGGGCTTTTTCAAGCAGTGGCAAGTCGTTGTGGGAGTCGCTGTAGAAGTAAGTATCTTCCATTGGGAAACCATGTTCTTTAGCCCACTGCTCGGCGCGAATCACTTTTCCCTCTCTAAAGGTCGGTGTGCCGACGAGTTCGCCTGTGATGTGGCCGTCTTTTATTTCTATATCGATGCCAAGGGCATGTTTGACGCCTAAATGATGGGCGATAGGTGCGACAAGGTGTATCCCTGTGGCGGAAATAATCACCACTTCATCACCAGCATCATGATGCTTTTTAAGTAAAGCATTGGCTTTTGGCAGTGTCATATCAACAATCACATCAGATATAAATGTTTTGATAAAGGCATCAAGTTCGTCAGAGTTGAGGTGAAACAGTGGTGATAAGGTATAGCGCATGTATTTGTCTAAATCTAAAACGCCATTATCGTAATCTTCCATGTACGCAAGATTGACCTCAAGGAAGTCATCTGGAGTGGATAACTGGCTTGCTGTCATGTATTCAGAGAATGCTTGTGCAGTATCACCTGCCACTAATGTGTTATCTAGATCAAAAAACGCCAATGCCATGTCGGCTCCTTGTATAAAAAATGTGTGTTATACACGTAAAAATAATTAAGCATCTCTTTTTATGAGGAAGAAATGCTTTATCCGAGTGCGACCGCTATCAATCCAATAAAAGTGATGGAAACACCAATGATTTTTGGAAGTTTTAATGACTCTTTAAAACCAATAACCGCGAATAATACACCCAAAGGGATGCTGAATTGTCGGAAGGCAACCACATAGCTCACGTTATCGACAAACGCCATGCTGAGTATGACAAGCGCATAAGTGCCTAGCATTAGGCCACCTGTGAGTAAGGCGGCTTGCCACTGGTTTTTGATTAAGAGGTTAATTTCTGTGCGTTGTTTTTTCGTAATGATGACAAACCAGAGCATCCAGAAAACCGCAAAAGTACTTTGTAAAGTGACATAGACCAAAGCCACTTCGCTTGCACTGGCAATGGCTTCTCCTGCGTCATTGGTTAAACCTCGCATTAACTGAGTTGCTTGGTTGTCCACTAAGGAATAACCCGCCGTAGCAAAGGCGGCAACGATAGCAAATGCGGTGGTTCGGTTCTGATAGTTTGCAAACTTAAATTCATTAAAGCTTTGTAGGGGAATAAATAAACAGCCAAAGAGAATCAATACAATGCCAACCACTGCCTGAACAGATACATTGTCTTGTTGCCCTAAAAAAAAGCTAGTGATGCAGACAATAATAAGAGGAGATGAACGGGCGATAGGGTAAGCAATCGACATATCTCCAGCTTTATATGCTTCCGCTAATCCCCATAAATAGAACGACTGGAAGAGCCCTGTCATAAACAACAAAATGATGATGTTTTTATCAAAAGCTTGAACCAGCTCCCAATGGATAAACACCATAGGAGAAAAGATCAACGCGCCTGCCACCATGGTTAGGAAGAAAAAACCTAATGTCGGGCTGCTTTTTTTGCCAAAAAAGTTCCAGCCCGCATGCATGAAGGTAGAGATAAGCACCAAAATAATGGCGGTGATCGTCATCTAATGTGAGTTCCTAATGAGAGTGATTTAGCGTTTACGCCAGTGTTGCGTATGCTGCAAAATCACGTTGCCTAATAGCCAGTGAACAAGACGAGCTAGCATACAAGTGAGCATAATCATGACCGCCATGGCGGCCGCTGGGGCAATGTCCCCTGCATCATCCATGTTCAACACAGCAACTGATGCCAAGCTAGTATTATAAGAATATAAGAAGACCACGGCCGAGACAGTGGTCATGGCATTCACAAACAAATAACTGGCAATGTCTAAAACAGCAGGCATACAAACCGGTAAAGAAACGCGCCAAAAGGTGATGATCTGCGGTACTTTTAACGAGGCAGAGACAGATTCAAATTCCGGGTCAATTTGCTTTAGCGCCGTGGTTGCAGTGAGATGGCAGACAGTATAAAAGTGGCTAATAGTACAAACCACTAAAATCGCCATGGTGCCATAAATACCATTTAAGGGATTATTAGGCGCATTGAAAAAGAAAATATAGGCCAAGCCCAATACTAATCCCGGAACCGCTAATGGCAAGATGGCAAACAAATGAAAGAAAAACTTCAGTAATTTAAATCCGGCTAACTTTGCGACCAAATAGGACTGGAAAAAAATAAAGCCTGTGCCAATCAGTGCCGTATAAGCGGCCATTTGAATGGAATTCCAATAGGAATCCCAGCCACCGCCGTCCATCAGATCAAAATTATAATTCTTGAAAGATAAAGAGAGATTATAAGGCCAAAAGGTCACCAAAGAAGCGTACACCGCCATGGCAATGACCCCAAGAATGATCGCAGAAACTAACATCATTAAAGCGAAAAAAGCTTTATCTATCATGTTACGAACGGGTGGTGTCCAAGGCACCGCTTTTGACGTGAGTAAGGCGGACTGACGACGCTGTAGCCAACGATCAGTAATAAACGTCAGGATCGCAGGTAATAATAAAATGACACTAACGGTAGCACCCATTTCAAAGTTTTGTTGACCAATGACCTGCTTATAAATATCCGTGGCTAAGACATTGAATTGACCGCCGATGACTTTAGGTACGCCAAAGTCAGTAATGACCAAGGTAAAGACCACAAACGCCACACTGATGATGCCGTATTTGGCTGCGGGTAGGGTCACGGTAAAAAAGGTTCGCATGGGCGAAGCGCCTAGTACCTCTGCTGACTCGTACAGACGAGCATCGGTATTCGCCAGAGCCGTTAGCATGATCATCAAGGCGTGTGGAAAGGTCCAAAAGCACGATCCTATAACAATACCAATAGGGCCATAAATGCTTTCGCCCATTAGTACTTCTTTTAAAATGCCTTGGTTACCAAATAAATACACCAAGCTGATAGCAGGTAATAAAGAGGGCGCTAAGATCGGCAATACTAGGACAATGCGGAAAAAACCCTTTAGAGGAATACGAGTCCGGCTAATGGCATAAGCCGTTAAAAAGGATAATCCCGTGACAATCACAGTAGAAAGCAAAGCGATAAAGAGAGAGTTACTAATTGAGCTAAATAAACTGGGCGTTTCAATAAATTTGGCAAAGTTCGCTAGGCCAATAAATTGCCCGTCTTTGTTTTCTACACTCTTTGAAAGCAAGGTATAGATGGGCATGACGACGCAAATTAATAGGCCTAATACGCCGACAATTAAAATACCGCCTAACGACCATTCATCCAGACTACGTCGTCCATACCAAGGGCGCTTAGTAATGGTTGGAGCTGGGCGAGTTAGAACTAATTCACTCATGCGGCACCTCCAAATACATGCAAACGATCATGGGGTAGCTGACAGGTAATCGTTTGGCCTTGGGATAAGTTGAGGCGTGACATTTCATTCATGGAAATATCTGCCAAAATGGGGCGTTCATGGTTTTCCAAGTGCAGTAAAGAGCGCACCCGGGAGCCGAGAAATTCAAGGTGTAGAACTTTTGCATTGAGCAGGTTGTCTTTTTCTCCAGCGATATGGAAACGCACGTCTTCTGGTCGAATAGCCAGTTGTGCCGCGTCGCCAAACATCAAGTGGGAAGATTGGTCACAACGTAGAGTCAAACCACCAGATTGCATTTGGCCTGTGCCGCTGACTTTAGCGCTTAGAAAATTCATTTCGCCCACAAATTCAGCCACAAAAGGAGACTGAGGGTGAGCATAGACGTCTTGTGGAGAACCAATTTGCTCAATAACCCCTTGGTTCATCACCACAATTTTATCCGCCATAGTGAGGGCTTCTTCTTGGTCATGGGTAACCATGATGGTGGTCACGCCAAGCTTTTCTTGCAGTTGCTTGATTTCTTGGCGTAAGTGAGCACGAACACGGGCATCAAGAGCAGAAAGTGGCTCGTCTAATAATAGCAAACCGGGAGACGTAGCAAGGGCGCGAGCAAGGGCAACGCGTTGCTGTTGACCACCAGAGAGTTGCGCTGGGTATTTTGCTTCACTGCCTGACATGCCAACGGTAGCAAGTAATTCTGTTACGCGAGCTCGTCGGTCGTTAGCGGAAAACTTTTTTGATACCAGACCGTAGGCAATATTGTCGGCTACACTTAAGTTAGGAAATAAAGCATAAGATTGAAAAACGATGCCAAAATCTCGCTGGCTAATAGGGCTGTGAGTAATATTTTTTTCAGCTTGTAAAATGGCGCCGGAAGTGGGGGTGTCTAGTCCCGCAATAATGCGCAGTAGACTCGTTTTGCCACACCCCGAAGGGCCTAAAAAACAAACAAACTCGCCCTCATCAACATTGAGTGAAACGTCTTTTAATGCTTGGTGTGTGCCAAACATTTGATGGATATTGTGGAGTTCTAAATAGGTTTGCTTGGACATGGGGAGGTCCTCCTTGAATTGGGGCTTTTTTTGTCATGAATACGGTTACGATAATGGTGCTCAGATTGGTATTTATGACAAAAAAAGCCGGGTGGTTTTACTGTGTTTCAAATCGCAACAATGGGAATAAAGCGTTGCTTTATTCCCATTGTTTGGGTGATGTCTTATTTTGATTCGCTTTTGCTGTCGTAGCGCTTTTGCCACTTCGCTAGGATTTCTGTACGGTTTGCCGCTGACCATTCAAAGTCATTATCAATCATTAACGATTCCGCATTTTCTGGGAAGAACTCAACCGGCTTAGCAATACCAGGCATGGCCACTACAGCGTAACCTTCGTTGTACATTTCATTAGCTGTTTTAGAAATTGTCCAATCTACCAGCGTTTTTGCTGCGTCTAATTTCTTAGTGCCCTTAACAATTGAGGTCGCTTCCATGTCCCAACCTAGACCCTCTGTTGGGAATACTATGTCTAATGGTGCGCCAGACTTTTTCGATTTTGCGGCACGGAAGGCGAAGGATATCCCAATTGGAATTTCACCTGCTGCCGCTAATTTACAAGGCTTAGAGCCAGAGTGAGTATAACGGCTGATGTTTTTGTGTAGGCCATCCATATAGTCCCAGCCACCGTCTTCACCAAAGATTTGCAACCAACTACTGACGTCTAAGAAACCTGTACCAGAAGAATTCGGGTTAGGCATAATAATGTGGTCTTTGTAGACTGGATTTGTTAGGTCTGCCCATGATGTTGGTTTTGGTAGGCCAAGCTTTCCTGCTTCGATAGTGTTGTAGCAAATGGCGGCAATCCAAGCATCCATACCAGTCCAAACTGGTTCTTTATATAAGTCTTTGAATTTTGGGGAAAGTGCGTCATAACCTTTAGGCTTATAGCTCTGCAGCATGCCTTCATTTTTTAACAGCATTAGGCTGGTGGCTGCTAGCCCCCATACGACATCCGCTTGAGGGTTGCTTTTCTCCGCAAGTAATTTGGCTGTAACGATACCGGTAGAATCGCGTACCCAGTTAATCTTGATTTCTGGATGTTCTTGGTTAAAACGAGCCGCATACTTTTTCAGGTCTTCTGCTTCAATTGCCGTATAAACAGTCAATTCGGTCTTTGCAGCCTGCGCCGCGATAGATACGGTTGCGATGCCGGCCAAAACAGCCAGACGTTTGATTAGGGTCTTCTGTGTCATCTTTACTTCTCCATGCATCAAGTTGTCAACTGGTATATACCAGATTGTATTATGCAAGATAACAGCCAAACATGACACTTATGTGACGATAAGAGCGCATTCCTGTGGAAATAGAAGGTGCTGAATGTAAAAAATGCGTGGATAAAAAGGTAAAAAAGAGATTTAGGAGGAGGTGTGTTTTTTGTTATTAATCGCGAATAGCTATGTTAATGGTGACGGCATCATGACGCCAAAACTCGTAGTCAATCTCGAGGACTTTTTTATCACTGGTGTAGTTGATCCTTTCTACCTGTAAACCCGCTTGTCCTGTAGAGATACCAAGGTCATTAGCAGCATGGGAAGGCAGAGCTGTGGACTTAAAAGAGAGATCCATATCACGGTATTCACGTTGGTATTTTTGCTGTAATAATTGGCTTAAAGACTGGCTTAAATCTTCATTTTCTAACCCGGGTAATAGGTCGAGGTTAATGTACATTTTTTCAATCAAAATAGGACGTAGATTGATGTAACGACGGCGATGCAAAAAAAGCACGGGAGTGCCTTCCGTTATGCACATTAATTGAGCGATTTTTGCATTGGCTGGTTCAACTTGTTGCGCCAGCTTTTCCGTATGAGGTGTACTGCCCTGCTCGGCCACGTATCGATTAAAGCTTAAATGGCTAGCTGGGTCATAAACGACTGCCGGTGGGGTGACGAACCAACCACGGCGATTTTGACGATAGATTAGTCCTTCTGCTTCTAGGTTTTGTAGTGCTTGGCGTACGGTGACGCGAGTGACTTTAAACGCTTCACCAATTTCTCGCTCAGATGGCAGTTTGGTACCTGATTTTAGCTTGTTGTCCCGGATAAGGTCGCTAAAGTGTCTCTGTAAATAACGATATTGGCTATTAGGCATGTCTATTCCTAATGAAAGTTTAGCTTCAAGGGCGATCTGAAATTGATTGATCCATATTTTACATGGAAGTGTCATTTTACGTTACTAGGGAGTGAGAAAAGTAACCTGTAAAAATGTGTGTTTTCGCTGTATTTGAACATTTATTTTGCTATGGAAGCGTCAGTTGTTTACAAAAAATTGCCGATCTCTCAAAGCGTGTCTGAAAAAATTCAGCTATCGTTAAGAAATGAATGTTCAGGGAGAATCAACATGAAGAAAAAGGAGAATCAAATGCAGCATTTTAGTCAATTGCTTGAAGACTTAGAAAAAATATCGTTAGAAGATATTTCGCAAATACCCCAGCCCCAACAGCATATTTTGGCAGAAAAGATCGAAAGTTTGCAGGACGAACTAAAGACCTTGATAGAAAAGGATAAGAATCAGACTCATTGATCTTGCCCTCTTTGTTTACTGCCGCGCCAGCACTCAAATTACCTTAGTTAACGTACTTTCTTTTTCTGTTCCAGCCAAAAAAAGACCGGCCTAAGCCGGTCAAACGTTCAGCGCAATGATGGTTTTATTCCCAAGAACGAAGTAGCTCATCATAGGAAACAGTAACGCCTTGTGGTTTTTCGTTGGCTAATTTTGCTTTTGGCGAACCCGGTTGAGACAACCAGTAGGCTTCGTCACGAGGTGTATTCAACTTAGGACCGCAGTTATCTTGTACCTTAGCTCGCTCAAGACGGTTCATTACCTTGTCTTGTGCTTCCGCTAGACCATTAAGCGCTTCTTGTGGTGTGGCTTCACCGCTTGCGGCTTGCGAGATGTATTGCCACCAAAGTTGCGCTAGTTTTGGGTAATCCGGTACGTTCGTTCCTGTTGGCGACCATTCTTTACGAGCAGGCCCTTTATAGAATTCAACTAACCCACCCAGTTTAGGTGCTGCAGCTGCCATTTCTGGAGAATCGATATCAGATTCACGAATCGGTGTTAAGCCAACCAGTGTTTTTTTCAAGGAGACGGTTTTCGCCGTAGTGAACTGAGCGTATAACCAAGCGGCTAGACGACGGTCGTCTGGGGTAGAGTTCATGAAGGTCCAAGCGCCAACGTCTTGATAACCTTTTTTCATGCCTTCTTCCCAGTATGGCCCAACCGGAGAAGGTGCCATACGCCATTTTGGTGTGCCGTCTGCATTTACCACAGGAAGACCTTGTTTGGTCATGTCTGCGGTGAAGGCGGTGTACCAGAAGATTTGCTGAGCCACGCCACCTTGAGATGGCACTGGGCCAGATTCAGAGAAGGTCATGCCTTGGGCTTCTGGTGGCGCATACTTACGTAACCAATCGACGTATTTAGTCGTAGCGTAAACGGCAGCTGGGCCGTTGGTGGCGCCACCACGGGATACGCTAGAACCAACAGGGTGGCAATTCTCAACACGAATGCCCCATTCGTCTACTGGTAAACCGTTTGGAATGCCTTTGTCGCCCGCTCCGGCCATGGAGAACCAGGCATCGGTGAAACGCCAGCCTAAAGATGGGTCTTTCTTACCGTAATCCATATGGCCATAAACACGCTCACCATCGACGGTTTTCACTTTGTCCGTGAAGAATTCTGCGATGTCTTCATAGGCAGACCAGTTGACTGGAACCCCTAGATCGTAGCCGTAAATGGATTTGAATTGTGCTTTTAGGTCAGCGCGAGCAAACCAGTCAGCCCGGAACCAATAAAGGTTAGCGAATTGCTGCGTGGGCAGTTGGTAAAGTTTACCGCTTGGACCTGTAGTGAAAGACAAACCGATGAAATCATCAAGATCTAGGGTTGGTGAGGTATAAGCCTTACCATCGCCTTTCATCATGTCAGAGATAGGCACCACTTTACCGTAGCGGAAATGGGTACCGATCAAGTCGGAATCGTTCACGTAAGCATCGTAGATGTTACGGCCAGATTGCATTTGTGTTTGCAGTTTTTCGACCACGTCACCTTCTTGGATCAGGTCATGGTTGACCTTGATGCCAGTGATTTCTTCAAAGGCTTTCGCCAGTACTTGAGACTCGTATTTATGGGTTGTTAGGGTTTCTGACGCGACATTGATTTCCATACCGCGAAACTTTTTTGCGGCTTCGGTGAACCAGTGCATTTCGTCAAGCTGTTGCTGTTTGGTTAGCGTCGAGACGGTGAATTCGTTATTTACCCATTTATCCGCTGCGTCAGAATAGCTGTCAGCCCATAGGCTGACTGAGTGCAGCATAACAGCAAGGGGTAAGGCGGCCAGTGCAATTTTTTTCTTATTGTAGTGCATGTTTTACCTCAACAAAGTTTAGTTTTTGAGTTTCCATACCAGATATTCCATCGTTCCTACTGATAAGGGACGCTGACTAGCCCCAACGCATTAGGATGATCATCCAGACTGCGCAGAGGACGGTTGCCACCGCGATATTCACATCCGTTAAGGCAACGAATGCGAGGTGGATAAAGGCGCTGCTAAGCAGGCCAATAAAGAGCCGATCACCACGGGTGGTCGCCAGTGGCAAAAAGCCACGACGTTCCACACAGGGTGAGATAATTTGCCATGTGGTCATGCCGACCAAGATGGCAGCGATGCCGATAAAGAACAGGGCAGTGGGTAATGTCCAAGACATCCAAGCCATAGGAACTCTCCTTACACTCGACCAAGGGCAAAGCCCTTCGCCACATGGTTACGAACAAAATAAATGACCAGCATTCCCGGAATGATCGTGAGAACCCCCGCTGCCGCGAGTAGTCCCCAATCCATGCCTGAAGCAGAGACCGTTCGGGTCATGATGGCAGCGATGGGTTTGGCTTCGACCGAGGTCAAGGTACGGGCCAGTAATAGCTCTACCCAAGAGAACATAAAGCAGAAAAAAGCCGTTACACCGATACCAGAGCGAATCAAGGGAATGAAGATTCGCACAAAGAATTTCGGAAAGGTGTAACCATCGATATAGGCCGTTTCGTCTATTTCCCGGGGCACACCGCTCATGAAACCTTCCAGTATCCATACCGCTAGGGGGACAGTGAAAATACAGTGGGCTAGCGCCACTGCGATGTGTGTATCGAATAAGCCCACTGAGGAATACAGTTGAAAGAAAGGCAGTAAGAACACAGCAGGTGGGGCCATGCGATTTGACAGTAGCCAGAAGAACATATGCTTGTCGCCAATGAACTTATAGCGGCTAAAAGCATAAGCAGCTGGTAAGGCTACCGATAGGCTAATCACCATGTTCATGGAAACGTAAAAAATTGAGTTCACATAGCCCATGTACCAGGTTGAATCGCTAAAAATCTTGGCGTAGTTTTGCAGGGTGAAATTGTCAGGGAAGAAGGACAATCCACTGAGAATTTCAGTGTTGGTTTTAAACGACATGTTAACGAGCCAATAAATAGGCAGTAACAACAACACGACATACAGCACCAAGCCAAAACGACCACGTAGATTGGCATTACGGGCTTTGCGTTCGGCACGGCTATAAACCGGTGCTTGTGCTTTTGATGATGGCATTTTATCTGCTCCTACTTGTCTTTTTGCATGTTCATGATGGTGGTGTAGAACACCCAACACACCAACAAGATGATTAAGAAGTACACCAAGGAGAACGCCGCCGCTGGGCCAAGATCAAACTGGCCTATGGCTTGCTGTACTAAAGATTGGCTCAAGAAAGTGGTCGAGCTACCTGGGCCTCCACCGGTTAGGACGAAGGGCTCGGTATAGATCATGAAGGAATCCATAAAGCGCAATAACACTCCAATAATCAGTACATTAGTGAGTTTAGGTAGCTGGATATAACGGAATACGGCCCAGCGCGACGCTTGGTCGATGCGCGCGGCTTGATAGTAAACTTCTGGAATGGCGCGTAAGCCTGAATAGCATAATAGAGCGACCAAGGGCGTCCAATGCCAAACGTCCATTAACACCACGGTCAACCAAGCGTCGATTGGATTGGAAGCGTAGTTATATTCGACCCCGATATAACTCATAAAAGCACCGAATAAGCCGATGTCCGCTCGACCAAAAATTTGCCAAATGGTGCCGACCACGTTCCATGGAATGAGCAAAGGAATCGCCACTAGAATCAGTGCCAAAGAAGCACCTCGACCTTTGGTTGGCATCATTAGGGCGACGCAAATACCAAGCGGCACTTCGATGATAAGGATAGTGAATGAATAGATAAACTGACGCAGCAAGGCATCGTGTAGGCGGCTATCGAGTATGACTTGCTTGAACCATTCGGTACCAACGAAGTAGCGAGTATAGGGGTCAAATATATCCTGAACGGAATAGTTTACTACCGTCATCAAAGGAATGATGGCAGAGAAGGCAACGATCAGGAAAACCGGCATGACAAGGAACCATGCCTTGTTGTTTTCGACTTTAGTTTGCATGATCTGTCTCCTTATCAATAGCGCTAACGCTTAAGTCAACGAGATAGTCGTCTACATAGACCTTGGTCCATTGCTCTGGAAAACTCACATACACTTGCCCAGAAGGGATTTGTTGGTCTTCACTGAGGCGAGCTTTCATGACTTGACCATGGAATAGGAAGGACAAGATCTTGTAGGTGCCTAGATCTTCTACGTAATCTACTTCCACTGGGAAAGCGTCGTCGTTTTTACCGTCCCACACATGCACAAACTCAGGACGAATACCCAAGGTCACCTTGCTGGCTCCCATGGCTTTTAAACGGTTTAGCATGGCATCGTTGGTGGCAATCACATGTTCACCAAAAACGATCTGGCCATTTGCGCCATTGTTTAATTCAGTTTGCAGCTTTGCTTCAAAGAAATTCATTCCCGGGCTACCAATAAAGTAGCCAACAAAGGTGTGGGCTGGGTTTTCGAATAACTCTCGTGGTGTGCCGAACTGGACAATTTGTCCGTTGTACATGACCGCAATTTTATCGGCGAAGGTGGACGCTTCTAGTTGATCATGGGTCACATACACCATGGTGATATTGAATTGCTCATGAATCTGCTTGAGCTTACGACGCAGCTTCCATTTCAGTTGTGGGTCAATCACCGTAAGGGGTTCATCAAACAAGATGGCTGATACATTGTCTCGCACTAGGCCGCGCCCCATGGAAACCTTTTGCTTTTGGTCCGCAGACAGGCCTTTGGCTTTGCGTTTTAATTGGTCTGATAACTCTAGAATTTCCGCGACTTCGTGTACTTTTGATTTCACCTTATATTCTGGGACACCAATATTACGTAGCGGAAACGCCAAGTTGTCATATACCGTCATGGTGTCGTATACCACGGGAAATTGAAAAACCTGTGCTATGTTGCGTTCTTCCGGCTTTAATTCGTTTACTCGTTTGCCATCAAACAGCACTTCGCCTTTGGACGGCTCTAATAGGCCTGAGATGATATTGAGCAAGGTTGATTTGCCACACCCGGATGGGCCAAGCAGAGCAAAAGCGCCACCCTGCTCCCAAACATGGGTCATTTCACGAATAGCATAATCTTCTGGTGACGTTGGGTTTTCTGTATAGGTGTGAGCTAGGGCGTTTAACGTAATGGATGCCATGGTTATTGATCCCTCATTCGTGCTGGGGAATGCACCATCTTGCCTTGATCGTCAAAGGCATAAAGCTTGTGCGTTGGAAAGTAGACTTTAATCTCTTCATCCACCTGATAGGCATGTACCCCAGAGAGGTGTAATACCAAATCAAAGTGAGGATTGTGTACATGTAAGAAGGTTTCCGAACCGCTGATTTCGGCGAGATCAACTCGTACTGGCAGTTCTAAGTCATCGTCGGAATGGGGCACTAAACCGATATGGGAAGCACGTACTCCAAATTGATAATCGCCGGGTGTTAAGCGACGCAAGTCACTGTTCAAACGAAAATGTACGGTATCATCGAAGGTGACTTCTTCTTCATTTACTCGACCGGGTACCACATTGATGGGGGGCTCAGAAAACATTTCCGCGGTAATGATGTCTTTGGGCTGATGATAAACCTCAGCGGTTGGCCCCATTTGCAACAGTCTACCTTCGTTCAACACCGCTGTGTTACCACCTAATGCCAGTGCTTCGTTCGGTTCTGTGGTGGCGTAAATAGCAATGCAATTACGGGCTTTAAATAGGGCGCGTAATTCTTGGCGTAATTCTTCTCTTAGCTTGTAATCTAGGTTAACCAGAGGTTCATCAAAGAGGATAATTTGTGAGTCTTTGACCAGTGCTCGGGCCATTGCCGTACGTTGTTGCTGACCACCAGAGAGCTGTAATGGTAGACGCTCAAGGAAAGGGTCAATGCGCAGCATTTCAGCGGTTTCTCGTACGCGACGGTCGACTTCTCTTTCATCCATCTTGGCGAGGCGTAACGGCGAGGCAATGTTTTCGTAGACGGAGAGGTTCGGGTAGTTGATGAATTGTTGGTACACCATGGAAATGTTGCGTTCACGCACGGCTACACCGGTCACGTCCACCCCATTCATGAGGATTTTTCCTTTGGTTGGTCTATCGAGACCCGCCATGAGTCGCATTAGCGTGGTTTTACCAGACAAGGTGCGGCCTAGTAAGACGTTGAAAGAGCCCGGTTCTAGGGTCAGGTTGACCTCATCGATCCAAGTTTCGCCTTCAACAACGCGCGATACATTCTGCAGCGTCAGAGACATTGTAGGTACCCTTTTTGTTGTTATTATTTTTTATGTAGTGTGTTTATTCACAAAAATTACCTAAGCGTAAAAACGAACACACTTTGTTTCCTAGTACACTACAAATGCCATGCCAAAAATATTTTTAGGCTAAAATGTCTATTTATCTTTTTGATAAATAAGAGTTTTATTGTGTTTATTCGATATTGATCATTATTTTCCTTTTCGAAAAGGGACTGTTCACGACTGTTCACGACTGTTCAAAGTGTTTACAGTCCACATAATAATGAACACTTGATGCACAGTTGCGTTCTCTTGCAGTTGCTTATACAGGTGTCGATAAATACTGGTGTATGGATTGACGTTCCTACGCCCCAGTGACTTTGGAGCTGGATATGCAAGACGAAGAACAACAAGAAAGTGCAGCAGACAGCATGGATGAAGGCGCGAGCCTTAAGCAGAGCCATAAGGATCGTATTCAGGCTTCTTGGTACCGTTGTGAGCAATTCGGGTTGGAGCATGGTAGTCGCCCAGATTTTGCTACCTTGCCGGCAGGCACTTTGAATGATCTGGTTGATCAGCATCGCAGCCTATTAGAAACCACCGAAAATGAAGTGCTTCCCTATTACGAAAATATCTTGAGTAATTCTGCCTGCATGATTGTTTTGGCTGATCGCCAAGGCCATGTATTAAATACATGGGGGCAACCGCGTTTTGGCAGTGCGGCTGAGCACGGTTTAGTTGGTGGTAATCAGTGGAGCGAAATGGGCGCAGGAACTAACGCCATTGGTACTGCGCTGATCACAGGGGAAGCCATACAAGTTGGTCGAGACGAGCATTTCTTGCGGGCGAATCGTTTTATGGTGGGCTCGGCTTCACCTATCTATAACACCAAAAATGACTTAGTGGGTGTGTTGGATATTTCATCAGACGCTTACCTGCCGCAGGATCATACCTTTGGTATGGTCAAACTTATGTCCTTGAGTGTGGAGAATCGACTGATTTTTTCCGCCTTTCAACAGGAACATTTCATTCTTAGTTTTAATACCAATGTGGTGAGTTTGGACAGTCATTGGTCGGGCATATTAGTGCTGGATGAAAATGGCACTATTGTGTCAGCCAATCGCCGCGCCGAAGTGGTGTTAGCGCGAGACCTGGCACTACTTAATATTAATCAGGTCTTTGATATTGAGATGCGGGAAATTAAGCATCACCCTTCCAGTTTACCGATGAAATTACTTGCCATGGGACGCTATCAGTTTTATGTAAAAGTGATTCCTCCTGTGCAGCAAATTATGCGCGTACCGGACTTTCGGCAAAGAGCGGGCTATGTGGCGCCATCACAGCTGGAGGACTTTGTTGCTAGTAAAAAAGAGCCCTCTCGTGCTCAGCGCGATGAGTCAGCAAAAGCAATACTTTCATCCATACCTGATAACGTGATTCCGTTGGCGGAATTACAGCATGGAGATGAGCGAGTAGCGCGTTTAGTGCGTCAAGCTCATAAGATCATGGAGAAAGATATTCCTATTTTGATCCATGGAGAAACAGGTGCGGGTAAAGAGATTTTTGTGCGCAGTTTGCACTACCACAGTTCCCGCTCTAAAGAGATGTTGGTGGCGGTAAACTGTGCGGCTATTCCCGCCGAACTGGTTGAATCTGAGCTGTTTGGTTATGAAAAAGGGGCTTTTACTGGGGCGCAAAGCAAAGGCTCAATTGGGCTTATTCGTCGTGCTCATCGTGGTACTTTATTTCTTGATGAAATTGGTGAAATGCCAATGGCGGTTCAGTCCCGTTTACTGCGAGTTTTGCAGGAGAGAGTAGTAACACCTTTGGGTTCAACTGAAGTCTATCCTGTTGATATCAAACTGATTTCAGCGACTAATCGGGCGCTAAAAGCAGAAGTAAAAGAAGGTCGCTTTCGACAAGATTTGTACTATCGAATTTCTGGTTTAAACATCGAGCTTCCTGCCTTGCGAGAGCGCAATGATAAGGCAGCTTTGATCCAATACCTACATAATCGTTTGCGCCAAGAGGAGCCCGGTCCGGCGCTGTCTCAAGCAATGCTTAATTTGTTAATGAAGCACCCTTGGCCCGGTAACATGCGACAGCTCGCCCATGTACTCAAAGTTGGTATGGCGATGGCGGATGAAGAGGTGTTGGAAGACTGGCATTTGCCTGACGATTTTTTTGAAGACCTCGATGCAATGGTGCAATCTACTTTAGAGCAAGCTAACTTAGAAAAATCAGGTTTGTCGTCGGCAGAAGATAACAAGCCAGAGCACGAAGAACCGTTGGATAAACTGATTCCTCGACTACTACAGGAGTCCAAAGGCAACATATCACAAACCGCGAAAGCCGCAGGGGTCAGCCGCAATACGGTTTACAAATACGCTAAATTAAAACTCGAAAGCGAATAAGATGTTGTAAATTGTAATCTTGTTTTTTTGTGATATTTTTATTGTGCTAGCTAGATTTTTCAAAAAAGACTTATATATCAGCTATTTAATTTATTTTCCAAATGCAGCAAGCATTTTTTTGAAGATTCTTTTGTCATTTGCCAGTTTCTATTCACTAAAGTTTACAATTTTTACTTATATCGTGGTTATTTAATTGCTATAGATACATCTCTTCATTAGTAAGAATTATTGGATATTTCATGTCCCCAAAATCAAGGATGCTACTTGCTATCCTTATTAATTTTTCTTTGGTAGTAATTTTAGCTGTTTCTTTATGTCTGCTTGAAAGAACATGGCAACACAGCAGAGACGCGGCGATTAAAGAAAAAATAAGACAAAGCTATGTTTCAAAAGTAGAAAAGCATCTTGATGAAGTCACCTCTTTTATTGCCTCTATAGCAAAAGAATATTCAGGAAGTTGTGACCGGCAGCTGGTATTGCATATGCGTAAACAGCTGTTCAATATTCCCGGTGCAATCGAACTTGGAGTGATTGAAAAAGAAGGTGACCATGGTGTTGTTGTATGCAACTCATGGGGTGAAAATGAAAGGGTCGAGGTTAGGCAACCGATTCCTCATAAGGGCTTCTTAATCACTGGCCCCCATACGATCAATTCATTAGAAAAGCCTATTTTTGTTATCAAGCAGACAACCGGTAATTTTGAATACAATATTATTATTAAAAAAAGCAGTGTTGATGCTTTCGTAGAGAATCGTGCGGATATTGTTGTTTCCACCCAAAGTCAGCAGGCAGGCACAAAGTACCGTGACTCACAGGTCATAGAAAACCTTTCTTATATGATTTCTCCCTCCGCTTATACCAACAAAGTGTATAACCTTTATTTTATTCCCACTACCATATTGTTATTCATTGTCTGCTTTTTTCTGGTGACGCCAAAATGGGTTAGGGGAATCGAAAAAAATACGTTGAGACGGAAGATCAGAGGTCATTATTATTACAATGAGTATCAGCCCATTATTGATACGAGAAAGCAAAAATTGTTTTCTATCGAAGTATTTTTGAGAAGCAAAGATGGCGTTAATGCCAAGGACAGTATTGATAAAATAAAAAGCCTAGATCTGTGTGTCGAGCATACCATGCTACAAATCCAGCAGATTGAAATGAGTTTCGACCGAGACTTCATAGAGCAAAATAGCTTCCAAGTGAATATCTTGAGTTTGCATCTGGAAAGTGATTCTTTTGTCGAGAAAATGCTCGGCCTAGATGGCTTAATCCGCAATAGCTTGATATTTGAAGTGGTTGAAGATGAAGACCTGATGTTACAGAAAAACATTATAAAACAGCATATGAACATACTGAAGAATAACGGCTACCGCTTTGCGATTGACGATTTCGGCATAGAGTATTCTGGTTTATCTTATATCTCTGAATTTGACTTTGATATTGTCAAAGCGGATAAGATTTTTATTGTGGATACGGGTAAGAATACCACCATCCTAAAATCTATTATCGCGTTAACTAATGAGCTTGGTATCGACTGTATTGCTGAAGGGGTTGAAACCGCCTTTGATAACGAAAAAATCAGTAGTCTAGGGATCCATCTTCAGCAAGGCTGGTATCACGGCCGCCCTATGAGTGCCGAACAAATTGCCGTCTATCAAGTGAAAATCCCTCTATAGTAGGGTGAGTCCTTAAAGGGAAAACTGTATACCGACCAAGCCTTGCCTGATCGGTATTTCCGAAACTAGTCGCTTAAGTCGGCCAGTTCATTGATGGTGAGAGGCTTGATGGGCATGCGAATATGATAATAGCCGACCTGCTCTTGAGAGACTTGGTTGGTCTGAGCAATAAGGTTACTGACCGTAAGGCCACATAAACGGCCTTGGCAAGGTCCCATTCCAGCTCGGCAGAAAGCTTTGGCTTGGTTCGGGCCTTTGCAGCCTTGCTTGGCTATTTGCCTAATTTCACCAGCACTGACTTCTTCACAACGACACACTATGGTGTCGTCTGGTGGTGTTAAGAAGGTTTGGGCGGGCTGGTAAAGCTGATCTAAAAAAGGTCGTATGGCCTGTTGTTTATTAAGGGACTTGTTGGCCTGCTTGACTTCACTTTCTACTTCACCGTCGCCGAGGTTTTTGACTTGCTGAGCGATTTTTAAGGCACTGAGTTTACCTTGCCACTTGGCGGCGATAGCCCCTGCTATACCGCTGCCGTCACCGGCGATAAAGATGTCTTTTCTTGAGCTTTCTCCCCATGCATCGACAACTGGCTTCCAGCACACTTGTAAGTTATTCCATTTATGGTCAAGGCCTAATGCTCGGCTTAATTGCACATTAGGCACAACACCTTGATGAACAAGCAGGCTTTGGCAGTCAAGCTGAACCATGGCATTTTTAGTGGAAGCGATAACTCCTGTTAGCTGTCCATCAATGCCTTCGATGGCTTTCAGTTCTTTTACATGTTTGATGAAACGGATACCGGATTTTTTTAGTGTCCAAAGCAGTCCCATACCTTTATATAAAAGAGGGAGGTTTTTTAAAGCATTCGCAAAGTGTGGTAACGCTCGCCATAGTTGACCTTTTGGTGTGGTGTCTAAAATAGCTGAAATAGTCACGCCTGCTTTCATTAGTTGTACTGCTATTAGCAGCATTAGAGGGCCACTACCAGCCAGTACTAATGGAGTCTTGGGCGTCAAACCACTGGTTTTTAAAAGTATTTGTGCCGCACCGCAGGTCATCACTCCAGGTAAGGTCCAGCCAGGAAAAGGAACAGGGCGCTCTATGGCGCCACTGGCGATGAGGATTTTTTTAGCCCTAAAAAGTTGGCTTTTACCATGGTAGCTGAAAGCAACCTGATTTTTTTCGTCAATTGACCACACTACACTGTTAGAAAAGTAAGACACTTGGCTCTTTTCGAATGGCTGGAGTAGGTCTTTGCCAGTATAGTAATCTTTGCCTAATATTTTGGGGTTGTTTAGCGGTGAGTATTTTATCGCTCGATAAATTTGCCCACCAGGAGACGTTTGTTCGTCCAATATAGCAACAGATAAACCTTTTGTTGCGGCTGTTGTGGCGGCACTCATTCCCGCAGGGCCAGCACCTATGATGATAAGGTCGTAGCTCTTTTCTTTGATATTTTGTGGTGTCATTTTATTGCCTGCCTTGTTCCATCTTGTGTTTGGATGTCCATATTGGCTTCGACTTTTACCATACAGCCTTGAATGTTTTCTTCACCATTGACTCGTACAAGGCAATCAAAGCAAACCCCCATCATGCAATAGGGTGCGCGCTTTTTACCGCTGACAGGTGTCTTTCTATTGACATCGACACCCGATAATAGAATGGCCGCGGCAACACTGTCATTGGGCTGAACCATGACCTTTTTTCCATTGATGGAGACTTGGATGGCCTCAGACTCACGTATGGGTTGTCGATTAAAGCGAGAATCGGTTGGCATGAAACACCTCCCAAGCAGGGTTAAATTTGTCGTTAGAAATCCAATCTGCCAAGGGCCCTTCATGGAAGGCACCTAGGGTGACACCGCTGTGACAGGTCACAAGGTAAGCACCCGGGTGAGATTCAGATTGCTCGTAAATAGGATAGCCATCAGGTGTCATTATTCTCAGTGCTCCCCATGCTCTGATGAGTTGAACATCTTTAAGAATAGGAAACATTTTACGAGCTCTTGAAGCAATCTGAGCCATCACTTCTAGGGTAGTGCCCTGATTAAAGCCTACGTCTTCTTTTGAGTCACCTATCTGAACGCTGCCTTCACCGGTTTGACGTACATGCCCTGTTGGATAATTAATAAAGTGCTTTACCCGTTCACTGACCAAAACTTGTCCGCGGTTAGGCTGTACTGGGGCATTTAGACCTACCATAGGGGCTAATGTTTTATTACCAAGCCCAGCTGTAAGTACAACTTTTTCGCAATGGAATGTGGTGTTTTTTTCTGTTGTTAGTATGAAGTCTGTAGATTGTTTCGTTATGTTTACTACACGACCTTGGTGAGCCAGTTTACCGCCGCGCTTCAGAAACAATTCAGTCATAGAGCGTAAGTAGAGAAGAGGGTTTAAGTGTCCATCTTCTGGGCACCAAGTCGCTCCAACAACCTCTGGACCTGCTTCGGGGAAAAACTCTCTGACTTGTTGTAAATCTAAGGTTGAGAATGGGTAGTCATGGTTCGCAGCCTGTTTCATTTTTGTCAGCATAGTCTGGCGTGCTTGAAGTTCTTGTTCACTCAGGCATAAATAAAGTCCACCCTTTTGTTCTAGTTGAATATCAATGCCCGTTTCTTCTTGGAGAAGGCTTGCAAAAGGTTTCCATAAGCTGGCAGATTGACGTGTAATACTGGCGTATTGAGGTTGTGTGTCACCTTTTCCCTGTACCCAAACGAGACCGAAATTGCCACGGGAAGCTCGAAAGGCATCATCACTTTCGTCTAGCAAGGTAACTTTGTGACCATGCCGCAATAGACCGAGAGAAATTGCTAACCCAACAATGCCACCGCCGATGACGCAGATATTCGAGCTTTGTTGGTTCTCAGAAAGATACATAAATGGAGTTGTCCTTAGGTAGGAAGGTGGTTCGATAAAGATTGAACCACCTAATGTAATGGCTCTCAGTTAGTGGGCACCGATAGCTTTGTCTAAAACAGAGTTAGCCCAGTCTGTACCTATGTCTTTAATGACTACAGGCCATACTTTTTCACGTACAATCTTGGCTGTTTCTTCTATTTCTTGATCTGTCACAGGTTCAATGGTCGCACCTGCTTTCACCAGTAACTGCTCGTTTCGTTTCTGATCTGTCTCTGCTGTTTTCCATCGAGCTGCCTCAAATGTTGCAGCAGCTGTCATTAAAGCGTCTTGCTCTTTTTTGTTTAGGTCAGCAAAGATTTCTTTGTTGATAATCAAATACCACATCTCAAAATGGGTGTTGATAGGAAGATAAGATTTGGTTACGTCTCTGAATGATGCGTAATAACCCTCAGCACCTGACCCCATTACGCCATCAACAACACCAGTTTGAACGGCGGTGAAAGCTTCAGAAAAAGGTAAAGGAGAGCCAATAAAACCAATATTATCAGCGGTGAGCTGGAATGCTTTTACTGGTGGAACACGTAATTTAGCGCCTTTTTTAATGGTAGGGTCTGCTGCATTATTAATATGTTTGTTTAATGATATGCCACCGAAATAAACAGGCCACCCGGCCAATACTTTAATATCTTGTTTTCCGTAAAGGTCACTTACTGTATTACGAAGCGATGAATTAGGAGCGAATACTTTTTTTGCATCGGTCCAGTTTTTTACGAGGTAAGGCATATAAACGACTTGGAAGCGTTTATCAGCAGCAGAGGCTGGCGGTTGAACGGCCATATCAACAGCACCTAATCCCACGCGTTCTTGTACTAGGGTGTAATCTCCTAGAGCACTAGCAGGGTATATACGAACTTTTATTTTCTCGTTCGTTGCTTTTGCAACGTCGTCCGCAAAGTGTCTAACGTCCACATCTATGGTCGCGCCTTCAGGACGGACGTGCGATAGCTTCAGTGTTGTAGCATACAAGGGGGCTGAAATGGCGAGGCAAACCGAAGTGAGCAGAGACCATTTTTTTAATACATTTTTGTTCATTTTCATTTCTCCAATTGTGATTGTGGTTGTGAGTGTTTCTCACGTTGTTTTTATTTCTTGTTTTATTGCTTTTTTCTTAGTAACCAAAGGCGCTTGGTATGTATTCTGATAAATCAGGCCAAACAGAGACTAGGATCACCACCGGAACATAACCAAAAAGCAACAGTGTCATGGCGGGCCTAACCACCTCAGTGAATTTCACCTTGCCGATACGAGCGCCTAAATACAGAATGCTTGCGTAGGGAGGTGTTACCCCCCCCATGGCTGTGTTTACGCCCATGATGGCGGCAAACTGTATTGGGCTGATCTCCAAAGCAGTCATCAGAGGGAGCAGCAAAGGGGCGGTTAAAATAATGGCAGTGATATCATTGACCACCATGCCTATGAGGAATAGGAACAGGTTGATGAGGATCAACAGAACGATCTTGTTGTCGGTAATTTGAAAAATAGAATCAACAATGGCTTGTGGGATATTTTCGATCACAAAAATCTGACTGAGCATGAGACTGAAAAGAATCATGATTAAAATACTACCAACAGCTGTTGCCGATTCTTTACCTGCGTCAAAAAAGCTTTTTAGGGTGAGACCTTTATAGATAAAGAAGCCAACCGGAAGCGCATAAATAACAGCAATGGCGGCCGCTTCGGTTGGTGTCATGATGCCACCATAGATGCCGCCAAGGATAATAACGGGCATCAATAACGCAGGGCCCGCATGGACTGATCGCTTAGTGGCTAATTTGAACATTTCCGAGGTATTTAATGGCTCATCCATGACTAAGGGGAACTTGCGTACCATCACCAAGTTGACAATGGCGAAGTTCAGCATGATGAGCAGACCAGGCCCGAGTGTTGCCAAAAAACTTGCTAGAATAGACGTGTCCGTGACCCAGCCATATACAATCATGGTGACACTCGGCGGGATCAGCAACCCCAGAATCGAAGAGTTGGCGATTAAAGCGGTTGCATAAGCTCTTGGGTAACCTTTTCTTTCCATTTCAGGAATTAACAGAGGGCCAATGGCCGCTATACCTGTTAAGCCACTGCCGGAAATTGCCCCTATGATGGCGCAACAAACGGTCGCGACGACGCCGAGACCACCGCGAATCCTACCGACAAAAATATTCACGAAATTCAGCAAGCTGCCAGCGATTCCACTGACACTCATAATGGTACCAGCAAAGACAAATAGAGGGATGGCTAACAGGATAGGGTTGGTCAGCTGACTAAAGCCCCATAACATCATCCCGCGCATGGTTGATTCACCTATGAGGGTCATCACCATTAAACCAGCGCCAAAACAGTAAGGAAGTGGTACACCAAGAGACAATAAAATGACCAATACCGCAAAGGACAACAAGGCTATTTCAATCATTTTATTGTCCTTTTTTAGTTGCAGTTGAGGTGAGTGTTTCACTAGTCAGTACGTCATTGTCTTGTTTTGGATGATTTTTTATTAGCGTCATGAAGTTTCTATAAAGGTGGTTTATGGTAAATAAGGTCATTAGCGCTAAACCGATAAAGAGCGCTGATTCATAGACAAAAGTTGGCAGATAGAGGGTTGAGGTTTCTTTCCAAACGCGCATTGAATAGGCGAAGTAGCGCCAAGCCCACCAAGTTAACCAAGATGAAATAACGATACTTATGAGGTCGGAAATAAGGTGAAGAACTAACTTTGCTTTATCTGTTGAAAGAAAGATTTCAAGCACATTGGCGCGGATTTGTGTGTCTTCTCTTGAGGCGTTAACACTACCTAAAATATAGAGCCAAATAGTGGGGATAAGAGCCATTTCCTCTAAGCCCATGACGGGGGTTTGAAACACATAGCGGGTAATGACTTGTATGAATTGACTCACCGCGACAAGGCTAATCAGCGCGGTAAGTGTGTATTTAAAAACTCGTTCCATTGTGACCTCTTGATTATCATATTTTTTTAATGAGGTTGTTATCAATTTGTTACCTACCCATAATGCGCACTTGAATTGATAGCATCAAATCGTTTATAAGCATGACTTGATTATATTATGTTATGAACTGGAGAAAGTGTTGGCCCGTCTTACTTATCGTCAAATAGAAGCGTTTCGTGCTGTCATGTTAAATGGAACCACCAGTGGTGCGGCGGAGATGATGTGTATTAGCCAACCAGCGGTAAGCCGATTATTGAGTGATTTCGAGACAGAACTCGGCGTTACCATGTTTGAACGCTATAAAAAAAGATTGGTTGCGACACCTGAAGCCCATGTGTTTTATGCTGAAGTCGAGCGCTCTTTTGTTTCATTAGAGCGTCTGGCCAGAGCGGCTGACGATTTGAAAGAATGCCATTTGGGCTTTCTACGTATTGCTTGTATGCCCAGTGTCTCTATTGAATTTGTTCCGAAAGTTATTCACCTTTTTAATAACGCGCATCAGGGCGTTTCTCTTTCACTACAGGTTAGGAGTACTCAACAGGTCGCTGATTTAGTGGCCAGTCAGCAATACGATGTGGGTATTGTATCGGCCATTCCAGTTGCCGATGGCGCGATTGAATCCGAGTTATTAGCTAAGGTACGAATGGTCTGTATCCTTCCTCCCAATCATGCACTTGTCGATAAAGCGGTTATTTACCCAGAAGATCTAGCTGGGGAATCCTTTATTTCCCTTGGTCTAGAGCAAAGTATCCGTTCTAAAATAGACAGTGTGTTTGAAAGTGCCAATGTTCATGTCAAAAAAACCATGGACACCCAGCTTGTACACAGTGCTTGCGCCATGGTTCTTCAAGGTGCTGGAGTGTCGATTGTGGAGCCTATTGCAGCTCTTCACTATCAAAAGTTGGGTTTGGTATTAAAGCGTTTCGAACGACCAATAGAATATCGTTATAATTTGATTTACCCCGCCCACAAAGGTCGATCTAGTTTGACGCAAAACTTTGTCTTATTGCTTCGTCAAGAATTGATAACATTGCAAAAAAACAGTCATGGAGTCTTGGAGTTTGTGCCTTGAATTGATAAAGAGGCGCTTTTCATATGAAGATCGGTTTATTTATTAACATTGCGTCTATAGGTTTACTGCTAATATATAGCAAGAACATTTGTTTTAATGGGCTTTGGAGATTTCATGTTAGGTCGACTTTTTTTGGCTTTAGTCGCGGTGGTGTTATTGGCTTCTTGTGCTAATTACTCGACTCAAGACATTCAAGTTCAAGAAAGGCAGGTGAGCTTGCCCTTGCTGCGTGGTTGGCATAATGGTGAGGAAGTACGTTATATCACCACAGACGTGTCAGATAGGAAAATGGCGCAGTCGATGGGGGCAAATTACGCACCGCGCTTACGAGACGCGATTCCTCGTTATCCAAAACCGCCGCAGGTTAAAACCATACTTGAGCGAGTGTATGCCTTTCCTAATGGTGAGCAAGCCAGCAATGTATTTGCCTCCGTCCCCTCGCCGCTCGGTTATTTAAGTGAAGATAGGCGCTACTCGCCTGTTTGGTTGATGTATCAGGTGACTTGGAAAGATTCTAATAAAGCGTCTTCTCTGACTTCAGAAGAAGCGGTTTTAGAGGCGGAGGATGAAGGGCTGGTTATTATTAAGCGTACTAATATTGTGGTGAATTGCCCTGTTATTCCTTTTGACCCTTCACTTAACCGTAAATAGCTTAAAATGCAGATTCGCTACTAAAGCCTAGTCGAAAACAACTTGGTTTCGTCCTTGGTCTTTGGCCTTGTATAGATTGGCATCCGCAAGACTAATGTCATGTTGTACATCCATCAGTGGGTGTACTCTGGATATGCCAATACTGATGGTGACTTTTCTTTCAGGGTCGAGGCTTATCATAGACGTGGATTCGATAGTGCTGCGAATAGCTTCTGCTTTTTCTAAGACTGACGGTTTGTCAAACTTATCGTCTGTTAGCAGAATGCAAAACTCCTCTCCACCATAACGAAAAACGTTATCTGATCCTGCGATGTCAGACATAATGGTGACGATTTGTTTGAGTACATAGTCACCCATTTCATGGTCGTATTGGTCATTGACCTTTTTAAAATGATCAACATCGAGAAGCATGAAGAAGGCGGTTAATTTTTTTTCCGCTAAAGATTCAATAGTATTGTTGAATGCTCGACGATTCAAAGCGCCAGTCAGGTTGTCGATATGAGCCAGTTTATATAAGGCGTTCTCATTACTCTGCTTGTTTGATTCATAGGCGTGCGAGATAACACTTAGCGTTATATAGCCACAGACAAAGTTTAATAATTGATTGAGGTAAATCTTGTTGTAAAGGTCAATGTCTGCTCCTGATGCATTGATATAAAAGGCCGCGATGATGGTAAACAGGCTGAAGCATGTCAGGATAATGCCATATCTTAGGCCAAGTATTAGGTAATAAATGGTTGGCAGACAGAATGCCCAGAAAAAGACCCCATAGTTAAGGGGCATTGTTAATGTGGCGTACATTATGCTGAAGAATATTAAGCCGATATAGCCTCGCTTATGCCAACCTTGAAAGGGGTGTTTGCCTGTGTAGCGATATAAAAAAAAGGAAGAGGCAGCGAAGAAAAGCTCAATGATAGCTAACAAATAAATGTGGTTAACGAAGGTATTGAAGGCCGCAAAAATGATGGCAAGTATGCTTAGAACGAGACACAGTCCTCTAAGCACTTTAGTGGGTAGATGGTTTGCTGAATAGCTAGGTATTATCATTCGGCGGTTAGACTCTAATATAATATTAATCACAACATCATTATAGTGTCTTTGGAATAGTCCTTAATGGGACTATTTGTAGCGGATTTGTCGTGATTATGTACGCTAAAATAAAGCCATCTGATCGCCTTCTTTAGGTGGAACCTTGAAATGGCGGCAGTCGAGTGAGCTCAGACGGTTGTTGTCCAGACCATGCTTTCTT
This sequence comes from Marinomonas transparens, assembly GCF_016463975.1. Lineage (GTDB taxonomy): Bacteria > Pseudomonadota > Gammaproteobacteria > Pseudomonadales > Marinomonadaceae > Marinomonas > Marinomonas transparens. Next base: position 13,827 of record NZ_JAEMNX010000001.1, on the reverse strand, counting down.
CTTGCGCTATGAAAGCGTTGCTTAATTAGGTCAGCAAAGACTCCTTCTCCTGTCATGCGTTTACCAAAGCGGCTGTCGTAGAGTTTGCCACCGCGCATGTCCATAATGCGTTTTAGTACATGCTCTGCTCGCTCTGTATAATGCTGTTTTAGCCAGTCTTCAAACAGGGGAGCGACCTCGTGGGGTAGACGTAACATGATGTAGTTAACGGATTGAGCGCCTACTTTAGCACAGGCTGCGACGATACTTTCGAGCTCGTTATCATTGATAAAAGGAATGATAGGGGCGATGAGTACCGTGACAGGAATACCGGCTTTGCGAAGTTTTTTAATGACTTGTAAACGTGTTTTTCCAGATGCGGTTCTTGGTTCTAGAATGCGCTTTAAGTCGTTGTCTAAGGTGGTCACGCTGATGGCCACATGAATGAGCCTTTTTGCTGCCATTTGAATGAGTATATCCAAATCACGCAAGATCAAAGTACTTTTAGTGATTAGAGAGATAGGCTGGTGGTGAGCCAAGGCGATTTCTAGTAGCTGGCGAGTAATGGCTAGCTGTTTTTCTATTGGTTGGTAAGCATCGGTATTGATGCCTAGCGCAATCGGCTCGCAGCGATAATTGGGCTTGGCGAGTTCTTCCTGAAACAAAAGAGCAGCATTCGTTTTGGCAACTAATTTTGTTTCGAAATCCAAGCCAGGTGATAAATCTAAATAGGCATGGCTAGGTCGTGCAAAGCAATAGATGCAACCATGTTCACAGCCTTTATAAGGATTTATCGACTGACGGAAAGGGACATCAGGAGATTGATTACGGCTGATAAGCGTTTTCGCTCTTTCATGGCGAACCTCTGTTTTGGGCGAAGAGGTTTCTAGTAATGCGATAGCGTCATCATTCTCATCTATTTCAACCAGTGTAATCGCAAAACGTCCCGCCAAATTGTTGCCTGTACCGCGGCCTTTTAGAGGCTTGTTGAGTGAGCTTTTTCTTGAGGAAGACGACATAAAACTAACCATTATACTGTTTATTTATACAGTATATTGGGCGTTTAAGTGGGAGAATGCAATCTTGTTTGTGTTTATTGTTATGAGGGTAACGGGGCCTGCTTGCTCATAGGGATATTTAGCAGGAAGCTTAATGCGGTTGCGAGTATGAATGCTTTAGAAACGATTAAATTCAATTTCTTATATTGATTTTTAGGTGTGGAAAGGAACGTGGAGGTGATCAGCGTTCCCTGTATAGAGATGACTTTTAGTTCATTTTAAGTGCGGATGTCAGTGTTTTAAGGTTATTTTTGAATGGTCTTTGCTAGGTTCTGTACGATTTTTTCACTCATAAGTTCAATATCTGAAGATTCGTTGTTTTGATCCCTTTGCAGGGCCATGATTTCAATATTGACGAGGGCTGAATTGTCTAGATAAGCGTATTTGGCAGTATACCCTGTTGCTTTAAGCTCTAGCAGTTCTTGGTTGGTTTTCAGCTTTCTTATTTGGTTAGGTGTGTTTACTTGATTTAAAGCGCTGTCTTCCCAGCTTAACCTGCGTTCATAGTTTACTTTAATATCGACTTCGGCTGCATTTGCTGTTGCGTCGGTAGAGTAAATGCCTCTTTTTTTTAAGTGCTTTTCTAGTGCGTCTTTAAATTCTGTTTGTAACGTGCTCTGTGAGGTAAAGCTTGTATCATCTGGAATGACACCGCTACCTAATGTTAGGGCGATACTGATGCTGTTTAAATGAAATGAAGTGATGTCTTTGTCGATTGATGTTATTTGTGCTTTTTTTGAGCAGCCTGTCATTATTAAAATTATGATTAAAAAGGAAAACTTCATACTCATGATCAACATCCCTATGGTTTATTAACATTGTATTCCTTAACCGATTGTAACGAAGTGTTAATATTCTGTCGATTTTAATATTTATGAGCACCTCTAACGCTATGCATTAGTTTATTTCAACTTTTTAAGTAGGCCTCTAAATTGATCATAGGTGAGCTTTAGGGACTGTGCAGCAAGTCGTTGGTTGTGCTGGTTGTCATTAAGCGCTTGTTGGATCAAATGTTGCTGGAGTTGTTGGGTTTGTTCTTTTAGTCCTAGCAGTGAATTAGGCGCAAAGCTTGAGAGCTTGGGTTCTTCCTGCGATCTAAAGGATGCCTTGTTGTGTGTTACCTCATCGTTTTGGTCGCTGTTCCTACTTGAAGTAGACGTAAAGGGGTTTATGACGATCTGATTGACAGGTGCTTCTTGAAACCCACTGCGATAAACGGAACGTTCAATGACATTTTTTAGTTCGCGGATATTTCCCGGCCAATCATGACTTTGCAGTTTTTGTAGGGCGTGTTTACTGAAGCCTTGAAAGTATTCCCAGCCCAGTTCTGTACTGAGCTTCATGGCAAAAAAATTTGCCAGTTCTTCAATGTCTTCTTTTCTGTCTCGTAAGGGCGGTACTTGAATGACATCAAAGGCGAGTCGATCCAGAAGGTCTGCACGGAATTCACCTTGTTGGCTGAGAGCCGGTAAATCTGCGTTGGTGGCCGCAACAATTCGCACGTCTACTCGCTGGGCTTTCGTGCTACCGAGACGCTCGAACTCACCGTATTCAATGAGTCTCAATAGCTTTTCCTGTACTCGTAATGACATGGTGCCGAGTTCGTCGAGAAATAAGGTGCCGCCATCTGCGCGTTCGAATCGGCCTTGATAGCCTTTGGTAGCACCAGTAAAAGCCCCTGCGTCGTAGCCAAACAGTTCACTTTCCATCAGGCTGTCACTAATGGCTGCGCAATTGAGACTGATAAAGGGTTGGTCCCAACGGGGCGACAAATAATGCAGCCGTTCGGCGATCAGTTCTTTACCGCTGCCGCGCTCGCCACATATTAAGACGGGGCGATTGATTTCTGCCAGAATTGAAGCATGATCAAGGGCGTCTGCGAGAGCTTGTGAACTCCCTATTACTCTTTGATTATTTTTCATGGGGTTATCAATTATTTGTAATTAAATGGTCAAAAAAACTATTTTATGCTGGTAGAAAATACCTCTCATTGGTCAAAAAAACCACTTTATGTTTTGTTTAAAGTGCATCGAATTAAATAAGTTCAATCTAATCAACGTGTTATGTTTTATGGCACAAAACCTGTAATAAGAGGGAAAGTAATTCATTAACTTGACTGAGTAAGGGAGATAAAACATGGGTATTTTTTCAAGAATGACGGACATTATTAACAGTAACTTAACCTCATTGCTGGACAAGGCTGAAGATCCTAAAAAGATGATCCGCATGATGATTCAAGAAATGGAAGAAACCTTAGTGGAGGTTCGTTCCAGTTCGGCCCGAGTGATTGCTGATCGTAAAACTACAGGTCGTCGTTTAGAACGTATGCGTACCGAAGCGACTGAGTGGGAAAATAAAGCGATGTTGGCGATTGGAAAAGGGCGCGAAGATTTAGCGCGTGCCGCCCTATCTGAAAAACAGCAGATCGAAAAAGAGATAGATGTCGTTGACCAAGAGTTGCTTGTTTTAGATGAGCATCTTGAGCACTTGAATGAAGAAGTCGGTCAGTTACAAACGAAATTAAATGATGCCAAGGCAAAGCAAAAAGCCATGTTGTTACGTCAATCTAGCGTTGAAAGCCGTATTCGTGTTAAACGTCAGAACCATAAGGCAGCGTTGGATGACGCCTTTGAAAAATTTGAGCGCTTTGAACGTCGAGTAGACAATTTAGAAGGTCAGCTTGAATCCATGGACGTTGGCATGGAAACAAAAGAAGACCTGAAATCCCAAATTGACGCCCTAGCGGATGATGATTCGATCAATGATGAATTGAGTCGTTTGAAAGAAAAAATGACCAAGACAAACTAAGCTGAATTAATAGTTGCTTGAGACCTTCGGTTCTCAGTAATTAAAGAAGACAAGGATTTGCATTATGAGTATGGCCGTATTTTTGTTTGTACCTACCATTATATTTATGTCAGTGGTTGCGCCAATTTGGCTGCTATTGCATTACCGCAGTAAAAATCGTGCGGTGAAAGGTTTGGATGAAGGGGATAAGCATGAGCTGGAATCTTTACTAATGCAGGCAGATAAATTGACAGATCGAGTGCAGGCACTGGAAAGAATTCTAGATGTGGAAAGCCCAGATTGGCGTAGCCGTGATGACGAATATCGCCGCTCTTCATCAGATCATTAAGTCGATCACCAGACTGACAAGAGAAAGAGGGTTGGAACAATGAAGTATAAATGCAAAGGCAATATCAAAGATAAAAAGTCCCATGGTTGGCACTTGAACTTGTACCGTAATAAGGACAAAGGTTATGTGGGGGGCGTGTGTGCAGGCCTTGCAGATCATTTTGATGTGGATGCTTGGGTGGTACGACTTTTTACTTTTGGCGGTTTTTTATTTCTTGGTAGCCTTGTAGTGATGGCTTATATCGCCCTATGGTGGTTTTTGGATATTCGTCCGCAAGGTAAAGATGGTTACGAATATGAGTACGATGAGCGTCAGCAAAGCTATCGTCCTAAGAAAATGTTTAAGTATTCTGACAGTGCGAATTCAAGGTTACGCCGTGCGAAAGAAAAGCTCGATGAGGCCACCAGACGAGTCACCGAAATGGAGCGTCATGTCACGTCGAGAAAATTCGACTTGGATCGTGAATTCTCAAAAATCCGCGACTAGTTTTTAATACATGGATTAATAAAAAGAGCTGTTGTCATTGGTAACGAATGGATTCGTTCGACGACCGCTTTTAACAAGGAGGATAAGGTTATGCAGATGAACTCTTCTCTTTTCCTATTGATATTAGGGAATAGCTTTCTATACATGGATGCAATATTAGCTTTGATTTTAGCCATCAGCAGTGACAGTTTTTTGGTTTTGCTATTCAATGTTCCTATCGTTGTGAGCTTGTATTGGTTACTTCGATTGGTCTCAAAGCGCTTATCATCTCTTTAATATTTCTATGTCGTTAGGAGGGGGCGTGAAGGTTAGATGCTGCCACCTTTTGGTTCTGCCGAGAATCCTGTGAGTCGGGCTAGGTCAACGATTTTTGCAATCGTTTAGAGGGTACACCACACCATTTAGATAGCATGTGAAAAAGACAAAGGCCAACATGCTTATAAGGTGTTGGCCTTTGTTAAGATAGAAAAGTCAGGTATGAAAAATATTATTTAGACAGATTCATCGCTGATGCTGGGAAGTTAAATTTACCATTGACATTCATTTGCTTGTCTTTAGATGGAATGGTTTTTAGTACATCCCAATGCTCAACTGCTTTGCCGTTTGCTACGCGAAATAGATCATAAAAAGCCGTAGGTTCACCGTTTATTTCACCACCACTGATGACTAAAACAAAATTGCCTTCCCCTAAGATTGCGTGGATTTTCTCGTACCTAACGGTTTGTCCCTGTGCCGCCATACCTGCGAACGCATCAGTTAACCCTTTTAGCCCATCTGCAATCGAAGGGTTATGTTGAGTGTATGTTTCTTGGCTGATGTACTGGGTGATTTTGTTGAACTGGCCTTCTAAAAAAACATCTTGGATTAAGTTTTTTATCAGAATTTTGTTTTGCTGGGTTTTGTCTAAGTCGGTTATTTGAGTCGCACCGTCAGTCATTGTGTGGCCACTAGGGTTCGGCTTGTTAGCAGGTTTTTGGTTATTATCCCAATGTTCAACAATCAAACCATCCTCAAAGCGGAAAACATCAAAAACCGCTGAGTTAAACGCTTTTACATAAGAATGCGTAACCACGTAGTCACCATCTTGAAAGGCGCGAACGACAGTGCCGTCTTCATCTTTTGCTATGGTTGGGAACTTATCTAAAAAGCCGTATAAACCTGCTTTACCAGAAGCGACGCCTAGGTTGTGCTGGATATAGGTTTTATCGCTTATGTAATCTAAAGAGGAGCGATCAGCTGTGCCTAGGTTGTTCATTACTTCAATGGCTTTTTCTTTATTGCTGAGTTGCGGTGTGCCAGTTGTGGCGCACCCAGAAAGAGCAACTCCAATGACTACGGCGGCAGAGATTAGGTGGTGTTTCATAATAAGTTTCCCTGATTAAATGATGCTACATAGAATAGACGATTAATTTTCCTAATGCAGTTTATTTGAGCTGAATCACATGGGAAAGCCCATAACAAAGTGCCCATAATGCAGCACTACGTAATCGCCATCTTGCAGGGCGCGAATCATATCGTCTGTGTTCTTTGTATGGTTGGAAACGGCTCTAGATAGGCGACTAAACCTGTTTTTGTTGAAGTGATGCCTGGATTGCGCCGTATGTAAGTGCATCACTTATGTGATCTAGATAGGGTCGATCCGCTGTACTTGTGTTCTTTAGTATGGTGTTAGTCATTGGTTTTAAGTGAGTCCAAAAAACTCACTTTTTGTTGCGCTGACAATGGTGAAAATAAAAAGCCAACTGGGTCTAGAGGTTGGCTTTTATTGTTTTGTTTGTCCCGTCCTGAAATAGGTTTATACCGTAAAGCGTTTTACTTGTCCGGCGAGTTCGTTGGTATTTGATAAGGTTTCGTTAACCGAAGAGCGAACATTTTGAGAAATCTCAAAAACCTCTTTTGACATGTTTGAAAGGTTTGATAGGTTCTCATTAATTTCATCAGTTACTTTACTTTGTTGCTCCGTTGCACTTGCCGTTTGGGTGGTAAAGTCGTAAATGTGTCCGGCTGATTGTTTGACTTGATTAATGGATTCCATTGTTTCCTGTGCTAAGGAAACACTGGTCTCTGTCATAGTCACACTTTTCGTAATGGCCGAGACAGCATGACTAACGCCAGATTGTAGGTCGTTAATCATGGTTTTAATGTCTTCGGTAGAGGCTTGTGTTTTGCTTGCAAGATTACGTACCTCATCGGCAACAACGGCAAAGCCACGCCCTTGTTCACCTGCGCGAGCGGCTTCAATTGCCGCATTAAGCGCGAGTAAATTGGTTTGCTCGGAAATACCAAGAATAACGTCCAATACAGAGGCAATGTTATCGGATCGGTCGGTGAGTTGATTGATCACCAGTGCTGCGTTTTTAATCTGTTCTGATAAGTTAGTTAGCTGGGTTATGGCCTTGTCTAACTGTTTTACACCATCATCTGCTGTTATATTTAGCGTCGTTACTTCGTTCACTGTGTGTAACGAGTTTTGCGCAATATCACGATTAGCACCACCCATCTCTTCCACTGCGGTGACGACAAATTCAAGGGCTTGATGTTGCTGACCACTTAACTCGGCGGACTGAGCTACGGATGGGTCTAGCTGATGCATTTCTTGGCGGATATGTTCACATCCATTGCGTACTTCACCAATTAAACGCCCTAATCGAGCGACAAACTGATCTAGTTCGCGGCTTAAATCGCCCGTTTCATCTTTATTGTCACTGTTAATTCGACGGGTTAAATCGCCATCGCCACTGCTAATTTCATGAACGCCATGGGTAACGCGTTTTATGGCTTGGGATATGTTTCGTGGCGCGAACCAAGCAAGAGAAGCGCTGAGTATAAAAGTGATGGCGCCGAGAATGGTAATGGCCAGTTGAAAGCGATGTGTATTCTTGTCTATGGTGGCTTTTTCTAGGGCGGCATGTTTGGTAATCATTTGATTAGATAGGTCATAAAGATCACGTAATGAAGAGAAAAGCACGTCATTACTGCCAATAAATAAGATAGTGGCTTTACCTCTTTTGCCTGTTTTGATTAGATCTATAATGGTTTGCGTTTGAGTACTCCAGTCTGCATAACGCTGTTCGAAGTTAGCCAGCATATTGGTGATCTCGGGAATTTCTTTGCTCAGTTCTTGGAAGCTTTTCATGCGCTCATAAGCCTGTCGAGCGTTGGATAATGCTGTTTCTTCATTCGCTTCAGCGGCCATTTTACCATTTCTATTAAACGCTAAGTTAGCTAAGGCCAAACGCGACTGATAAAGGTCTCTATCGGCGTTTTGTATGAGATAACTGCCGTTGGCATATTTGCCTAAATTGTTTTGCAGATAGCCGATTAATAATTGCGTTGAGATAACTGCACATAAAAGGATTAATGCGAGAAAGCCAAACGCCAGTGTGTAGCGTCCACGTATAGTATTAAGAGAGTTCATTAAATATCCTTAGCTTTAATTGGGTTAATTTTATGAGTGCTGTCAAAAGAGTTGATCGGTTTTGTAAGATTTTTATCGTTTATAAAATTTTGTGTATTTTAGTTATTTTTTGTAATCTTTTGAAAGTTTTTTTACTCGGTCAGAGGAATACTTTTAAGCGCTACTATGCCTATTGCGATAATTTGTAGCGGTTTTGATCTTAATTTGCTGTATTGAGTATCTAGGTGGCCTAGGGAGGTGCGAGCAAGTTCTCTTGTCTTGATTTGAGTACAGATTGAAATGGAAAAGCGCTAGAGTGAGTTGGGTGAAATAAAACTGGATAGAGGGGGTTATTATGTCGGAATACTTTGCCACGGTGGTATGGACACGAGGCGAGCAGGATTTCTTAAATAAACGCTACAGTCGTGTCCATGAATGGCAGTTTGAAGGGGGCGTGACTGTGCCTGCATCGTCGTCACCTCATATTGTGCCACTCCCCATGTCGGTTGCAGAAAACGTTGACCCTGAAGAAGCGTTTGTTGCCTCTATATCGAGCTGTCATATGTTGTTTTTTTTGGATTTTGCGTCACGGAAAAAGTGGATTGTTGAGCAATACACAGACAAGGCGGTTGGCACCTTGGCGAAGGGAAAGAGCGGTAAGTTAATGATGACCGAAGTGGTGCTAAGACCTGAGGTGACCTTTGTCGGCGAAAGGCCCAGTGCAGAGGCACTGACAGAATTGCACCATCAGTCCCATGACGCCTGTTTTATTGCCAACTCCGTGCTCACGAATGTTAGGGTAGACGAGGCTTTTTTAGCGTAAGTCGTCATAGGAAAAAAACTCAATATTCTGTGTGATATTGCATCAAGTTAGGTGTTCATTTCCGGTTATCTTATAAAATCGTTCAACATTTTTTGTTACCTCGCCCCAATGGGAAGCCGTAACTCGGGCTTGATGTTGCTCGAAGGCGGATTTGTCGGTGAATGCTTCGTACACATCAAATCTATGGGGATTCTCTGTATCTTGGGCCACAGTGAAAACTATACAGCCAGCTTCTTGACGAGTCAGAGTGATATGGTTTGGCAGTTCAGCCAGTACCGCTTCTATATCTTCCGACGGTACTTCTATATGTCCACTTAGTGTGACTTTTGACATGTTATTCCCCTTTATGAGACCCCGTGCTTATTTCTTTAATCATTAAGTTTATACGTCATGTAGGTGACATCAAAAGGCAGATGTTCGAAGCCTTTGGTGTCGCCTGTTATGAAGCCGATTTTCTCGTACCAGTCTTGCAATTGTGTATGTTGAGCTATGATACCAATGCTGATTAAGTCGAGCTGATCAGACAGAGCCTGTTGAATAACATGTTCTACCAGTTTTGAGCCTGTGCCTTTATTTTGCTGATCTGGCAGAACCGATAAGCGGTTCAAGTAGGCTTTTTTAATCGCATTTTCTCGTACAGGCACTTCATAGGCGACACAGGCGATTGGCTGACTATTTTCAGTCAGCAGGAAATAGCGCTCCCCTCTGTCAAAATCTGCTTGTATCCATTCGCTTTTACAAAAGGAGGGGTGTTTTGGGCAATTATCTTGATTGATCTTGAAGCGGGTCGCAACAGGTCGATTGGCTTGTCGAATTAAATGGGCGAGTACTTCTGCCTGATCTGCGAAAACTTCTTTTATCTGCTTCACGGCTTTTTCCCTATTGTGCTTTTTTAGCGACGCTGAATGCTAGCGACCAGTTAAACTTCACCGCGCAGACGGCGAGTAAAACGAGTGCCACACCAATGCCTTGAAAAAGACTTATTTGTGTCGAAAAAGCGAAATAGTCGACGAATAGAGCGGTAACGGGATAGATAAACGACAGTAGGGCAATCAAGCTGGTAGGCAGCTTTTGGAAGCTGTCGTACATGATGATGTACATAAAGCCGGTGAGCACAGCACCGAGAATTAATAGGTCTACCCATTGGCTGGTCTGCGTTGGCAAGCTGTCAAAGTCAGCAAAAGGCAAGAGCATAAAGATGCCAACAATCACCTGTATCAAGGCCACAAAGGTCGAGGGAACTTGGCTGACTTTTTTCGTTACAAGCGTGGTCGCGGTATAAAGCAGGGCAGCGCCCAATGCGAGTAGTAAGCCAATAAGGGCAGAAGGCTCGTCGTTGTTATGTGATTGCTGGTCAGAAAAAAGTGCAGCAATCTCATGTATATCCAATTCGACAATTAAGAATAATCCGGCAAAGGCCAATGCCAGCCACAGCATCAAAGAGGTAGATAGCTTTTCTCTTGTTAAAAAGGCACCGGCTAATACTAAAAATAGTGGCTGCATGTGGTAGGCCACGGTGGCGATGGAAAACGGAATGTAGTTGAACGAGCCGAATAATAGAATCCAGTTGGCCACCAAGGTGATGCCGCCTAAGACGATCATCATTAAAGTACTGGATTGGAAAAACTCGCGTCGTATGAGACCTGCATAGTAAGCATAGGCTCCCAACGTTATAGCGCCGATCATGCAGCGAAAGAACACCACATTCCATAGGGACTGTTCTGAACTAATAACAAAATAACCAATGGTGCCAGACAGTATCATGGCAAGGGTGAGTTCTAGGCTACCTATTGTGCTGTTTGAATGTTTCATCATCGACTCCTGACTCAACCTTGTTTTCACTCAAAATGAGTTTGCTTTGTAAGGTGAGTGCTCTATGGTGAATAGAATAAAGCCGAAAACGTGATTTTGGCAGGCACAGAAAAAGACAAATAAAGCCAATGACTGTATCTATTGGAGGTAAAAATGCGAAATAACCTTAAAAAAGAAGAAAGCCAGTTAGATGGCATTGATGCAAGGCTAATTGAACTACTTTATGACAACGCACGGACTCCAGTGACCGAACTGGCTCGTGCTGTTGGCATGACAGCCCCGAGCGTTAATGAACGCCTAAAACGGTTGGAAGAGAGTGGCGTGATATCCGGTTATCGAGTAGAGGTGAACCCGCTGGTGCTTGGTTACAGCTTAATGGCGATCGTTCGTATGCGTCAGTTACCGGGCAAAATGAAAGCCCTAGAAGCGCAAATTGATTCGATTGCAGAGATAGTAGAGTGCGATAAGGTAACGGGCGATGACTGCTACATTGCGCGTTTGTATTTAAAAGATATTAGTCAACTAGACCCTATTTTAGACAGCATCTCTGAGTTGGCCGATACCAATACAGCGATAGTGAAATCGACGCCAGTAACACGAAGGCTGCTGATTTAATCGCGAGAGGAAACAATCATTCGTGTACAATGGTTAACTATTATTGCTCTAACTGTTTGTGTCAGACATTGAGAACCTATGAAATCAAATAATCCTTTATTACTAGATAATCAGCTGTGTTTTGCCTTGTATTCGACTTCGTTGGCGATGACGCAATTTTATAAAGCGCCGCTGTCTGCCATTGGCCTGACGTATCCTCAATACACTGTGATGTTGATTTTATGGCAACAAGATGGCGTTAGTCTGAAGTATATTGGTGATTCCCTTGGGCAAAAATCAGGGGCATTAACGCCGGTTATTAAGCGTATGGAGGCCGATGGTTTGGTGCAGCGTTTACGCGGTGTAGAAGATGATCGAAGCTTAAGCATTGCATTGACCGACAAGGGACGACAGTTACGAGAAAAAGGGCTAGAGGTGAACCGTTGTGTGGCCGAAGCCTGTGGGATGGATATGGAAGAAGTGAGGGCCTTGCGGGAGCAACTAATGACGTTGAGAGCAAAACTAATCAAATAATGATTGCTCGATAATAGTTATTGCGATAGCATAGATTCATTAGCTCAGGTAACTGAGCTTTTATTTGACTATATTGTTATCGCAATAACTATTATTTGAGTAACTTAATTCAAACATATCATTCGAGGATAAATATTATGCAAGCCGTTTATAGTGCAACAGCAACATCTACTGGTGGCCGTGATGGTCGTTCTGTTTCATCTGATAACAAACTAGACCTTGCCCTAAGTACGCCAACAGAATTGGGTGGCGCGGGTGGTGAAGGTACGAATCCAGAGCAACTTTTTGCCGCAGGCTATTCTGCTTGTTTCATCGGAGCATTGAAGCTGGTTGCTTCGCAGCAGAAAATAAAAGTGCCTAATGACGTTAACGTTACAGCCACTATTGGCATTGGTGAAAACACAAAAGGGGAAGGTTTTAATATTTGTGCGGATTTGGAAGTGAGTGTGCCAAATGTAGAGGTGAGTGTCGTAGAAAAGTTGGTGGAAGCAGCGCATCAGGTTTGCCCATATTCTAACGCTACCCGCGGCAATATTGAGGTGAACTTTACCATTAAGTAAACAGACCTTTATTTGCTATATGGTGTTTTAAACCCTTCGGTACATTAGGTATCTAAGGGTTTTTATTTAATGTGAATTAGAGTGCTAACCGACTACACTTCTTCGTATGCTGTTTTAATTCGAAAGAGGTAAATATGATGCTTCAAAAGCTCGATCAAGCTGCGATAACTGTTGCACTAAGACAGCTCAATGCCGGTTTGGAAAAAGACTGGGTTGTTGAGGATCAAAAACTCACTAAAACCTTCAAGTTTAAAGACTTTCAGTATGCATTTGGTTTTATGGCCATGTGTGCCTTATACGCCGAAAGACAAAACCATCATCCGGAGTGGTTCAATGTGTACAGCACAGTGAAAGTCCAGCTGATGACTCACGATGTGTCTGGCATTTCCCATAAGGACTTTGACTTTGCTGCTAAAATGGAGGCTTATGCATCGATATAGGTGGCCACAACAGACCCTTATATCGATGCATAAGGTTTTATTTTTTATTGGGCTCTTCTTAATTGAGCTCTCTTTAATTGAGAAGTATGGCTGACAGCACCTGGCTGGATGTCGGAACGAGTCCCACTTTCAACCCAAAGGGTTTAAATACCTTGTTAATGATTTCTGGCGTGTAGTTGCCTTTGTCGTTTTCAATTTCAGATAAGGTTTTACGGGAGACACCGACTAGCGCCGAGTATGCGTCTTGCCTTAGGCCTAGAACACGAACTCTGAGCTCACGTAACGCCACGCCCTGTGTTATTTCCTCCATCATTAAACGCTTGGTCAGGATATTGATTGCTGTAGTTTGCTCGCCTGTGGTTAGCGGTTGTACATGTTTAGACACCCGTTGTCTCATCAAATCAGACGGCTTTGTTTGTGGTGAGGTATGAAGGGTGATAGGAACAACCTTTGCCGGTTCGATTGGTTTAGTTGGGGTAATGGCCTTTTTGGCAGGAGCCTCTGCCTTTACGGCAGGCTTGATTGTCTTTTTGACCGGTGTAGAAGGCTTTTCTTTAGCGGCTTTTTTGTCTACCTGCTTATCTTGTTTCTTCTTTTTTAATTCAACCTTCTTTGATTTTTGCTTTTGCTTCTTTTTCGGCGATTTCATTGGTTGAATGCTGTCTAATTGTCCTTTCATTTTCATGGTGAATACCTCATCTACGGCTTAGATATGATGATCAAAAATTGCACAGGAATTGATGTTAATTAATTAACATGACAAATAAGTAACAGTAGAGAGGTTTATGAGTTTATTTTCCACCTTTGTTAGTTGTCATCCTCTTTTTGCTTATTCGCAAATCTTGATGCGATATTGATTAGTCCTTTTCTGCCAGCTTAAAAGACTATCGATAAAGTAAGGTCACGCACAAGGCACAAGTATTGGTTACTCTTCCATGACTGTTTATTCATCTAGAAACCTTTGCATGATTGCTGCGCGCACCAATACATTGTTAAAAACAGACTCAA